>JACAET010000034.1 GCA_013388685.1 Chloroflexota bacterium | reverse complement strand
CCCATCAGCGCCGCCACTTTCGTGATCGCCGCCGTCAAGGTCGTCTTCCCGTGGTCGATGTGCCCCATCGTCCCCACGTTCAGATGCGGCTTGCTCCTGTCGTATTTTTCCTTCGCCATGGATGAATCTCCTTTGCTATCCAAAAAGAAATTATTATTTCAAAATTTCCTGCGCGACCGATTGAGATACAGGCGCGTAGTGATCGAATTCCATACTGAAAACCCCGCGTCCTTGCGTAGCGGAACGAAGTTGAGTGGCATATCCAAACATTTCGCCGAGGGGGACCATGGCTCGAATAGCCTGCGCATTTCCCGGGCGGACTTCCATCCCCTGGATCAAGCCGCGTCGGCTGTTGAGCTGTCCCATTACGTCGCCAAGATATTCCTCAGGCACCACCACTTCCACTTTCATCATAGGCTCGAGCAAAATGGGATTTGCCTTTTGCACACCTTCTTTAAAGCCAATGGAAGCCGCCAGTTTAAAAGCCATTTCACTGGAGTCAACTTCGTGATACGAACCGTCAAACAGCGTGATTTTCAAGTCAACGACCGGGTATCCCGCCAAAACGCCGGTTTCACACGCTTCCCGAAAACCTTTTTCGATGGCAGGAATGTATTCTTTGGGTATGGCACCGCCGATAATTTTGTTTTCAAAGAGAATTCCACTGCCGCGTTCGCCTGGCTCCAGAGAAAAGACAACGTGACCGTATTGCCCCTTGCCGCCGGATTGTTTTGCGTACTTGTAGTTTACTTCTTTCACAGGCTTGGTAATGGATTCGCGATATGAAACACGCGGCGCGCCGACATTTGCCTGCACTTTGAATTCTCGCAGAAGACGGTCTACGATAATATCGAGATGCAATTCGCCCATGCCGGAAATAATGGTCTGACCTGTGTTTTCGTCAGAACGAACACGGAAGGTTGGATCCTCCTCCGCCAGTTTCCGGAGCGCCTCTCCCATTTTTTCCTGATCGCTCGTGCTTTTGGGTTCAATAGCAATCGAGATAACAGGTTCCGGAAAGGATATACTTTCGAGAACAAGGTTCTTGGTATCGCAAAGGGTATCGCCGGTAAAACTTTCTTTGAACCCAAGAACAGCGCCGATATCGCCCGCCCGAATTTCGGTAATATCTTCGCGCCGATCTGCGTGCATACGGATCAATCTGCCAATCCGTTCCTTTTTGCCTTTGGTGCTATTTTGAACAGTTTGCCCTTGACTCAAAACGCCAGAATACACTCGAATGTATGCCAGACGCCCGACATACGGATCAGTCACAATCTTGAAAACAAGGGCGCTCAAGGGCGCATCATCCTGTGCTGGCAATTCAAATGTGTTTTCCGGATTGCCAGGTTCTGACGCCTTGACAGACGGAATGTCTGCGGGGGAAGGCAGATAGTCCACAACCGCATCCAATAATATCTGAACGCCTTTATTTTTGAGCGAAGAACCACAAAAGACGGGCGCGGCTTTGTTCGCAATCACTCCTTTTCGAAGGGCGGATTTCAATTCTTCAACGCCGATCTCCTGAGCTTCCAGAAATTTCATGGTCAAATCATCGTCAAGCTCAGCGATCTTTTCGACCATCTTGGCACGGGCTTCCTGCGCTTGTTCTTTCAAGTCCGAAGGTATTTCGATCGCCTTGGGCTCTTTGCCAAGATCATCTTCCCAAATCCATGCCTGCATTGTGAGGAGGTCCACAACTCCTTTGAATGTGGCTTCAAAACCTATGGGGATTTGCATGGGAATCGGGTTGGCGCCAAGCCTGTCCACGATGGTGGCAATCGTCCGCTCGTAAGATGCGCCGACGCGGTCCATTTTGTTGACAAAACAAATTCGGGGGACCCCGTAACGATCCGCCTGGCGCCATACGGTTTCGGATTGAGGTTCAACACCCTGGACAGCATCAAAAACAACAACCCCGCCGTCAAGGACGCGTAGAGAGCGCTGCACCTCGGCGGTAAAATCAATGTGTCCAGGTGTGTCAATGATATTGATCTGATAACCCTTCCATTCCGCCGAAACAGCAGCAGACACAATGGTAATACCACGTTCTCGTTCCTGAACCATCCAGTCGGTAACTGTAGTGCCGTCATCCACAGAACCGATACGGTGGGTTTTGCCGGTATAGAACATGATACGCTCGGTCGTTGTCGTTTTCCCGGCGTCAATGTGGGCGATAATGCCTATATTTCGATATTTCTCAAGCGGATATGCGCGTGCCATTCTAGTGGAGATCCTGGTTGCTCAATAAACCTTAAACACGATAATGGGAAAAAGCGCGGTTTGCCTCAGCCATTTTATGAGTCTCGTCGCGCTTGCGGATGGCGGCGCCGGTTTCATTGGATGCGTCAATTAGCTCCGATGCCAGCTTGTCCGGGAATGATTTTCCAGACCGCTCACGGGTTGCCGACAATATCCAGCGAATGGCAAGCGTCAGACGACGATCAGCAGAAACTTCCATTGGAACCTGATAGGTGGCGCCACCCACACGACGAGGGCGCACCTCCATGACAGGTGAAACATTCTTCAACGCCGCATCGAATACTTCGATAGCGTTCTTGCCCGTACGTTCCGCAACCAGATCAAGGGCATCATATACCAACCTGGCGGCAAGACTTCGCTTCCCTTTTTTCAACACGTGTTGCATTAACGTTTGTAGGGTGACACTATTGTAACGAACGTCGGGATTCATTTCCCGTTTTTCTGGTTTCGCTCTACGCATTCTATTCCTTCTCCATTACACTACTTCGGGCGCTTTGCGCCATATTTCGATCGTCCCTGCTTGCGGTTTACCACGCCCGTGGTATCAAGCGAACCGCGCACAATGTGATAACGGACACCGGGAAGGTCTTTTACACGACCTCCGCGCACTAGCACTACCGAATGTTCCTGTAACTGATGTCCCTCGCCAGGAATGTAGGCGGTAACTTCGATGCCATTGGTCAGACGGACACGCGCAATTTTTCGCAATGCGGAATTTGGTTTTTTAGGCGTCATCGTACGCACCACCGTACATACCCCGCGTTTTTGGGGAGCGCCCTTTGCCTGACGCACACGGCGCTGTTTGAAAGAATTAAGCGTATATTGCAAGGCAGGAGCCTTGCTTTTTAACTTCTTGTTCTTACGTCCCTTGCGGACCATTTGATTGATCGTCGGCACGTTCAGCCTCCAGTTCCTATCTCATTGGTATTTAATGTGTATTCGCAAGAAATGAGGCCATCTAAAACGTACCGATGGCCTCATTCATAGTGCCATGCAATTTGAGCGGGGGTATAGCCGCTTTTTCTATTGGCAACGGGAGGGAATTTTATCACCTCGCGAGATTAGCGTCAAGATTACCGCTTGCCTACAAACTTCTCTCCGATGCCCAACAAGCCCGTATCCATTCTGGGCGGATGTTGTTTTTCCTCATCTTTACCAAATCTGACCACTTCACCGTTTTCATTTACCGCTTCCACAGCCAAACCAAGCGACTGCAACTCTTTGACCAGCACACGGAATGAAGCAGGGATGCTCGGTTCTTCGATTGGCTCACCTTTCACGATGGCTTCGTACGTGTTAACGCGTCCCTGCACATCATCGGACTTGACGGTGAGCATCTCCTGCAGCGTGTATGCGGCGCCATACGCCTCGAGCGCCCAAACTTCCATTTCGCCAAAACGTTGGCCCCCGAATTGGGCTTTGCCTCCCAAGGGTTGCTGGGTGACCAAACTATACGGACCTGTGGATCTGGCATGTACCTTGTCCTCGACAAGGTGATGCAACTTAAGAACGGTCATGACACCGATGGTGACGGGCTGATCATAGGGGATGCCCGTTTTTCCATCACGAAGGATCTGCTTACCGAGGGTGGGGATGGGATGACCGGTTGAATGCATGACCTCCTGGGCGACCTCCATCAGTCGCGACTCGGCAATTCGCGTTCCGTGCCCTTCGCTCTCGATCCACAAGCGCAGGCAGGCATTGATGGCGGCTTTGTCATATTCTTCGCGCTCGCGCGGATTGATTTCGTCGGGATAGAAAATTATATCCGGATCATAACCGCGATCACGGAGCCATTCGGATGCGGTGGACATGCGCGCATATTCAACATCTTTCAAATCATACGGATCATAGTCACGCTCGCCCAACCATTCAGCAAGGTACAAACTACGTACTTCATCGTCGTCCTGGATCGATTCGGGGTCATAGCCCTGTTCCTTGATCCACTCCCAGGCAGTGGCCGCACTTTCGCGCCACGCTTGATCCACAATCCAGGCGCGCGCCAGTTCCGCTTCAATCTCGTATTCGGACGCGCCATCGAAGACCGGCGTGACAGCCCGATAACCAAGTCGTTTTGCCGCCCAACCAAGATGGACCTCGAGCACCTGACCAATGTTCATACGTCCCGGAACGCCAAGAGGGTTAAGGATGATATCAACGGGCGTGCCATCTTCCAGGAACGGCATATCCTCCACAGGGACAACCTTCGAGACAACGCCCTTATTGCCATGTCGTCCCGCCATTTTGTCACCCGCCGTCAACTTTCGGCGTTGCGCCACAGAGACGCGCACCATCATATCCACACCGGCAGATAGATCCGAGTTCTCTTCGCGTGTGAACACTTTGACATCCACAACCTTCCCGCGTTCGCCATGCGGCATGCGCAGAGAAGTGTCCCTCACGTCGCGGGATTTTTCGCCGAAAATGGCGCGCAACAGGCGTTCCTCCGGCGTCAATTCCTTTTCCCCTTTGGGCGTAATCTTTCCGACCAAAATATCATTAGGACCTACCTCCGCGCCGATTCGAATAATACCGTTCTCATCGAGATCCTTGATCGCATCATCGCCGACGTTGGGAATATCGCGTGTAATTTCTTCAGGACCCAATTTGGTATCGCGGGCTTCCACTTCGTATTTTTCGATGTGCACCGAAGTAAAGCGATCCTCCTGCACCAGACGTTCCGAAATCAGGATGGCGTCCTCAAAATTACCGCCTTCCCAGGAAACGAACGCCACGACAACATTTTGCCCAAGGGCAAGTTGACCGTTATCGGTGGACGAAGAATCGGCAATGATATCGCCTTTCTTGATCACCTGCCCCTTGACCACCGCAGGGCGCTGATCAATGCAAGTGCTTTGATTGGAGCGCTGATATTTACGCAGAGGATAGGTGCGAACGCCGCCTCGTTCCTTGACCGTAATCGAGTTGCCAGTCACAGAAATGACCTCACCGTTCGCCTCCGCTACCACCACCTGACCCGAATCCAACGCGGCATGGTACTCCATCCCCGTGGAAACCAGCGGAATTTCGGGACGTACCAGTGGAACGGCTTGTGCCATCATATTCGAGCCCATCAAAGCGCGGTTCGCATCGTCATGTTCCAGAAACGGGATCAACGCCGCGCTGATACCGACAACCTGATGCGGCGCAACGTCCATATAATCAACCGCGTCCGGCGTGGAGAAGATGAAACCCGAGTGATACCGGGAAGAAACGCGCTCGCGAACGAATTCCCGATCCTCGGTCAGCGGAGCATTTGCCTGCGCAATCACATATTTATCCTCCGCATCAGCCGAAAGATAATCATATTGATCCGAAACGTACGGCTTGATGGCGACGGGTGCGCCGATTTTGGCAAGCTTCTTCGCCATTTTGGCGTCTATCTTTTCACCGGCTTTGAACAACACTTCTTCAGTCTTTGGGTCCACCACATTTTCGCGCAGAGTGCGACCCTCGAGACGCTCGTCGTCCGCATCCATGACCCGGAAAACCTTGCGATAAGGCGTCTCGATGAAACCGTATTCGTTGACGCGGGCAAAGGATGCCAGACGACCAATCAAACCGATGTTTGGACCTTCGGGCGTTTCGATGGGACAGATGCGGCCATAATGCGAGTGATGAACGTCGCGCACATCAAAGCCCGCGCGTTCGCGCCGCAAACCGCCCGGACCCAGCGCCGAGAGCGTGCGCTTGTGACGCAACTCAGCCAGGGGATTGGTTTGATCCATGAATTGCGACAATTGTGACGAACCGAAAAACTCACGCAGCGCCGCTACAACCGGACGAATGTTGACCAGCGTTACGGGAGACAGTTGCTCCTGATCGCGAATGGACATACGCTCCTTGATAACGCGTTCCATACGGCGGAGGCCGATACGCAATTTGTTCTGGATCAACTCCCCCACCGTTTTGACGCGGCGGTTTCCAAGATGGTCAATATCGTCTGGCGGTTCGACTCCATTGTTGATTTGAATCATCCGTCTGATAAGTCGAATCACATCGTTCTTGGTTACCGTACGGTGCGGAATGGGAATATCCAGATCGAGTTTTTGATTGAGCTTATAGCGACCCACGCGTTCAAGGTCGTAATGACGCTGGTCAAACAACTGCTCCTCAAGGAATTGTCTGGCGTTCTCGATGGTCGCGGGATCGCCAGGGCGCATCTTCTTGAAGAACTCAATCAAGGCCGCTTCGGCAATGGTCTGCCCGCCGCTCAAATCCCATTCGGGTTCCTGCTTAAAAGTTGAAGCAACGAACAAGCGCTCAGGATTGTTATCCACATCCTTGAACAGGGATAAGAGTTCTTCGTCTGAACCGGTCTTCAGCGGAGAGTCTTTCATCCCGTCATCCACAGCCGCCAATGCGCGCAAAAAAACCGTAATCGGAACGGTTCGTTTGCGGTTGAATTTCAGGATGATGTAATCGGATTTGCGGGTTTCGAACTCCATCCAGGCCCCGCGATCGGGGATCAGTTTGGACATGGCAAGCAGGCGTCCCGTCGCGCGATCCGTCGGGGCTTCGAAGTACACACCGGGTGAACGGATCAACTGCGAGACGACGACGCGCTCCGTCCCGTTGATGATGAATGTTCCCTTGTCGGTCATTTCGGGAAAGTCGCCCAGGAAAATATCCTGCTTGATGGGTTCCGGCACATCGGACCCCGCCAGCAAAACAGAGACGTACAATGGACTGGCATAGGTCAAGTCGCGTTCCACACATTCTTCGATCGTGTGTTTCGGTTCGCCAAACCAATACTTCAATCCCCATTGTTTCGCTTCGGGTCCGCGACCAGGGAAATACAATTTCATTCCCTTGTTATAGGATTCGATGGGCGACACTTCATGGAACAGATCGCCAAGCCCTTCTTTCTTGAGGCGCTCGAAAGAATCCAGCTGAACTTCGATTAGATTGGGTAGGTGGATGTTGACGGGGATACGCGCATAGCTCTTTTTCGGCAAAGTAGAAGACATTCGGTTCACTCCTGACCTTGGGTATGTGCGCCGTTACGAATTACCTTTTCCCATCCCGAGACTTAGTGCTTGCCAGGTAACAGATGCAATTCAAGTTTCGGCGATCTTGCAGGAACGGTAAACACACGAAGCCATCCCGCTGGTTTGGCGGGATAGCGAAGGGTAATTATATATGAGGGGCTAGATATACGCAAGGTATTTTTGCTTTGAATTTTGCTCCTTTCCCTAATGCCTTGCACAACAGGATTCTACCATAACACTGCGTTAACGCAACAAAGTGCGACAAATGGGGTTTTGACTGATAGAATCGCCAAAACTCTTCCCGGAGGAAACAATGACAGCACCGCAGGCAAGCGTCAACGATCGAAAAGAGATTTTCGGCTGGGCAATGTATGACTGGGCGAACTCCGCCTTCAGCACCACAGTGGGAACGGTATTTTTAGGTCCATATGTTGCTAGTCTTGCAAGAGGAGTAGCTGCTGCGGCAGACTCGAAAACCGTATCGTTGTTTGGCATCCCCGTTGCCCCTGACTCCGTAATTCCATTTGCGATTGCATTTTCGGTGGTGTTTCAGGCAGGATTTCTTCCTATCCTCGGCGCGATCGCAGATTACTCCCACCGCCGCAAACAATTACTTCAACTCTTTGCCGCAATCGGTGGGATAACGACAACGGCAATGTTTTTTATTACACCCAGCACATGGTGGCTGGGACCGTTGCTTTTCATTATTGCGAATCTTGCTTTTGGCTCGGCGATCGTGTTTTATAACGCCTACCTGCCAGACATTGCGAGCGAAGAAGAGCGTAACCGCGTTTCATCCTATGGCTGGGCAATGGGCTATCTTGGCGGCGGCATCCTGCTTGCTTTGAATTTAGCCTTATATACCCTGCGAGGCACCCTCGGTATACCGGACGATATCGCCGTTCGTATCAACCTAGCTTCTGCAGGTTTGTGGTGGCTGGGTTTTTCAACCGTCACATGGAAAAGACTTCGCTCACGTCACGCGGCGCGAACCATGCCAGAAGGCGAAAACATTTTCAGCATCGCCTTCAAACAGCTTTCCGAAACAATGGAAACTCCTGCAAGGACAATTGCCATTCTCCTACTCTCCCCTGTGGTCATCTTTATTTGGGCACCGCTGGTAGCACCGTTCGTCCTGCAGTTGTTGACCGTCCAGGAATGGTCAACAGACCTGGCAATCTTGCCGGTTCTGGTCCCTCCAATGGTGGGACCGGTAATCATGTTGATTATATTCCTTCGCCGCAAAGCGCGGACATTGCCGGAAACTTCAAAATATTTAACCGCATATTTAATTTACAACGACGGCATTCAAACCGTAATCGCAGTTGCTTCCACTTTTGCAGCCGCACCGCTGCTCGCCGGTGGACTTGAACTTTCACAAGACATCCTAATCGCAGTAATCCTTTGGATTCAATTCGTCGCTTTTGGAGGAGCCCTTTTCTGGGGTAAACTCGCCAAATGGATCGGGGCAAAACAAGCGATCATCGTCAGCCTCGTTATATGGTCAGCGGTTGTGATTTATGCCTACGGCGGTATGAAAGGCGATACACGAACAATCGAGTTCATAGTTTTAGGCACATTTATAGCGATTGTACTTGGAGGCTCTCAAGCCATCAGCCGCGGCTTGTTCGCGCAGATGATCCCTAAAAGCAAAGAGGCTGAATTTTTCTCGATCTACGAGATTAGCGAGCGCGGAACATCCTGGCTTGGTCCAATGATCTTTGGTCTTGCCAATCAGATATTTGGAAATCTTAGGATTGCCATCCTTGCTTTGATATTCTTCTTTGTCGTGGGATTAATCCTTCTTCCTTTTGTAAACGATAAAAAAGCAATAGAGGATGTCAAGAAGGTCGATGCTGCGAACTCATAAAGAAGAAGACCGAGGCTCATCACCTCGGTCTTCTTCTTTTTTATAGTGATTCGAAAAACCTGCTCACCTTCTCCATCGCCCGTTCAATGACCTCCATGGATGTGGCGTAGCACAGGCGGATATACCCGCTTCCGCCGGGACCGAAATCCGATCCCGCCAAAACAGCCACTCCCTCCTCTTCGAGCAATCGCAATTGGATCTCCCGTTCCGAGATGCCAAACGATTTGACATTCGGGAAGACGTAAAACGCGCCCTGCGGCTTCTGCGCGTGAACTCCGGGAATCGCGTTGACCAACTCCACCAGACGATCACGTCGCTTTTGGTACTCGGTCACCATTTCCTGGACAAAATCCTGCGGACCGGTCAAGGCTTCCATGCCGGCATATTGCGTGAACTCCGCCGTGGACCCGGTCGAGTGCGTGACCAGCAGTTCGAGTCGCTCGGCTAGTTTAGGAGGCGCGATCACGTAGCCCAGCCGCCAGCCGGTCATGGAAAAGGTCTTCGAGAAGCCGTCGGCTATGATGGTGCGGTCAAGCATCCCGTCGAGTGAAGCGATGCTCGGGGCGGAGCCCATTCCGTCGTAGACGAGTCGCGTGTAGATCTCGTCCGCCAGGATCCAGGCGTTGTGTTTCTGCGCCTTCTCGGCGATGTGTTTCAAGTCGTCGAGCGGAATGACGCCGCCGGTTGGATTGGCGGGCGAGTTCAGGATGATGAGTTTGGTCCTGTCGGAAATCTTGCGGTCGAAGACATCCAGATCGAAGGAGAATTGATTTTCCTCCTCGAGCGGAATTGGAACCCCAACCCCGCCCGCGACGCCGATCATCGCAGAGTAGGTGGGAAAGCCCGGGTCGGGATAGATGACCTCGTCGCCCGGCTCGACCAGTGCCAGCGTGGGAAAGAACAAGCCAACTTTCGAGCCGGGACCCACAACAACCATATCCGGCGTAATTTTGACATTGCGCTGTCTGCCCGCAAACTCCGCAATCAACCCACGGAATCGCGCCAAACCGGCAGGCGGTGTGTAGCGCGTGCGGTTCTCGCGGATCGCTTGCATGCCCTTTGCCTTGACATGCTCCGGCGTGAAGAAATCGGGCTGACCCAGTTCGAGGTGCAAAATCTCACGTCCCTGACGTTCCAATTCCTGTGCGCGCGCCAATACGGCATACGCGCCTTCGGCTTCGAGGCGGGAAACACGACTGGAGAAGTTCATGCTTTACAACTTCGGCAACACAATGGACTGTTGTTTCTGGTATTTCCCCTTCTTGTCCGCGTAGGAGATTTCGCACTCCTCATCCGCTTCGAAGAAAAGGACTTGCGCCAGCCCCTCGTTGGCGTAGATCTTGGCAGGGAGCGGCGTGGTGTTCGAGATTTCGAGCGTCACAAAGCCTTCCCACTCCGGCTCGAACGGCGTGACGTTGACGATGATGCCGCAGCGTGCATACGTGGACTTGCCGAGGCAGACCGTCAACACCTTGCGCGGGATGCGGAAGTATTCGACCGTCCGCGCCAGGGCAAACGAGTTGGGTGGGATGATGCACACATCGCCGATGTAATCCACCATGGATTTGGTGTCGAAGTTCTTCGGATCCACTGTGGCGGAAAAGACGTTGGTAAAAATCTTGAACTCGTCCGCCACGCGGACGTCGTATCCGTAGGAGGAAACACCGTAGGATACAACTCCATCACGGACTTGTTTCTCTTCGAACGGCTCGATCATGCGATGTTCGCGCGCCATCTTGCGGATCCAGTGGTCAGGTTTCAGTCCCATAGTTCTCCATTTTGTCACCTGAGCAGGGCGAAGGGTCTCCGCTGCTAAGCGGCGGGATTCCTCGCTTCGCTCGGAATGACATAAACCAGAATATCATTTCACAACAAGCACAACCTGCGTGAGTTTACTCCATCTTAACTCAACCCATCGTTCGTAAAGATGGCCGTTCACGGTCAAAGCGATACGATACCGCCCGGCGGGCAGCCTGCCCATGACGGCGTTCTCATCGCCGAGCGCCATTTCGTCCACATAGGTTTTCAGAAAATAGATCTTCTCGGCCTTGCCGGATACGCTGGAGAAGCGCGTGAGGGTCAACTCGGCGGAACGGTGCTCTCCGTTCTGATCCTCCACCGAGATCATGATCATGGAATAATACACCCCGCGTTCGTCGCGTTCCGGGATGAGCCATAATTCGGGGTTGACCGTTGCAAAATAGTCGGTGCCATCACCGCCGCGCCGCACTTCAAAATGCAGGTGGCTTCCCGTCGCCGCGCCGCTGTTCCCCACCGCGCCGATGAGATCGCCAGCCCTGACCTCATCCCCCGCCGTCACGAACACTTCGGATAAATGCGCGTACAGCGTGTACATCTCGTTGGCGTGACGGATAACAATCATATTCCCGTAGAAATTCTTCCACGGACTGTACGACGCCTCCCTGTCCGGACCGGCGAACTGGATCACCCCATCGCCTGCGGCATGGACGGGCGTCCCGGAGGTATTCAGAAATTCCACTCCATGATGCGGTTCGCGCCGACCGTCCTGTGTCGAACCATAGGGGTAGGAAACGTCCACCGATGTCCTGCCTGGCGGCAGGATGGGACGCTTGAAGATGAAATGACCATCGGTAATACAATACTCCTCAACATACGGGTCGCACAGAACGAGGGTGGTGGTCGGCAAAGGCGGGGTCGAAACCATCCCCCCTTCCGGTTGCAGTTCGGGGGTCTTCCAGACCACAGGCGGCGTCGCCGTGACCGTCGGCATCACTTCCGCCGCAACGGATCGTACGGCGGGCGCGCACGAGGCAACGAGGAAACTGGCGATTACAAACAGAACCGAAACGCCGGGAAGCGCTCCGTGATTCGTTCGCGGATTGCCTCTCGAAGGGCGCAATGAGAAAAACCTATATTCCACCCCGCTCCTTCATCACAGCCTGGATTTCCAATTCGAGTTTGTCGGCTTCGAATTCCAGTTCAACGAGTTCCGCCAGCATCTTCTCCCCCACCGATTTGTCCTCGAGCGAATTGAGGTTGATGCGCACATTGTAACCGGCGGCAATCAATGCGGCGCGCGCCATGGCAAAGCCGGACATGGCGTCGCTGATGGCATTGACGTTGCCGCGCCGGGCACATTTGATCGCCAGTTCCATCACCTTTACGGCGTCGCTTGCAACATGCAACGGGATACGCGCGGCATTGAGCGCCGCCTGGATGATGGCAGCGCTGCGTTTGGCTTGCTCCTCTTCCGTCGCTCTGGGAAGTTTAAACGACCCCATCAATGCTTCGAACGCCGAGGCGTCGTCGTCTACAGCCGCCGTGAGTTCCTTGCGGAGTCGTTCCGCCATGACGCGGATCGCCTGCATTTCCGCCTCCACATCGGCGTATTTCTTCTTACCGATGGTGAGACCCGAAACCATCGAGATTAACGCCGCCCCCATTGCCCCCGCATACGCGGCGGCAGATCCACCTCCGGGAGTTGGTGTAGGCGTGGATAAAACCTCGATAAACGAGGGACAGTCTCCGGAGGAGTCGGAAGCGGCGTCGGAGGTGGAGTACAGCCTGGATTCGAGAATCTGCTCTCTGGAAAAACCATCCAATTGGGTGTACCAGACCGCCGCGTCCACCAGCGCTTCCTGAGGAATCAGTCCGACGAGTTCGCTGTGATGAATGCCGACCCCATAGCGCTGCGCCTCGCGCCGAATGAACTCCACCACGCGGGCGAGCGGCGTCTCGCGAAAGTTGGTGAGATTCATGGAAACCTGGGCGCGCCCATCCACAAGCAAGCCCAACCCCTTGACATAGCGCAATCCGCCGGAGGAATGACGCACAGCCCTGGCGATTTTTTTGGCGATTTCCACATCGTCAGTGGTGAGATAGACGTTGAAGGCAATCAGCGGATTGCGCGCCCCGATGACGGTCGCCCCTGCTTTGGGCAGTTGGCTGGGGCCGTAATCGGGCTTGCGCTCGGGATTCGATTCAATTTCCAGTTTGAGCCCTTCGTATTGACCCTTGCGGATATTCTCGAGATTGACGCGTTCGGGACGCGTCGCCGCCGCTTCATACAAATAGACCGGGATGCCGAGCTCGCCGCCGACGCGTTCCCCCAGTCTCTTTGCAATGGCAATACATTCCTCCATCGAGGCGTTCGAGAGCGGGACGAACGGAACCACGTCTGTCGCGCCGATACGCGGATGCGCGCCGGTATGCTGGTCGAGGTCAATGAGTTCGGCGGCGGTTTGAATGGCGCGGAAAGCGGCTTCCTCTACAGCAGACGGTTCGCCTGCAAAGGTGAGCACCGTGCGATTGTGGTCGAGGTCGGAGGAGCGGTCGAGCAGGCGCGCTCCCGGTACGGAGGTGATGGCGGCGACAATCTGGTCTATCACTTCGGGGCGCCGCGCTTCGGAAAAATTGGGGATACATTCGATGAGGGAGGTGGTCATGGGAGTTTCGATTTCAGAGGTTGGATTACCGGGGCAATTATAAGGGGAGTTGAGAAATTTCGTACCCCCGGATTCGCCGCTTGAATTTCGCCTTAACCTGTTGTAAGATGGTTGGAGAAATTACCATGGCGGCCAACGACCGGAAAAGAGGTTTCAATGCAACATCAGGCACAACAACAAACCGACGATAAGAGGAAAGACCGCTGGGCTGGGATTTTGACTTCGCTTTCTCTTGCGGGCATCGTGATCTTATTGATCCTGGTGCTCTTCAACGTTTCGAAGAATATCAATGCCCTTTGGCTGTGGGCGGGCTTTGCCGGGATCATGATGGCACTTTTATGGGGGCTGGGGCTCGGCGCGACAGGCAAATGGTATGGGGTAATCGTGGAGAAGAATCGCAACAGAGCCAGTCTTTCTCGGTTACAGATTACGCTTTGGACCATCCTGGTGATTTCATCCTTCCTGACAATGGCGATCATCCGGATTCGCGAGGCGCCCAGACAACCTTCGAATGCCGAAACAGCCGCATGTAAAGCCGAATATATTTCGGTCAACTACGGTTTCACCATAGATCAACTCGGCGGTCCGGCGCCGGAAAACCCCGAAACGACAACACCTGCCAACGGCGAGAATTCGGATACGCTCAAAAAAGCCTTGGAGGAGGCGGAAGCGGAATGCGTTCCACAAACCTTGAAGATTCGTTTTCCCGAGGAATTGCTGCTCGTTCTCGGCATTTCCACTGCCTCGTTTGCCGGGTCAAGCCTGATCAAAAGCAATAAACAAAACAAGCCGTCCGTCGAGGTCCAACGGATTCGAAACGCGGTCGAAAAGGCAAAACAAATGCTCAAGGATCGTGTCGAGGAACTCGAAGAAGCCAAAAATCGGCAAATCGCCGCGGAGGTCGTTCTGGCGGAAGAAAGAGAGAAATTATCCGGCTTATCGGAACTGCTCGAAGACGGTTCGACAAACGAAAAGTATTTGGAAGCCAAGGAACATATACGCAGCGCAGAAATAGCCCTGAAGATAGCCGAAGAAGTTGTCAAGAAGTTAAACACCAAAAAAGAGGAAGCCGAAAAACAACTGGCGGACGCCGAGGAGGAACTGAACCTCCGTAAAGATTTGGGACTGCTGGTTGTGGCAAACGAACCCAAATTTACAGACATCTTCTACGGCGACCAGGAAGGCGATGCGCAGTTCATAGACCTGGGCAAAGTGCAGATGTTTTTCATTACGATAGCCATCCTGCTGGCGTACGGCGTGGCGATTGGTGCTATAATGCAGAATACCGATCTGCTGACAGCCCCATTGGGCGTGGATTTTCCGGAGTTCTCATCCAGTTTGACGACATTACTGGGTATTTCACATGCCGGCTACCTGGCGGTCAAGACGCCCGACCGCCCGCTCTCTGCCAGTTAGATCGCACCGAATAAGGAGTATTTCATGATTAATGCAAGGGAAATCTTAAAACAGAGATGGATGCGCGGGAAAATCGAATTTGTAGGCAAAAGAAGCAAAACTGGTTTGATCAAATCGGAAGACGGCAACTTGCTGATCGAATTCGACGAACGCGCCCCAACCACATTCGATCAATTGAACGAAAATGATACCGTTCTCTTCACACTGGCAAATACCGAACCGGATGAAAGAGGCATCTTGAAAGCGGAAAAACTGTTATCGGTAAAACAGAAATAAGTTCTTGCGCACGAACCCGATAAGCAACGTCGAAATCTCCCGATCCCAGGCGGGAGATTTTTTTGAACACCTGCCGTTCCCCCAAACATCGAGCCTTGTTCCCTTTACTCGTCTCCACAGCCATCTTCCTTGGCGGTATCCTTATTATTTACTGGCTTCACCACCAGTACCATCTTGATATTGTCGTCGAACCCACACCGTCCCCGCCCGCCTCGCCGCTCATTTCCGTCTGCATCCCTGCCCGCAACGAAGAACGCAACATCCGCGCCTGCGTGGAAGCAGTCTTGAAGCAGGATTACCCGAACCTTGAAGTCATTGTTTTGGATGACCGCTCGACGGACGCAACCTTCTGTATTTTGACGGACCTCGCCGCCCGCGACTCGCGTCTGCGCCCGATCAGCGGTTCAGACTTACCCTCAGGCTGGGCGGGCAAACCCCACGCCTTGCACCAAGCCTCAGCCGCGGCACGCGGCGAATGGCTGTGCTTCATAGACGCCGACACCTTCCTTCAACCCTCCGCCCTCTCCTCAACTTACGTCAAAGCCCTCGAAACAGACGCCGACATGTTCACCATCATGACCTTTCAAATCCTCGGCTCGTTCTGGGAGCGGACGGTCATGCCGCTGGTGATGACTGCCCTCTCCGTCGGCTTTTCGCCGCGCAAAGTCAACAACCCCAAACGCAGAGACGCCATCGCCAACGGACAGTTCATCCTCCTCAAACGCTCCGTCTACGACGCCATCGGCGGGCATGCCGGCGTCAAAGACAGCATCGTGGAAGACAAAGTAATTTCCCAGCAGGTCAAATGGAACGGCTACCGCCTGATCGTGGCAGACGGAACGAAGGTTGCGCAAACACGAATGTACACATCCCTGCCCGAAATGTGGGAAGGCTGGACGAAGAACATCTACCTCGGTCTGCGTGACCAGGCGGGTTTGCTGTGGCTGGGGGCGTTTGGCGCATTCCTGGCATTCATGTCTTCGCTCTTTCTCCCGCTCTGGCCCCTGCTGGGGATGATAGGGTACCTGAACGGCGGAGGCAGGATGGCGCTCACAGTCACCGCCGAAGCGCTGGCATTGTGGGCATATCTGATTTTCGTCCGCGCCCAAATCGCACGGAGGATGAACATATCCCGCGGGTATGCGCTGACAACGCCCCTCGGCGCGGCGGTCTTTGCGGCAATGATGATCGTCTCCATGTGGAAGGTGATCTCAGGCAAAGGCGTCACGTGGAAGGGACGGACATATAAGACAAGATAGGTACATGCCGTAGATCACGAAAACCGCGCGTAGCGCGTAGCGTGCGCTCTTTGCACAGCACGCAAATGCAGCGGTAAAGACCGCCGATTACGCGGTTTCGTGAAGTACTGATACCGACAATTGAGGCAGGGCGGTCGAGAAGTTGCGGCGTGGCAGCCATTAGAGAACGACGGTTAGTATTACAGTGCAAAGTCCGACGCTAGAGAGCGTCTCTTACGCTATGGCGTAGGCAGACGTTCTCTAGCGTCTGCTCTACCTTGCGCTGTAATATTAGCGGGAAGTAAAAAGATTTGGGAGGATGTATCAGGCTTCAGTCGAGAAGGAAGCGGGGCTTCGTCTTTTGTGACAAAAATCACAGAAAAACAGACTAATTTGGGTAAAATAAAAGCCAGATTAACCTACGAAGGTGAGCCAATGCTTCGAAACCCGCTCTTCATTGCCATAGCCGCCGCAGTCATCGCCCTGGGGACATTCGTGTTCGTGACCGATGCACCTGCCTATGCCGGCAAGTCGTCTGAAACATGCGCCAACTGCCACGTGATGGATTCGATGTACGAGAATTATTATCACAGTGCGCACCAGCCCTGGGCAGAATGTTCAGACTGTCACCTGCCGCACGATAACATCGTGAACTATTACATCGAAAAAGGGCGCCAGGGCATGCATGATGTGTATGTGTTCAGCACGGGGCAGACACCGGAGGTCATCCGGGCAAACGAACATTCGAAGAAGATCATCCAGGGGAACTGCATCCGCTGCCATGAGGATGCGGTGGAAATAATGATGATGGGCGCGCAGCCCTTCGAACGCAATTGCTGGGAGTGCCATCGCAATGTGGCTCACGGACCTCGCGGCGCTTCCATCGTCCCATTTCAAGATTCAAACTTCTATCCCATCAAATAATACGGTCAGGTCTTAACTACTTCACACACATTCTCAATCACTCACCTTGCATAGCATTTTCAAGCGATGCAAAAGTTGGACTACGGCAAACTGCATAACTCAGTAACTTAAGGAGAACTGCGCATGAATACATTGAAGAAATACACAACTCTGATACTGGTCGGCATCATTGTTTTGCTTGCCGCCGTGTTGACGGGCTTGCTGATTTTTATTCGGAATCAGCCTGTTCAGCAAAGAGGCTTTCAGCCGCTGGTTGAAATTGCGCCGATGGAACCGGATTCGGAACAATGGGGCGTAAACTTCCCCAATCAATACACGACTTTTCTGAAGACCAAAACCAATGCTATTGACACGACGTACGGCGGCTCCTCGCAATTCTCGTGGCTGGAACGCGACCCGCGCCAAGTCATCCTGTTCGCCGGATATCCGTTTAGCAAAGACTACAACGATGACCGCGGTCACGCCAACGCATTGGAAGATGTGCGCGCCACAAAACGATTGAACTTGAATGTCGAGGATCCCAAGCGCACACCAGGCACATGTTATTCCTGCAAATCAGCCAATAACCCAGCCCTTTGGAGCGAAATGGGCATGGAAGCCTACGACAAGATGTCGTTTGTGGAACTTGGCGAGCGCATTGACCAGCCTATTGGATGCGCCAACTGCCATGAGGCAGGCACGATGCGCCTGATTGTGACGAACCCTGCCCTGAAGGAAGCGCTCGAGGCACAGGGCAAGGATTGGACAACCTTCACCCGTCAGGAGATGCGCACGGTTGTCTGCGCCAATTGTCACGTCGAATATTACTTCAAAGGCGATGGAAAATATCTGACCTTCCCCTGGGCAAACGGTACAGAGATTGACTCCATCATCCAGTATTACGAAGACCTTGGTTTCAAGGATTGGGAATATCCGGGCACCGGCACGCCCATGCTCAAAGCACAACACCCCGAATATGAGTTCTTCACGGCTGGTTCCACCCACTACAACGCCGGCGTTTCGTGTTCAGACTGTCACATGCCCTACGTGCGTGACGGCGCAGCAAAGTATTCCACGCATGACGTTCACAGCCCCCTGCTCAACCCTCAGCAGGCATGCGGGCAATGTCACACCGACACGGAGTCTGTCGTGCGCCGTGTAAACGCCATTCAGGAACAGGTTGCAACGACCAAGATAGCCACCGAAAATGCCATCATTGACGCCATCAACGCCATCAAACTCGCCGCCGCCAACCCCAACGCCGACCAGGAACTGCTGAACCAGGCGCGCAACCTGCATCGCAAGGCGCAGTTTATGTGGGATTTCGTCTCTGCCGAAAACAGTACGGGCTTCCACAACCCCGAATACGCCCTCAAGATTTTGGCGGAATCCACCAACCTGGCGCGTCAGGCGCAGATGCTCGCAGCGCAGTCGGTCAATGACATGTCGCTGCTGGAGACGGATATCTACGACAAGATGGATCCCAAGCCCACGCCCGCTCAGTAATCCCCGCCTTGTCCTTGAGAGACGCTGTTCATCTAGACAGCGTCTCTTTTTTTACGGCGTAGCAAGCCTCCCAAACTGGTGATTACCCACAATATATGGGCGCAATATGGGAACGGTAGAACATCCCGAAGGCTTTCTTGAATCAAGCCTGCAGCACAGAATAAATGCAGCACGGCGCCACAGCGACGCCTTCGGGACGGTGCGTAATATCAATGGGCAATCACGGCTTTCAACAACTTGACAAAGAACAGTAAAATTGTTATATTTTGTGAAATTTTGTTGATAAAAACAAAATATGACAAAATTATCACCCGCCGAACGTGAAAGACAAATCCTGGACTTGATCGCCGCCAAGGGCAGCGCTTCCATCGAAGAACTCGCCCAAACCTGCTCGGTCTCGACTATGACGATTCACCGCGATTTGCAGCGGCTCGAAAAAATGGGACGCATCCAAAAACGCCATGGCGGCGCCATCCTCGAAGAGAGTCTCACCGGTCGCAGCGCCTGCGCCATGTGTGGGAAAACCTCTTCGGGGAAGCAAACCTTCATCGTCCACTTCACACATGGAGATCCAAAACATACCTGCTGCGCCCATTGCGGTCTGATGCTCCTCTCCGCCTCACAGGATGTGTGGCAAGCCATGACCATGGACTTTCTGCATGGGCATATGATCAGCGCCGGGCAGGCAATCTATCTAATCGGCTGCGACCTGAATGTGTGCTGCGTTCCCACCCTACTGACCTTTGGGTCACGAACGGAGGCGGAACGCTTCCAATCGGGTTTCGGCGGGACGCTTGCAACGATGGAGCAAGCCATCCATTCCTTATTGGGGATGCATCCAAAAGAGGGACAAGAGGAAGGAACAGCAAAACTTTGAACGCGGAAGCCACCCTCGCCCGACTCAGACAAATCCTTCTGCTAATTTCAGCAGGCGTATTCGGCATGACAATGACCGAATTAATTTTTCTGGGTCACTGGAATAAAACAATTCAATTCCTGCCGTTTGCATTATGCACGCTTGGATTGCTTGCCTGCGCTGGTGGGTATTTTCTTCCAGGCAAAGTCAGCCTGGCAGGCATGCGCTGGTCTATGGTTGTAATTGGGCTTTGCAGCTTCATCGGAATTTATGAACACATGGCAGGTAACTATCACTTCTGGCGGGAAGCACAGCCCGGCGCAACCGTTTGGGCACTGGTCAAAGCCACACTCGAAGGCGAGAACCCGGTCCTTGCCCCCGGGATACTTTTATTGGGTACAGCGATCGGTCTTGCATCACTCTACCGGCATCCGTTGCTGATGCCAAATCACTCAAAGGAGAAATTAAAATGAAAAGATATTTTGTACTCGTTATCGCGTTATTGCTCACATTGAGCGCCTGCAGCAGTTCACCCGGCGACATCGAAGTCCACAACGCATGGGTGCGCCCCACCGCCAAAGGAGAAAACGCTGCCGTCTATTTAACTCTGCACAATCACTCTTCTACAGCCGATGAATTGATTGGCGCTTCTTCTACTGTAGCAGACAATGTCGAAATCCACGAAAGCATGATGGAAAACGACGTTATGCAAATGCATAGGATTGATTCCGTGCCGCTGGCTGCCGACGAAGAAATCATGCTCGAACCGGGCGGTCTTCACGTGATGTTGATCGATCTCAAACAAGACCTTGTGCTGGGTGAACACATCAGCGTTGTGCTGCACTTCAAGAATCACGAGGACATTGTTGTCGAAGTGCATATCGAAGATCAGATGCCCGATGAGAATCACATGCACGAGGAAAGCGGCACTCCACATCCCTAAACACGGCAGGAAACCTGACTAACTCCCCGTTCGCGGGGAGTTTTGTTTTCGGGAACCAATTGCCGCGTCTCATCGTCCAGCCAGGGAAGGAGAAAAAATGAAAAAGATTGCTTTATTGATACTCGCAATGATCCTTGCCGCCTGTTCCGCGGGCGGCAGCGAACTCAGCCGCAACCAGGCTAAATGGCAGGAGGCTGGCATCACCCACTATCGCTTTCAGTTGAACGTCAGTTGTTTCTGCTTGTTTCGCAGTCAGATGCCGCTCACCATCGAAGTGAAGGACGGTGAAATCATCTCGATGACCGACGTGAACGGTGAGGCGTTTCCGATGGATGACCCGATGAGCGACCTGGTCATGAAGCACGCGACCATTGACCGCCTCTTTTCTGAACTCAAGTCTGATTCCGTCCAAACAGCCGACCGCCTCACAATGAGCTTTGACGCCACCTACGGCTACCCCGTCGAAGTTGCCATTGACTTCATCGAACTCGCCGCCGACGACGAGTTGTACCTCTCGGTCTCAGCGTTCGAACCGCTTCCTTGAGCAGAATCCTCCGTCCGTTAAGAAAGAAGCGAAAAAACGTCCCGAAGGCATGCAACCTTCGGGACGTGTAGTTAATTGTAGGGCTGTGTCCACTGACGCAATATGTCATTGTCTGCGATCTGGATGCGCCGGTCCTCCATGCGAATCGCCCCGCTTTTCTCCAACTCCTTGAGCGAACGAGAGACCACCTCGCGCACGGTTCCCAACCGCGCCGCCAGTTGTTCCTGCGTCCAATGCGGGTGCGGGATTGTTTCCATTTCAGTGATCAGCCGCGCCAACCGGTGCGTGACCTGATAGAACGCCATTTCGCTGACCTTGCCCACCAGAGCGCGCAGGTTCTGACCGAATTTGCTCAATACCTTCAAGGCAAATTCCGGGTTGGATTTGACCAGTTCGCGCAAGGTGTGCGCCTCCACCACCCACACACGGGTCGGTTCGAGCGCTTCCACATTGACCGGGTTCGTGCCGCCGTCGAAAGCGGGAACTTCGTTACAGGTGGCGCCTTCGGTGAGAACAGCGATAATGTACTGGCGTCCCTGCGGAGAGATGCGGTAGAGTTTGACGCTTCCGCTTTCGATGATATGCAGCCCGGCGCATTCGTCGCCTTCCCAGAAAAGGACGTCGCCGCGTTCGTACTCGCGCAGCTGCGTCACCGCCGCCAGGTCTTTCAAGACGGCTTCAGGGAGTTCATCGAAATACGGGTTGACGCGCAGTGTCTTGAGCTTTTCGGTTTTGGATACTTCGATTAGTTTCATTGAAAACCTATAATTCGCCCAATAAAACACGATCTGCGCCGCGATCAATTTCCCAGGGATAGACAATGAACGCGTCGGTAACGGCGGCGTAATAATCCGGGCGGACGTGACCGAACAGATTACGATAGGGGTTGAAATGCAGCACACACGTTTCGGGAAAGCCGCCCGCCGCAGAGACGCGGTTTTTGACGGCGGTGATCGTACGCCCGGAACCCCACACATCGTCTACGATGAGGGTGGGTCTGCCGCGCAGTTTGTCCTCGGCGGGGAACTGGATGAACTCGGGCCAGGCCATGAGTTTCGCTTTTTCGCTTGCCGACTGGGCGGGAAAATCCACCGCCGCCGTCAGGATGTGGGTAATGTCCATCGCTTCGGCAAGCATCCCTCCGGGGATGATTCCGCCGCGCGTGATGATGACCATGGCAGTGAACTCACGCCGAAACTGCGGAATGAGGTGGTCTATCAGGCGGTCAATTTCTGCCCAGGAGACGATTTCACGGCGGGGTTGATTCTGAGGCTGCATCATGTTCCTGTAATCGAACTATCCCAACACGGCTGCCAGTGGGGCAGGTGCGGCAACCCGCACAGGCTGACCCGCCGTCTGCGCTTTTTCCACGTCCCGCGCCCAGATGTACAGGCAGGTATGATATGCAATGGATGTGTAGGAGTTGATGACGCTCGCTACCACAACAAAAGCAAAGAAGATGAAAGCCGCAAATGCAATCGCCACAATGGACAGGAAGTTGAAACCGCCCATCGCATAAACCGCTCCGCCGCCGATTGCCAAAGCGATTACAAAACCGCCCAAACCAAGCACGAAACCGATCAGGCCGGTCACCCAGCGCACGCCGACCGTGCTGATGCCAATCAACAACAAATTCTGCCTGGTGATGTTCAAGACCCTCTGCATACCGTCCTTGAGGTTCAAATCGTCAATGACCATCGCCGGCAGGATCAGGTACGAAGCCTCCGTCCATAAGACTTCAAGCAGGTTTGCCGCGCTGCGGACAAGCCCGCCCACCACGCCCCTCCGCCGGCGGTTGGCGGCGTTCTTCAGCATGTTGACAAAGGTCGAAGCGGCGGCGAGGGTGAGGATGTCGAAGAAATCGCGGCGGACGATTGCCCAGGCTTTGTCCATGCGCCCGTCGCCTTCCGAGAGGTAACCGAAAATCAGGTAGGCGGTCATCCCCGAAAAGACATACGTGACCACGAACTGCACAAAGACCAGAATTGCCCCCAGCGCCGCCATGACAATATTCCCAAACTGCGAACCGCCGAACAGGAACGCCACAGCCGCAATCGGAATGACACCGATGAACGAAACAATCATCCCCGCCACCAGGGCGTAGATCGAAGGCTTGAGCAGGTCTTTATCCTTGAACGCCATGCTCCAGGCTTGTTTCAAAAACGACCAACCTCGGGAAAACGATTCCATACAACAGTCTCCTCTGACTTATGAACGGCGGAAGGAAGCAACCTCTGTTGAAGATAGAGAGGCTTCGGCAGAATATCTCTTCCTCGCAGCCGCGTGGGTGTATTATAGCAAAGGATTATCAGGAATAGGACTTGCGCCGTGCCAGCCAAATCAGGGCAGGCAGAATAAGCCCGACAGACCCGCACAATGGATTACCCAACGGCGGCGCGGCTGTGGGACTGGGCGCCGCTTCACGCGTCGGGACAGTGGACTCTGCCACACGAGCTGTAGACGTCGCTTCGGGCGCAGCCGTCGGTCCGGCGGCAGGGGCAGGCGTCGGCGGAGGAGGAAGCGGCGTAGCCGTCAGCCAGAGGAAGTCGTAGCCGCTTTCCAGCAATTCCACGGCGTTGGGGAAGAGGTAGTAGATTTTTTCCGCAATCTCCCGGACTTTTGGGTCGTTCGGGGCAAGACGGAGGGCGAGGTTGATTTCCTGCATGGAGCGCAGCGCCTCGGCAGCGGCATCTTCGCCCTCCTGCAAAGCATAGTAGGCATGAACAGCCAGCAGGTCGGCAAATCCCGCATGCCAGAGACCGTCATCCGGCAGGAGCGTGACCGCCTTTTCGTATGCCTCGACGCTCAGGCGGTAGAGTTCCTGCCCACCCGCATCATGACGGAAACCGCGGCGGAAGAAGAATATCTCTTTATATCGTTTGCCCAGCCGTCCCCAGGCTTCGCCGTCGTTGGGGTTGTCTTGCACGCTGCGGCGTTCGCTCAGCGCCTTCTGCCAGACGGAAGGCATGACGAGCGAGAGTTGGAAATCGTTCTCGGTTGTGGGTTCGAGGTCGTCGAATCGCCAGCGAATTTCGTTGCCCGCAATGACGCCGCCCGGCGTGGTCGTGGACCAGCCGGGTGACTCGTCGAATATGACATTTTGTGTATTCGCCTCATACGGCAATCGCACGATCAAGTCTGCCCTTCCAATCGTATCCTTCCAGCCTGCGCCGGTGTGGAAGATATAACCATAAGAGACAAAGGGGTATTCGCCTGTTCCATCAACGGTATAAGTCACTTGAATCAACACATCCTGCCCGGCGGGGAAGGTGACATCGAATTCCGCCCAGGGAACCTGGTCGTAGGCATAGAGCGGGTCCGCCTGCATCACCCGCCGTGTGGAAACGATGCGCCCATTGACCTTGATTTGCAGGCTGCGGATCTCCGGAAACCTGCCAAAGCCGTCGTTGATGCTGAGTGGAAAACGTACCGCCATACGTTCCGTCTCGCTGCCCAGGTTGCGCATGGTAAAGTCTGCCGTCACCTTTGCCTGTCCCAGGCTGTCCACCGAGGCGCCCGGCTGAATTTCGAGCAGGATGGTCTCTGCCATCATGCGCACCTGCGTATCTTCTGCGCCTGCTTCGGGGTTGGCGCCGGGCGGGTTGGCAGGCGGCGCCACATCGGCGCGCACGCCAGAAGGAAGAGCCGCCGCCATCACCAGGAGGACCACTGCTAACTGAAATATTCGTTTCATTGCCGCCTCACAACAAACTGATGGGGTCTACTTCCACACGCCAGCCGTCCAGCCGCACATTGTGGAGCAACTCCTTTGGGTTCGCTCCGCGCAGGACAATTTGCCAGCGATAATACCCGCCGACCTTTACAAAGAAACACGGGACGGGACCGATGACCGATAACCGGTCATTGAGCGCTGACAACTTCTCCCCCACTTTTCTCGCTTCTTTCTCCGCCGATTCCGGGTCCGTGCTTCGATATTCCAATCTCACCAGACGGCTGAACGGCGGATACCCCAACCGACGGCGCTGTTCCAACTCGTAACGGTAAAAGCCGTTCACATCGTGCTTCGCCGCTGCCTGAATGACCGGGTGCTCCGGCGCAAAGGTTTGCAGGATGACCCTGCCGCCTCGTTCGCTCCGCCCTGCCCGGCCGGCGACCTGCGTCAACACCTGAAATACCCGTTCCCCTGCAAATGGATCTGGCAGGTTCAACCCCACATCTGCCAGGACGATGCCGACCAGCGTGACCATGGGCAGATCGAGCCCTTTGGCGAGCATCTGCGTGCCAACCAGCACGTCGGCTTTGTGGTTGGCGAAGTGGGTCAAAATCATTTCGTGCGCGTCTTTGGTGCGGGTGGTGTCCCAGTCCCAGCGCAGGGTGCGGGCTTTGGGGAACAGTGCGTTGACCTCCGCCTCGACCTTTTCGCTCCCCAAGCCATACTCGCGGATGTGCTTCCCGCCGCACTGCGGACAGGTCTTCGGTTTGCCGCGCTGGTATCCGCAGGTGTGACATAACAGGTCGAAGTTCGAAGGGTTAGGGCTGGACGTTGGATTTTTGACTTTCGGCAAGAGACGTTCAACGTGCAAGGTCAACGGCGTATCGCAGTTGGGGCATTTCAGTACATGCCCGCAGTCGCGGCAGAAGACGTAGGAGGCGGTTCCGCGCCGGTTGAGGAAGAGGATGGCTTGCTCCCCCCGCTTCAGGGTGGATTCAAGTTCTTCGAGCAGGAGCCGGCTGAAGGTCCCGCGATGACCGCTTTTGAGTTCTTCGCGCATGTCCACGATGTGTACGGGCGGCAGTCCGCGTTCGACAATCCGCTTGGGCAATTCCAGTTTTTGAATCTGGTTGGTCTCTGCCTGATAACGCTGGATGACCGTCGGTGTGGCGGAGCCAAGTACACACACCGCACCGCATAAACGGGCATACATCTGCGCCGCCGTCACGGCGTGATAGAACGGCGGTTCTGCCTGGTGGTAGGAGGAGTCGTGACACTCGTCCACCACAATCAAACCGATGTTTGGAAAGGGCGCAAAGAGGGCGCTGCGCGCGCCAATGATGACCTTGAGCGCACCGGCGCGGGCGCGCCGCCAGGTATCGTAGCGCTCGCCTTCCGAGAGCTTGGAATGCACCAGCCCGACCTGCCCCGGAAAGCGGCTCACAAATCGGCGCACGGTTTGCGGGGTGAGGGCGATTTCAGGCACGAGAATAAGCGCCTGTCTGTCGCGCTTCACCACCTCCTCGGCGGCGCGAATGTAGATTTCGGTTTTGCCGGAACCCGTTACGCCCTGCAAGAGGAAGGGGAGGTTTTCAGAGTGGGAATGGGGAAACTGTTGAATGGCGCGGAGAATCTTTTGCAAGGCAACGGCTTGTTCGCCGGTCAAATCGAATGGTTGACCACCTTCCCCTCCAGTTTCCGGCGCCTGCCTTCCCTTTTGGAGCGGGTCGCGGAAGATTTCGCTTTCGAACAGGCGGATCAAGCCGCGTTCTTCGAGCGCCTCCAGATCCGACAGCGCACAGCCGCTTTCGGCATATACCCACGAGACGTTGACCGCCTCAGGCTGGCGGATGAGAAAGCGCAAGGCGGACTGACGCCGGGCGAGGGTTTGCCGGGTCCCAAGTGAGTCCATCGCCGCTTCCGCCGCTTCCGGCGGGACTGCAAGTTGGGTAACGCGAATGAACCTGGTCCTCACCCGGGGCGGGGGCAAAACACTCCGCGCTGAAAGCACGCCCTTCCGCACGAGGAAACCAGCCGTCTTGCGCCAGTCCACGCGGGCGAAATGGGCGTCAATCTGCCGTCCGCGCAGGGGACCGCGCAGGCGCAGGAGGTTGAGCAGGCGGTCTTCGACGGTCTGGCGTTGGGTTTTTGGGCTGGTCGATTCTTTGGCGGCTGGTAATTGGGAATTGGTAATTCGGAGTTCGTAAACAATGTCTGCCTGCTGGCTCAAGCCGGCGGGAAGAAACAACCCGACGAGGGACGCTAAAGGCTGAAGCGTGGAGTCTGCCAGTTCGTGAGCGAGGGCAAGTTGGGGCGGAGTCAGAACCGGTTGATCGTCCACCACTTCGATGATTTCTTTGACGTTTGGCACGGAGGGCAAATCGACAAATCGGACGACGACACCCTGCACGGTCTGCCCGCCAAACGGAACGATGACCAACTGCCCAACGCCAATCCTTCCCGCAAGCGTCGGGGGGATAACGTAATCGAACACTCCCGAAACGGCAGGCACGTTGACGACGATTTGCACGAAGGCGGTCATTGGGACGATTATAAGCGCATTGAGGGAGGCACAGAAATGCGGCAATTGTCATGGAATCCATCCCCCGTTTGCAACAATGTCATTCTTCCGGCATCAACTTCCGCACGGCAATGCCGGAAAATATCGAGAGGACGATCTTTTCCACATCCACATGTTTGATCTGCTCAACATCGCGGTTCATTGTTTGGAACTCGGCTTCAAGATGACTGCCGCGCCGTATCCCACCACAGACGTGTAATCCCCCGTCACATCGCCTGAGGTGGCATGGCGCAGGACTTTCACCCTATCCGCGCCGAGTTCGCGCGCCGCCCACAGCACAGCGGTCACTGCGCCCAACCCGCAGGCGAATCCCTTACCGGCGCGTTCCAGGTCAAAGGCGGCTTCGGGGTCGAAGGATTCGATTGCCTGCAGCATGGCGCGGTCGAATTTCAGGGCGGCGGTCTGATTGTAGTAGTGGGAGAGATCGGTGCTGGCAACGAGAAGCGCGCTTTGACCGCGTAAAACCTGCGCCAGCGCCCTGCCCAATCCCTGTGAGGTGCGCGGATCGAGCGCGCGCACCATCACCGGCAGCAACTTCCAATCGGATTTCAGCGCGCGCTGGAGGAATGGCAGTTCGATTTCCAGCGAATGTTCGGGGTCGCGTGAAACAGGCGAAAGCCCAAAGCCCAATTCAGATTTCAAAATCACATCGAGTTGGTTCAGGGCGTCGCGCTCCACAGGGACTTCACCCAGAGGCGTCCAATATGCGGCGTGGGAGGTGGTCAAGAGGGGTTCAGAGTAGGGGTGGTGCATCGGCGAAATGACGGCGACCAGGTCTGGGGTGCGGGAACGAAGCGCCGCAAAGGCATAGCCCGCTACGGCGCCTGAATAAATATGTCCCGCATGCGGCGCGATGACTCCCACCACATCCCCATCCAGGTCGGGGAGTTTCGCATCCGTCAAAAACTCATCCACAGACCGCGACAGGGCTTTCGCGTTGCCCTCATACCATCTGCCCGCAATGGGTGAAGGACGAACGTCAATCATAAAAAGATTGTAGCACTTTTTTTGTGGCAAGAAAAGCAAGCGGCGGCAAATGATCTTTATCGAACCACTCCACCGCATCGGCATCGTCTTCGGCGCGCATCTCGCCGCCAATGACATCCGCCCAATAGACGATGACGAAGTCTGCGCCGCGCGGATGTTCGCGCCCGGAGACGATGTCGTACACACGCCTCACGCGTACGCTCAAGCCTGTTTCCTCCAAACATTCCCTTTCCGCCGCCTGAGCCGGATTCTCGCCCCCGTTGACGAAGCCTGCCGGCAGAGTCCACAAGCCGCGATAAGGTTCATTGACGCGCCGCACGAGCAGAACGTGCCCGTCCCGAACCACCAAAACCGCCGCGGCGACCTTCGGGTCCACAAAATGGATCCAGCCGCAGGCAGGGCAGACGGGGCGAAGTTTGCCGAATCGCTCCTCGGGGTTCAACAATTGACCACAGCGGGGACAAAACTTGTATTCGTTGTTCGCCATAATGAACACAGAGACGGCGTATCTGCCGTCTCTACAAAAGGTTTCATTTCCAGCGGCGTGCGGCGAGTTGTCTCATCAGCACCATGAGCAAAGCGCCGATTGCCGCCACAGCCGCCAGAGCCGATTGCCAGGCGGATGGCACCAGCGGAGCGCGGCTTTGCGGCTGGGAGAGCGGTTCGACCATTGCCGGGGACTGATCCTGAGCGGGGGCGGTTTCATCTCCTCCGCTTTTGGCGGAGGGCGTTTCCATCATGCGGAGGGCGTCTTCGGTGGGCTGGGCAGGCGCCAGCGACAGGGACGGCTCTTCGGCAGGCGCGGCGGCTTGAGGAGCGGGTTCCTCTGCGGCGTAGGATTCCACTTCTGCCCCTCCGCCGCCTCCCATGCCAAAGGCGGGGGGCGATGCCATTTGCATACTCATAAAGTTGACCCCAAACGAGAAGAAGAAGAGCAGGGTCGCCACCACAGTCGCCAGGCGGAAGGCAGGATAGGTGCGCGGCAGTGGAGGATTCTGCCCAACCATTTTCCGCGTGAGGGTAAAGTTACGCGGAGCCTTGCGGGCGGGAAGTTTGCGAAGCAGGGTTCGGGCGGCGCGCAGGTCGTCTAAAGCAGAGGCAAGTTCAGGTTCGGTTTTGAGGCGGGCTTCGAGGCGAAGCGTTTCTGCAGGTTTGAGTTCCCCATCCAGATATGCGGAAAGAAGTTCAAGGTCTCGTCTATTCATCAGGCTTTGCTTCCTTCTTCCAGACGATAGTTTGCGGGCAAAAGTTCCGCAAAGCCCTGTAGGCACTCGCGCAGGCGCAGACGGGCGCGGGCGAGGCGGCTTTTGACGGTGCCGAGCGGCACGCGGACGGCGCTGGCGACTTCGGTGTAGTCCATGCCTTGAATGTCTGCCATGACGACGACGGTTTTGAATTCGAGGGGGAGGTTGTCGAGGCAGTGTTGAATGGCATGTTCGACCTCATCGGCTTCCATTTGCTGGTCGGGGGTCAGGGACGGGTCGGCGAGCCACTTGGGCGAATCCATTTCTTCGCCGTCGTCGGTGTCAGGCTCGAGCGGGGTGGTGGGACGGCGCTTTTTGCGGCGGAGTTCGTCGTAGCAGGCGTTGGTCACCGTGCGCATGAGCCAGGCTTTGAATGACCCGCCGCGAAAGGAGGCAATGCTTTTGAAGGCGGAGATGAAGGCATCCTGAGCGGCGTCGGCAGCCTGGTCTTCGTCTCCGAGGATACGCAGGGCGGCGTTGAAGACGCTGTCCTGGTAGTGGAGGACGAGCGTGTTGAAAGCGTCGAGGCTTCCGTTTTGGGCATCCCGGATGAGGGCTTGTTCGTTCATTGTCTTCGATTATAAAACGTCCCGCAGATTTTGCCGGAAGCGATTTTGGCGGCAACATCTCGCTTTCTAACATTACAGCGCAAGGTTGATTTCTGTGTTGGCAAACCGTCCACGAATATTTCACGGATATTCAGTACTTCACGAAAACGCGTAATTGGCGCTGCCGAAGGCGTCTAACGCCAGTTTTGCGCTAGAGAGCGCACACGACGCGAGGTTTTCGTGATCTACTGATACTCGAATGTGCGGCTCAAATTCGCCGAAGGTTCGTGGTCGAAATTCGTGGATGGTTTGGCGTGGCAAAACTTCTATGACCGGCTTTGCGTTGTAATGGTAGTCGGTCGTAGGTTGTTAGAAATCCATTGGCACAGTCGGCGTTCTCTTACGCCAACACCTGCGCGTCTCAGGATTTTTGACCGACTGCTTAAAACCTGCGGGGCGTTTCTATATTTTTTGCTGCCAACAGACTGTAAAGTCCGCGCCAGATGAGCATGCCCAGGGCGGAGGTGGAGGTGAAAACCACTGCAAAAATGGGAATGACAGGTGCATCGAGCCACAGTCCGCGCAGGAGGGCGGCAAACGGCGCGGCGAAGAGCATGGCGAAAACGGAACGCCAGAGTTGCCTGGGCTTAGACGCGATCTCAGGCTGGAAAAGCCCAAACCAGGGCGCGAGCAGGAACCAGGTAACGGTCAGCGGGACAAACGCGGCGAGCATGCGCGGCAGGAAGGACAGGTCCGCTTCGCCGTGCGCGGCAAAGCCGATGACGGTCACAACAGTAATGGCGAGGAAGTCGCCCGTAAAAAGAATTCGTTTTTGCCGGTTCATAAAGGTATTGTACAGCGTCTCTCCAAAATCGTCGGGGAGGGATCGCGTGTTGATCGGCGGCAAATCTCAATGAACCTCCCGTACAATGCTCTCTTACAACTGCCCGCTGTCGCCCCAGTTTTCCAGTTTCTTTCGATATTCGGGGTCGTCGTAGCGCGAGAGCGAAAAGGCGGGGGCGTATTCGGGCAGCACCGCTCCTGTCACATGCGCCGCCAGCAGTTCCCCCACCGCGCACGCCGACATGATGCCATAGCCCGACACCGCCCCGGCAACAAAAGCCCCCTGCGCCCCCAGCGGTCCCACCAGCGGACGGTTCTCGCGCGTTTTGGTGTAGAAGCCGCCGTCGAGTTGCGGGCGCGGCATCCTATCGAAGTATTCTTTCATGCGCGGCAGCATGGCGGCGAGTCCGCGCAGGGCGATTTCAGGATACTGCTCATCCATGGCGGGCGCGTCCACGGGTTCCATCAACCGCATATGGTATTCCCACAGCATCAGGATGTCCGTGCCGCCGCCCTCGGGGCGCGTATGCACGCCGGGCGGAAAAGTCTCCGTCAGCCAGCAGGTTTCGGGGTCTTCCGCCAGCGCCGACCGTTCCTCGTCGTCCCATGGCAGGGTTTGCGAGTCGTTCCAGATCAACAGCGGCGCATCGCGCCCCACCGCGCCCAGCGCATCTTTGATGACCGCCTTGAGATGCAGTTCGGTGTGAATGGGTAACTCCGCGCCAATCAGTTTTCCGACCTCTTTGAGAAACGGTCCCGCTGCATTGATAAAGATGGGGGATTCGACTTGGACTCCCGACCCTAGCCGCACGCCTCGAACTCGTCCTCCTTCCACATCCACTCCTGTCACCTTTTCCGCTTCAAACTGGACCCCAAGCCTGCGTCCGCGTTCGAGGAGGTACATCCCCAACTGCTGCGCGGAGAGCCACCCCGCCCGCCGGGCGTGCAGCACGGCGACGGCTTTTTCGGTGAGATAAGGGAAGTGTTTGCGGATGAGGTCATTGCCGAGCAGCAGGTCGGCGCCGGCGGGGGCGTTGTGAAAGCCTTCGGGGTGGGAGGGTTGGTAGTCTGCGGCTTCAGCGGAGTGAATTCTCAATGGACCGGCACCCAGTTTCGAGATTGAGTCCGAGGCGGCTTTCATCTCGTCAATCTTGCTTTCATCTGCAGTGACGTAGAGGTAGCCGCGGCGGTTCATCCGAAAGACGTTCCCGCTTTCCTCGGCGAGCGCGTCCATCAGGTCTATGGAACGGTTCATCAGGGCGAGCATGGCGGGGTCGGGCCACCAGTTGCGGTAACACTCGGTGGAGCGGTCGCTGGTGAAGGAGAGGGGCGGGCGCTCGTCCACGAGCAGGATGTGGCGCATGCCCGCTTTGGCGAGGAAGTGCGCGGCGGAAACACCGACGATGCCCGCGCCGCAGATGACGGCGTCGTATTGCTTCATGAAAAAACTCCGCCTGATTGTATCAGACGGAGGAAACGCGCCGAAGGTTTGAGATTGTGCCGCGCATGGCTTTCTCAAAAAAATGTATATATCACTAAATGTTTTCAAAATGTCGCTGCGAGCCGCTCTTTGGCGAAGCAGTCTCCCGTTTGACGGACAAAACTGACCTTGAGGAGATTGCTTCAGCGGCACAAACCGCCGCTTCGCAATGACATGGCTATTTTGTCAAGCATTCTTGAGAAAACCATG
>JACAET010000019.1 GCA_013388685.1 Chloroflexota bacterium | reverse complement strand
GGATTGGTTTCTGCTTTCTTGTTCTCATGGCTCGCAATTCTACGGTAAACTCGGTCTTATCTGACCTGCTTTGCAAGCATACTACGTATCCGAAAAGTTATTTTTCTGTCAGGACTAAGGCTATATGCGATACACCCTGCTTGACACACTCCGCCCTTAAGGTATAATCTCGCACGCTTTCCTCGCTAGCTCAATCGGCAGAGCGGGCGGCTGTTAACCGCTAGGTTCGAGGTTCAAGTCCTCGGCGAGGAGCCTGCCCAGCCTCATCCTTTTGGGGTGAGGCTTTTTGATTCACCGAGGTTCGGTTGTCGTGATTGTTGCGATGCTGTCCCATCCTCCGTGGATCACAAAACCCTCATGTCGTGTATAAACGGGCGTCAACGACGCGCTTGAATGTAGTGGGATTGCACTGATACCCCATTGGATTTGACTTTTTCGCGAAAACATTGTATAGTATATATATCATTTTTCGACATATTGAAGGGAGTCACCATGAAAGCCTCAACTCGGATTTTCGGCATGTTGGTCTGGCTGGGCGCGCTAGTGCTGGCAGGATCCATCATCCTGGCTTTGACCGCCGCGCGCGTGGGCGAGCATCGCTCCAGCACCTATGGTTATGCCTACTCTCTGTTCCAGCAGGGATGGGGTGGCGAAATTGGAATCGTTCCGCCTGTTTTCTCGCTAGAGAGGAAGTATAAAGAAACGCAGTACAACAAGGATGCAAAACAATATGAGGAGGTCGAAAAAACCGAGCGTTACACGCTGGTGCCGAAATCGATCAACATTGACACCAACCTGGATTACGCCGAGAAGATCCGCAGTCTGCTGGTGTTCAACGCCTTCGAAGTGAATAATCGGGAAATCTATACGATTGTCAACAACACACAATACGCGGGGGCCTTGCAGGTAAAAGTGAGCACGCCGGAGAATGCCAACCTGTTATATGATTACACCATTGCCATTCCCTCAAAGGAAAACCTGACCGTTCGCCCGATCATGAACAATTCGGTCGCTCTGCTTCCTGTGTTTGCGCCGGGTGAAGAAGCGGATGTGGTGGTCACCTATTCGACCAAGGGGATGGATATTTACAAATACAACCTGTCCGCTTATCAAAACAACGTGATTCAGGAGCTGACGGCAGACATCAAATTGAACACGGACAATTACGCCATTTACCGGGAGGGTATTCCTCACACGGAAACGCCCACCGCTGATGGCGCGGTGTTGCGTTTTGACGTGAAGGATTTTTCCACCACACAGGATTTGGGCGTGGCTTTTCTCGAAAAACAGCAATATCTCAACCAGATTCAAAACCTGATGAGATTTTCACCGTTGTCTTTGGCTTTGTTCCTTTTGGTGGTTTTCATGCTCTCGCAGATTTTCGACGTGCGGTTCAACGCTTTTCACTTTCTCTTCCTGGGGATGATTGACGTGTTCTACTACCTCTTTGTTGCTTATCTCATCCGCTTCTTTGGAATCGTGCCGACCTTTGGAATTTCGATTGTACTGACCGCCGTCATGTTTGTGCTGTATGCGCCGAATGTGCTTGGCAGATGGTTTGCCTTCCGCGTGGCGGGCGTATATCTCTTTTTGCTGACGGTTGTTTTCTCGTTGATCTTTCTGATGCCCATCTTCCAGGGATTGCTGTTCGTTTTGCTGATCTTCGTGATCTTCATGTCGCTCATGATTTTCGTGGGGCGTTCGGATATTTCCAAGTGGCACATTGTGGCGGGATAAGGCGTATAATCGTGCCCATCAACTTACGAGAGGAGAAGTCGTATGCAGTATTTCAATTTCAACGATGCCATTCGTTTTCGAATGGCGACGCAGCAGGAAGATACAAACGCCAAAGTGCAGGTCTTCCTTGGCGTTTTTCTCGGCGTTATCCTGCGCTGGATTTATGGCATTGCCGTGGAGGTCATCAAGAATCAGACGCCCTGGGATTTTGGCACCTGGCCCACGATCATTGCCCGACTGGTGGTGGCGCTGATCACGACCTTCTTCGTCTTCTCCGGCTACTGGCAGAAGGTAAAGGATGTGCCGCCCAGTTGGAGATTCTGGAACGCGCTGGCGTATGGCATCTCCATTGACGCCATCGTCGGTCCGTGGATGGTTTAGCAAAAAAAGAGAGAAGGCGCAACCTTCTCTCTTTTTGATTCCAATTGGGACGGCTATTCGCTTTTCTTGCCGCTGCTCTTCGATTCGCTGGACTTGCTTTCTTCCTTCTTCTCAACCTTGCTTTCACGCGATTCGCCTCCCGAAGGCGACTTGTGATCGGTGGCGTAAAAACCGGAACCCTTGAAGATGATCTTGGTGGGGGTGATGACCCGCCTGACCGATTTCTGCCTGCATTCCGGGCAGGTCTTCAATGGCTGGTCGCTAAAGGATTGGTGTTTCTCGAATTGCACACCACATGAATCACAGCGATAGGTATAAACAGGCATAGCACTTTCTCCTTGCTTTCAGATGCGCGAGCATTATAGCCTGCCGTAGAAGGCATGACAAGGGAAGCGGCATAAGAGTTCTGTTAACGACTGCCTCCGGGGATACCGTTGAGATGGAATGAATCGGCGGAAAAGGCGGATATAGGGGGAAACAGGCGTTGGCGGGGAAAGATGCGGTGGGATTAAAGCGGGTGATTGAGGTCCCACAGGATGCGCAAACCGTCGAGCGTAAGCCAGGGGGCGATGATTTGGATGACGTCGGTTTCCTGGGCGATGATTTCTGCCAGCCCGCCCGTGGCAATGACCTTCATCGTCGGTCCGAGTTCTTTGCGGAAGCGTTCGACCATGCCTTCGACCATGCAGACGTAGCCAAACAGCAAACCCGATTGCATGGCGTGAACGGTGTTGCTGCCGATGATGGACGGGGGACGCTGCAAGTCAATGCGCGGCAGTTTGGCGGCGTGCGTGAAGAGCGCTTCGGTGGCAAGGTTGATGCCGGCGGTGATGGCGCCGCCCAAATATTCGCCGTCTTTGGTGATGGCGTTGAAGGTGGTAGCGGTGCCGAAGTCTATCACACAGGCAGGACCCTTGTAGAGGAACATGACCGCAACCGCATCGGCAATGCGGTCTGCGCCGACGGCGCGCGGGTCGTCGTAGCGGACCTTGATGCCGGTTTTTATGCCAACATCTACCACAAAGGGATTCTGATTGAGGTATTCGCGGCAGGCTTGGATGACGCGGCTGGTCAATTGCGGCACGACGGATGCCAGGCAAACGCCGGTCAGTTCATGCGGCGAGCGCCTGGCGTTTTGCAGCAATCCCTGAAACTGCAAGCCGTATTCGTCGGGCATGCGGGCATGGTCAGTGGCAAGCCGCCAGTGCGCCGTCAGGTTGTTGCCGTCGTACAAGCCGAGTGTCAGGTTGGTGTTACCAATGTCAATGACGAGTAGCATAAAATAAGTATACCTGCCTCGTTGCGAGACTGTCTACGGTTTGATGGCTTCGATAATTTCCGCGACCATATCGTACTTGTGGAACTGGGGCATGATATAGACGCCTCCCGCCCACGCCTTGAATTGATTCGCCAATTCGACCGCAATCTCCACCCCGGCTTTGGCGCCCTCTTCACCGGCGGCTTCGATGTGCCTGCGCATCTCTTCCGGGATGAAGATGCCCGGCACTTCGTGATGCAGGAAGTTGGCGTGCCGCACGCTGACCAGCGGCAGGATGCCCGCCAGGATGGGCTTATCCAGTTTGCCGTATTTTGCCTCGTATGCCTCCAGCACGCGCGGACCGTCGTTGGGGTTGTATACCGGCTGGGTGAGGAAAAAGTCTGCTCCTGCCTTGACTTTACGGTGCAGGTTCTTGATTTCGTTTTCCAGGTCGGGCGGGCAGAGGTTGAGCGCTGCACCGACGAAAAAATTGGTGGGTTGACCGATGCTCGTACCGGAGTGATCCACCCCGGCGTTGAACCCTTGCTTGATGAGTTTGATCAAGCCGGAGGGCACCAGGTCGTAATTGTCCATGGCTTCGGGGTAGTCGCCGATGGAGGTGGGGTCGCCCATGACGACAAACACGTTTCGTATGCCCAGTGCATGGGCGGCGAGCAGGTCGCCCTGCACGCGCAGCAGGTTGCGCCCGCGGGTGGGGAAGTGGAGCGTCGTTTCGACCCCCACCTGCCGCTGAACCACATCGCACACCGCCCAGGCAGACATGCGCATGCGTGCCATGGGGGAGTCGGCGACGTTGATGACGTCGGCTCCGGCGTCGGCGAGGAGGGAGGCGCCGGCAATCAGTTTGTGGGTGGAGAGGCCGCGGGGCGGGTCCATTTCCACGCAGATGGCAAAGCCGCCGGCGGTCAGTTTTTGGGCGAATTTCGTCGGCTGTTCCTGCGCCGCCTCGACAAGTTCCTCCTGCGGCAGGATGACAATGTGCGATGGGTCAATGGGCGGATTGGTGTCGAGCGCGCGCCGCATTGCCGCGATATGCTGAGGAGTCGTGCCGCAGCATCCGCCCACCACGCAGGCGCCCGCTTCGCGGAAGGAGAGCGCATAATCGCCGAAATATTCGGCGTCGGCGGGGTACATGATGCGTCCGCCCACCTGTTCGGGCCAGCCGGCGTTCGGCTTCACCCAAAACTTCACATCCTGTTCGGTGACCGCCTGCCGCATCTGTTTCAAAATCCGCAAGATTTGTGAAGGTCCGCCGGAGCAGTTGACGCCGATCACATCTGCGCCTGCTTCGTACAGGGCGCGCGCCACCTTGGCAGGGTGGTCGCCCAGCAGGGTGCGGTCGTCGCGCGTGAAGGTGACCGTCGCCACCACAGGCAAATCGCACATCTGCCGCGCGGCTTTGATGGCTTCGCGGATTTCGTAGAGGTCGCTCATCGTTTCGATGACGATGAGGTCTACGCCTGCCTCTGCCAGCGCCCGGATTTGTTCCGCGAACGCTTCGCGCGCCTCCTCCGGCTGGACTCTGCCATAGGGGGCAATTCTCACTCCCAGCGGACCCACATCGCCTGCCACAAGCACTTCCTTGAACGAGGCGGCAACGACGCGTTTCGCCAGTTCCACGCCGGCGCGGTTGATTTCATGAACGTCATCCTGCAAGCCGTGCTTGGTGAGTTTGTAGCGGTTGGCGCCGAAGGTGTTGGTGATGATGAGTTGTGCGCCGGCCTCGATGTATTCGCGGTGAATCTCTGCCACGGCGGCAGGGTGGGTGACGTTGAGTTCGTCGAAGCATTTGTCGAAGCCAACGCCGCGCGCATGGAGCATGGTGCCCATTGCGCCGTCGGCGAGAAGGGTTTGGGAGGAGAGGAGTTGAAGAAAGGTGTCTCTTTGCATGTTATGAGTTTGTCCTGTATATGAAATTCGACGCTAGAGAGCGTCTTCTACGCGCGGCATTGGGCGGCGCAGCGGACGTTCTCCCCTGGCGCTTGCCCGCCAGGGCAAGTGTAACGTCCGCCGATTTCATTTTTAATTTTTATTGGTAAGCGCCTCGTACAAAAAGGTAGGCGTCAAAATCATCAACGGGTAGGTAAGCCAGATGAAGGCGTACCAGTTTTCCACAGGTGTCTGAAACGGCTGGTTGAGGAAGTAGAGCAGGCTGATCCACGGAAACCAGAGGAGAAGCCCGAACAAGGTCCAGGAGAGAAGCGGCGAAAGAAGATGTTCTGCGAACAGGCGCTGGATGAGGATGGCAAATATGGGAGCGAAGACAATCAGGTCGTAATCGGCGGTGTGGGGGACAAAAACGGCATTGAGAGCGAGGGAGGCAGCAATGGCGAGGTCAGTATCACGGCGTATCAGGCTGCGGAGGAGGAGAAGCAGCGAGAGGGCAATCCAGCCAACCCCTGAGGGAGAGGCGGCATGGGACCAGTCCCAGGCAACGGCGTTTTCGGAGGCGTAGCGCGAAATGTCGTGCAGGAAATCGGGCATCCACCAGCCGAGAATCAGCGTGGGGGGGAAGTAGAGGGCGAGGGTGGAAATTCCAAAGGAGAGCAGGGTTGTCCTGTTGACGCGGTATGTCCAAAACAACATCGCAAGCGGGAGGAGGGTGAGCGAAAATTTGAGGAGGCACAGAGCGCCGAAGATGCCAGCCGCAATGTAACGTTTGTCTTTGAGCGCCAGCCATGCCAACACAAACATGCCGAGGCTGAAGAGGGAGTATTGCCCCAGCAGGTAGTTGGAATAGGCGGGGCGGAAAGCAATGCCGCTGAGCAGGATGAGGGTCAGCCATGCCGGGCGGGCTTTCGGCGGGAGGGGAAGGGAGGTTGCCCAGCCGAGCAAAAGCGCAGCCCACAATGCCCAGAGAAAGGCGCACCACAGTACGGCGGCGGTTTCGAGCGTGACTCCAGCCAGAATGAACGGAACGAGGAGCGTGACGACTGCCGGTGGGTAGTAGAAACCGAACGGGTTGCCGCTGGGGAGGTCTGGTTTGCCGTACACTGCCTGCCAGATGTTTTGGCGGGTCTCGACACTGTATGGGCTTTGTCCATCCAAAACTGCCTGGGCGCCCACCCAGCGCGGGTAGAGGTCCACGCCGAGGGTCATGGTGGTGCCGCGCAGGGCGTTTTGAAGATAGCCCATCAGGAAAATGCCGGCGATGAAGAAAATTATGAAGGCGGGCAGTGTGAGTTTGAGCGTTTCGATTTTCATGCGAAATATCTCAGCGCCACGACGATCCACATGCCGATGACGGCGGCGGCGGTTTCCCAGGGATTGGGCGCCAGCGCCAATAGCGCGCTGATCCATGAATGCAGTAGAACATAGGGAGATAAGAACGGAGACGCCATGATCGAATGTCGAAATTCATTTTGGCGGAACGCGAGGGTGATGAGAACCAGACCGATGGGCAGGGAAAGGGGCCACAGGCTTGCGTTATGCGAAAGGCGCATCGTCACGGAAAACTTAAGGGGCCATAAACCGTAAAGGGCAAGAGATAGAAGATATGCGATTGTGACGGGGGCGAACACACGAATTACGCCTAGAAACTTTTCCTTCCGGAAGATGGTTACGAACAGATAAAGGATGTAGGCAAATCCAATCTGGGGTTTGATGGCCAGGAAGAACAGTCCCAACCATGGCGGGAGTACAAACCCCAACACCACCAACCCATCTATGTTGCCGTTCAGCAGTCCGTGGAATACAGGGGGAGATAAAAGGATGAGGAAAGTCGAAATTCTGTTTGCGCCCAGTTTTTGGGCGGAATAGGCTATGCCGAAGAGGTAGGCGATGAATAGCAGAACCCTCCCCATCTCCGGCGGGAAGATCGCCAGCGGAAGCAGAAGAAGGGATGTCCAGGGCGGGTACATGAATCCTTCAGTCTGGTAGGGCGATTCGTTGTGAAGAAGCGCAAGAGCGGCAGGGCGGAAGGCGTTGTTCCAATCAATGGCGGGAGGTAAAAGAAACGCCCCACAATAGACCAGACCGGCGACCAATAGAATCGCCATGAGCAGTTTGATGAAATTCATCATTTTTAATGACAGCCAGTCGCTTTTTGGTTTGAGTGCATTGCAAACAAAACGCAGAAATCTATCGTTTTACCAATCATCTTCATCGTTCCTTCCGTATGCCCATGCCAGCGAATACAGGCTTAACGCCAATCCTGTCGTGCCTGTGATGAATGCACCAACGGCGTTGAATTGGGGAAGAATTCCATAACTCATCAAAGCGCCCGTCACGATGGATAAAACCCACGAAGCAGGCAATATAAAAAGCCATAAATTCTGCATCGTAAGGGGGAAACGATTGTGTATCTGCAAGTATAAAAGGGTGGGGATTGCGATCATCAGCGAATGTTGATGGGAATGCCAGGCGGCGGCGCATGTGGCGACCATCAGCCCGAAGACCGCCAGCGCAAATCTCCCTTCCGATGTATTCGCGGGCTTGCGCCATCGCCAGAGACCGACGAGCGTGGTTACGATGGTCCCCGCCACGCCGACAATCCATCCGACCGCCGGGGTTAGAAAACTCCCCAGGTGCAATCCCAGCATTCGCCAGTTTATCATCAGGAAGGGATTGATTGCTTGCAGGTCGCTATTTGCCTTACCCCAAAGGGACATCAGGGAAAGATAATTTTGCAAGCCAGTCACACCCAGCAAAGCAAGAGACGCCGCCCCCGCAAGCCCGAACGACACAGCGAACCCCAGTATTGTTTTCCCAGCGCGTTGCAATAGCAAAGCGGGCAAGATAAGCATTAAGAGCTGCGGTTTGAACATGAATCCGCCCAGCCAGAGCCCCGCCTCGAGGAACCGCTGTCTTTGCATGTTGAAAAAGAACTCGCCTGCGCAAATCATCAACCATAAACCCGGTTGCCCCCACCAGAGGTTATTGAAGACGGGCATCAGCAGCATACTTGTAAGCACAAGGCGTTTTATATTTGCAGATGGACTGTACCGTCGAATGAAAAACCGGAGATAGAGAATCAAGCCTGCAACATTGCATATCTCCCAAATCCAGAAACTGATTGCGGCGGGAAAAAGCGCAAAAACTTGAAACGGCACAAGGAAAACCGGCAGGTAAGGCGCGGGAATCGGATAAAAATCAGACGGATCTGCTTGCGGTGTGATGGATCGTTGAACCTCAGACAGCCTTTGCATCTTGTAGATTTCAGGGTAGCCCCAATGATTTGCAATATAACCCGCAGACCAAAAGGCGCGATAGTCTGAGCCGAGAGCCGAGAGGGTCTGGTTGCTGAAAAATGGAAGAAGGGTGAGGACAGCATATAGACTCACAAGCGCCGCCAAGCCAAGATTCTGCCAGAAAAGGGGAGACCTGTTTCGAAACCTTCTTAATTTGTTTGTTTCAGCCATTCGGGATTCTCCTTGGCGGTTAGCAAAGAAGACGCCTATCTCATCAACTGCTGGACACGCGACTCGCCAACCGAATAATATTTCGCGTCTTTGTGATGGACGATGATCGCGGCGGTGGATTGTTCGGGTATCAACTGATAGGCGGCGCTGAGGGTCATGCCAAGTTCTTTTTCGGCGGGCAGGAGGTCAAAGACTTTCTTGTGGTCTTCGAGTTCGGGGATGGCGGGATAGCCCCACGAGTAGCGTTTGCCCTGGCTGGGGGCGAGTCCCAGTTCGCGGCGAATGTGGTTGTGGAGGTAGTCGGCGGTGGCTTCGGCGGTCTGGACGGCCAGCCCGTGCATGAAGTAACTTTCGGTGTAGTCGCCCTGGGCGTGCAGACGGTCAATGCGCTCGGTGGCTTCGCGTCCGACCGTTACCACCTGGAAGGCGACCACGTCCATTTGACCCGACTCGACGGGGGCGAAGTAGTCGGCGAGGCAGAGGTGGTCGTCGAAGGTTTGGCGGGGGAAGGTGAAACGGGTAATCTCCCTCACCCCCGCCCCCTCTCCCGCAGGGAGAGGGGAGTAGATGATGAGGTCGTCGCCGTCCGCCTGGCAGGGGAAGTGGCCGTAGACCGCCTGGGGTTTGAGCCAGCCGTCTTTGAGGGCGGCTTTTTTCATGCGCTCGAGGCGGGCGTCGAATTCGGCTTTGAGTTTTGTCCATTCGTCGCCGTGCGCGTTCTTGGCGCCCCACGAGAGACGGTAGAGTTCGTTGATGGACAGGTGCTGGAAGACGATCTCCAGCGGCATGTCTTTGACGACGCGCACGCCCCATTTGGGGTGGGGGATGGGGGAGGGGACGATGTTGGAACGTTGGAAGGTTGGAAGGTTGGAAGGTTTGGCGTTGGAACGACCGAGTTCCATATCCGCTTCTTTGCGGATTTGTTCGAGGAGCGCGGGTTTGCGATTCGCGTCGATGAGTTGATCCATCGTCTCCAGCCCCTCGAAGGCGTCTTTACAGTAGAAGACGCCAGGCTCGTAGAAGTCTCCGCTTTCGGTTTGCAGGATGCGGCGCCCGAAGCGGCGGTTGATGGCGGCGCCTCCCACGAGGACGGGGAAGCGGAGTCCGCGTCGGTGGAGTTCATTCACGATGAGCGGCATCTGCTTCGAGGTCGAGACGAGAAGCGCAGAAAG
>JACAET010000031.1 GCA_013388685.1 Chloroflexota bacterium | reverse complement strand
TAATCGCCGGAGATGGCATTTTCAGAGGGTTTGATAATTGCGGTCACTTCCACTTCGCCGTTGGCTGGCACTTCCACCACGGTTTCAGGGTCAAGGGTCACCGTCCAGCCAGCGGGAGCGGAAGCGGTCAATTTCACGCCCGCCGCCGGGGAGTTGCCGTTGTTTTGCAGAACCAGTTTAATTTGGTTCTCGCGGTTGATATAAACCTTGCCGGAAAGACGCCCATCCGGGGTGGTGATGCTCAACTGCGGCTGCCCCACCACATCGGCGTTCAGGGTGACGCTGGCAGTGACCGTCTCGCTTTGAGCGGTGACGGTAAACGGGTAGGTCCCCACCGCCAATGCGGTCAGCGGTGTAGCAGTGATGTCAATCTTTTGAGAAGCGCCGGCTTTGATGTCGGTTGGCAGGTTGGTGATGTCTTTGCCAGCCGATTTGAACGTGACGGCAAGTTCACGGGGCGCATCCACCGCCAGGACTACAGAGAGGTCGTCATCGCCCTCGTTTTTGAGCGTCACGCTGAAGTTGAATGCAGACTCCGAACCGCCTCGAATCGTCGGAAATTCCGTCTCGAACGACAGACGGGCGGGAGCCTTCTCCCTGACGGTAAATTCCAGCGGGAATTCGGCGCGCTCGTTCTGCCCCTGAGCTACGACCGTGAAACGATAACTGCCCGCCTCAACCGTTTTGGGGGTGGTGACGCGCAGTTCCACTTTGGACGCGTTGCCTTCCGTTACATACACCGCGCTGATAATCCGTCCGCCGCCGCGAAACTCAGCCGTCCACTCAGCAGGCAGGTTCGTCAACGACAAATCTACCCGCTGGGAGAGGGACGAGCGAACTTCCATGCTCAGCGTAACAGTTTCGCCAATGCCAACCACCATGCTCGGATAAGAGGTGCTGATAGTCAGACCGCCTCCATCCTGGGCATAGGCAGGCATTGCTGCGCTGAACAAAAGCCCAAACAAAGTTACGAGCAAAACAAACCGCATGCGCAACATATACGCAAACCTCCTGAGTTGAAATTGTTGTTTTAGCGATCAGTCAGAGTCCGCCTGCTGATCGAATGTTCAGCCAAAATATATATGCCGAAACTGTTAACTTTTTATAGGAGAGGGATAAATTCAGGATTAAGGTTTGTTCTCCCGGCAAATTAAACAAAGCGCACAAAGACTCGATTGCCGAGCAGGCGTCCGCGCGGGGTGAGGCGGTAGGCATTGCCGTTCCGTTCGAGCAGATCGCTGCGGAGGAGGTCCTCCACCTCCCTGCCATAGACGTCCAAAAGCCCGCGTCCAAACCTGAATCTGAAGTCTGCTTCTGCGACCCCAGCCTGTACCAACCTGAGAGTGTTCAACATATACTCGGACATATCGTCTTTGAGAGTCTGTTTGTGGTGATTCACGGTGGCAGGGGAAAGGGGAAATTGGTAATTGGCAGATTGGTACTTGGTAGAGTGGTAATTGGTGATGCGTTCGATATAGGTTTTGATACGGAGGACATTCGAGTAGCGATAGCCTTTGGCGTAACCGTGCGCACCGGCGCCAAAGCCCAGGTAAGGAAGCGAGCGCCAGTATTGGAGGTTGTGGCGACACATGAAATCTGAAATCTGAATTCTGAATTCTGAAGCTGTTTTCGCCCAGTTTGAGATTTCATAGTGAATATATCCGCTGGCTTCCAGCGTTTCGCCCAGCCATTCGTACATTTCGGCGGCGAGGTCGGGGTCGGGGAGAGGCAGTAACCCCCTGGACGCCCAGCGCCCGAACGGAGTGCCGTGTTCGAGGGTCAGTGCATAGGCAGAGATGTGTTCCGGATGCAGGTCGAGGATGCGGCAGACGGTGGTTTGCCAGGTTTCGAGGGTCTGTTCGGGTAAGCCGTAGATCAGGTCCAGGTTGAGGTTGGTGAAGCCGGCTTTGCGGGCGGAGGTCACGGCTTCGATAACGTCGAAGAAGTCGTGCGTGCGTTCGAGCATTCTTAACTCAAAGGCGTTCGCCGATTGAACTCCGAAACTGAGACGGTTGAAACCAATTTCCCGCAGTTGGCACAATGCTTCATACGAGACCGTGCCAGGGTTGGCTTCGAGTGTGATTTCGGGGTCGGAGGTCAGGGCAAAGGCGGAGCGAATGCTCTTGAAAATAGAGTCAAATTGCGGCGGGGAAAGAAGCGAGGGCGTCCCTCCGCCGAAGAAAATGGTGTGAACCTCCTCACCCCCAGCCCCTCTCCTGAAAGGAGAGGGGAGGCGCGATCCCACAAATTCGATTTCTTTGCAAAGCGCGTCCACGTAGGCAGGGATGAGGGCTTCCTGCCCGGCGTAGGTGTTGAAGTCGCAGTAGGCGCAGCGGTGCGTGCAAAAAGGGATGTGAACGTAGAGGGAGTAACGCATCGGTTGGATTATAGTGCAGGACGCGAACCGTCCTGTCAGAGCGAATCTTCGGGACGGTTTTTTGTGACATTCAAACGATTGACAACACAGCAGGACGTAGTATAAATGCGCCACCAGAGTCTGTTCGAAGGCGCTTCGTCCGTTACTCAGGGCATACATCCTGTGGATCGGCTTGAAGTAAAAAGTTCGTGCCTTCGGATGGGTTCTTTATCTTTTTAACACCGGAGGTGTGAGTGAACGCGACTTTGAAACTGGGAGAGCATTATATCTTTGATCTCTCCAACTGCAACCAGGAGATTCTCCTGGATAGCGAGCGGTCTTACTCGCTGTTTGCGCAAGCCGTGCGTGAAAGCGGCTTGACGGTTGTGGATGAGGGCTTGTACAAGTTTAGCCCGCATGGCTTTACCTGTTTTTTGCTCCTCGCAGAGTCGCATGCCAGCCTGCATGCCTGGCCCGAATACGGCTATTGCGCCATTGACCTCTTTACCTGCGAACTTGGCAAGGACATGATGCCGCTCATCCTGCGCATCAAAGAGGCGTTCGGCGCAGATAAATTCTCTCTGCGTAAAATAGATCGCGATGCCGAAATCGAAACATCCTTGGCTGTGGCAGTGTAAGCGATATGAGCATCTGGTTCACAGAAGAACTACACCCCTATTACCGCAAAAGCCTGCGCGTCAAACACATCCTTGCCGATGAGCAGACGCAATATCAGCATCTGCAACTCCTCGAAACGGAGTTCTTTGGCAAAACGATGGTTCTGGACGGCATCATCCAGCTGACCGAGCGCGATAACATGGGCTACCACGAGATGATCGTCCATGTGCCGATGCTGGCAGTGGGGCAGCCCAAGCGCGTCCTCATCGTCGGCGGCGGGGATGGCGGCTCACTACAGCAAGTGCTGCGATACCCCTCCGTGGAAGAGGCGGCGGTTTGCGAATTGGACCGCCGCGTGGTGGAACTTTCACGCGAACACTTCGCCGCCTCTTTCGGGGACCCCTGGGTGGATCCACGCGCCAAACTGCTCATTCGGGACGCTTTTGGCTACCTCGAAGAAAACCCCGGTCAATTCGATGTGATCATTTCCGACACCACCGACCCCATCGGCATGGCAGAGCGGTTGTTCTCGGACGAGTTTTACAAGTTGATGGTGCGCGCGCTGGCGCCCGGCGGCGCTGCAGCAACGCAATGTGAACAACCCTTCTTCGATACGGAGTTGATCAAGCAAATTTACAAAGCGGCAAAGGGACTGGTCAAGAACCCGGCATATTATTACGCCAACATTCCCACCTACCCCGGCGGCGGCATTGGTTTCATGTACGTCTCGAATACGCCCTGGACCGAGGGGCTGAAAACACCCTATCCGCCCGGGGAAAATAAATATTTCAACCCTGAGGTTCACAAGGCGGCGTTTGCCCTGCCCGAGTTTTTCAGGAAAGAGTTGTATGGCTAAGAGTTCAATCGTGTGTTTTTAGAAATCCAAATGATTTTTTGACCGATTACTTGACAAACGGGTACCATCGCGCTTAAAGTGAAGCCACAAACAAAAGAGAGACTTCCGAATTCATGAAAAATTCGGAAGTCTCTTTGCATGTCGGTCAGCCTGTTTGCGCGGGAGCGTTCGACGGCGGTTGTATAATTGACTCGCCTGACATCGCCCGATTTGCACGTGCTACAATAAAGTCGAACTTCGTCTCATTTCAGGAGTTGTAACCATGAGCAAAGAAGACAATATCCGCGATTCGCTCAATGATTCGGTTGGAAAAATCATCGAAGCCGACGATAACCCGCGCACCTGGCTTTCATGGGTGGTATACCTGCTCCAACGTCTCGAAGATAAGGCGACTCTGCAGGGACCGGTCAACCGCGCCTCCTACGTGGAGATGCTCGACGCTCTCATGGACGAAATCCGCAACCGCCAAAGGACAGGCGGCTGGAACTGAACTGCGTCCATGAAGGACCTTCAATAGAGATGCCAATGAAGATACAGCCCGTACGCGCAATCTTGATCGTTGTCCTTCTGGCGCTGCTCCTCCTGCTGGTCTTTACTCCCGGCGTTCAGTCGCATCCCTACTATGAAAACGCACCGCGTCCGCTTGTGATTGCTCACCAGGGCGGCGACGGCGTTTGGCCCGGCAATACGATGTTTGCCTTCGAACGGGCTGTAGCGGTTGGCGCGGATATCCTTGAGATGGATGCCCATATCACCAAAGACGGCCGCATCGTATTGATCCACGACGAAACGGTGGACGATACCACCGACGGCTCCGGGTTCGTCGAAGACATGACTCTCGAAGAGTTGAAACGCCTCGACGCGGCGTACGACTGGTCGAACGACGGCGGAAAAACCTTTCCCTACCGCGGGCTGGGCATTCAGATCCCCGCGCTGGACGAGTTGTTCGAGAGATTCCCGCAATTGCGTTATCTCATCGAAATCAAATTAACCAGAAACCCGATGGACAAACCCCTCTGTGACTTGATTCGAAAATACGCCATGCAGGAAAGGGTCATGATCGCCTCCTTCCACGATGACGCCATGCGGAATTTTCGAGCCGCCTGCCCCGAGGTTGCCACCTCCGCCTCGCGCAGCGAAGTCACGAAATTCGTGATCCTGGGCAAACTATTTTTGAGCGGATTGATCGCCCCCGACTACCACTCCCTCCAGCCTCCGTACGACCCCGCAGACTCGTATAACATACCCATCATGACCAGGCGATTTATTCGAGAGGCGCATGCGAAAAACATTCGTGTCGAACCGTGGACGGTGAACGACCCCGGCCTGATGCGCCAATATATCGAATGGGGCGTGGACGGCATCATCACCGACCGCCCCGATGTGCTGGTCGAACTGTTGATGCGGTGACACAAGGCGCAGGACAAAACTCGAAAGTGAAACGTCCGATGACCCGGCATCGCCTCTTTTCGAGACGTAATTCCCCGCGTGCCTTTCGTTTGCCGATCGGGCTATTCTTGGTGGTGATCGCCATTGGATTGTGCCTGATGCTCCCCTCCGTGAACGTTGACCTCGGCCGGTTCGAAGCCTCAGACCCGGACCTTCCCACCGCCCTGCCAACCTTTACGCCTCTTCCCAAGCCAACCAAAACAAACATCGGACGCATCGTCTTCACCTGTACGCGCGGCGACTTCAATCAACTTTGCCTCGTCAACGCCGACGGGACGGGATATCAACAAATCACGAACGTTCAGGCGCACAACTACTATCCGGTCTACTCTCCGCTGGGCGGTTCCATCGTGTATGCCTCGAATCAAAACGGCGGTTACTTCGACCTGTTTCTGTTTATCTTCGATGGTGCACGGCTCATTCGCCTCACCGAAAACGTCGGTAATGTATTTTCGCCAAGTTTTTCCCCCGACGGAAGCACCATCTTATTCGCCAACCGCGCGGGAGAAGGTCCTGCCTCATTGTGGACTGTGGAAAATACCGGGAAAAATCCAAGACTGCTGTACGCGGGACCGAACGCCATTGTTGCCGCCGACTGGTCGCCGGACGGCGGCGTCATCGCCTTTGCCATGGCAGTGGACCGTCCGGACGCTTACGAAATCTTTCTCATGAACGCCGATGGCTCTAATGTTCGCCAACTCACGCGGGGTCTCGAAGGGGTGGGGGGAAGCCTGGATTGGTCGCCGGACGGGAAACGCCTGCTCATCTACGCGGGACCACCGGGCGACAAGAATATCTTTCTCGTGGATGTGGAGGCGCAAACCGCCCGGCAACTGACGAATGGCGGCAACAATGCCGCCTGCTCTTTCTCCCCTGATGGGCAGTGGATCGCCTTCAACTCCCTCCGAAATGGCGATCAGGCTGACTTGTTCATCATGCGCGCCGATGGTTCGGCGGTACGTCAGATCACCGATAACCCCGAACCCGATTGGCAACCGCAATGGGAACCATGAGGGACGGCGGCTTTCCCCCCGAAGCGTATTGGCAATTTCGAAATTCGCGGATATGATGGCTCATTGAAGTTATCCGAATCGAGGACGATATGAATGAAGACAACGGCAAAAATCATCGGTACTTTGGAACCTATTTCGACCGCGACGGCGTTCTGCGCCTCTCCCGCTGGGCGGAAGGAATCGGCTGGGTTGTGTTGACAATCTACCTGTTGTCTTGGTTATTTTCCATCATTCTCTTTATCTCCCAACTTGCAGACGGCTTGTTCTTCGATAAAGGGATGACCTTCACAGGCATGTTCAGCCTGTTCAAGCCCTACCTTCTCGAGCCCATGCCGGGCGTCTTTTACTTCTTCGGCTTGCAAGCCGTGTCGAAGACCCTTCTCATCCTGCTCGACATGGAGGATAATTCCCGCCGCGCGGCGCGCAAATAGAACGCTTGCCCGCTCCTCCATCGCATGATACAATACCGCCCGCTGGCAATTCATTGGGGGCTCGTCTAATGGCAGGACGGCTGACTCTGGATCAGCTAGTAGTGGTTCGAATCCATTGCCCCCAGCACAAAAGAGACTCCCGCGTGGGAGTCTCTTTCGATTTGCGCCTGCATGCGCCTCTCAAAAATTATTGCCGCCACAGTCATGACTCAACCATCAACCGATGCTATACTTGTCCATCATTAGCGATTATGGGTAGAATCCTTAATCTCCCCGATTTGGGTTCGGAAGATTTGAATATTCAGGCGCGTTTGTATTATCGCCTGAGCGCAGGGTTGATCGTCCTCAGCCTGATCTTCGTTATCCTGACGCCTTTCCTGGCACCACCGTTGACCCAGCGCGCCCTGATCATTGCCGGAGTTGTCGTGCCGGCTTCGCTTTGCGTCTTATGGTTGGTGCGACGGAAAAAACTGCGTTACGCAGCGGTTTTTTTTGTCTCCCTGCTTTGGCTGATTGTGACTCTTGCTTCGGTCACCGCGGGCGGAATTTCGGCTCCGGTTACCCTTGGGTATGTCATCGTCATCCTGATCGGCGTCCTGACATTCAAAAAGAGACCGTATTTCATCGTGGGTATTTGCGCGCTTGCCGTTGTATTGATGGCGCTTGCCCAGATGACCGGCGTCGTGACGCAAACGGTTGAATATTCGCCTGTGGCTCGTGCCATTATATATGTCTTCTTTTTCGTCGTCGCCGGATTGCTGCAAAGCATCACCGCCATGAATACGCAGCAATTGCTGGTAAAAAGCCGCGAAAACGAAGCGCGTTATCGTTCCCTGCTCGAGAATATTCCCGCCACAATTTACATCAACAGCCTGCAACCCGAAGCCCCGACCACATACGTCAGCCCTCAGGTGGAAAAAATACTCGGCTATCCGCGCCGCGCCTTTACGGATGATCCCTTGTTCTGGACGAAAATACTCCACCCTGACGACGCGGCGCTCGTCAAACAGCAAAGCCGTCGAACTTCGGAATCCCTCGAACCTTTCAGCATGGAATACCGCGTCATTGCCAAAGAGAACCGCGTCGTCTGGCTGAAGGACGATGCCTTGCTGGTGTATGATGAAAACGGTAAACCTCTCTACTGGCTGGGCGTCTGGACGGACATCACGAGTCTTAAACAAGTCGAAGATGAGCAGGCAGATTTGGTGCATGGGCTGACGAAACGCACCATTCAACTCCAGACGGCGGCGGATGTCGCCCGCGCGGCGACTTCCATTTTGGATATCAATGACCTTCTGCCAAGCGTGGTCGAACTGATCCGTGATCACTTCGAATACTACTACGTGGGAATGTTTCTCATTGACGAAGCCGGGGAATGGGCTGTTTTGCGAGCCGCCAGCGGCGAAATGGGCAGGCAAATGCTGGAAATGGGTCATCGCCTGAAACTGGAGGATTCGTCCATGGTGGGTTGGTGCATCAAACACAAACAGGCGCGCATCGCGCTGGATGTGGGCGAGGACGCAGTCCGCTTTGTCAATCCCCTGCTGCCGCTGACGCGTTCCGAAATTGCCCTGCCGCTGATCGCCCATGGGAATGTCATTGGCGCCATGACCATTCAATCCGAAAAACCCGCCGCCTTCTCGCGCGTGGATATTACCGCCCTTCAGGCAATGGCTGATCTGGTTGCGAACGCGCTTGAGAATGCGCGCCTGTTTACCGAGCGAGTCGGTTTGAACAAAGAACTCGAGTCGCAGAACGAAGAACTGGAACGCTTCACCTACACCGTCTCCCACGACTTGCGTTCTCCCCTGGTTACCATTCGCGGCTTCCTGGGCTATCTTCGACAGGACGTGTCATCCGGCGATATGACGCGTTTCGACCATGATCTGAACCGCATCGCAAGCGCTGTAGACAAAATGCAAACGCTCCTCAATGAACTGCTTGAACTTTCGCGCATCGGACGTATCGCCAACCCGCCGGAGGCGATTCCCTTTGGAGAATTGGTGCGGGAAGCGGTGGAGTTGCTTTCCGGTCCGCTGGAAGCGGGTAAGATCCGCATGGAGATCAACGGAGCGTTTCCGATGGTCCTTGTGGACCGATTGCGCGTGGCCGAAGTGCTGCAAAACCTGATAAGCAATGCCATCAAATTCATGGGCGACCAGCCCAATCCCGTCATTGAGATCGGCGCCGCCGGAACGGACGCGGATGGAAAACCCATCTTGTATATTCGTGACAACGGCGTCGGGATCGATCCCAAATACCACGACCGTATCTTTGGTCTCTTCAACAGGCTCGATCCCAGCATCGAAGGTACCGGGATCGGACTGACACTGGTGAAGCGTATCGTCGAGATACACGGCGGACGCATCTGGCTGGACTCAGAACTTGGGAGGGGCGCCACGTTTTATTTTACGCTGCCAATCCCGGAACCGAAAATTTAACGCGTCGGTGCATGCCCCAAAACTGTATGGCGCTTCCCCAAGAATTTCCGACCGGGACAATGCTGTAACCTTGACGCGTCGCAGAAAGAAAAAAAACGGTTAGAATTGGCGCATCACGGCAAACCGGAAACCGGCAAGGAGAAACCAATGGTTGGAGAACCAATCCTCGTCATGCTCGTCGAAGATAATGTGGACCACGCCGAATTGGTCATTCGCACCCTCGAGGAGCATCGTATTGCAAACAAGGTGCGGCATTTTCTAGACGGGCAATCGGCGTTGGATTATCTCTTCCGGCGGGAAGAATATGCCGGTCAGGAGAACAACCCCCGTCCGCACGTCATTCTCCTGGACTTGCGCCTGCCGCGCGTGGACGGCATTGATGTGTTGAAAGCCATCAAGGAATCCGATGAACTCAAGGCAATTCCCGTCGTGATCTTGACGACCTCGGAGGCGGAAAAGGACGTGGCGCGTGCGTATTACAACCATGCCAACAGTTATCTTGTCAAACCTGTAGGTTTCGAAGAGTTCAAAAAACTGATGGATGACCTTGGATTCTATTGGCTGGGGTGGAATACCCATCCCCATGGCAAGGGTTAGGTGTTTGTCGGCGGGAAACGCTATTGGTTAATCGCACGATGATGGATAATACCATCCATATACTATTAATTGAGGATGACCCTGCCCACGCGGAACTGATTCGACGCGCGTTCGACGACCGCGGCGACAAATCCAAGTTGACCGTTGTGCACACCCTGACCGACGCGCGCGCTCACTTGCGAGAGGCGGCGCCTACATTGATTATCGCCGACTGGAGACTCCCGGATGGGGACAGCAGCGAACTGCTCCGTAGGCAAGAGGACCGTCCCGTTATTCCCGTGATAATCATGACCAGTTATGGCAGCGAACGCAATGCCGTCAATGTCATCAAATCGGGCGCGCTCGATTACATCGTCAAATCCTCCGAGTCGATGATGGATATGCCCCATATCGCCGAACGGGCTATCGAACAATGGCGCATCCGGCAGGAAAAGGAACGCATGCAGAATACCCTGGCAGAGAGGGAAGCGCAGTTCCGCCTGCTTGCTGAAAACTCCTCCGACATGATCTCGAAACACGATGTCATGGGCGCTTTTCTCTACGTTTCCCCCGCCTGCCGTGCCATTCTAGGGTATCAGCCCGATGAACTGATCGGCGTTCCAATCGCCTCGCTGATCCATCCCGATGATGCAAGAGAATGGGTTGACCTTCTCACCGGGTACCCCTGGCAGGATACCGTGACCATTGACTACCGCGCCCGCCATAAAAACGGCACATATATTTGGCTCGAAACCACCGCCAGAATTTTTTTCGACGAACCCAGCCGACAACGGGAATTTCAGGCGTCTTCCCGCAATATCACAGAACGCAAAACGGCGGAGGCGCAGTTGCAACGCGCCCATGCCGATCTCCAGGACGCCTATGACAAAACCATCGAAGGCTGGGTGCGCGCCCTCGATTTGCGCGATAAAGAAACGGAGGGACACACCCAGCGCGTCACGCACATGACCATGGAACTTGCCCGCGTGTTGGGATTCTCGGAGGAAGAGATTGTCCACATCCGCCGCGGCGCCTTGTTGCACGATATAGGAAAAATGGGGATACCCGACGAAATCCTCCAAAAAGCCGGTCCTCTTACCGACGACGAATGGTTCATCATGCGCCGCCACCCCGAAATGGCGTACCACATGCTCTCGCAAATTCAATATCTTAAAGAGGCGCTCATCATCCCCTGTTATCACCACGAACGCTGGAACGGAAGCGGATACCCGAATAAACTTGCCGGAGAAACCATTCCTTTGCAAGCCCGCATGTTTGCCGTAGTGGATGTATGGGACGCCCTCTCCAGCGATCGTCCCTACCGCAAGAAACTGCCGCAACCGGATGTCATCGAGTACCTGCGGCAAGAAGCGGGGCGCCTGTTCGATTCGCAGGTCGTTGAGACTTTCATTCCCCTGATACTCAGAGAGAAAGGCGGTTGAACATGGCTGGGCTTGCCATCGAGCGCTGTGTCCCTTGCCGCGGCGGTGAGCCGCCGCTTGCCGAATCGGAGATCGCGGCATTACTGCCTCACGTCCCGCAATGGCAAACGCTGCAACAGGATGGAATCTTGCGCCTGCACCGCGTGTTCAAATTCAAGAACTATATTCAAGCGGTCGAATTCACGAACAAGATAGCGGCAATTGCCGACTTGGAAGATCATCACCCTCTGATTGTGTTGGAATGGGGAAAGGTGACTGTCCAATGGTGGACGCATGCGGTGAAAGGATTGCACAAGAACGATTTCATCATGGCGGCCAAGACGGATGCTCTGTTTGCTCGCGGGAATAATCCCTGACGTGCCTCGTACAAAATGCCGCAAAGGCGACTCTACTTGATCGATTCCAACGCCGCAGGCAGGACCTGATGCCAGACGATCTTCATCAGCCCCCAATTCCTTGCCAACCAAACGGGAAAATCCATGTGAGAAACGGAAATGGGAATGGCGGGACTGAAATCCACCACCCGCCCATCAATCTGATAGCCATACCGCCTCACTTTTTGGACCTTCGCGTCTGCCTCCAAAAATTCCCGCACCTTTTCCTGCTCTGACGCCTTCCACCACCCCGGCAAATCGGACGTGGCTTTGAACCCTGTAATCGTCCCCAGGTCTTGCAATAACTGCTGTTCGTGAGGCTTGAGCGCATTATGTTTCGAGCGGAAATACATCACATCGGGGTCGATATTGACCAGCGGCTTCAGCCAGAGACGATGAACACAGGTTCGAATGGCATTGACAGTGGACGGCTCATTGGGATTGTTCAGCCATATCGTCAGGGCAGCATTAATCCAATAATTCGTCACATCGGGACCGATGCGAATGCCGTCGCACAGACCCAGCGAGGGCAGAATCGGCGCGCCGCAAGCGAGAATGTACGCGTCTCCAGCCGCCTCGCGCATCACCTTCAGGGCATTGCGGTATGCCTCCTCGCGCGGTATGTCCTTGTACCGTTTCCCGACCGCCGCGCCGGCATAGAGAAAGTCGAGTTTGAGGTAGCCATATCCCCAGCCCACCACTTTGCGGATTAACTTATCGAGCCAGTCCAGCACTTCAGGACGGGTGATGTCGAGCGCGTACGTAATACCTGTCCAATTTCTCCCTGCCGTGACGAGTTTCCCCTGCTCGTCGCGCAAAATCCAGTCGTGATGCTCGTGGAAAATCTTCAGATTGGGCGTAACGATGAACGGCGAAAGCCAGATGCCAGCAGTGCGCCCTGTGGCTTTGATTTTCTCTGCGAACGCCGCCATTCCCGCGGGGAAGTTTTTCCCCGCCTCCCAGTGACCGCTTTCGTCCTGCCAACCGTCGTCAATCTGGAACACATCGAAGGGTAAATCGCGCAGTTCGTGCAGGGCTTTGGTGAGGATGGGTTCGTTGATCCACTTGTAGAGGGAGTACCACGAACACCAGACGCGGGGAGGCTGATCGAAGCGGGTCCTGCCGAGTTTTGTCTCCAGCAAAGCGGCGTAATTGGCAAAGACCTCTTCCTCCTTGCCTCGTGCGACAAGCCAGTCGCCTAGATGGTTGTCTTCGTAGAAGCCGTTCAGCGTGTAGCCACTCAATTCAATCCGTCCACTAAGACCCAGCGCGCCGACAAGTAAAACGTCATCTTCCCCAAGTTCCACCGCACCCACCCACGCGCCGATGTGGTTCTTGTGAAAGGCGTAGGCAGGGTCTTCGTCCTTGGCGCGAAATTCGGGGGCGCGAATGGGGAGGGGTGGGGTGGACGGATTGAGCCAGGCGGTCAGTGTCCAGGATTGCCAGCCGTGGCGGAAGAAGCGCTTTGGGGGCTGAGTCAGGTTCAGGTTCACGCGCGAGGCGGTGAAAATTTGGTGAGAAGCAGGGGAGAAGGCGTCGGCGTCCAGCAGCAGAGCGGTCATGTGCCGAATTATCCCGCAGGATGAGGCAGGGTGCAAGACTTGACGAATCGGTTTGACGCCGGTTGTGTCCTGTGGCATAATCTGCAAAATATTAAAGGCTGTGAAGAGAAGGAGTAGATTTGCCGGAACTGTCAGCGAGCCTGGTGTGGTGAGAGCAGGTCAGAGACGCAGGTCGAAAATCATCTCGGAGCCGCGAACTGAAATCAGTCTTCTAGTCGCCGATCTAGTCGGTTGAAAGTAGGCAAGCCGAAGTTGTTCCGCGTTACAGGAACAAGATGATGTTTGTCATCTGCTGAGAGTCTGACCCAGTGTCAGGAATCAGAGTGGTACCGCGAGAGTTCTCTCGTCTCTGTGTGAGATGAGAGTTTTATTTTAAGTTGAAAGTTACAGGTTGGAATGTTTGAACGTTCAACTTGTCAACCTGATAACCTGCAACCGACGGAGGCAGAATGTTCAAACCTGTTTCACCCAAACTCAACGTGACTTCGATGGAGGAAGGCGTGTTGAAGTTCTGGAAGCAAGCCGAAATCTTCAAGAAGACCGTTGAGCAGCGCAAAGGCGCACCCGAATATGTGTTCTACGAGGGACCGCCAACCGCCAATGGAAAGCCGGGCGTGCATCATGTGCTGGCGCGCGCCTTCAAGGATATGTTCCCGCGTTACAAGATCATGCGCGGGTATCACGTCTCGCGCCGCGGCGGCTGGGATACGCACGGTCTGCCTGTGGAGATCGAGGTTGAAAAGCAACTGGGTTTTACCAATAAACAACAAATCGAAGATTACGGCATTGACCGCTTTAACGAACTGTGCAAGAAGTCCGTCTTCACCTACATTCAGGATTGGGAGAAACTCACCGACCGCATCGCCTTCTGGGTGGATCTCGAAGACGCCTACGTAACCTACACCAACGACTACATCGAGTCGGTCTGGTGGATTCTGAAAAACTTCTGGGATCGGGACCTGCTTTACAAGGGCTACAAGGTGGTACCGTACTGCCCGCGCTGCGGTACGCCTCTTTCGGACCACGAGGTTGCCCTCGGCTACGACGAGGCGACCGACCCCTCGGTCTTTGTCCGCATGCCGCTGGTGGACCATCCCGGCACCTCCCTGCTGGTGTGGACGACCACCCCCTGGACCTTGCCCGCTAACGTCGCCGTTGCCGCGCACCCCGATGTGGAGTATGTGACTGTCGAACGCGACAACAACGGCAGGACGGAAAGACTCATCCTTGCCAAGGCGCTGGTGCAGAAAGTGTTCGGCGAGGAATGGGTCAAGGTGGTGGACACGTTCAAAGGGAAGAAACTCAAAGGCGTGAAGTACCATCCGCTGTTCACTTTCCTGCCGCCTGACAAACCCGCCCATTACGTGGTGCTGGGCGAGTTCGTCACCACCGAGGACGGTTCGGGGCTGGTGCACATCGCCCCCGCCTTTGGTCAGGAGGACATGGAGACCGCCAAACAGCACGACCTGCCCGTGCTGATGACCGTCCTGCCTGACGGCACATTCATCAACGAAGTGACGCCCTGGCGCGGGGTGTTCGTCAAGGACGCCGACCCGCATATCACCGAGGACCTGCGCGCGCGCGGGCTGCTCTTCAAGTCCGGCGAGTACACCCATACCTATCCCTTCTGCTGGCGCTGCAAAACCCCGCTCCTCTATTACGCGCGTGAGTCGTGGTACATCCGCACGTCTGCCCACCGTGATCGCCTCGTGGCTCTGAACAATACCATCAACTGGGTTCCCGAACACACACGAGAGGGTCGCTTTGGGAACTGGCTTGCCAACAACATAGACTGGGCGCTCAGCCGCGAACGTTACTGGGGCACGCCGCTGCCGATCTGGGAATGTGAAACGTGTAAACACCGCGAAGGTATCGGCTCGGTGCAGGAACTCTCCGAAAAAGCCGGACGCGACCTGAGCGACCTCGACCTGCACCGCCCGTACGTGGATCAGATTCATTGGGCTTGCGCCGAATGCGGCGGGCAGATGACGCGCGTCCCCGACTTGATCGACGTCTGGTTCGACTCGGGCTCCATGCCTGTGGCACAGTGGCACTATCCGTTCGAGAACAGGGAAAAGTTCGAGTCGCAATTCCCCGCCGATTACATCTGCGAAGCCGTGGATCAGACGCGTGGCTGGTTCTACTCCCTGCATGCCATTAGTACACTGCTTTTTGATGAAATCTCCTTTAAAAACGTAATCAGTCTTGGTCTGATTCTCGACGGCGACGGGCAAAAAATGTCCAAGTCGAAGGGCAACATCATCGCTCCGTGGGACGTGCTGAGCGTTCACGGCGCGGACGCCTTCCGCTGGTATCTCTACACCGCCACCCCGCCGGGCAACGAGCGCCGCTTCTCCTCGGATTTGGTGGGCGAGGTCATTCGCAGTTTCACGCTCACGCTGTGGAACGTCTATTCCTTCTTCGTGACGTACGCCAACCTCGACAAACCCACCCTCACCACCCTGCCCATCGCCACCAACGACCTCGACCGCTGGCTGTTATCCGAACTCAATACCCTCGTCCGCGATGTGACGGAGGCATACGAACACTACGACGTGCCGAACGCCACGCGTCCCATCGAAGCCTTTGTGGAGAAACTCTCGACATGGTATCTGCGCCGTTCCCGCCGCCGCTTCTGGAAATCCGAATCGGATGCCGACAAACAGGCCGCCTACTCCACCCTCTACACGGCTCTCGTCACGACCTCGAAACTGCTTGCCCCTGCCATGCCTTTCCTCGCCGAGGAACTTTATCAAAACCTTGTCCGCTCGGTGGATGAGACTGCGCCCGAATCGGTGCATCTCGCATCGTGGCCCCAATCCATGCCCGAACTGATAGACGAATCGCTCAACCGCGACATGGATGTGGTGATGAAACTCGTCTCGCTGGGGCATTCCGCCCGCCAAAAGGCGAATCGCAAAGTGCGTCAGCCGCTGGCAGAAGCAGCGTTCTCTGTGGGCAACCCCGCCGAACGCAAAGCCGTCGAAACCTACGCCGATCTCTTGATGGACGAGTTGAACGTCAAACGCGTGCGCCTGCTGGATGCTTCAACCGAGGCAGTCTCGCACACGGTCAAGCCTTTGCCCAAACAGTTGGGGCAGAAATACGGCAACAAGTTTCCTGCCCTGCAAAAGGCGATCCTTGCCATGAACGCCGAAGATGCGGCGCGCACCCTGATGGCAGGTCAGCCCCTCAAGGTGATGCTCGACGGCGCGCAATACGACATCCTGCCCGAAGAAGTGGAAGTCAAGGCACAGGCAAAAGAAGGGTTCGCTGTGGCGGAGGAGGGCGCCTACGTTGCCGCCCTGGTCACCGACCTGACCCCCGAACTCGTGCAGGAAGGTCTGGCGCGTGAATTCGTCCGCCGCGTGCAGGATTTGCGCAAGAGCGCCGACCTGGACGTGGCTGACAGGATCGAACTGTTCGTCGAAGCCTCCGCAGGCTTGAGGTCCGCGATTGAAGCGCACCAGGATTACATCACCGCCGAAACGCTGACGACCCATCTCGTGTTTGGCAGTCCGCCCGAAGGAGCCTCCGTCCTCGCCGATTCATTCGACGGTGAAACCGTCAAGGCGGGGCTGGTCAAAAAATAGTTTTGAAAAGCGCGGAGCATTCTGCTCCGCGCTTTTTCTTTGTATAATTGCGAAATGCTCTGTTGCAAACACTCTCAAAGTATGTCGCTGCGAGCGAAGCGAAGCAGTCTCCCAGCTGGCAAAGGGATTGCTTCGCCGCTTGCGGCGGCTCGCAATGACATCCTCGCAACAGAGCAATTGCAAAAAATTTCGAGGTGAGAACCGATGGAAAAACTTCCTCTTTGGGCGCGCAAAGCCCTTGCAAACGGTGTGCACTTATTCACTGCCACAGGCGCGGTGTGGGGCTTTTTGACCCTGCTCGCCATTTGGGAGGGGAACATCAGGCTTGCCATCGTGTTCATCATCCTCGCCATGTTCGTGGACGGGTTCGACGGCATTCTGGCGCGCTGGTTCGACGTGAAAACCCATGCCCGCTGGATTGACGGCGGCTTGATGGATAACATCATTGATTATCTCAACTACGTCGTCGTGGCTTCGCTGTTGCTGGTGCGGGTGCCGAACCTGATGCCGCAGGGGCTCGAACTGGCGGCGGCGCTTTCCATTTTGCTGACTTCGGCGTTCCAGTTCTCGCAGGTCGAAGCAAAAACGGACGAACAATCCTATTTCTTCAAGGGCTTCCCTTCGGTGTGGAATTTCCTCGTCCTGTACATGATGCTGCTGGGGCTGAATCCCTGGGTCAATTTCGCGGCGCTGGTGATTTGCAACATCCTCGTCTTTGTGCCGATCAAATATCTCTACCCCACCCGCAACAACCGCCTGCGCCGCCTGACTCTCGCGCTGACCTACCTCTACGGCGCGCTGGGTGTGTGGGGCTTGCTGCAGTATCCCAACGTGCCCCAATGGGTTGTGACGGTTTCGTTCGTGTATGTGGCGTATTACGCCGTGATGAGTTTGTTTCCCAAACTGGGCGCGCCGAAACCTGCGTAGCGCATGCACATCGAAAAAGTCACCCGCTTCACGGAAGAAATCTTCGAAGCGGTGCAGCGGCTGGTCCCTTTATTGGGGGCGCACAAACCGAAGCCCTCGTGGGATGACCTGACCCTCCTGATTGACTCTGGGACCTCCACACTGCTGGTGGCGCGCTTTCCCGCTGCCGACTCCCCGATTGCTGGCATGCTGACCCTTGCGCTTTACCGCGTCCCGACGGGCGTCCGTTCGATTGTCGAGGATGTGGTGGTGGATGACCGCTATCGCAACAGGGGCATTGCCAAAGCCCTGATGCAAACCGCCATCGAAATCGCGCGCGAGGCGGGCGCGAACGGTATCTCACTCACATCCAACCCCCAGCGCACGGCGGCGAATCAGTTGTATCTTTCGTTGGGGTTTCAAAAGCGCGAGACGAACGCCTATTTCCTTCCCCTCAAATCAATGGGGAACGTCCCGAAGGCTGGTTGAAAACCTTCGGGACGTTCGATGTTTGGCAGGGCGAACTAATCGTCCTTGCCCTTTCCGTTACCTTTTCCGTTCCCCTTGCCGTTATTGCCATTGCCCTGACCATTATTGTTGGCAGGACCGACCTCATCGTCTGTATCGTCTGTGTCCTGCGGATTTACGTCGGACATGACCGTTCCCAGGTTGTCCTTGTTCCCTTTCAGCGCTTTTTTGAACTGTCCCCAGTTTTGCGGGACGGTTCCATCCTCCAGCGTGAAGGCGCTGTAATCGCCCGTTTCCTTGGCTTCGAGAATCGCCAGGAAAACATCCGAGTCGCCTTCCATTTGGGTGGTCATCCACAACGCCTGGGCAATGACGCCGAAGCCCGTTCCGTCCTCATGCGCCGCCATGATGGTATCGTAGTCTGTGACATCGTCGAAGAACAAACTGAGGGCGTAGGCAACGGGATGCCTCCAGCCCTGCTCTTCTTCCTCTTCGTCGGGGATGACCAGCGACGGGTCAATGCTGACCTCCAAGCCTACTGCCCCCGCCAGCGCCTCTTCACTACAAGCGGTATCGGCAGCCAGGACGCCAAGCGCCACTGCGGTTTCCAGAGAAACACGCACCGTCTGAGACGTCCCGTCTGCAGACTGAATGGTAAGTAGAACGGTGGTCGTGCCAGCCTCGTCGGTTTCGCAGGTCGCCGCAGTAACCGTTCCGGTGATGACTCCCTCCTGCAGGGTGGGGGCGGCAAATACAGGTCCAGCCTGAGCCGCCAGCAGAGCAATGCCCACGAAAAGGGCAAGAATCCATCGGGTTTTTCTCATGTCACACACTCCTTTCTCTATTAATTCCACGAACAGTGTAAGAGACGTTCTCTTACTTCACTGCGCCGGAAGGCGCACTGCACAATGGATTGTACAAAGTCTTCACCCCTGCTTCAAATCAGAGGCGGCAAAACGCATAACAATAATGCAAGGATACCCTATGACCATTCTACTACTCGTGTAAACGGTCTTTCGGGCAGCGGAACGTTGGCGTATTCGCCGCGATACTCGGCTGGCAAAAGTTCCGCAATGCGGAGCATCATCTCGTCGGCAATCTGCTGGCGAACGTCGCGCGTCACCCTCACACCGTCCAGGTTCAGTTTAAACGGCTTGCCCACACGGATGTGAAAGTCGGTGCGCCGCAAATTTCGCAGGTTTCGCAGAAAATTCTCCCCGCCCCAGTGCGCCACAGGCAAAATCGGCGCCCCCGAATGCACTGCCAGCATCACCGCGCCGGGATGGGCGCGTTTCAACCGTCCCGTTTTGTTGCGGGTGCCTTCGGGCGCAATGCCAAAAATGTAACCCTCCTCCAGCGCCTTCATTGCCATCCGCAGGGCAGAGGTATCCGCCTCCCCGCGCCGCACGGGAATTAACCCCCACAGGTTGAACAGCCAGCGCAGGAAGGCGTTATCCCACGATTCGACCTTTGCCCAGCCGGTGATTGGGCGGGTTGCCAGTTGCCCAAAGAACACAGGCACTTCCAGCTGCCCCGTGTGATTCGTGATGACAATCAGCGGTCCCTTTTTAGGAATGGCGTCCAGGTTTGGTGCGTCTATGCGGCAGAGAAATTCCGTTCCGAGTTTGACGATGAGGCGTGTAAAGTGATAGAGCATGAACAAACCCTGTTTCCCGAAATTCAGCGGGCAAGTGTATCACGATTTCCCCTGCCACCTGCGATACTCCTCAGGCGTATCCAGGTCTGCGAGGATGGTGGGATCATCCACATTCACATAACAAATCTCTTCTGCATGGGCGTTCAGGAAATCGCGCGGCGAGGCGGGCGGTTTGACCTTGAGCATCGCCTCCCACAACGGGCGCGCCAACAGCCACGGATGCCCTCTCCGCATTCGATAACTCGGCACGACAAGGCTGGACTCCGTCTCCAGAAACGCCTCACACACCCTTCGCACGCTTCCCGCCTGGACCTGAGGCTGGTCGCCCAGCCCAATCAGCGCCGCCACCTTTTCCTTTTCCTGCAAAAGCACGCCCAGCCCGCACTGGATGGAAGACAACATCTCGCCCCTTTGAAACGTCTCGTTGAAGACCGTCCTTGCCCCCAAACCTGCTGCCAGTTCCTCCACCTGCTCCCTTGCCCCGCCTGTGACGACAAGAATGTCCTCGATACCCGCCCGCCGAAAGACGGAGATAACGTGCGCCAGCACGCTGCTTTCTCCCCAGGGCAGCAGCATCTTTGGCTGACCCATGCGCTTCGACTCACCCGCCGCAAGAATGACGGCTGAAATCATACGTCTCCGTTTGCAATCAATCGCTCGTATTGTTCGGGCGTGTCCACGTCCAGCAGCAGGCTGTCGTCGTGCCAGGGCAGGTATTCCACCCGATGTTTGTGGAAGATCGCCCGCCCGCCGCTGTCGCCTTCAATGGAGAGCAGGTCTGGGAAAGTGGTGCGGTCGAACAGGACGGGGTTGCCGCGCCGGTCCAGGACCAGCGGCACAACGACAGGATACAACCCCTCGGCGTGTTTTTCCCTCAACGCCTGAATGACCGTCGTGGTCACCTGAGGCTGGTCGGCGAGCAGAAAGACCGCGCCGCCAACCCCGCCCCCCTCCCAGCCTCCCCCCAATCCAAAATCAAGGGGATGGTGTAAATCTAACTTTCCATTTCGGATTGGGGGGAGGTGCCCAAAGGGCGGAGGGGGAGTGAGGGCGCGAAGCCCCTCCCGCACCGAACTTCCCTGCCCGCTTTGCCACGCTTCATTCCGCACAATGACCACCTCCAGGTCACGGACTGCCGCTTCCACTGCTTCTGCGTTCGCTCCCGTCACTACCACCACAGGCGAAAGTCCCGCCCGAAGCGCCGTCTGCGCCACCGCCCGGACGAACGGCTGACCTCTCCAATTCAGCAATTGCTTGGGCTTGCCGAAGCGCTTCGATTCGCCCGCCGCAAGGACAATCCCCGCGATGGGTTCATGCACGGCGTGGATCTGGTCGTGGAGCAGGCTGGAGATGAGGACCGCCTGATAGAGGGGGAGCAGGCTCGAGGTCAGGGTTTGAGCCGCCGATTGCAGGTCGGCTGTATCTGCCTGATTGAGCAGGGCAGCCCGGCGCGCCGTCGTCGGGATGTTCTTCCATCCGCCCTGAGGATGGGTCAAAACACGGGTGAGCGCTTCAGGTGAAATGCGTTCTCCGATGTTCAAGCCGCTCAGTTCTGCGAATATGTCCGCGCGATGGACATTTTCATCGCTCAACGGTTTGCCCAAGCCCGAAAGCCCCGCCACGTGAACGACCAGACTGGCAAAGGCGGGAATGGGCGGCTCGTGCTCTGCCCAAGCCTTGAGCGGTTTCTGACGCGAACCATCCGCTTCAACCAGGAGAGGAATGGCATTGGTCTGACAGTATTGATACAGACGCTGGAGCAGCGGAGGTGAGATGGGTTTGAGGCGTTCGCCTTCAGGTTCGCCGGTGACGAGCAGAACGCCTTGAAGATTCTCGATGCCTTCGACGGTGTCGCCGGCAGTGGCGATGTGATGATCGGCAAGGGGCGCCTGCCAGATGCCCAGGTGAGTTGTGGCGGTCACGATTGCGGCTGGCAATTGCCGCGCCAGTTTGAACATTGCCGTCGTTTTGCCGCCCGCGCCAATGAAGGCAACACAGGCGGCGGGGTCCACTCGCAGGGCGCGCGCAAGCGTGAGGCTCATGCGAAAGATTATAGCCCCTTCAGCCAGGCTTCGGTCTCGCTGGGGTGTTTGAGGTGGATCAGTTGCAGGTGGCGGTGTTCGGGCGCAGAGAGCAAGGCGGGGATTTCACGCTTGCGGCGCCAGTAGGTTTTGAACAGCCACTTGAACAGCGATTCATCCGACCAGAGTTTGAAATGCCACCACAGTTTCTCCCGGTTGCCGTTCCACAACTCTTCCTGGTACCACCAGCGGCGGAAGATGCGGCGGGTAAGCCGCCAAAAGACGATCCAGAAGGGGTAATCGAGCCAGATGACCGCCTCGGCGCGTGACCAGACAATGTCGCGGACGTCGTGATAGTTCCCCGCAACGGCCCACGCCGGAGCCTGGGTCGCTGTTTCGACGCGCTGACGGAACACCTCGAGCGGAGCCTCCTGCCAGTTGGGTTCCCAATGGAGCGCGTCGAGTTCGATGAAGTCGTAACCGAGTTTGTCGGCAAGCCGTTTTGCCAGCGTGGACTTGCCTGAACTGGTGGTGCCGACAACGACGAGGCGGCGATAGGGGAATTGTTCCATGAAATCACCTGACGTAAATCGGATTGCTGTAAATCCAGCCGCGTTTCTTACCGAGATAACTGCGATGCGCTTCCACGCGGTAAACGCCGGGCTCGGAGGTGTTGTGAGTCAATGTTTGCTGGTTGCGCCAGGTGCCCAGTGCGACGCCGTCTTTGAACAGGGTGAGGTCTGCTTTGAAGGGGGCGTAGACGTGCAGGGTCACGCCGCCTTTGGCGGGGAGTTCATCGCCCATGATGGCAGAGTGTTCGAGCCCTTTGGCGCGGAAGCGGAATCCGCGGGTGGGGGCGGGCAGGTCGTAGCCAACGAAGCAGTGACCGTTGGCGAGGGCTTCGTAAATCATCTTTTTATCGGCAGTCACGTCGCCGGTGAGCGGTTGGGGGATGAAAACGTGGGTGTTGACCGTGCGGAAGTGGAAGTCGTAGGGAAAGATGACTCGATGGAACGGTCCCATGTGCATGGCGTGAGCGTCGGAGCCGCCGATGGCGACCAGCCGTTTCCCTTCGGAAAGGAGTTCGTCCCACTTTTGCAGGGTCTCGCGAATGGGCGCATGCCCGATGAATTGCGGGAAGAAGGCATAGAACAAGCCGTGCAGTTTGGTGGGGACGAGGGTTTTGAGTTCGCTCAACCCGTTCCACAGTTCGAGACCGGTGTAGCCCTGTACGTCCCAGGTTTCCCACGAGATGTCGGTTTCGTTGAAGGCGGGGGCTTCGGGGTCCCACGGATGGGCGATGAAACTAAGACCGCCCGCCTCGGCAACACCGTTGATGAGCGTTTGCGGGTTGTCGGCGAGGGCAGAGAGGTCGCGGTTGGCGTTGAGGACCAGCAGGTGGTTTTTTTGCGGGATGCGGTCCTGGTCGTGGATTTCCTGTCCAACGAGGAGCAGGACTCGGCGGGGTTTGAGCGTTGGGACGGGGGAGGAGCGGTAGTATCCCTCCACGCCCTGTACGAGGACGTTATGATCCGTCACGATGACGGCATCCAGCCCCGCTTTCATGGCGGCTTCGGCGATGTCTTTGTGAGTTCCGCTTCCGTCGGAATAGCGGGTGTGCATATGCAGGTTGACAACGATTTCGTGCATGAGACCTCAAGTTGACGTTTCTTCCGCCCAGCGGGTATAATTCCCCCGCTTAAAAAAGGAGGCACGTACTACATGGAAACATATTTGAATATCGCGCTGATTATAATCTCGGCGCTGCTCATCGTGAGTGTGATTATGCAGAGCAAAGGCGCAGGGTTGGGCGGTTTGACGGGCGCCGATACCGGCGGCGTATTTACCGCCCGCCGCGGAGTGGAACGCACATTATTCAGGCTTACCATCCTGTTGAGTGTTGTATTTTTTATACTTGTGCTTGTGCTTGTCTATCTGGGTCGCTAGCGCGTCGAAATTTTCCCGGAAAGGCTCTTCGTTCCGTGTAGTGGCTCTTGCGCCATTTGCTGGATGGGAACGAGCCTTTCTTTTTTGGGTTCTCCCGTTTCTGAGGGATGTATGGAAGTAAGTCAAGTCTTGCCACAGATTTACCCTTCGATCACGGTGTTACCGGTTTTTTTATTCCAATCCGTATAAACCCGTGAAATTTGTGGCGAACATTTTGGTTTTCTTCCCTTAAGAACGGCAGGACTCTTTCTTGTAATCCGCCTATGAAACAACTTCGCTGGCAAATTCTGGTCGTGGTCGTCACCCTGGTGATTGTTGCCTTGCTGCTCTATACTCAGCAATCTTCACCGGTAACCGGGGCTGTCATTCAACAACAACCGGAACAGGGCGGCGTATACACCGAGGGATTGGTCGGCTCGTTGGGCAGGCTGAATCCGCTTCTGGACTGGAACAATTCGGCTGACCGCGATGTGAATCGATTGATTTTCAGCGGACTTATCCGTTTCGACGAACGCGGCATGCCCAAAGCCGACCTTGCCGAGTCCTGGGCGACCACGCCGGACGGCACTGTATATAACTTTACGTTGCGGCAAAATGCGGTCTGGCATGACGGCGCGCCGGTCACCAGCGACGATGTCATATTCACCATCGAAATGATGAAAGGCGTGGGTTCGTTATATCCTCAGGATATAAAGGATTTGTGGAGCCGGGTGGAGGTCGTAAAGCTCAACGACAAGAACATCAAATTCACCCTGCCCGAACCCTATGTTCCGTTCATTGATTATCTTACTTTTGGAATCGTGCCAAAGCACCTGCTTGAAACCACCCCGCCCGACCAGATGGCGAACGCAGAATTCAACATCGAGCCGGTCGGAACGGGGCCCTATCGCTTCAATCAATTGATCGTGGAGAATGGCCAAATCGCCGGATTGGTGCTGGGTGTCAACAAGGATTATTACCGTGATCCGCCGTTCATCGAACAGGTGGTTTTTCGTTATTATCCCACCTCTGCTGCGGCGTTCGAAGCCTATCGCCAGGGCAACGTTTTTTCCGTCAGTCAGATCACGCCCGATATCCTGCAACCCGCGCTGGAGGAGCAGAACCTTTCGGTTTATACGAGCCGCCTGCCCCAGATGGGTTATGTCCTTTTCAATCTGACAAATCCCGACGTGGCGTTTCTTCAGGATGCCAAATTGCGACGCGCACTCCTGCTGGGGTTGAACCGGCAAAGTATCATTTCATCGGTACTGCAAGGGCAGGCATTGGTCTCCAATTCGCCGATCCTGCCGGGGTCGTGGGCGTACTTCGATGGGATCGAACGTTTCGAATACGATCCCGACGCGGCGATTGCGCTTCTCAAATCCGCTGGCTATGTCATTCCATCGGGAGGCGGCGATGTGCGTGTCAAGGATGGAATTCCCCTGGCGTTTACGCTGGCTCATCCCGACGATCCCACGCACACGCAAATTGCCCAGGCGATTCAATCCCAATGGGCGCGCCTCGGCGTGCGCGTGGATGTACAGCCACAGCCTTACAGCCAGCTCGTGTTGACGACGCTCGCCTCCCGCGCCTATCAAGCCGCTCTCGTGGATATCAATCTTTCCCGCACCCCCGACCCGGACCCGTATCCTTTTTGGCATCAAGCCGAGGCAGTGGGGGGACAGAACTACACAGGCTGGGATAACCGCGCCGCGAGCGAATACCTCGAACAAGCGCGCGTCACTGCCGACTACTCCCTGCGCGCCAAACTCTATCGAAACTTCCAGGTGATTTTTGCCAGAGAACTGCCGGCGCTTCCCCTGTATATTCCGGTGTATTCTTACGGCGTGGATGCGCAAGTGCTCGGCGTTCAAGTCGGTACGCTCTATGAGCCGAGCGACCGCTTGAATGACTTTGCGAAGTGGTACCTGTTGACGCGGCGCGCCATCGAACAGCCGACGTCTTTGCCGTAGCCATTCGATCCTGCCGCATTCGTTCGAACCGCTTTCGCCGCAGACGCATTTAGAAAGGACCCTATGACCAACCTGCAAGCCGCACTCGATTACGCCAACCAGAACCGCGAACGCTTCCTGGCCAACCTGACCGATGCGCTGAAAATTCCCTCCATCTCCACCGACGCGGTGTACAAACATGAAATCCTGCGCGCTGCCGAATGGATGGCGAACTCCTTGAAAAAACTCGGCATGGAAAATGTCGAAATCATGCCCACAGAGAACGACGGGCATCCCGTCGTCTATGGCGACTATCTCAAGAAGCCCGGCGCGCCGACCGTTTTGATCTACGGGCACTACGACGTCCAGCCGCCCGACCCGCTCGAACTGTGGGAGAGCGGTCCCTTCGAGCCGCAAGTGCGCGGCGACCACCTCTATGCGCGCGGTTCCTCTGACATGAAAGGGCAGGTGCTGGCAACGTTCCACGCCCTCGAAGCGGTCATGAAGGCAGGCGACCTGCCGGTCAACGTCAAATTCCTCCTCGAAGGCGAAGAGGAAATCGGCTCGAAGAACCTCGAAGCCTTCCTCAAAAAACACGCCGAAAAATTCAAAGCCGACGTGTCCCTCAACCCCGACGCCGGCATGATGGGCGTGGACATGCCCACCATCACCTACGGTCTGCGCGGACTTGCCTACATGGAAGTTCACGTCTGGGGTCCCAAAGCCGACCTGCACTCCGGGCTGTATGGCGGCGTTGTCCACAACCCGGCGCAGGCGCTGACGGAACTGATTGCAAAAATGCACGACGAAAAAGGGCGCGTCACACTGCCCGGCTTCTACGACAAAGTCCGTCCCATCAGCGAAGAGGAACGCGCCGCATTTGCCCGCCTCCCCAACGATGACCAGCATTATTTTGAGGAAACAGGCGTCCCTGCGTTGTGGGGCGAAGAGGGGTATATCGCCGCCGAACGGACCGGGGCGCGTCCCACACTGGAGATCAACGGTCTGCTCGCCGGCTGGACCGGTCCTGGCTCGAAGACCGTCCTGCCGGCGAAGGCGATGGCGAAAATCTCCTGCCGCCTCGTACCTGATCAGGATCACAACGAAGTCGTCGAACAGATGAGGCGCTTCATGGAATTGAACGCCCCGAAGACCATCCACTGGGAAGTCAAAAAATTGACGGGCAGTCCGCATGCCATTGCCGACCTGAACAACCCCGGCGTCAAAGCCATGAACGACGCAATGGAAGCGGCCTGGGGCGTACGCCCCTTCTATCGCCGCGAGGGCGGTTCCATCGGTGCCGTGGCGATGCTCCAGCAAATTTGCGGCGTGGAATCCGTCCTGGTGGGGATGGGTCTGCCCAGCGACAATGTCCATTCCCCCAACGAACGCCTGCATCTGCCCACCTGGTACAAGGGCATCGAAGCGTTCGTCCGTTTCTTTTATCATATGGGTTGACGCGCAGGGGCGTTAGAGAACGTCCACTGCACGCGCCAGCGCGCGGTTCTGCGCGAACCAGGGTAATTTTTCATGGAAGATAAAATCATCACCTACGGCGGACAAGCCGTCATCGAAGGCGTCATGATGCGCGGGCGGAACGCTTTTGCCATTGCCATGCGCGCGCCCGATGGTCACATCGTCGTCCATAAGGAAGGGTTGGCGGCGGTGTATCGTTCGCGAATTGCCAAAATTCCCTTCCTGCGCGGCGTAATCCTGCTTTGGGATGCGCTGGGTCTCGGCATGAAAGCGCTCACGCTTTCCGCCAACACCCAAACCGGCGAGAACGAAAAACTCGAAGGTCCCGCGCTCTACCTGACGCTGGCGGTTTCCCTTGCCATCGGCGTTGGCTTGTTCATCCTGCTCCCGGCGGGCGTGGGCGGCTTGGCGGAACACTACCTCGGCTGGAACAATCTCGCCCACAACCTGCTCGAGGGGCTGATGCGCCTGCTCCTGCTCGTGGGCTATATCTGGGGGATCGGCTTCATGCCCGATGTAAAACGTCTCTTTGGCTATCACGGCGCGGAACACAAAACCATCAACGCCTACGAAGCCGGCGCGGAACTCACCCCTGAAATCGTCGCCCGCTACCCCATCGAACATCCACGCTGCGGCACCGCTTTTATTCTGACGTTCGTCCTGCTCTCTGTTTTCGTTCACAGCCTGCTGGGCGACATGACCATAATTTGGCGGCTGGCAAGCCGCGTGCTCCTCATCCCGGTCATTGCGGGAATCGCCGTCGAATACATCCGCTGGACCGCCAATCACCTCGATTCACCCCTCGTGCGCCTCCTCATCAAACCGAATCTTGCTCTGCAATCCCTGACCACCCGCCAACCCGACGCCTCCATGCTGGAGGTCGCCATCGAGTCCTTCAAGACCATGCGAAAAGCCGAACACGAATTTTCTGTTTAGGAGAGAGTCCGAACACGCGTAAGCAATGGCTTTCGATGCCGAACGGCTATTGCCGATGCTTTCTGCTCTCTGTAGGATATTTCGTTTGCCGCCGCATAAGCGGCAATGTTCTCATGTTATAATTTTCGAGTTGACAAATCATACTCGGAGGATGCCCCATGGAAATTTCAGTTCAGGAATTCAAGCATTGCGATTTGATCACGGTCAAAGGACGCGTGGACAGCGCCACGGCTCCCCAACTGGCGCAGGCTCTTGAAACTGCCAACGAAGGCGGAAAATACAAACTCGTGGTCAACATGGAAGGCTTGGAGTATATGTCCAGCGCCGGTTTTCGCGCATTGCTTGCCGCCCAGCGGAACTGCAAAAAATACAACCGGGGAGAAGTGGTGCTGGCTTCGGTTCCGGCGCGTATTCGTGAATCGCTCGAGTTGGCGGGGTTTACCGAATTATTCAAAACCTTCGACGATACACTATCGGCTGTGGGGCATTTCTAATCCGCGCCGCCCAAACCTGAAAGAATACATGGAGAGCATGTAAGAAAGGACGCCGCCGTCAATTCGAACTCTTCTCTGGCGGCGCTTTTATTATTTGATGCAGACCGTTCAATTCGCCGCCAAGTTTGAATTTTTGGATGAAATCCGTGAATTTGTCGGCGATATTGCCCGAAAGGGCGGGTTTACAGAAAGGGAAATTTATAACATCCAACTGGCGTCGGACGAAGCCGCATCGAATATCATCGAACATGCGTACGAGGGCGTTAACGATGGCGTATTGGAAATTTCCTGCGGCGTGAAAAACGGCGTCATCACCATCGTTCTCGTGGATCATGGGCAGTCGTTCGATCCGGCTGAAGTGCCCGTGCCTGATTTGAAAGCGGACCTCGCCGAAAGGAAGATTGGCGGATTGGGCATTTTTCTCATGCGAAAATTGATGGATGAAGTCCATTACCGCGCCGAACCCAAAAGGAATCGCAATATATTGACGATGATCAAACGGAGGGGGTGAGGTCATGCCTGCGGTATCCCGCTTTCCACAGCCGCCGGATTGGGGCAGTCTTGCCGTGCTTGGAGAGCAACTCGTCGGCGCCACATCCCTTGCCGCACAGCGCGACCAGATCCAAACGGTGGTCTCGAACCTCATCAAAGGCGAGATTACAGTCTGGCTTCAGGAAGACCTGTTTCGCCTGCCCGACTCGAACGCCGAACTGAACTTCATTCAACAACCACCCACCGCAAGGATGAAACGCGCCATGCGATTGGGGCAACTTTGCTCCGGGAGCCGCAAGAGCGGAAAAAAGAACGGGTCGCGCTCAGTCTGGGCTGTTGCTCCTCTCGCCGAACAGGGGATCATGCTGGGGGCGATTCAGGTCAATCGTCCAACAGGACCCGCCTTCAAGAGGGATGAACTGAATCTGCTGGAGGGCGTTGCCGGGGTCGTATCCGTCGGGCTGGTTGCTTCGCACAGGGTGGCGGTGGAACGTTTCCGGCTCAACCAGTTGAATCTGGTGCGTGAAGTGAGCGCTCAAATTGCCAATGCCCTGAGCGTGACCGAGCTTGCCGAACGCGTCACAGAGCTCATCCAAAACACCTTTCACTATTACTATGTTGCCATTTTCACCGTGCAGGAAAATTCCTCGTCCCTGCGTTTTCGCGCCAATGCAATGGCGCCCCGCAAGGACAGGCGCAGGAGGAAAGTCGCGTTGGAGGTGGAAATGGGACAGGGGTTGATCGGGCAGGTTGCGGCGCAGGGCGTACGCGCCGTCGTCCCGGATGTGCAAAAAGACCCCCGCTATCGTTTCATCGTTGCGCTCCCCGAAACGCGCTCCGAAGCCGTCATCCCTTTGAAGATCGAAGGGCGCGTGCTGGGTGTGCTGGATGTGCAAAGCGATCGCGTCAATGCCTTTCATCCGAACGACCTTCTGATCCTGGAGGCGCTGGCGGATACCATCGCGCGCGCCGTTGAAGGCGCCCGCCTGTACAGCGATCTGCGACGACGCGCCAACCAATTGACTTTGATTGCGGAGGTCAGCAAGAGCGTCAGTTCGTCCCTCGACCTGCACACCCTGATGAAGAACGTCGCCGCTTTGATCCATGACCGTTTTGGGTATCCGCACGTCAATTTGTTCACGGTACATCCGAACCGCCGGTTGATCGCGTATGTGGCCGGGAGCGGCGAGCGCACCGACGGTTTAACCGGTTACACGTTATCGCTCGATGACGCCCAGGGCATCATCCCCTGGGTGGCGCGCGAGGGGAAAACGATTCTGGCTGGCGATGTCCTGGCAGACAGCCGCTATCGCCCCTCTCCCATGCCGCCCGCGAACACGCGTTCCGAATTGTGCGTACCTCTGTTGTTCGACGAGAAAGTCGTCGGCATTCTCGATATTCAATCCGACAAGGTGAATGCCTTCACGGAAGATGACCGGATGATCTTCGAAGCCGTGGCGGATAACATTGCCACTGCCATCCATAATGCGGACCTGTATCGTTCGGAACGGTGGAGGCGGCAGGTGGGCGAAAGCCTGAGGGAGGTGGCGGGTCTGGTTTCGGCGAATGTGGGCGTGGACGATGTTCTTGACGCCATCCTCGACGAATTGGACCGGAATCTTCCCGTGGATATTTCCGCCATCTGGCTTTTCGACAACGACGAGTTGTATCTCGCGGCGTGCCGCAACTGCGACGAGGACCGGCTCGAACAGGCTTTGTACGACAACCCCGACGCCTATGAAGCCTTGTGGACGGTGTTGTATTCCGACGAACCCGTCATACGCAAACCGTCCGATCCGCTTTGGGTGACGGGTCTGGCGGCCGGGTTCGAACCGGATTATTCCGCCCTGGCTGTGCCTTTGCGAATCGGTAATCAACCGCTTGGCGTGATTACGCTGGCGCATCATACCCCGGGAAGGTACGGGCACGAAGCGCAGTCCATGACAACCACCTTTGTGAGTTATGCCGCCGTTGCCATCGAAAACGCCCGTCTGTACGATACCGCCCAGGAACAAGCGTATGCCTCCGCCGCGTTGTTGCAGGTCGCGCAGGCGGTTGTCAGCCTGAACGATCTCGATGACATCCTTGGCACCATCGTCCGCATCATGCCGATCCTTGTAGGTGTCGAGCGCGTTGTCCTGTATCAATGGGATACGGAGAAGGAGGTCTACGAACCGATTCAAGAATACGGTTTGAGCGACGAGGACGCCGCAGCATTTTGGAATCGCCCGCTTGCAGTGGGTGAATTTGCCTTTCTGGATGCCTGCCGCAACGAACTTGGACTGCGCGCCTGCCAGTTGGACGAAGAAAGGGGGTTGCATGCCTGGATTTCCCTCGACCCCGATCGGGAAGTTGACCTTGCCCATCCGGGAGCCTTTCTCTTTGCGGTTCCCATCGCGGTCAAAGGGATCCTGTATGGCGTTATGCTGATCGAAGAAGCGGCAGGCGGTCTTCGTTTCCGCAGCCGCCGTCTCGAGATCATCACCGGCATCGCACAACAGATCGCGCTTGCCATTCAGAACGACATGCTTCAAAAGGAGATGGTCGTACGCGAACGCCTCGAAACGGAAGTTCAACTGGCGCGCCAAATCCAGCAAACCTTCCTGCCCGAATCGCTTCCCCAATTTAAGGAATGGGAACTTGCCGCCCGCTGGAAGACAGCCCGCCAGGTGGGGGGCGATTTCTATGACGTATTCGATTTGCCGGGCAATCGGCTGGGTTTGTTCATCGCGGATGTCTCCGATAAAGGGGTTCCCGCCGCGCTCTTCATGGCACTCACGCGTACCCTGGTCCGCGCCGCCGTGCTCGAAACCGATTCCCCCGCCGAAGCCCTGCGGCGCGTCAACGACCTGCTCATCCCCGATACCAAGCAGGGAATGTTCGTCACTGCGGTGTATGCCGTGCTGGATATGAATACTGGCGAACTGACCTATGTCAACGCGGGACATAATCCGCCGCTATGGATCAGGAACAGCGGCGAAACCGCGAGTCTCACGCGGACGGGCGTTGCGCTGGGCGCGGCGGAAAACATGACCTACGAACAGCGGGTTATCCCCCTCGACAGGGAAGACAGCGTTCTATTTTATACGGATGGACTGACCGAGGCGTACAACGCGAACGGCGAGTTTTATGGCGAAACCAGGCTGGAAGAGGCGCTGAAGGGAAATCGCTGTTCCTCCGCCCATGAGTTGATCCATGTGGTCGAACAATCTCTGCTGGATTTTGTGCAGGACATGCCTCCTGCCGACGACCTGACCATGCTGGTCTTGCGGCGAATCTGACACCGCGCCACGCCGCCCAAACGTGATCGGCGGGATTGTTTCCTGAGCGGATTAACATGAAGTGGATGGCGCAAATTGTCCGCTGTGCTTATTGCGCCTTGCCCTGATTTGCCACGGCGGCGGCTTTGCGGGCGGCTTCTTCGGGGTCGCCGAGGTAGTAACTTGTGAGCGGTTTCATCGCTGCGCTCAGCTCATAGACCAGCGGCAGACCTGTGGGGATATTCAATTCCGTGATTTCGGCGTCCGAAATGTTATCGAGGTACTTCACCAGGGCGCGGATGCTGTTTCCGTGCGCCGCGATGATGATGCGCTTGCCAGACTGGATGGCGGGAACCAGCGTCGAGTGCCAGTAGGGGAGAACACGCTCCAGTGTACTCTTGAGCGACTCGGTGGCGGGCAGCTGTTCGAGAGAGAGCGAAGCGTAGCGCGGGTCGAAGCGGGGATGACGTTCGTCATTCCATTCCAGCGCGGGAGGCGGCACATCGTAACTACGTCTCCAAATCTTCACCTGCTCCTCGCCGAATTTCTTCGCCATTTCGGCTTTGTTCAACCCCTGCAGGGCGCCGTAATGCCGCTCGTTCAACTGCCAGGCGTTCGTGACGGGAATCCATTCGAGGTTCATCTCCTGTAGAATGATCCACAGCGTATGAATGGCGCGCCGCAAAACGGACGTGAACGCCGCATCGAACACATACCCTTCCTGCTTCAACAACTTTCCCGCTTCCTGCGCTTCCGCTCTGCCCAGGTCGGTCAAACCGACATCCGTCCAGCCGGTGAAGCGGTTTTCAAGGTTCCAGATGCTTTGTCCGTGACGGACCAAGACGAGTTTGTACATTGTTGCTCCGTGATGAAAGTGTTTTGCCCATTATACAGCAACAGATAGGGGGGCTGTCAGCCAGACTGTACCTGCCCGACCTTGCTCAATTTGGGTCTTGCTCATAAAATCACCCCATGCCCAAAGATGATATCACCCCCAGCCGACAGCAATATCTCGAAATCAAACGCGAATATCCGAATACCATTCTCTTCTTTCGCCTCGGTGATTTCTACGAGACGTTCGACGAAGACGCCGAAATTACCGCCCGCGAACTCGACATCGTCCTCACCTCGCGCCCTGTTGGCAAAGGCGTGCGCGTGCCCCTGGCGGGCATCCCCTACCATGCTGTGGACAATTACCTCGCGCGCCTTATCGAAAAAGGCTACCATGTCGCCATCTGCGAGCAAATGGGAGATACTCCCATCAAGGGACTCGTCCCGCGCAAAGTGGTGCGGGTGGTGACTCCGGGGACGGTGACCGAACCCGGCCTCCTGCCCGGCGACTCGAACAACTACCTCGCCTCGGTCATCCTCGACGAGAAAACCGCCTCTGTTTCCTATGCCGACATCACCACCGGAGAGTTTGCCGTCACCGAACTGCCGCTCGAGGCATTGCGCGCCGAACTGACGCGGCTCCACCCGGCAGAAATCATCCTTCCCGAAAACCAAATTTTGAATGACGGCATCCAGGGTCATATCACCCCCTACGCTGCCTGGAAGTTCGAGCCCGGCAAATGCGAAGAGACTCTGCTTACCCACTTCAACACATCCACGCTGGAAGGGTTTGGCATCAAAGGTCACACTCTCGCCATTCGGGCGGCGGGCGCCATCCTGCAATATCTCAAAGAGACCCAGCCCGACTCGCTGAAACTGCTCACCAGCCTGCGCTCTTACAGCATCCATGAGTTTATGACCCTTGATGCGTCCACGCGCCGCAACCTCGAACTGGAGGAAACGCTGCGCGGCGAACGGAAAGGCTCCCTGCTCGGCGTGCTTGACCGTACCGTCACGCCGATGGGCAAACGCCTGCTGCATCAATGGATCAGCCAGCCGCTGCTCAGCGTGGAAAAAATCCGCCGGCGGCAGGAGGGCGTTCAATATTTTTTCGATGACGGTATGAAGCGCGCCGAGATCCGTGCTGTCTTGAAACCGTTGGCTGACCTTGAGAGACTGGTCAACCGTGTGGCGGCAGGACAGGCACAGCCCAGAGATTTGGTGGCGATGCGTGATACGCTGGGACGGTTGCCGGAAATCAAGGAAACGATCGGTGAGGGATGGATCAGCGAGCAAATCATCGATACGCAGTGGTCGGTGTGCGCGGAAGAACTCGCGCTTTTGCAATCTGCCATCAATGACGACCCGCCAGCCACACTGCAAAACATCGGCATCATTCGTCCGAGTTACTCGCAGGAACTGGATTCGGTGATAGAAGCCTCGAGACACGCCCGCGACTGGATTGCCAACCTGGAAGCGTTCGAACGCGAGCGGACGGGCATCAAGACGCTCAAGGTTGGATACAACAAGGTCTTCGGCTATTACCTCGAAATCTCACGCGGCGCAGCAGAGAGGGCGCCTTCTCACTACATTCGCAAGCAGACGCTGGTCAACGCCGAGCGTTTTATCACACCGGAGATGAAAGAATACGAAACGCTGGTGTTGAACGCCGAGGAGCGCATCCGTGAGATCGAACTGCGGCTGTTCAAGGAGGTTTGCGCGGCATTGTCCAAGTCTGCGTTCAAGATGCTGGAAACGGCGCGGGCGCTGGCGGAGGCGGACGTGCTTTCCGCTTTGGCGGAGGCGGCGGCTTTGGGAGGGTATTGCAAGCCGGAGGTCCATGAAGGAAGCGAATTGGAAATCCATGAGGGCAGGCATCCCGTTGTCGAGCAGTCACTGACAGGCGAACGCTACATCCCCAACGATGTCATCTTCGAAAAGGGCGAAATCGTGCGCGTCATTACGGGACCGAACATGTCGGGCAAATCCACGTACTTGCGGCAAACAGCGCTGATTGTGTTGATGGCGCAGATCGGTTCGTTCGTGCCGGCGGCTTCGGCGCGCATCGGGCTGGTGGATCGCATCTTCACTCGCATTGGCGCGCAGGATGAGATTCACGCCGGGCAGTCCACGTTCATGGTGGAGATGATCGAAGCCGCCAATATTCTTCATCACGCCACGCCGCGCTCGCTTCTGATTTTGGATGAAATTGGGCGCGGCACCTCGACCTACGACGGGCTCTCGATTGCCTGGGGGATGATCGAGTTTATTCATAATCATCCGCATTTGCGGGCGAAGACCCTGTTTGCCACGCATTATCACGAATTGACGCAGTTGGCAGAGTTGCTGCCCGGTGTGCGGAATTACAACGTGGCGGTCAGTGAGGCAGACGGCAAAGTGGTGTTCCTGCACAAGATTGTTCCCGGCGGCGCGGATAAATCATATGGTATTCACGTGGCGCAATTGGCGGGGCTGCCTGCGCCGGTCATTCAGCGGGCAAACGAGATCATGGTAGAGTTGGAGAAGTCGTCCGGGCGGGCGATGCGAATCAACCCGCATGCGGCGCAGCAAGCCGCGCTGTTCCCGGAGACCAGCCCCCTGTTGGAGGAGTTGAAACAGATTGACGTGAACAGCCTGTCACCCATTGAGGCGTTGAATAAATTGTTCGAGTGGCAGAAGAAATTTTTGAAATAACCTTGATGAAGGCTGGCAAACCAAAGCGTATGCAAGAGGTCAATGTTGTTGGTGCTGCGATAAGGGGGCTTGTGTGGAGAAACCTGGATCGTTTGACCTTAATCCTGTTCCCGTTGATTTTCACTGTCATCAACAGCAACTGGATTTTTACGCCTCCCACCAACAACATGCCGGATCCCTGGTTTTATTTTTCCTATTTCCGGTACTTCTTTGAACGGGCGACTACATTCCCATCCTCCATTCATTACTTTGTGGAACGTTTGACGTGGGTGATGACGGGATATTGGATTTACAGAATTTTTCCTCCATTGGCGGCAAACCATGTTCTGCACCTGTTGGTGTATTATGCTTCGGTACTCTCGCTTTACGGAACGCTCGATCGCCTTTTTCATCGAAGGGCGGCCTTTATCTCTGCGTTACTCCTTGGCGGCTACCCCTGGTTTTTGCGGGCGGTCGGATGGGACTATCCGGACGGGGTCGGAATTGCCTATCTTTGCCTGCTGATTTTTCTTCTCACCCTTGTGTTCGAAGCCCAATATTGGAAGGCGCTCTTTCTACTGGCGGGAGCGGTTCATTTTTCGCTTCTTGTGACGAATTTGTTCTGGCTGGGTTTCATCCCCGGTTGGACGGTGTATGTCCTGTTGCTGAACAGCGACAAAAGAAAATTCAATGCCAGACAATTGATACTTGCGGCAGGGTATTTTTTCGTGGGAAATGTCCTGCTGGCTGGGGCATGTGCCTTGTTCTATCATTGGGTGACGGGTAAATTCTTCTTTTTGGAAAACACCCTTCGTATCTCGTTCTATCTTGTGGATAATTCAGCCAATAACATCGAAGTGCTGACGAATTACGGCGGCATATTTCCATGGTGGCACATGCTGCCCCTGATCGTTTTCCTGAGCGCATCTGCAACGATGGGGGTGGCAATGTCCCGTCAAAGGCAAGTGAGTAAAAAACTGCTCGCCGCTTATTGGATGTTTGTTTTAGCCTATGCATGGCTTGTCTTTTGGCATTACTTCAGCAACCCATTATTGATTGTGTTTCCGTACGTTTCGCTGATGATCCCCATGCTTTTTTTGCTGTTGGGCGCGTTGTGGACGGAGCCGCTCAATCAGCTGAACCAAAAGCAGTATGCCATTGCCGGAATTTGCGGGATAACCGTTTTGCTCTTTCCCGTGCTGACGCTGAGAGTGTTTCCCGCCATCGAAAGCCTGCAGGGTAATCAAGGGCTCGCCGCGGCGTTTGGACTGGCGTTTCTTGCCTGTTGGAGTATCCGTATGACGGGCAGGAAGGTTGCCATTTTTGCCAGCCTTTTCTTTCTGGGCTTTTTCTACTTTCCAATCGCTGAGAATTCCCATGTCTACATGGCGGATCACAACAAGGGACGGGATAACTTCAAAGCGATCATTGCCGCCAGCGACGCAATCGACTCTTACGATCCGAATCCTGACTATGGAGCGTTCCGTCTTTGGTTCCGGGAAGACGAAAATTACAACACTTTCTTTTCCCTGGCGGCTGTCTATTTGCATCCGTGGGGGAGTTCGCTGGACGAACCGGTTTCGAGTAAGAAACCCCACCCGAAGTTATCGCTTTCCCCAAAAGATAAAATTCGAACGGATGACCGCATCGTCATCCTCTCGAGCAGCGCCGACGCGGACGCGTTATTATCGGAAGCCAGTGAAGCCCTCGACGAGCAACGCCTCGATATCGTTCTGGAAAGTTTGCGTCCCATTCATGCGGGAAACATTTCCTTTTATCTTTACTTTACCAGAATTGTAGCCGCTGAACAGGGCGGCGCAAGCCAAGAATAACCTTTTATATTCGCATGCACGAAACGCTCTCCGGCATCGGACCTTGTGCTGACTGTGGTTGGCGTAAAAAAAGAGCCTGTCACTCGACAGGCTCTACGCTTCTTTTCTCTACGATACCGCTTTCTTCTTCTTGGTCTTTGCGGCAGGTTTGACCGCCGGTTTGGCTTCAGCCGCAACGCTCATGGAAGGAGCCGGTTTCTTCGATTGGGAAACCGCCCAGCCCAGCACGACCAGCAAAACCAGCGCCACTGCCCAGATGGCAGCGAGCGCGCCGCCGCTGACATTTTCGTACTGCACGACAATCGGCGCAATGATAACCGCCACCAGGTTCACCACCTTGATCATCGGGTTGAGCGCGGGACCCGCCGTATCCTTGAACGGATCGCCAACCGTATCGCCAACCACGCCAGCCTTGTGACGCTCGGAGCCCTTGCCCAGATTCTTCGCCGGGTCTTTGGGTTCATCTTCGATCAGTTTCTTGGCGTTATCCCAGGCGCCGCCGGAGTTGTTGAGAAACACCGCCAGCAGTTGCCCCGAAACGATGATGCCCGCCAGGAAGCCGCCGAGCGCCTCCACCTTTAGCGTCAAACCGACGAAGATCGGCGTAATGATGCCGAGCAGTGCCAGCGAGACCAGTTCCTTCTGCGCCGCGGCTGTGGAAATCGAAACCGCCTGAGCGTAATCGGGCTTGACCTTTCCTTCCAGCACGCCCAGTTTGAACTGACGGCGGACTTCCATCACAATCAAAGAAGCCGCGCGGCTGACCGCCTGAATAGCAAAAGAAGAGAACAGCCAGGGCAAGGCGCCGCCCAGCAGCATCCCCACGAACACCTGCGGAATATCCACGCGGATGCCGATGGATTGAATCTGTTGCGCCAGCGGGATGCCCAGCGTCGTCTGCGCGCGGGAAACATCCACCAGGAACGACCCAAAGAGCGAGACTGCCGCAATCACCGCCGAGCCGATCGCAACGCCTTTGGTGATGGCTTTGGTCGTGTTGCCCACCGCATCGAGGTCCGCCATGATTTGCTGCGCATCTTTCGTCGCCTTGTCGGTTTTGCCAGACCAGGACATCTCACCAATGCCGTTGGCGTTATCTGCAATGGGACCGAAGGAGTCCATTGCCACATTGTTGCCGGTCAGCGTGAGCATGCCAATGCCGGTCATTGCCACGCCGTAGAGGATGAACGTGGCGCGATCCGCGCCCTCGATGCCGGGAATGGTGCCGAAGATGAAAATGGAAGCGACAATTGTCAGCGCCAGCACCACCACAGACCAGACCGACGATTCAAACCCGACCGAGACACCCTGCAGAATCAGAGTGGCAGGTCCGGTATCCGCCGCCTTTTTGATGTCTTTGACCGGCGCGGCATGCGTGCCGGTGAAGTATTCGGTCAGGCGGTCAATCAAAATCGCCAGCAAAACGCCCACTGCAACCGCCATCGGGGTGCGCCACCAGCCGCCGTAATCTGCCATCGTATCTTTCATGTACAGGTAGCCCGCGCCGAAGAACAAAGCCGCAGAAATTGCCGCAGAAGTGAGAAAGCCGCGGAAGATGGCCGCCATCGCGTCGCCGCTCTTGCCCGGTCCACCCTTCACGGCGTACGTTCCGAAAATGGACGACAAAACGCCGATACCGCGCACCATGAGCGGGAAGATGATCCATTCGAGGCGTCCCGTGATGTGCCAGAGTGCCAGCCCCAGGATCAAGCCCGAAACAATGGTCACTTCATAGGATTCGAAGATGTCTGCCGCCATGCCGGCGCAATCGCCGACGTTATCGCCGACGAGGTCTGCCACCACAGCGGGATTTCGCGGATCATCCTCAGGGATGCCTGCTTCGACCTTACCGACCAGGTCTGCGCCGACATCTGCCGCCTTCGTGAAAATACCGCCGCCCACGCGCATGAACAGCGCCAGCAGAGTGCCGCCAAAACCGAAACCAAGCAAAGCATCGGGCGCGGCAATTCCCAGGACGATGAAAATGAGCGTTCCGCCGAGCAAGCCCAAACCGTCGGTCAACATGCCTGTGATCGTCCCGGCGCGGTAAGCAATGCGCAGTGCATCGCCAAAGGACTTGCGCGAAGCCGAAGCCACGCGCACATTGCCTTCCACTGCCATGCGCATGCCGATCTGACCGACCGCCAGCGAAAAACCGGCGCCCATCACAAACGCCAGCGCCCGGGCAACGCCAATGATCAACCGTACCGTATTCTCAGGCATGCCTTCGAAGCGTTCCAACGCTTCGGGCGTCGGCGGGACGATGTAAACGGAAAGGAAGAGAGCAACGGTGAGAATGGCAATCAAGGGCAAAATGGAACGCAATTGCTTTTGCAAATAGGCGTCCGCGCCGTCTTTGATTGCTCCCCAGACCTCCTGCATTTTTTCGGTGCCTTTGTCTTCGTGCAGAATCTGGGAACGGAGGAAAATCGCATAGAGCAGACCGAGTATGGCAACGCCAAATACCGCCCAAATTGCGACCGCCTCCAGTTGGGTAAGTCCTTGCATAGCGTACATGTGGGGTAATTCCTCCCGAGGGATGATTTTAGGGCTTCCGCCCGTATAGCAGGGGGATTGTACAGGCGGGGTAGGGATGTGTCAAGCGGAATTACTTTCCCAGCCTTGCCCGTTCCTCTTCGATGACGCTTTCCTCCAGTTTCTTGAAAAGCGGGGTTGGTTGTTTCAATGTTTGCCCGGGTTTCAATTCGCTGGGTTTCCACTTTGCTCCCTCGGCGGGGCGGTATCTCAGCCCGTTGTGGACTCCGAGAGAGTCCCGAATCGGTTCGATGTATTGTTCGCCAAACAGGGGCGTTTCGTAGCCGAGAAAGGCATGTAATTTTTCGGCTGTAAAAGGCAGAACGGGGGAAAACAGCACCTTGAGCGAGTCGATGGCTTTGAGCGCGGTGAAGATCGTCAGCGCGGCGGAGTCTTTGTCTGTTTTGACGGCAGTCCACGGCGCGTTGACGTCGAGGTATTGGTTGACAGCGGTGGCCAATTTCATGGTCTCCGCCACGGCGGAGCGCAAGCGCACGGCTTCGTATTCCGCGCCCACAGCGGCGAATCCGTTTTCGATGGCGGCAAGCAGGTCCAGGTCCGCGGGGCGAAGCGCTGTTTCGTCCGCAGGCGGGACATGTCCCTCCCAGTGTTTGTAGCAGAACGCCAGCACGCGGTTTGCCAGGTTGCCCCAAGTCGCCACCAGTTCGTTGTTGTTGCGTGCCACGAATTCCGCCCAATCCCAGTCGCTGTCTTTGGCTTCGGGCATGTTGACCGTCAGGTAGTAGCGCAGGGCGTCGGGGTCGTAACGGGTCAGGGCATCGCGTCCCCAGACCGCCCAATTGCGCGAGCCGCTGATCTTCCGGCCCTCGAGGTTCATGAACTGATTGGCGGGTACGTCGTAAGGAAGCGTGAGCGGAACTTCCTCGCCTGCGAAGATCTGCATGAAGGCGCTGCCTGCGCCCATGAGTTGTGCGGGCCATTGGGAGCAGTGGAAGAAGATGTTGTCCTTGCCGATGAAGTAGAACTGACGCGCCCCGGGGTTTGCCCACCATTCGCGCCACGCGTCTTTCTGACCCGATATCTGCGCCCACTCGATGGCGGCGGAGAGGTAGCCGATGACCGCTTCGAACCAGACGTAGAGTTTTTTCGTCTCCCAACCCGGTTCGTCCACCGGCACGGGGATGCCCCAGTCGAGGTCGCGCGTGATGGAGCGCGGTTTGAGCCCTTCGGATTCGATTTTTGCCAGCGACTCGCCCAGCACGGTGTCACGCATATGACCGGCGCGCTCCTGCAGGAATTTCCTGACCGCCGGTTCCAGTTTCGAGAGGTCGAGGTAAAAATGCTCGGTCTCGCGCAGTTCGAGTTCGCCGTCGCCGGTCTTTGCGCGCGGGTTGAGCAATTTCTCCGGTTCGAGCACGTTGCCGCAGTTGTCGCATTGATCGGAGCGGGCGCCCTCGAAGCCGCAGATGTAACACGTGCCTTCGACATAGCGGTCGGGCAGGAAGCGTTTCGCGGCGGGGGAGTACCATTGCTTGCTGAACTGCTTGAACATGTACCCGTTTCTCAGCAGGGCGAGGAAAATGGCTTGCGAGACCTTGAAATGGTTTTCGGTGTGGGTGGTGGTGAACAAGTCGTAGGTGATGCCGAAGCCCTTGAATAATTCGAGGAATCCATCGTGGTATCGCTTGTAGACCTCCTCGACCGGTTTGCCCTCCTTGTCCGCGGCAATGACGACGGGCGTTCCGTGCGAGTCTGTGCCGCTGACCATGAGTACCTTGTTGCCTCTCAAGCGATGGTAACGCGCCGCAATGTCGCCGGGCAGGTGCGAACCGGTGATGTTGCCGACATGAATCTCGGCGTTGGCGTAGGGCCAGGCAATGGCGATGAGGATGTTTTCGCTCATATGATTCTTCCTTGTTGGGTTAGGACTTGGCAGGCGATGAAAGCCGGACGATAAGAGAGTGCCTTAAGAGTGCCTTTCCATCCGCAGATGATGTGTAGCATGCGCTCTCCCCTGGCGCCGACCGCCGCATCGTCCCCGAAGCGAAGCGGGAGGGCGGGCGCAACACCTGTTTCGACGTTAGAGAACGTCTTCTACGCGAGTTCAACAGATTTTTGAAACGGTCTCTAAGAAAGTGTCTGAAAAGTCGTCCACACACGCTTTCCAATGCTCTACACGCCAACGATCGGATTTTCAGACACTCTCGAAACGCCAGCCATGCTCCGCGGTTGCCTGCAGGCGCACAAACAAAAAGGCTGTCCGCCGTGTGGACAGCCCGTTCTTTCGGCAGACAGGGCGCACTAACGTGCCATCCAGACGCGCATCCATTTCTCCATCCACATGGACATTCGCAAGGTTGCACTCGCCGTGGAGGAAGCGGGTCTGTTCTGCATGAGCGCAATTTTAGGCTGTGGAGGATGGTTTGTCAATGGAGCGCGTGTGGTAAGGTGTATACAGCGCAAGGCGGCTCATGCCAGGTGGGTTCGTTAAATGAGCGGTCGTAGTCGCAAAATCCTGGTAATCGCACCATCACTATTGCCTTCCACGTACATGCGCGCGGCGAGCCGTCTCTTGGGAATAGCCGTTCGGCTTTGGGTCGGGCGTGTACACGGCTTGACAGTCCTTGCCGCGATATTTTTGGCTGCCCGATGGATTCAAGCCACTTTTCAAAGGTGAGTTAATTACAGAGCGGGACGCACCTAAAATAGAGGTGCGTCCCGCTTTTCGTTTATTTCAACGCGCTCCACCCCGCATACTTTGCCGTATCCCCCAGTTCCGCTTCGATGCGCAGCAGTTGGTTGTACTTCGCCACGCGGTCGGAGCGGGCGGGCGCGCCGGTCTTGATCTGACCGGTGTTGAGCGCCACAGCCAGGTCGGCGATGGTCGCGTCTTCGGTCTCGCCGGAGCGGTGTGAGACAACTGTCCGCCAGCCGGCGCGGTGACAGAGTTCCACGGCTTCGATGGTCTCGGTTACCGAGCCGATTTGGTTGAGTTTGACCAGCAGGGCGTTGCAAGTCTTGTCCGCGATGCCGCGGCGGACGCGCTCGGGGTTGGTCACCAGCAGGTCATCGCCCACAATCTGAAGCCGATCACCCAGTTCCCGATTCAGCAATTTCCACGAGTCCCAGTCGTCCTGCGCGAGACCGTCCTCAAGAGAGACGATGGGATAATCGGTGATCCACTTCTTCCAGAATTCCACCATCTGCTCGCCGGTCAGTTTCTTGCCTTCCTTGCGCAGGTTGTAGAGTTTGGTGTCTTCTTCGTAGAGTTCCGAAGCGGCAGGGTCGAGCGCGATGGCAACATCCTGCCCGCGGCCCGCTTTGAATCCAGCCTTTTCGATGGCGGCGAGAATGACCTCGATGGCTTCGCTGTTGGCTTTCAAGGCGGGAGCATAGCCGCCCTCGTCGCCGACGAGCGTGGCGTAACCCTTTTCCTTCAAGACAGATTTCAACGCATGATAGATTTCTGCGCCCCAGCGCAGACCCTCCGCAAAGGTCGGCGCTCCGAACGGCATGACCATGAACTCCTGCATGTCGGTGGATTGCCACGCCGTATGCGCGCCGCCGTTCAGAATGTTCATCATCGGCACGGGCAACACGTGCGCATACACGCCGCCGAGATAGCGATAGAGCGGCAAACCAAGAGAGTTCGCCGCGGCTTTTGCCGCCGCCATACTCACACCCAGGATCGCGTTCGCGCCAAGTTTGGATTTGTTCGGTGTGCCGTCCAGTTCGAGCAGGGCGGCGTCAATGGCTTTCTGTTCCGCCGCGTCCCAGCCGAAGAGTGCGTCCGCGATCACACCGTTGACGTTTGCCACCGCCTGCGCAACGCCCTTGCCGAGAAAACGCTTCTTGTCGCCGTCGCGCAGTTCGAGCGCTTCGTGCACGCCCGTGGATGCGCCCGAGGGGACCGCCGCGCGCCCCCACGAACCGTCTGCCAGTGTGACTTCCACCTCGACCGTCGGGTTGCCGCGCGAATCGAGGATTTCGAGTGCTGAGATTCCTTCAATGATGGTGTCCATTTTGCGCTCCTTGCGTCTGGATGTTATAGGGGATGTTCAAACGCGTCAGATAGACGCGCTGGATGGTTCGAGACGGTTGCAAGTATAATCCACTTTCATTGACCGGATTTCCGCATGGTTTCATGGTCTTGGTCTCCGTTCCCGCTTGAGATCGGAGATAAAAGCGTAAATTTGCCGAGTCCCTCGCAGGTTACCCGATTTTTTGAAGCCGTGATTTTCTGAATTCGATTTCAAAGGAGAATATTTTATGGAATGGCTGCATTTCGACTGGATTTCACAGCCCGAGGCGTGGATCGCGCTGATTACGCTGGTGGTATTGGAACTCGTGCTGGGCGTGGACAATATCATCTTCATTTCGATCCTGGCGGGTAAACTGCCCGCCGAGCAGCGCGACCGCGCCCGCATGACGGGCATCTCGATGGCAGTTTTCACGCGTGTCCTTCTGCTGCTCTCCCTTTCATGGATCATCAGTCTCGAGGAGCCGCTTTTCTTCATTCCCTGGCTGGGAGAAGAATTGGGCGTTTCCGGTCACGATCTGATCCTGATTGCAGGCGGACTCTTCCTGCTTTGGAAGAGCGTCCACGAAATTCACGACAAGCTGGAAGGCGTGGAAGGGCGCGCTTCTGCGAAAATCCACGCCTCTTTTTGGAGCGTCATCGTCCAGATCATGCTGCTCGACATCGTCTTCTCGCTGGATTCCGTCATCACGGCGGTGGGCATGGCGAACGAACTGATGATCATGATCATTGCCGTCATCCTCGCCGCGGGTGTGATGATCTTTGCTTCGGGTCCTGTCGGCAGGTTCGTGGAGAACCACCCCACCATCAAAATGCTGGCGCTTTCCTTCCTCCTGTTGATCGGTTTCACGCTCATCGTCGAAGGTTTGCACCAGCATATCCCGAAGGGATATATCTACTTTGCCATGGGCTTCTCGATCTTTGTCGAGATGCTCAACCTGCGCTTGCGCGGCAAAGAGGGACGCCAGCCCGTTGCCCTGCGGACGGCATACGTGGCGGTCAACACCGATTCGCCCGTCATTCCGCGCGGTGTGCGCGGTTCCACCAAGAGCAGAAATAAGAAACGATAGCGGAATGTTCAAACGGGAGCTGGCTGAGGCTGGCTCCCGTTTTTTTTTTTTTCACCGCATGGAACCCGGAGCGTCAAATTTGGGAACTTTTATGATGAAAAAACATCTTATTTATGTTGAAAAGAAATGGAGATACAAAATGAACCCAAAAAGAATTTTAATGTTTGCCTTGCTTACCGCCATCTTGACCTCAGCCCTCTTCGTTACTTCATCTGCACTTGCGGCGAGCAGCTGCGGCACCAGCGTGACCGTCGTCCAGGGTGACACGCTGCGCAAAATTGCAGACCGCTGTGGCACTACCGTCTCCGCCCTGCGGCGGGCAAACCCCGAAATTGGCTCCGGCAACCTGATCTACCCCGGACAGGTCCTGCAATTGCCCGGTGCCATCCTCGGTACTGACGGCGGTTATTTTATCTACATTGTTGCCCGGGGCGATACCCTCAAAGGCTTGGCAACCCGCTTTTATACAACCATAGATGTCTTGTTGAGCGGGAATCCTGAGATCACGAATCCCAATGTGATCTACGAAGGGCAATGGATCAAGGTTTACGTCGCTCCGACCACGCCTCCGCCTGCCACCCCGCCCGCCGGTCCCAGCGAGATTTATCATGTAAAGACAGACGATACTCTGCGCAAGATTGCCGAGAAGTTCGGCACAACCGTGGATGTCCTGCTCCAGCTCAACGCTGGCATTGCCAACCCCAACCTGATCTATGTCGGGCAGGCGATCAAAGTCCCGGCAGCAGCAACCAGCCACATCGTCCAGAAAGGCGACACGCTCCGCATCATCGCCGCCCAATATGGCACCACCGTAGACGCCCTGCTCAAACTTAACCCTGACATCAAAAACCCCAATCTGATTTACGTTGGGCAAATCATCAAAATCAAATAAATGCAACCATCACCATAAAAAGGACGCGTTTCGAGCAAAGCGTGTCCTTTTTCATTTCCATACTATTGCAGCGCAAGTTCAGGCGAACGTAAGAGACGCTCCTCGCTGTCACCGCCCGCCGCATCGTTCCCCAAGCAAAGCGGAGCGTCGGGCTTTGCGTTGTAATGATAATCCCCTGTATAATTCCAGCCATGACCGTCCCCCGCCACATCGTCACCCAACTGGAACTCCGCCGCAACAACGGCGAGCGCGGATCGCGTAAGTATATCGCCCACAACGGCATCGTCTATGACGTGACCGACTGCCCAAAATGGCGGCACGACCTGCACGAAAACCTGCACTTCCCCGGGCAAGACCTTACCTCCGAACTCCCCGATGCCCCCCACGCCGAAGAAGTCTTCTCCCGCCCGTGCGTAAAAATTGTTGGCAGGTTGGCAGGTTAAACCTTCCAACCCTCAAACCTTCTAACCCTCAAACCCTCACAAGGACTTTTCAAACCATGACCTCCCTCAAATGGTGGCAAACTGCAGTCTTCTATCAAATCTACCCGCGCTCCTTCGCCGACGGGAATGGGGACGGCATCGGCGACTTCAAAGGCATCATCCAAAAACTCGACTACCTCAACGACCTCGGCATCAATGCCCTCTGGCTCTCGCCTCACTTCCCCTCCCCCAACTGGGACTGCGGCTACGACATCTCTGACTACTGCAACGTCGCCCCTGAATACGGCACGCTGGACGACTTCAAAACCTTCCTCGCCGAAGCGCATAAACGAAACATCCGCGTCATCCTCGACCTCGTTCTCAACCACACCTCCGACGAACATCCCTGGTTCCTCGAATCCAAATCCAGCCGCGACAACCCCAAAGCCGACTGGTACATCTGGGCGGATACGCCACCCAACAACTGGCAATCCTGCTTCGACGGCGACGCCTGGACCTACGTCCCCGAGCGCGGTCAATACTACTACCACTACTTCATGAAACAACAGCCCGACCTCAACTGGCGCAATCCCGAAGTCAAAGGAGCCATGTGGGACGCCGTCCGCTTCTGGCTCGACCTCGGCGTGGATGGCTTCCGCCTCGACGCCATCGGCACCATCTACGAAGACCCTGCCCTCACGCCCCACAACGTTCCCATGAACCTTGCCCAACTGCGCCGCGCCTCCGAACTGGCGCGCACCCCTGCCGAAAAGAAACAAATCGAAAAATACTGGTACGACATGTTCAAACACCAGTGGGGCGGCCCCGGTCTCCACGACCTGATGAAAGAACTCCGCGCCATCGTGAACGAGTATGACGGCGACCGCATGCTCGTCGGCGAAGACGACAACATAGACTACATGGGCAACGGAGACGACGAACTGCACCTCGTCTTCAACTTCCCCCTCATGCGCACCGAGCGCATCACCCCCGACCATATCCGGCGCAACCAAAAAGAACGTTTGACTCGGCTGGAAGCGCTCCCCGTCAAAGGCTGGGCGTGCAACACCCTCGGCAACCATGACTCGTCCCGCATCTACACCCGCTACGGCGACCGTAAACACGACGCCGACCTGGCGCGCCTCCATGCCGCCCTCGTCCTCACCCTCAAAGGCACACCCTTCCTCTACAACGGCGAAGAAATCGGCATGACCGACCTCCTCATCACCGACCCCTCCAAACTCCGCGACACTATGGCAACCTGGTACTACCACAGCCTCGTCAACGACCTGCACGTGGACCCGGCCGAAGCCGCCCTGCGTGCCGCCGAAATGAGCCGCGACAAGAACCGTACCCCCATGCAATGGTCCAACAACCCCAACGGCGGCTTCTCCCCGCCCGGTGTGCAAACCTGGCTGCCCGTCAACCCGAATTACAAGGATGGCATCAACGTCAGGGATCAACTACACAACCCGAACTCCCTGCTCAACTACTACAAACATCTCCTGCGTCTTCGCAGCAATAGCCCCACCCTGCTCGAAGGCGAATACACGCCCCTTCATCCCAGAGCAAAAGACTACTTTGCCTTTCTCCGTCATACCCACACACAAACCGTCCTGGTCGTCCTCAACTTTTCGCCCAATAAACTAGACCTGAACTTTTCCCGTGTGCCGGAACTCAAAGGAAAAACCCTGCGCCTGCTCTTTTCCAGCGCCGTTCACTCCCATACTGACCTCAGCCCCAAAGCGCTGCCGCTCGGCGCATTCGAGGTGTTCATTGCCGAAGCAAAATGACCTGTGGCATCATCGCCGTTTCGTCACCCTGTGCGGACGCCTCTTTCGCGACACGGACCCCGCCTATTTCCCCCGCGCTCTGTATCGCGGGCGGATGATCCTGTTCTGCACCGAATCCTGCCGCGGGACATTTCTCACTGACGCGGATGTTTTCTACAAAGTCCATCGAAATTCCGAAAAGAAAAAAAATATTCCCCACAGAGGATGAATCCGTTTTAACGGTTGGAGCAACCATGATTACCCCTCAAAAAGCGATACACTATCTACGCTACGAATTCAAAAAATGGGAAAGTCATGAAGCAGAAACCATCGTCGAGATGCCCGTTTCGTTGACTGTCAACGGCAAGGTCTGGCTGACCTTCATGTGCACGCCGGTCCACCTCGAGGAACTGGCGCTGGGTTTTCTCTACAACGAAGGCATCATCGAGACGATGGACGAGGTGGCAGATGTGCGCCTGTGCGAACACGGCGATAACGTGGACGTGTGGCTGAACCACAGCGCCGAACAACCGCAATCCTGGCGGCGGACCTCCGGCTGTACGGGCGGCGTCACAGCGGTTGACCTGTTAGCCAAGCCGAATGTCCATTTTGGCGGGAACAGGTTCGAGGTCGAGGCGGAGGCGGTGGGGGAGTTAGTCGAACAACTCTTCGAGGCGCAGTCCCTCTATCGTGAGACGGGCGGAGTCCACACCTCCGCATTGAGTGACGGAAAAAAAATCCTCCTTGCCGCGGAGGACATCGGGCGGCACAACACGCTGGATAAAATTGCCGGGCTGTGCCTGCGGAGGGGCATCTTTCCCAAGACCCGTATTCTGATCACAACCGGACGCATCAGTTCGGAAATGTTGCAAAAAGCCGCCCGTATGAACGCCCCGATTCTTCTCTCGCGTACCTCGCCCAGTTCTCTTTCGATTGAAATGGCGGAGCGGTATGGCATTACTTTGATTGGATACGCCAGACGTCATCGTTTCAATGTGTATTCGAACCCTCGGCGGGTGGGGTTTCGAGACGCATCGAGGGAATCTATGACGAATATCCTCTGGAAAGGTGAGAAAAGAGACTAACCCGGCTGTGGTGTAATCCGAATAATGAAAGTATCTTCCCAAAAAGGAGGTTTCCATGTCCACGGTTCGAACGATTCTCGAAACAAAGGGCGACGCCAGCAATTATTCCGTCTCTTCCGGTGAGACGGTGCTGACTGCCTTGAAAATCATGGCGGATAAACACATCGGCGCAGTGCTGGTCACGGAGGGAGGGAAAATCGTCGGCATCTACACGGAACGCGACTACGTGCAAAAAGGCGAATTGCAGGGGCGCAAAGCCGACTCGACGCTCCTGCGCGACGTGATGACCGGCGGCATGTACACCGTCACCACCGACACCTCGGTGGAACAGTGCATGGCGCTGATGGAGGCGCATCACATCCGCCACCTGCCGGTGGTGGAGAACGACCAGTTGGTGGGCATGGTTTCCATTCGTGATGTGATGGACGCTGTGCTGGAAGACCGCGAGAGCGAAATCAAGGGTCTCGAAAATTACATCCTGGCTTCGGGCTTTTCCAGTTAGCGCATGCTTTATAAATCGGGATTTGCCGCTGATCGATGCGCGGACGACGCGATAAACTTGCCTTGGCATCCAATATGAATCTCTCCCTCGCCCTCGGCGGCGGCGGCTCCAAAGGCAACGCACACCTCGGAGTCATCCGTCGCCTCCAGCAGGAAGGATACGACATTCAGGCGGTCGCCGGCACCTCCTTTGGTGGTATTGTCGCGGTTTTCTTCGCCCTTGGGTATACCCCCGACCAAATCGAAGACCTCTTTGCCTCCCTCGACCAAAAACGCCTCTACGGACACGGCGCAGATGAAGAACCCTCCCTCCTTGGACTCGCAGGCGCGACCCAATGGCTCAAACGAGTCCTTGGCGAGCTGACCTTTGCCGATCTCAAAATTCCTTGTGCTCTCACCGCCGCCGATCTTCGCTGCGGATGCGAGGTTCTCCTCACTCAGGGACCCCTCACAGACGCCATTCTTGCCACCATTGCCATTCCCGGAATCTTCCCCGCCCGGCGCATGGGCGATCTGGAACTTGTGGATGGCGGCACCCTCGACCCCGTTCCCGTAGCCCCTGCCCGTTCCCTTGCCCCACATCTTCCCGTCCTGGCGGTGGTTCTTACCACCCCCATGGGAGTCCCCGCGCAAACCTGGACCCTTCCGATCCCTGAATACGTCCCTCATGCCCTTGTCGAGCGTCTCAGCCGCCTTACCTACGCACAAGCCTTCAACGTTTTTCTCCGCTCGTTTGACATGGTGTACCGCGCTGCCACCGAATATCGGCTGGCGGTGGATAAACCCGAAATCGTCCTCCGCCCGAACGTTCACCACATTGGTATACTTGAACGTGTGGATGTCCGTCAGATTGCGCGCATCGGCGACCAAACTGTCGAACTTGCCCTGCCCGAAATAAAAAAACACTTCACCTGGCAGGCGCGTTTTCGCCGTACTCTGCGTCTATGACTGGATGCCCTTGTCAGAAACCTCACGCCTGAAGCATCTGAATCTCATGCGCGACCTTCGCAAATACGCTCAACAGACCAACGTTCGCCTTGGAGTGGGAATCTTTTTGCTTCTCTTTGTCGTCGGCTTGGGGCTCATCTGGATCATCTACGGCGGAGGGGCGGCGCTTGCCGGTTTGCTCTGTCTGCTTGCCGCCCTCCTTCCCATCCTGCTTATATTTGCCGTTTTCATTTTCATGGAGTGGATACTTAAACGTGCCAGACCTGACTAACACCTCCCTTATCCAATTCAACGACTGGATCCTCCGCGTCAAACAACCTGCCCGTCTGCCCGCCCGCCTTCTGCTCCTTTTGCATGGATACACCGGCGACGAAAACTCCATGTGGGTGTTTACCCAAAACCTGCCTTCTTCCTACTGGATGATCGCGCCGCGCGCGCCTTATCCCTCTGGAGGCGATGGTTATTCCTGGCGCCCGGTTCCAACTTTCGACCTCGGCAAGCCCCGCCTCGACCAGCTCCAGCCTGCCGCCGAAGCCTTGATCCGCCTTCTGGACGAGTATCAGGCGTCGGCGGGGATCGAAGCGAAAACCGTGGACGTGATGGGCTTCAGTCAGGGGGCGGCCATGTCCAATGTGCTGGCATTCCTGTACCCTGAGCGAATCCGCAAAATCGGCATCCTGGCGGGCTTCATTCCTGGCGGTTTGGAGGAATACGCTTCGAAACGACCGCTCGCTGGAAAATCCGTTTTTGTCACGCACGGGACGAAAGACGAGATGATCTCCATAAACCGCGCCCGCGCCTCCATCGAAGTGCTCGAGCAGGCGGGGGCAAAAGTCGTCTATTGCGAAGACGAAGTGGGGCATAAGGTCAGCGTCAATTGTCTGCGCGCCTTGCGTGCCTATTTCGAAGATTAGGATTTTCTTAATGACGATTGACGGTCGTAGGAATTGCGATTATCCTCCCATCTCATATATTGCAGTGTTCACGTTTTCATCTTCTACGCATTCTAAGCATCAGGATACGAATGAATAAAGGATTGTCCCGACGCGACTTTCTCAAACTTGCCGGCATGGGGCTTGCCGGTTTGAGCGCTTTGTCCTTCAACCGCCTCAAGGCATACGACTTCGAAACCCTCTCCGCTCCCAAGCGCCTTCCTCAATTTCCCAACAGCCGCCTCGTCGGGCGTATCACCGATCCTGGCGTTGATTTGCGCAGTCAGCCCACCAACGATCCCAATCTCAATACCTCCATTGCCAAACTCCCCGCCGACACCCTGCTCGAATGGAGGCGCGAGGTCGTGGGCAATGTTGTGGGTGGTTTGAACAATCAGCGTTATGTCGAAACGCCTCAAGGCTATGTGTACAGTTCCGTCATCCAGCCCACGCGCAACCTTCCCAACACCCCCATAACCGAAATGCCTGCCGGTCCACCCGGCTTTTGGGCGGAAGTGACCGTCCCGTATGTGGACCTTGCCCATGAAGGTGCCATCTGGTCGCCCTGGCTGCAGGATCATATCCTGTATAACTTCCCGCCGCGCCTTTATTACGGTCAGGTGGTGTGGATCGATCGCATCCGCACCACGAATGGATTCGTCGAATATCGTTGGAATGAAGACGCCGGTCACGGCTACGGCGGCGGCGCATACGGCGAATTCTATTGGGCGGACGGCGCCGCTTTCAAGGTTCTGACCGAAGCCGACGTCGCGCCCATCAGCCCCAATGTGGACCCCAACGATAAACGAATTGAAGCCGACCTCGACTACCAAACCCTCTCCTGCTTCGAAGGTGGCACCGAAGTCTTCTACTGCCGTATTTCCAGCGGTTTGAAAGCCATCCTCGATCCGCTTACCGGCGAAATCAACAACAAACTCGCCACACCGGTCGGCAACCTGTTCACCCATTGGAAGATCATTTCCCTTAACATGACGGCTGGAACCTTTCAGTCCGGCTATTCCACCCCCGCTGTGCCCTGGTCTACCATGATCAGCGGCGACGGTATCGCCATTCATGGCGCATTTTGGCACAATGCCTTCGGTGAAAAGCGTTCTCACGGCTGCATCAACGTCTCGCCGGAGGATGCCAAGTGGATCTTCCGGTGGACCACCCCCTACGTCTCCCTGGCACAAAGCGAAATGCGCATGTCGCTGCCCGATCACGGAACCATTGTGGTCACCAAGGAGATCAATCTGTAATCAATGTGGTTCATGCGCACAGCGGATGTTTTCTATCATCCCTGTTGGCACAGAGAATCAATTGATCTTTTGCATAGGCCGCCGGCGTTCGAGAACATCTCTTGCGCACCGCGTATGGCGCGCTCTCGCGTACTTTTGCACGAGATCTATTAAAGGAGTCTCATGGATATTGCAAACGTAACAGTCGGTCTTTCTTTTCTCGCCGGCTTGGCTTCCTTTCTGTCGCCGTGCGTGTTTTCCCTTGTGCCTGCCTATATCGGCTATCTGGGGGGGCGCGCGGCGGGCGGTGAAGCCACCGAAAACAGCCGTTTCATTACCTTCACACACGGGCTGGCGTTCGTTCTGGGATTCAGCGCGGTCTTTGTCACATTGGGCGTTGCCACTGCCTCCCTCGGACGCTTGCTCTTCGACCTGCGTGACATCCTTGCCAAGGTCGGCGGCATTGTCGTCATCGTCTTCGGACTTCATATGGTTGGCGTCTTCCGCATCAAATTCCTCGAGTACGATACCCGTGTTCAACAGGCGCCGGACCGCAGACTGGGATACCTCTCCTCGGCGCTCATGGGTGTCTTCTTTTCGGCAGGATGGGCGCCCTGCGTGGGACCCGTCCTGGGCGCGATCCTGACCCTCGCCCTGAACGGCGGTTCCGTTTCGACCGGTGTTACGCTTCTTTCCGCCTACTCGGCTGGGCTCGCCATTCCCTTTTTGATCGCCGCTCTTGGCGTAGGCTGGGTCACCCTCACCCTGCGCAAATATGGCAAGGTCATGCACTATGTGGAGATCGGCATGGGTGTTGTCCTTGTCGTTGTTGGGTTCATGCTCTTCTCCGGCATCTTCGGGCGCATCGCCGCGGCGGGACAATTTTTCTGGATAGATTTCGGTCTATAACCGCTCTGGTACAAGCGACAATCGCCGCCTGTGCCTGTGCTTGTCGCTTTCCTGGATCCCATGCTTACCGTTACCCTTTACACCAAGCAGGACTGTCATCTGTGCGAACAGGCGAAAGCCGACCTTGAGTCTTTGCAGGGGAAATATCCACACCGCCTGGTCGAGATTGATATTCATTCCGACCCTGACCTCCTCAAAACCTATCTCCTTGAGATACCGGTGGTGGAGATCGGTCCATACGTTCTCAAATATCCGTTTGACAGTCAAAAACTGGCGATCACCCTCGGCGCGGCAGGTGACCGCCGCGGGCAACTCGACAAACTTGGGCGTGACGACCATCTCCAGCGAGTCGAACGCGGCGGGCAAATAACCCGTTCGGACCGTGTCCTCTATTGGGTCTCGCGTCACTACCTTGCCCTGCTCAATCTGGTCATGCTGGTATATTTCGGTTTACCGATCCTTGCGCCGGCATTGATGAAAGCCGGCTTTGTCGTTCCCGCAAACGCCATCTACACCCTCTACAAACCGCTTTGTCATCAATTCGGATTCCGATCCTTCTTTCTGTTCGGCGAGCAGGCATATTACCCGTTGGAGGAAGCCGATATTCAGGGTGTCATGACTTTCGAAGAGGCGACAGGGTTTCCCGATCTGGAGAATCCTGCCGGTTATTCCCGCTTCGAAGCGCGAAACTTTGTCGGCAATGAAACCATGGGATACAAAATGGCGCTCTGCGAGCGGGATATGGCAATCTATGCCTCCATTTTTCTGTTTGGCGTCCTTTATGCCCTGTCGGGCCGCCGGCTCAAATCCCTGCATTGGGCGTTGTGGATTTTGATCGGCATGGGACCGGTAGGTTTGGACGGCTTCTCCCAACTCTTCAGTCAGATGCAGTGGTCGTGGCTGGCGCACATTCTCCCCTATCGCGAAAGCACGCCATTTTTGCGCGTGCTCACCGGCGGACTCTTCGGGTTTGCCACCGCCTGGTTTGCCTATCCTTCCATTGAAGAATCCATGTCCGATACGCGTCAATTCTTCGTCAAGAAATTCGCCTCCCTCCCAAAATAACCCTCCATGCCTTTTACCCAACACAACGGACTTCGTTATTATCAGTTCGACTCCCTGCGCGTTCGTCATGCAGTTTTTACGCGTCACGGCGGCGTAAGCCCCGCGCCGTGGAAATCGCTCAACCTCGGCGGTACGGTGGGCGATGAAACCGAACGCGTGCGCGCAAACCGCCTCCTTTCCTTCGAAACCCTGGACTGCAGACCCGACTCCATGTTCGACGTTTGGCAGGTTCACGGCGCCGAGGCGGTGTGCGCCTCCGCTCCCCGCCGCGCGGACGAACCTTATCGAAAAGCCGACATCATCCTGACCGATCTGCCCGGCGTCACCCTGTTCATGCGCTTTGCCGATTGCGTGCCGCTCCTGTTCCACGACCCTAAAAAAGAGGTCATTGCGATCGCGCACGCCGGTTGGATGGGTACAATCCTCGACGTGGCGGGGATCACAGTCCGGACCATGCGCGAACAATACCATTGCGACCCCTCCGATATCATCGCCTGTATCGGTCCGTCCATCGGTCCCGACCATTACGAAGTGGGGGAGGATGTCATAACCCAGGTGAAGCAAACCTTCGGCGCGGCGTCCGCCACGATGCTTCCTCATCATGGCGACAGTGTTCATTTCGATTTATGGAGAGCGAATCACCATCTGCTCGAAAGAGCGGGAGTGACCCAAATCGAACATTCCGGAATCTGCACCGCCTGCCATACAGACGACTGGTTCTCCCACCGGGCGGAAAAGGGAAAAACGGGACGCTTTGGCGCACTGCTCTCTCTATGTTGAGACTATAATACCCGTATGTCGTCTGACCTCGTCGCCTCCCTCCGCAGGCGATACCAATACACCCTCGAGCAAATTGCCCTTGCCGCGCGTCGCGTCGGACGCCCGCCCGAGTCCGTCCGCCTGGTGGTCGTCACCAAATCCCAGCCGCTGGAGGTCGTACAAGCCGCCATCGAAGCCGGCATTCGCTGTTTCGGCGAGAACTATCCCGAGGAAGGTGTCACGAAAATTCAATCCTTGCCTCGTCAAAGTGGGGTAGAATGGCACATGATTGGTCATGTGCAAAGCCGCAAAGCGCGTCTCGTGACCGACCATTTCGAACTTTTACACTCCCTCGATAGCCTCAAACTTGCCCAACGTCTCGATCGTTTCGCCGCGGAACGGAACCGTGTCTTGCCTGTCCTGCTGGAGCTCAATCTCGGTGGCGAAGCGAGCAAATCGGGTTGGGACGCGTCGGACGACTCCCGCCGGAACGCCTTTCTGCCCGACGTGCAAGCCATATTGGCGCTTCCCAACCTGCGCGTGCAAGGCTTGATGACCATGCCTCCGCTGGAGACCAACCCGGAGGACGCACGCCGCTTCTTTCGACGCCTGAGACTGCTCCGTGACCATTTGGCATCCATCTTCCCTCAGGCGGATTGGCGTGAACTCTCGATGGGCACCAGCGCGGATTATCCTGTCGCAGTGGAGGAGGGCGCCACCCTTGTCCGGGTGGGCACGGCGATTGTGGGAGCGCGTCAATACAAATCGGAGAAGGAAGCGTCGTGATATTCCTTGTACAGATCATCAATATCGTTGCCCAGCTCTACGTGTGGATCGTGATCGTCTCCATTTTGCTCTCCTTTTTTATAGACCCGTATCATCCGGTACGCCAGGGTGTTGATAATCTTGTGAGACCCCTGCTCGATCCCATCCGTCGTGTGGTGCCGCCTGTGGGCATGCTCGATTTCAGCCCGCTGGTTTTAATTGTATTGATTCAGGTCGTTTCCAGGCTGTTGACCGGCTTTTTACTCGCAATCTCCTGAGGTGAACAATGACTGAACGTAAATTCAAATTGCATGATGGACAAAAAGGTTCCGCCATCGCGGTGCGCGTGACACCACGGGCAAGCCGGAACGAAATCGTCGAAATCCTCGATGATGGCACCATCAAAGTGCGCATTGCCGCGCCGCCGACCGATAACGAAGCGAACGACGCGCTGATTGCATACCTCTCCGAAATCCTCGGCGTGCCCAAATCGCAATTGGATATCGTCGCCGGGAACGCCGGGCGCGATAAATTGATTTCCGTCGTGAATATGGATGTCGAAACCGCTCACCAGCGCATCCTGGCGCACCTGGGATGACCCCGCCTGTCGTTCGTAAATGACCATGAGCCCCGATGCAACGGATCGGGGCTTTTTTGCCTCTTGTGCAGAGTGGCTGGTTATGTCATAATCCCGCCAATTTACCTACAGGAGAGACGTTCATGAGTCACATTGTCGATTCGGTTTCATTGGGGGCGATTGTGCAGGTGCGCGACCGTCTGCTCGATCAGCAGGCGCGCGGCCGCCGGGTTCTCCGATTGGAATCGGGAGATCCGTCCTTCGATATCCCGATTCATGTGCGCGAAGCGATGGAACAGGCGCTTCGGGATGGGCAGACCCATTACACCGCATCCACTGGAATTCCTCTCCTGCGCAAAGCGATCTTCCAAAAAGTGACAACGGAGAACCGTCTGTCCGTTCCAAGCGACGACCATGTGGTGGTTACCAACGGCGCCATGCACGGGTTGTACATCCTGTTTCGCGCCATGCTGGAACCGGGGGACGAGGTCATCCTGCCCGATCCCATGTGGACGGAGATCGCGGAGAACATCCGGCTTGGCGGCGGCAAGCCTGTGCCGGTGGTGTTGCGCGAGGAGCGCGGCTATCAGTATGACCCTGACGAAATCGAAGCGGCGATCACGCCGCGTACCAAAGCGATCTTTGTGAATACGCCTCAAAATCCGATTGGCGCGGTGGCTTCACGCGAAACGTTGAGCGTCATTGCGCAAATTGCCGAGCGCCACAATCTGTTTCTCGTCAGCGATGAAGCCTATGAACATGTGCTGTATGACGGAGCGGTGCATGTCAGCCTCGGGTCCCTGCCCGGCGCGCAAAGCCGGACCATCAGCGTGTATTCCATGTCGAAGACCTATGCGATGAGTGGACTCCGCCTGGGTTATCTTGTGATCCATGACCCGTTGTTGCTCGAACGGATCAAAAAGCTCGTGCGTTGCACCATCAACGGTGTCAACTCGGTGACTCAGTACGGCGCGGCGGCGGCGCTGACCGGTCCGCAGGAGGCGACAAAGTCCATGGCGCGGGAATACCAAAAGCGACGCGATATCCTGTTCGACGCCTTGAAGGAAACGCCGTATTTGAAAGCCTTCAAACCCGGCGGCGCGTTCTACTTGTGGGCGCGAATCCTGCCCGCCTGGCCCGGCTACGATGGAAAGAACGACGACTGGTCCATGACCAATTACCTCATTGACACTGCCGGGATTGGCTCCTCTCCCGGTTCCGCTTTTGGACCGGCCGGTCAGGGTCACATTCGTTTTGCCTTTTCCTGTTCGACGGAACAAGTGGCGGAGGCGGCGCGCATCTTGCCCGATGTGTTATCCAGGGCAGGCAGATAAGTTACCAAGCCGCCATTCCAAACCTCCGCTGTTGATGTTACTTTCTTGAGGCTTATTCCGGATGGGCGAACTCTGTCGGTCAATTCATCGGGCTGTATAGTTTTCTGTAGGTGTTGTAGATTTCATAAATGAAACGGATGTAGTCACGCGTTTCTTGGAAGCGGATGGTTTCGAGGAAAAGGTCCGGGTCGTCTCCAGCCAGTTCCTTCCAAACCAGCGCGTTGCCGGGACCGGCATTGTATGCCGCCAGGCTTGCGTACATGCTCCCGCCAAGCAGATCACGGTTTTTATCCAGATAATACGTCCCAAAACGAATGCTGACGTTGGGGCGGTAGAGATCATCTTCGGTGTAAGCAGGGGGCCAGTTGAGTTCGTTCGCGATTTGCGCGCCAGTTGACGGGATGATTTGCATCAATCCGCGCGCGCCGGCGGCAGACCGGACAAATCCCTCGAACAGGCTTTCCTGTCGGATTACACTGAACATGAACAGGGGGTCGAGTCCGTATCTTTCTTCCTCCGGGAGGATCAATTCCCGGTAATACAATCCGTAGCGGATGTGATTGAAATAAGCGGGCGCGGTGAGAGAAGCGGGCTGGCTTTGCAAACCGGCGAGAGTGAGTACTTCGCGCGCGGCAAAGATGGCTGTGCGGTATGCCCCGATATCCATCAAATGGTTGGCGAGGCGAAAACTTTCGGAAGGATTCGATTTGACCGCTTCCCTCAGCGCCTCGAATTCGCGCCGCGCTTCGTTGTACATGCCCAATTCCCATAACTCGGTTCCCCGAATAAATCGGGCGTCTTGTGCAAGCGCGCCGGGACCCGTGAGGTTTGTATCTGGAGGGAGCCCGAAGGTTACACGGAACCAGACTTCCGCCTCTTTTCGTTCCGCGGAAAGGTCAATGGCGAGGTTGATCGAGGGAGGCGATTCAAAAGGCGGGCGATTCAAAAGAATATCCTCCGCTCGCAGGCTGTAATAACCGGCGGGATCGCTCAACAGCGCCTGCTGCCAGGATTTCTCAGCCGAAGCCCGATCGCCCATCTGTTCCTGCGTTTTGCCGATCCAAAGATACGCGCGAGCCAGGTCGTCTGACTGGGTGGAGAGCAAAAGGTCCCTTTGAAAGAGGGCGAGCGCGCCGTTGTAATCCGTCAGACGATACCGCGAAATACCGGCGAGAAAAAGCGCATCGGGCACTTGCGGGCTGGAAGGATATTCGTTTGCCACGCGCTCCCAAATTTGGGCGGCTTCCTCCAGCCTGCCGCCGCGCTCGGTGATACGCGCGGCGTTCATCAGAAAGTCGGGGGCCAGGGAAGAGGCAGGTACGGCGGCAACGAAATCCAGGAGCGTTTTCGCCGCCGTTTCATACTCTTTTTGAACTGCCCATTCCAAGAAGGCTTTGTCCTGCCAGGCGTCTGCCCAGCGCGGATGGGCGGGATATGCCTCGATGAAGTTGTCGAGTGCGGCGATGGCTTCAGCGGTGCGCTTCAATTCGCGCAGGGTCAACGCGCGGTAATAGTGGGCTGTCCCGTCATTGGCGGGGTTTGTCTGATTGGTTTCGATATATCTGTCCAACGCGACGAGTGCAATGTCATATTGCCCGGCGAAATAATCCACGAGACCGCGGTCGAGGTCGTCAACCGGGACATTAGCGTTCAGGAGTTCAATCAGGGCAAGATAGGAGAAATAGGAAAGCGGATAGTTTTCGACGGCGTGCAGATATCTCGCCTGCGCCTGGGGCGTTTGTCCAAGCCGGATGTGGGTGTTGCCTGCAAGGAAGTCCATTTGGGCGCGGGTGTAATCGTCTGTTGCCGAAGTGAAGATCTGATCGAACATCGTCAGCGCCCCGGCGTAATCGCCGAAGTCGAATCGGGCTTGGGCAATTTTGATTTGCAAATTCAGCCCATCGTCGAGACGCGAGGCGTTGAGCGCGGCGGTGTAGGCATTGATGGCGTTGGTATAGTCTCCGGCGTTGTAGAGCGCGTCGGCGCGGTATTCTTGAACGTACGCGTCCAATACGCCCGGCACGCGCGTCAGATAGGTGTTGTAAGCGTCTGCCGCCGGGGTGAATTGCTCCAGTTCGAAATATGCCTTGCCCATGAGAAAATAGGCGCGCGCGGCATAGGTCGATTCGGGATATTCGTTGACCAATTGGTTGAGCGCTTCTATGGCGGATTGGTAACGTTCGTCTTCAAGGTCCGTCCGCCCCAAACCCCAAAGTGCGGCGGCTTGTATTGCCCGATCTGTGGATTCGTTCAATGCGGCGGCGTAGTGTTGGCGCGCCTGCTCGTAATCGCCGAGGAACAAGGCGCGGTCCCCCGATTCGACGCGAATCACGGGAACGGGCGTTGGCAACGGAGTTGGCGAAGGGGAAGGTGTGGATGTGGGCGGAGGTCCTGCAGTGAGGGTGGGGGTGGGGGTCGGCAGGGAGGCGGGCATCGCCTGACAGGCGGAAAGCGCCAGAACGATCCATACCAGGAAGATTTTGTTGGTCGGATTCATGTAAACCTTATACCGGATGGGGGAAGACGTGTCAATATGGGGGCTGAATCGTGAAACAAAGCGCGGTCGGTTCGGAAAGTTCATTCCGCGCGTCGTTTTGGGTATCAGAGCCATTTCCTTGCAACGGGCTTTCCGCGCACTTTGTTCCAGCGCCGGGGTTATCGGTTTGTTAAGCCTAACAAGGTTGCAAGTGCATTCCCCCTTTTGGGTCTTGTGCATTTTCAAGAGCCGGATACAATAGGAAGCAATCCGGGGATGGTCCCCGGGAGACAAAATCATTTTCACGAAAGGATTTACCGCCATGTTATTCGCCCCCAAAGAAAAAGGTCAAGGTCTGGTTGAGTATGCGATCATCCTCGCCCTCGTCGCCATCGTCGTGATTGCCGTCATGCGCCTGCTCGGACCCAAGATCGGTAACACCTTCAGCACCATTAACAGTTCGCTTCCGTAATCATCACCGCAAACCAGAAAAAGCCCCGTCTGCAAGACGGGGCTTTTTCGTTTGGGTGGACGCTGACCTTCAGCGGAGTATGCCGGCGATGGACTTGTTCAGGGCTTGTATTTTCGGGCTATATTATCTATACTGATACTCAGCGGGTCGAAAACTGTGTAAACGAGCGTACTGATATTTACCCTTTACAAGGAAGTGAATTATGAAAAGATTTCTTCCCATCAGTTCGATAGCGGTTGTCCTTGCCGTCATACTGAATGCCTGCAATTTTGGGGGAGGCGCTACGCCGAGTCCGCAGGGTGTTCTTTCCAGGGAAGCCGCCGCGCTGGAACTGACGGTGCAGTCCCAGACCGGGGTCTTTGATTCGGTGGGGGATATCGTTGCCTATCAATATGTGGTGACCAATAAGGGGACCACGCCGCTTGCGGGACCTGTGGCTGTGGCTGACGACAGGAAAACGGTTGCCTGTCCCGATGTCGGCACGGTGGGTGATAACGATGCCGAACTCGACCCGGGAGAAAGTCTGATTTGCTCGTCTTCCTATGAACTGACCCAGGCAGACTTGAACGCCGGTTCGATTACAAGCCATGCCACCGCCAGCGCCGGGGGAGTGGCATCGAATACGATTTCGACTGTAGTTCAGGTAACGTTGATCAAAGTGCTGGAGGTTACAGGCAACACTACACCCGCCGCCTACAACCGGGCGGAACAGGTTATTACGTTTGCGTTTGTCGTCAAGAATACAGGAACAGCCGCGCTGGGTCCCGCGCAATTTGTTCTTAATGACAGCCGCCTGGGGAGCGTCAATTGCGGGGCGCAAAATATTACCCTCGAACCGGGCGCGTCCATTTCCTGCAGCGCCTCCTATACCACATCCGAAAACGACAGGACGAGTAATCAATTGGTCTTCAGTGTGATGGCCACCGGCGGCGGCGCAACCAGCATTCAACCACTTGAAATCAAGATTGCCAATACGGCTGTGGTTGCCAATCCGCCTGCAGGCTATACCCGCGGCGATACGATCAAGCACAACGTTCAGGAAGGGGAATGGCTGCTCCAGATCGTGCGTTGTTACGGCGCCGATTTCGATGCGGTGAAAAACGCCAATCCTCAGGTGAGGGACCCGGCAAAGATTTGGCCCGTTGACGTGCTGACCATTCCGAATATTGGGAGCAACGGCACAATCTTTGGTCCGCCGTGCGTGGTTTTTTACACCGCCAAAGCCACTGATACCTGGGAGTCCATTGCCAGGGACTACAATGCCGATCTCGACGTTTTGCTGGAAGCCAATCAAAACGTTTTGCTGACGAACGGAGCAACGATTCGGGTGCCGCGCAACTCTGCAAAGGGGAATCAACCCATTGTAGTGACCGAACCGATCCGTCTTAATTTTCCCGGCGGGTCAGACAAGGTGACATTGTCGGGCATCTTGTCTGCAGCCAAATTCAGGGAACGTCATATCTTGACCGCTGTGCAGGGGCAAAACCTGTCTGTCACGCTGACCGCCCCGGCAGGCGGTCTGGAACTGGCAGTGCTTCCTGTCCATGGCGCGGCATTGAAACCGCAGAGCGCAACGCTCAACTTTACCGGGGCGATCCCCGTCAGCGGAGATTATTACATCGATATTTTGAACGTTTCCGCCTCGGATAAACCATATACCTTGGAAGTCGTTCTTTCCACGCCGATACCTCCCGCGGCAGAGAGGGTGGTTGATATCAACCCCGGAACTGCAGACTCCAACCCCGCTTATTTAGCGGTGTTCAATGGCAAGTTGTATTTCAGCGCCGCCGGTTTGGACAACGCCGGAACGGAACTCTGGCGATTCGACAGCGTATCCAATATGCTGGAGCGCGTAAAGGACATCTTTTCCGGCGCGCAGGGTTCCAGCCCGGCATTTCTGGCTGTGTATAAAAACGAGTTGTATTTCAGTGCCAACGGCAATGACGGTGCGGGAATTGAATTGTGGCGATTTAACGGTAACGATGCGGGCCGACTGAGCGACATCCATAGCGGACCTGGCGACTCCAATCCGTCTTTCCTGACCGAATACAACGGACGCCTGTATTTCAGCGCCAACGGCAGCGACGGAACCGGTGTCGAATTATGGCAGACGGACGGTGTGACGGTCGGGCGCGTCACCGACATCTACAGCGGGGCAGGCAACTCGAACCCCTCTCATCTGGTTGTGTTCAATAATGCTCTGTATTTCAGCGCAGTCAGCAACGACGGCGCCGGCACCGAAATCTGGAAATACGACGGCTCGACCGCCAGCCGGGTGACCGACATCTATGCCGGCGTCGGAAATGCCAATCCGTCCTATTTGACTTTGTTCAACAACGCCTTGTATTTCAGCGCCAACGCCAATGACGGCACGGGATCGGAACTCTGGAAATACGACGGCTCCGCTGTCAGCCGCGTGGCAGACATCAACCCCGGCGCGGGCGATTCGAATCCCGCTTATTTGACCGTCTTCAACGGTGTGTTGTTTTTCACCGCCAACGGAGGGGACGGAGCCGGATACGAACTCTGGCGATTCAACGGCTCCAATTTCAGCCGCGTCGCCGACATCAACCGAAACGGCGACTCATTCCCCTCCTTCCTTGTTGTGTACGACAATCAATTGTATTTCTCGGCAAATGGAGGCGACGGCGCCGGCCGGGAATTATGGAGATACAAAGGACCGTAACCCTCTCAGGAATATCCCAGCGCGTTCAGAAAATCCACCGTGATGCGCGCTGTGGCACCCCAGACCATTTCACCGTCATAGGGATGATAGACGATCAAACTCCGCCTCGAATCGGATCGTTCGAATTGCCAGCGGTTCGACGGATTTGCCAGCCACCCAAGCGGAATTGTAAATATGCGCGCCACCTCATGCTCCCCCACGCGAAATACGGTGGGCCACTTGACGACACCCACCACCGGCGTCACCCGAAAGTAGGTAATCGTAATCAGGTTGGCAAGCCTGCCCAGCACCCTTACGTCTTTCGATTCGATACCAATCTCTTCTTCCGCTTCGCGCAGGGCGGTTTGTTCCGGCGTCGTCTCCCCTTCATCGCAGGCGCCGCCGGGGAAAGAGACCTGTCCCTTGTGCGATTCGACCCTGTCTGTGCGGCGGGTGTAAAGCAAATGCCATTCCTCGTGTTCCCACACCAGCGGGACAAGAACCGCCGCGCACTTGAGACGCGTGTTTTCATCGAGCGCAACCTCCGAAGAGCCGTCGGACGATGAACCGGCGGGCGGAAGCGCCTGACTCAATTTTCGCGAGATGTACTCTTCGCTCACGGTGATGGACATATCGGGTTGGTGCGGGTGCACGAAGCGATGAATGTTTGCCAAAAGCGAGAACAACCAGAGCCGATTTTGTCGTTTGACGGGCATTATTCTCTGACCGGGCTTCCACAATAGCCGCATTCCGCTGTGACTTCATCCAGCCATTCGGTTTCATCGGGTCGCAGTGGAGCGCCGCACGAGGGACAGTGGGTTGGCAGAGCGGCTCTTTTGACCGGTGCATCAGATACAGACATCCCCGGCAAAACGGATTCGAGCCATGCTTCGATCTCAGCCGCCTCGTTTTTCAAGCCGCGCTCGTTCAATTCTTGAATCGTCCTCGTTCCAAATTGACGCAACCGTTGGAATTGCCTGCGCTGGGCGAGCAGTTCGAGCCCGCGTCTGAAGGATGGAACACCCAATTCACCCTGTCCGGCAAGAAGCCGTGAACGTCCGGCTTGCAGGTAAAAGAGCGGCGCACGCGGACCGCCGCGTCCATCGGCGGCGCGCGCAATTGGTTCGAACAGTTCGGCGGCGCGCCCATATTCACCCTTTGAAAAGGCGAAGTTTGCCTCCTGCAAGATCGGGGGGACGTTCTGGGCGAGCGTTTTGCGAATCTGACGGCGAAAGATGCGACGCATTATTTTTTCTCCTCTTCTGGTATGGCTTCGCCAACCTCCCTTGCCAGTTCCAGTCCGCGCGGGTCTTCGCTCGGTTCGACACGGCGGGCAAAGATCAGGAAACCCGTGTGAGCCACCATGCGATCTGTGGGGCGCAGGCGGGCAGGCTCGGCTTTATAGTAGCGCAGGAATATTTCACAAACCTCGATGAATGCAAACTTTCGTTGTCGCAATGCGAGGAGTGTTTTTTCCACCTGGTTGAACGTGGGGATGAGACAGCACAAAAAACCGCCGGGCTTGAGGGCGGCGCGCACCTGGGCGATGTAATCGTAGGGATTCGGCACGTCGAGGAAGAAAGAATCGGCGTCGGTTTCGTCGAGCCCCTGTTCGATATCGCGCAATTTGAAGTCGACGCGCCCATCCAGCCCGAAACGGGATAGATTCTTGCGCGCTAAATTCTGCACGTCCGGCTTGATCTCATATGAAATGACGCGTCCCTCACCCCCAACCGCGTATGCCAGGGCGGTCGTCATAGCCCCGGAGCCTGTCCCGGCTTCCAGCACTTTTTGCCCCGGTCCCACGCCCATGCTGACGAGGATGAAGCCGATGTCCTTCGGATAGAGAATCTGGGTGGTGCGCGGGAGATCAATCAACAAATCGGCAAGCGACGGTTGCAGCAAAAAAAACGGCGCGCCCATGTGACTGAACACCTGTGTGCCCCAGGGTTTGCCGATCAGATCATCGTGCAGGAGAATACCGCGATGCGTCTCGAACTTTGCGCCCGCCTGCAGGTTGATGATGAAATGCTTGTGACGCAAGCCCACCAGTTCCGCCAGATCGCCTGCGCGAGCGGTGAAGGATGGAGGTTGAAAGGACATACGGCTATCTTACCACGACAGGCATATTCGTTCGCTTCGACAATTGGCGCCGCCTCAGTGACGATTTCATTTTTCCTCGATCTTGACACTCAACAATCTGTCGCCTGGAGGCAGTTCCTCCCCGGGTCGCGGGTCGCGCGGCGAGAGCGCTTTGAGCACATCCATGCCGGTCAATACCCGTCCAAAGATCGTATATCTGCCGTCGAATTGCGGTGTTGAGGCAAGGGTAATGAAAAACTGGCTTCCGCTGGTATCCGGTCCCGAGTTGACCATCGCCACCATGCCCGGCGCATCGAATGTGAGCTCAGTCAGAATCTCCGTGATCACATAATAACCGGGCGTGCCCCTGCCGGTGCCGCTGGGGTCGCCGGTTTGCGCGTAAAGTTCGGGAATGACGCGGTGAAAGGTAATGTCGTCATACCAGCCGCTGCGCGCAAGAAAAACGAACGAATTGACCGTGAACGGCGTCTTGTCGGCAAACAATTCGAGCGTCACATCGCCTTTTTCGGTATGGAGCGTGGCAATGTATTGCTTCGATTCGTCCACAAAAAACGGCGGACATGTCGCGAAATGTCGTTTGCCGAGCAGGGTCAACATGACGATATCGTTCATGCTGGTAAAATCCTGCGGACCGATATAGATCTCGCCGTTGATGACGATGAGCGGGACGGCAAACGGACCGAACTTTTGCGCCGTCTCGAAATTCCGTTGCACCAAATCCCTGACCGCCTCGCCCTTGACGTCAGCCTGATACTGCAAAACATCCATTCCCAATGCCGACGCCTGCGCCGCGCTCCACTGTTCGAAATCCTCGACCGACATCGTTGTCCAGTTCGCCTGTTGGGCGTAGAGCAGATCGTGCATCTCCCAGAACCTGCCCTGCAAATTCGCAGCTTCCACTGCCTGCGCGGCAAGCAGGGCTTTATCGTTCCGACCGAGGAGCGGGAAGACGCGACTGACAAGGCGCACATCCTGCGGATGTTCCGCCAGCAGTCTGCTGGCGACATTGGCGAACAAGCCGCTTGTCGTATCCTGAAGGTCGCCATAGAACAGAAGGGTGATACCGGCGTTTTCCTGCCCGCGAATGTGATCCTGCGCGGTGATTGGCGGAATCAAGGACGGCGCGTCCGGACCCGGTGTGGGGGCGATCGAAAACGAGGTGCAGGGAAGGGGAGAGGGGATTTTGGGAATGCGGGTCACGGTGGGGACAATCTCACGGGGTGTCGCGGGCGGATAGGCGCATGAAGAAAAGAAAAGAAGGAGGATGACGACAACGAAAAATCTGCTGCGCGGTAAAGATTGCCCCAAAAGCGGAAACGCGTAGCCGGCGTTTTTCAACGCCCGCGCATGGATTGCGCATGGATCGAAAAATTCGATGGGTTGAGGACGCATAAGGTTATTGGTGGATGGCTTCCAGCAGTTCCTCGAAAGAAGTCATCCGCGCGATGGTGTTGAGGAAATCAGCCAGCGAAGCGCTTTGCTCGCGCAAGGCGCGCACCGCCGGTCCGACCGGGTCTTCGCCTGCCGCGCCGCCCGGTTGATCGGCGTAAGCGCCGTGGAAGGCAAAATAGGCCTGGTTGAGTTTTCGCAGAAGATACCCGTTCTGCCAAAAGATTTGGCGTCGTTGTTCCATGTAGGTTTCCGCTTCGACGATTTTTCCCTGGGCGAGCAATTCGTCGGTTCTGACGCGGGTTTCGCGCATTTCGGCGCGAAAGTCGAAAGCGGGCGGGTTGTCGAGTCCGTTGGAGGGGAGGGAAAAGATATGGAGCAGAATCGAGTTGAGGTTCGAGGAAGAGGCGAGCCATTCGGGATAATAGCGCTGTAACACCTGGTAGCCCACTTCATCGCCGACGATGTTTGCCGCCGTCTCGTTCATGGTACGGAGTTCGGGTGTGGTGTTGTAATTGAGCCCAAGGGGACGCAGGTTGAGGTAGTTGTGTGTCCACTCGTGGGCGATCGTGTTGAGCATCCAGCGCAGATCGGCGGTCTCCATCACCATGGTGGGGTACACGCCAACCCCGCCGATGGGCACGACAAGGGTGGATACGTTAAGGGCGTTCGCCACCTGATCTTCGAGGGCGATTTGTTCGTCGAGGGTCAGGGTGGGCAGGATGGAAATGTTGGCGATCTGAAGGATTTGCTCGCGTTTCGAGACAATCAGCGCAAGCGGGGTGGGGGAGTTGTGATAAAGCACCGGCGGCAGGGGCTGACCGAGTGTGGTGAGTTCCGCCTCCGCCAGGGTTTCGCCGATCTGATTTTGAAAAATGGATTCTGCAAAGGGGGCGAGTTCCGCCTGCCTGGCACGGTATTGGTCTCGTTGGGAACGTAGATGCGCGCTGGCGGTTTCCTTGTCGGCAATGCCGGGGTCAGCGTAGATTTGTTCGAGGCGGCGTTCGGTTTGCATCAGGTTCGTCGTTGTACGCAAATATTCGAAAACGATCTGTTGTTTTGTGCCGCGCGGAAAGGTATGCGGCGCATGGATTGCCGCCTGTTCGATCTTGAGCCAGGTTGCATTCCAGACCCAGTTGGGGTAATCGAATTCGATTTTGCGGGTGAATGCGCGTGTCTGGTCTGTACTGTTGTTAAAGAGAGGGACGTCGCTCCCGCCGACGACGATGAGCAGGATCAAAACGCTTGCCACATCCAGTATTCTTCCGATTCGATACAGCATGATAAAAATTATACCTTGCGGGAATTAAAGAACGGTAAGGACACACCCGTTGGGAATGTGTCCTTACTTTCACCTGCCCTCAGCAGATTCGCGTGATGCGTTACGGCGCGTTGACGGACGAAACGCAAGTTTCTCGATTTAACGTAAAGCCCCTTTGCTCTTCAAATATTCGTCGATTGCCCAGGCGGCTTTTCGCCCGCCGACCATGGCAGTGACAACAAGATCGGGTCCGGTGACGCAATCGCCGCCGGAGAAGACCCCCGGGCGCGAGGTGGCGCCGGTTTTTTTGTCCGCCTTGATCAGCCCCCAGTTATGTGTTTCGAGGTCTGGTGTTGTTTTGCCAAGAATGGGATCGGGCCAGTAGCCGAGGGCAAGGATGGCGGTGTCGCAGGCGATGCTGAAGTTGGAGCCTTCGACGGGAACCGGTTTGCGCCTGCCTTTGGCGTCGGGCTCGCCCAGTTTCATTTCGATACATTCCACGGCGGCAAGTTTTCCATTTTCGCCGGCAATGAATTTGACCGGCTGGGTAAGGAAGCGGTATTTTGCGCCTTCTTCTTTTGCAAGAGCGCGATCTTTCTTTCCGCCGGGCATTTCCTTTTCTGTGCGGCGGTAGAGGCAGGTGACCTCCTTTGCACCAAGACGCAAGGCGGACCGCAGGCAGTCGGACGCCGTATCGCCGCCTCCCACCACGACTACGCGTTTGCCGATTTCGAGCGGTTTTCGCATGTCGGGCGGAAGCAGGTCGGGGGCGACGTTGGCGCGGATGAGGAAATCGGTCGCTTCGTAGACTCCGGGCAGGTCGGTGCCTGGGGTGTCTTCCATCTTGGCGTCCACTTCCGAGCCGACGCCGATGAAGACAGCATCGAAGCCCTCGGCGAAGAGGTCGTCAATGGTTTTATCTTTGCCGATGTAGGTATTGGGCACGAATTTGACGCCGGCGCGTTCGAATTCCTCCCATTTTTCCTGCCAGATTTCCTTCGGGAGTTTGAAATTGGGGATGCCATAGACGAGCAGACCGCCGGGCGCGGGTTTGGATTCGAAGATGGTGACCTCGTGTCCGCGCTGGACGAGTTGGTCCGCACAGCCCAAACCCGCTGGTCCTGCGCCGATAATGGCGACCCGTTTTCCCGTTGGAGGAGCGAGCGGGAGAACCCGTCCTTCGTGGCGGCGCTGGTAATCCACGGTAAAGGCTTCCAGTTCTCCGCACAGAACCGGCGTGTGATGTTTGTTCAACACACACGATCCCTGGCATAACTGCTCATGCGGGCAGACGCGTCCGCAAATCTCCGGCAGGGAACTGGTCTGGTGATAAAGGTTGGCGGCTTCGGAGAAGCGCCCCTGTTCAATCAGCCACATGGCGGAAGGGATGTCGTTGTGGGTGGGGCAGGCAACCATGCACGGTGCGGGATCCGGGCAGTGAATACAGCGTGACGCCTCCACCATGGCGCGTTCGGGGTCGAACTCGATGACTACATCGTCGAAATCGCAGGTGCGCTCTTCGGCAGCGCGCAAGTCCAGATCAAAGAAGGGCATATTCGCCCTTGCCTTGCGGTCAATGGTGAGGGTTTCGCTGGGTATGAACTGCATGCAATCCTCCGATATTTATAAGACCAGGATGACGAGATAATGATACACAATCACAAAACCCGTCCACAGGCTTAAATGTCACCTAACTGGACGACAATCATCACATTATCGCAGGCAGGTCTGCCTTGTGCTGCGACCCGTCAAAAGGGTTGGCAGATGTGCAACCGCGAGGTGGCTGGCGAACGTACACTATAGACCTCTTGGGCAAGTCGGCCGACGTTAGCGAACGTCTCGTACGCGAAGGCGTACTGTGCGCCCTCCGGCGCACTTTTGCAAGAGATCCAATGCCGTTTGTTGTGATTCGCCAATTATTGGAGTTCTATCAGTGTTCGTGCTAAATTCATTGCCAATTCATATTTCTGGGGTATAAATTTCTCTGGTAATTTGAACAATTTGACGAGGCATCCCCTCGCGGAGGAAACCATGAGTAAGTTGTTGAAAAGATATCGCGGAGTTTTGATTTTGCTCCTTGTGGTTGGGTTGGGAGGGTACGGGTATTGGTACCGACAGAACAGCCTTGCCGCTCAGGAAAGCGTCTATCAAACCGCTGTTGTCGAACGCGGCACCCTGACAGCCACCATCGGCGCCACCGGCACTGTGCGCGCCAAGCAAACCGCCATTTTGTTCTGGCAGGCAGCCGGCACGGTGGATACGGTCAATGTGAAGGTTGGCGATAACGTTCCTTCAGGGTTTGTGCTGGCGTTTCTCGCCAAATCGTCCCTTCCGCAAAGCGTCATCCTGGCGGAAGCGGATCTGGTCAACGCGCAAAAAACCCTGGACGACTTGTTGAATTCGGATACGGCGCGCGCGCAAGCCGCCATCGCGCTGCGCAAGGCAAAGGACGATTACAACTACGCGCTCAATTATCGCAAATCCCTCGACGGGTTGATTGACATCGAGGAGGTTGTGAAGAGAAAGAAGAACACGCCTTTTGGCGTCATCGAAGTCGAAGAGGTGAAAACCCGGAAGGGCTATGCCGACGCGCTGACCATCGCCAAAGCGGACGAAAAACTTGCTCTGGCAAAAGCGACCTATGAAGACGCACAACGCGCCTATGACCGCCTGATCAGCGGCAATAGGACGGAGATTGCGGCGGTCGAAGCGCGTATCGCGGCGGCGCAAGCCACCATGAACCTGGCGCGAGTTGTGGCTCCTTTTGCGGGTATCGTGACCGAAGCCTATCCGCTTCCCGGCGACCAGGTCGGCGCGGGCGCGACCGCCTTCCGCATTGACGATCTCTCCAGCCTGCTGGTGGATGTGAACGTTTCGGAGGTGGATATCAACAGTGTGGAGGTCGGTCAGCCGGTCAAATTGACGTTCGACGCCATTCTCGGCAGGGAATATAACGGCGTGGTGACCGAGGTGGCTCAAACCGGAACGGTCTCCGCCGGGGTTGTGAATTTTAAAGTCACGGTGGAACTCACCGGCGCCGATCTGCTGGTTAAACCCGGCATGACGGCGGCGGTCAATATCATCGTCAGGGAACTGACAGATGTCCTGCTTGTTCCGAATCGCGCTGTTCGTCTCTCGGATGGGGAGCGGGTGGTGTATGTGTTGGAAAACAACCAACCCGTCAAAAAAGTTGTGCAGCTGGGTTCGTCCTCGGATACCATGAGTGTGCTTGTGGGCGGCGATTTGCAGGAAGGCGATGCCGTGGTTTTGAACCCGCCTACGGATTTCTTCGGTCCGCGAGGCGGTCCGTTTGGGAATTAGCAATATGACGAATGTCATTGAAGCGCACGACCTGCGCAAGATTTACAAAATGGGTGAAGTCGAGGTTCACGCTTTGCGCGGCGTCTCTTTCGCCATTGCGCGCGGTGAGGTGGTTTCCATTATGGGACCCTCCGGATCGGGAAAATCCACGCTGATGAACACGCTCGGTTGTCTTGACCGTCCCACCTCCGGCGAATATTGGCTGGATGGAGAAGCTGTCGCCTCGCTGAATGACGATCAACTGGCAGACATCCGTAACCGCAAGGTGGGCTTTGTCTTTCAGAGTTTTAATCTCCTTTCGCGGCAGACGGCGATTACCAATGTCGAACTTCCTCTGCGGTATTCCGGCATGAAGGAGGGACGCCGCGAACGCGCCATGGAGGCATTGCGGGCGGTCGGGCTGGAAGACCGCATGACCCACCGTCCGTATGAACTCTCCGGCGGGCAGCAGCAGCGTGTGGCAATTGCGCGTGCCATCGTCAACAACCCCGCCATTATCATGGCAGACGAACCGACGGGCAACCTCGACTCGAAGGTGGGGCAGGAGATCATGAATCTCCTGCTCAACCTGAACAAGGAACTCGGAACGACACTGATCATTGTGACGCACGACCCGAAAATTGCCGAGCAAACGCAGAGGGTGATCCGCTTGCGCGACGGTGTGCTGGATGGTGAATCATGAGTCTTGGACAGGCTTTTCTCGAAGCATTGGAAAGTTTGGCAGGAAACAAACTCAGGTCCGGTTTGACCGTGCTTGGGATTGTGATCGGCGTGGCGGCGGTCATCGCCATGCTGGCGGTGGGACGCGGCGCGGAAGCGTCCATCACCGGTTCCATCAGCGGTATTGGCACGAACCTGCTGTTTGTTTTCCGTGGCGACCCCGGCGATAACATTCGCAACCCCAAACCGTTGACGCTGGGCGACGCCGAGGCGTTGCGCGATCAATTTGCGGCACCTTCTGTCCAGGCGGTTGCGCCCGCTTTGCAGGGGAACGGCATTGTCTCGTTCGGCGGCGAACAAGCCACGCCCCAAATCTTGGGCGTGACGCCTGAATATTTTCAGGTACGCAACTATTTCATTACGGAAGGCGAGTACATCACCGAGGAGCATATTCTGGGGCGCGCTTCGGTGGTTTTGCTCGGTCCGGAAGTGGCAGAGAAACTCTTCGGGCATGCCGACGGCGTGACCGGCGAGACCGTGCGCATCGAGGGACAACCCTTCCGCGTGTTGGGCGTACTGGAATCGAAGGGTGGCGGCTCGTTTGGGAGTCAGGATAACGTGGTCATCGTCCCGTTTACCACCGCCCAGACGCGGCTGATCCGTCGCAGCACCAGCGATCGCGTGGATATCATTTTTGTCCAGGCGGTCAGCGGCGATGTGGTGACCCAAGCCGCGGAGGAGATTGCGGCAATTCTGCGCGCCCGTCACCGCACACCGGTCGGCGCGGACGATTTTACGGTTTTTACCCAGCAGGACCTGCTTTCCACCTTCCAGTCCATCACTGGCATTCTGACAATTTTCCTGGGCGGCATTGCGGGGATTTCCCTGCTGGTGGGCGGAATTGGCATTATGAACATCATGCTCGTATCGGTCACAGAACGTACGCGTGAAATCGGCTTGCGGAAAGCGCTGGGCGCCCGCAAACGCGACATCCTCACGCAATTCCTGACCGAGTCCTCCCTGCTCAGCCTCATCGGGGGGATCATCGGCATTGTATTCGGCTGGCTGATTTCCTATGCTGTCGGGCGGATCGCCGAGGCGAGCGGCACGGCGTTTACGCCGCTGGTCGGTATTGACGCTGTTCTGCTCGCCACCCTCTTCTCCGCGGCTGTGGGGTTATTCTTTGGAATTTACCCCGCCAGCCGCGCCGCGAACCTGGAGCCGGTGGAAGCGCTGCGCTATGAGTAGATTCCTGTAATCCACATGCCATTTGTCCCCTTTCCCGAAGATGGGTTACAGACAACCAATTTTCCCGGAATTCGAGTGCTAGAATAACAGCATGAGAATGCGATTGAAACCATCTGCTGTGTTGCGGAGATTTGCACAATGAAACCCATGTTGAAATTTATGAACCTTCTTTTGCTGTCTGCATTGATTGCTGGCTGTGGAGGCGTGACGAGTTCTACAGAACCTGCGGCGGAAAATCCCCAGCCTCTGCTCAATGTCAGAGACGATGTGGTCAGCGCCTCGGCAGAAGTGACGGTGGGAAAATGGGCAAACCTGGCGTTCATGCTGGGAGCCGAGCGGGTGACTGTTTCGGTCAAGGCGGGGGATACTGTCAAGCGGGGAGACGTTCTGGCGTTTTTCCCCGACGACGCCCTTCCCCAAAGCCTCCTCAACGCGCAGGCAGACTTGATCCTTGCGCAACAGGCGCTGGATGACCTGCTCGACACCGATACCGCGCTGGCGCAGGCGGCTATTGCCGTAAGGAATGCGCAGGAGGATTATGATCAGGCATTCAAATACCGCGACTCTTTGAATTACCTCCAGACTTATACGGAAACAGTCATCAAAAAAGAGAATACTCCCTTTGGGGTGATAGAGGTTCCCAAGGTCAGGGAATACGAGGCATATGCGGATAAGGAAACGATACAAAAGGCAGATGAGGATCTTGCGCTAAAGGAAGCCCTGCTGAATGATGCCAAGGCTGAACTTGACCGTCTGATCAATTTGAAAAACTCGCCGGAGGTGTCAGCCGCGCAAACCCGCATCGCTGCCCTGGAGGCGCTTCTTCGGCAATCAAAGTTGACTGCACCGTTTGATGGCGCCGTTGTGCAATTGTACATCAACTCGGGCGAAATGGTCTCCCCCGGAGCCCCGGTGCTTTTGCTGGCGGACCTCTCCACCCTGCAGGTCAAAACGACCGACCTGAACGAAGTGGATGTGGCGCGGATTCAAATCGGGGATCAGGTCAAAGTCTCGTTCGACGCGCTCCCGGACACGGTCGTCACCGGCACGGTGAGCGAAATCTCCCTGAAGAACGCCGCCGGCTCCGGCGTCTACTACGATGTCTTCGTCACGCTGGATGAGATTCCCGAAGGATTGCGCTGGGGGATGAGCGCCTTCGTCGAGATCGAAGTCTCGAAATAATTCAGCCTGGACGAAAACAGCCCGCCTCAGTCTTTGGACCGGGCGGGCTGTTTCTGTTTTCTGAAGCCTTTATCTCACTCGTAGCGCACCGCCTCAAGAATCTTGACCTTCGAGGCGCGGCGCGACGGGAAAATCGCCGCAATCTGCGAGATGATGACCGCCGCGATCAGGCTGATGACGATTCCTTCGGGCGGCAATACGAACGTGAGGCTGTAGCCGGACATGGTGGTCATACCGATGAACAGGATGCGTGCCAGCACGATCCCCGTTCCAACCCCCAGCACGCCGCCGATAACGCCCATCAAGCCCGCCTCCGCCAGCACCATGCGGATGATCTGCATACGCGTCATGCCGATGGCGCGCAGCATGCCGATCTCGCGCGTGCGCTCGATCACGCTCATCGTCAGGGTGTTGACGATTCCCAGCGAGCCGACCACGATGGAGATCAGAGCCATCACGTCGAACATGCTGAACGCCTGGTCCATCAGGGTGAGCGCCTGCTCGCGGATGGAGGTGTTCGAGATCAAGATCAGGCGGTAGCGTTTGCCGTACAGGTCTTCGATGCGCTGTTTGACCTCGTCAATGGACTGGTCATCCCGCACCTTGATGAAGAACGTGGTGGCGTCGTCGATGCGGAAGTAGCGCTTCATGTCGTCCCAACTGCCCTGCACGACCAAGCCCTGGTTGTAGAAATCCACGACGACCGCCGCAATCTCAAAGGAACGGTAGCCGCCGCGCGTCCGCAATTGGACGAAATCACCGGTCTTCAGCCCGTATTTTTCCGAGAGCACGCTGGATAAAAGAACCGCGTCGCCCTCCTGCAGACGCCTGACCACCTCCTCCGTGCTGACATCCTCATCACTGAAGACGAACTGGGTAACGCGCGCATAAGCGACCGGATCCATCGCCATGAAGGTAATTTGCTCCACGCCGTCGGGAGTCTGCCAGTCCACGTTAAAGTAACGGATCGGGGCGACGGCTTCCACCCCGGGCACGGAGGCGATGCGCTGTCCCACGTCCCCGCGCATGGGAATGGAGGACGAGGCGAAGATGTCCCCGCCGATGTAGGCGGACATCCATTCGCGCAGGTCGCCCGCAAAGGATTCGGTCATGCCGCGCGTCATGATGACCATGGCCACGCCGACCATCAACGCGGCGACCGTCAGGGTGGTGCGCTGGCGCGAGCGCTGGACGTTGCGGCTCCCCAGACTGCCGCTGGTGCCGTAGATCCATTTCATGAACGGGCGGGTGACGCGCTCCCAGGCGGTGACGGTGGCGGGGATGAGCAAAGTCGCGCCGCTGAACAAGCCGAAGACGGTCATACTGCCGAGGCGGAATTGCACGTCGTAGGGGAACGGGTTGGTGATGAGCAAAACCGCCGAGACGACGAGCAGCGCTACGCCCAGTTTCCAGCCCTGGCGGATGAGCCAGCCTTCATTTGCCTTGCCGCGCACGCGCAGCGCCTCCATCGGGGAAACGCGTCCCGCCTGCCAGGCAGGGATGCCCGCCGCGAGGAAGGTGACGACCAAACCGACCGCCCAACTGAAGACCATGTCGTCCACAGGCACTTCCACGAAGGTGAGTTCCTGGTTGAGAATGATCCCCATCAGGTTGGTGAGACCGCGCGCCAGCAACATGCCCGCGCCCACACCCGCCGCAGACCCAAAGACGCCGAGCACGCCTGCCTCGAGCAGGACCAGCCCGGTAACCTGTCCGCGCGTCATCCCGATGGTACGGAGCATGCCGAACTCGCGTGTGCGCTCCACGACGGTCATGGCGAAGGCGTTGTAGATAAGGAAGGCGCCCACGAACAGCGCGATGCCGCTCATGAAGTTCAAACCGATCTGGTAGTTCTGGAGCATCTGCGTCATGCGCTCGCCCTGCGAGGACGGATACGTGACCGACAGGTCCTTGCCGAGGCGGGTTTGCAGACTGTCTTTGAGCGCGTCCAGTTCGGCGCGGGAGGGTTTGGGATTCGCGGTCAGGATGTCCACCTGGTCCAGCTCGCCGGTGCGGTTGAAGAGTTCCTGCGCGGTGCACAGGGGGATGACGCCGAAGGAGCCGTTGGCGGTCTGACCGGCTCCTTCGCGCGCGATCAACCCCACGACCTTGAGCGACTCGACGCCGTTGGGCGTGATGACCGCCAGCCAGTCGCCAACCTCGATCTCCTTGTCCTCGGCGTAGGTCTCCACGAGCACAACTTCCCGTTTGGCGTTGAGGTCCTGCAAAAAATTGCCCTGGACAAGTTTGTACTCGCGCAGGCCGGACTCCATGAGGGGGTCTATGCCGTGCAGGGTCAGTCCGCCTCCCGCGTCGGTGCCGAACAGACCGAGGGCGATCTGCTCCGGTGAGGCATCGTCTGCGGCGACGGTGTTGATACGGATGATCGGGGACGCAATTTTGATGCTGGGGATGTTGCGGATGGTGCGCAGGGTCTGCTCCGGGAAGCCCGAAGCGGACTGGCTGGCGGTGGTGACACTCAATTTAACGCTGCCGGAGGTGTTCGAGAACAGGCGGACGATGGAATCAAGCGCGGCTTGATTGGTCACGCCGATGGCGAGCATGCCTGCCACGCCCAGGACGATGCCGAAGGCGCTCAGCAGGAATCTCAACCAGCGCGCGCGGATCGAGCGCAGAGTCAGGTAGCGAATCTGGCGCAGGAGGGTCATGCGGTCACGACTCCAGTTCACGCATGGTGGACATGATGCCGTCCATGCGTTCCGCCAGCGGAACATCGTCGCCGGGGCGGTATTCCTTCACGATGTTTCCGTCCCGCAGGAAAATGACGCGCTGAGCGTAGGAAGCCGCGCGCGGGTCGTGTGTGACCACGATGACGGTTTGATGCAGTTCGCGGCACGAGCGCTGAAGCAGTTCCATGATGGCTGTGCCGGTTTTGGTGTCGAGGTTGCCGGTCGGTTCGTCTGCCAGCAGGATGGCTGGTTCCGTGATCAGCGCCCGCGCAATGGCGACGCGCTGCTGTTCGCCGCCGGAGAGTTGATCCGGCTTGTGCTTGCGGCGTTCATACAAGCCGACCAGTTCGAGAATTTGTTTGAGGCGGTCTTCGTAGTGAGCGGGATTCTTGCCGTCAATGATGACGGGCAGGAGGATGTTCTCCTCCGCTGTCAGGGTGGGGAGAAGGTTGAAGAATTGGAAGACGAACCCAACGTTATGACGACGCGCCAGAGTCGCCTGGTATTCGGTCAATTGGGAGAGTTGAGCCTCTCCGAGAGTGACCTCTCCCTCGGACGGGGAATCCAATCCGCCCAACAGGTGCAGAAGCGTGGATTTGCCGCTTCCGCTCGGACCCATGATGGCGACGAACTCGCCTTTTTGCACATCGAAATTGACGCCTCGCAGCGCTTCGACGGTGTGTTCCCCGAGCAGATATTTCTTGCGGAGGTCGCTGGCTTTTAGAACCGACATGAATGCTCCAATGAATTAACAGATTTTCAAAGAGTTCTACTTGTGAATCAACACTTCGCCTTTGTGACCGTCCACGGTGACGATGGTCTCGTCGGGCAGGAGGGTGGCGCCCTCCACGGAGACTACGGCAGGGATATTGTACTCGCGGGCGACGATGGAACTATGCGAAAGCAAGCCGCCCGATTCGGCGACGACGGCTCCCGCGCGGGCGAAGAGCGGCGTCCAGCCGACGTCGGAATATGGCACAACCAGCACGTCGCCGTGTTTGACCTTCTGAAAATCCTGGATGCCTTTCACCACTTTGACCTTGCCCGTGTAATGCCCGATGGACGTGGCAATGCCGCTCATTACGTCCATGTTGGGCTCGCGGACGGGCGGAATCTCGTCGCCGTAGATAACGGTGGGGATGAGGATGTCCCTGTAGCGCTCCATGTCCGCTTTGTGGCGGGCAATCTCGCCGCGCAGGTCTTCGATGGGTTGTTTCTCGTTCACAAGGTCGCGTACCTGACTGAAGGTGAGGTAGAAAATATCCTCGGACGCATCCATCAACCCGCGCCGCACGAACTGCCTCCCCAGGGCGAGGAAGTAGTAGCGGAACAAGCCGTATCCGTGCGTGTACAGTCCGCTGACCTGTTCGCGCAGGAGACGGAATTCACGCGCCCGCTTGTAAAAGAATTGGAACGCCCTGCTCAGCCGCCCGCTGGATTTCAGGTCAGAAAGCCTGACCTTCTTTCCCTCTTCCCTTTTGGGGGCAAAGTCCATCACCAGTCGCAGGATCATCTCCGGCTGTTCGCGCCACGGCACGGCGGAGAAATCGTTGCCGTTGTCGCTCAGGTGACCGAACTCCTCGATGAGTTGCGCCAACTTTTGCGGAAAATCGCCCGCTTCCGTCATCCTTTGGAATTCGGCATACGAGACGCTTCGCATCTTTTCCTGGACCTCGGGCGGGAGCGCGCAAAACTGGGCATGCAGGCGCCTCAGGTGGGTGGCTGGGTCATATTCGGCGATCTCGTCCATGCCTTCCATAAGATCGAAGTTGCCAAATTCCACGCCGCGTTTGCCAAGCTGTGCCTTGAGCATGTTGTTGTACATGCCCATCAGGAGCGGTCCTATCACATTGTAGTAGGCGACCTCCCGCATCAGTTCGTAGTGACGGTCTACCGCGGCAAGGAGGTCGGATTCGCTCCATCCGTCGAGATTCAGGTACGGGGTCGCTTTGACGCGCTCCTTCAGTGTGGGCAAGGCGCGGCGCATCTTCGATCCGAAATTCCACTTGTCCAGCATGAACCAGGTCAGCCATGGCAGGCGCGTGAACGTTTTGAAACTCGGCTTGAAGGAGTGTTTCACCGCGCCGCGCGGCAGGGACCCCATGATCATCTCCACCGAGTCGCGCGGGAAGCCCAGCCCCTCGAAGATGTCGCCCAGCGCGCCCATGTTGAAGTAGACGCGGTAGTAGAACGACTTCGCCAGGTCTTCGGGTTTCAGCCCGAGGTCGCCCGTGATCTCCGATATCCACCGAATCCAGATGCTGTTGACCAGCGGGATGTTGACCGAGAAGATGAGTGGTTTGATCATGCCGGGGAGCATCTCGCGCGGGATATAGTTCGAATACACGTTGCGGTTGCCGGAGGCGGTGATGGCGCGCACTTGCACCCAGTACAGGTTGCTTCCGTCGTACACCCATTCCAGGTCCACGGGATGACGGAGTTTCTGCGCGATGACCCTTGTCCCTGAGATGACCTCCTCGATCAGGCTTAACGGGATGTCTGTCTCCTCGCCATTCGCCTTTTCCATCCAGTAGCCTTTTTTGTTGACCCAGCGCAGGGGCGTCGTGCCGCTTTGCACGAGTTGCGTTCCCTCGCCTTTGACCGCCTCCACCACGATGTCGTCCCCGCCGGTGACCGGGTTGCGGCTGAGCGCCACGCCGGAGAGAATCGGCTTGACCATTTCCTGAACGATGACTGCCATCGCCAATTCGCTGGTGGGGATGTTGTGCCGTTCGAGGTAGGTTTTCACCACCGGTGCCTGCGCCGACGACCAGACCGCCCAGACTGCCTGCAGGACGCCGTCCACGCCCTGAACGTGCAAGACGGACTTGAACTGCCCGGCGAACGAGCGGTCCATGCTGTCTTCGATATTGGCGGAGGAGCGGACAGCGTACGTTTTGCCCGGATCAATGGTTTCCGCAATCTCGGCTCTTAGTTCGTTGACCAGGCGGTCATCGTCCTTCAGGTAACGCTGATAAGCATCCCATTTGATGGCGTAGGTCTGCGGTATTTTCATGCCGATGTCAGCCAGTCTTCGCAGGTTGATCGCCTTGTTTCCCACGGAGGCGGGCGGTTTTCGTTTGGTAACGTCAATGATGAGACCCATGCAAGTCCCCCTCCCGTTATTTGATCTCGACTTTGAAGAATTTCGCCATCTTGAGCATTCCCCGCCCCATAGGGTTGGATTTGAGATTGCCCAAACCATATTCGAGCATTTTCCCCTCTTTTTTGTACTTCATTGCGATTTTATACTCCGGTCTCATGGCGAGCAGGAACAGGACGTTGACCATCACCGCATAGAAAAGGTGTGCCGGGTCGCCGCCGGTCCGCCACCAGAGCCAGGGAACAAGCAACCATATCCAGGACAGGCTCGCAACAATCATGTTGCGAAAGACAACCATCCCCAGCAGGAGACCGGCGATGGGGGTGGCCAATACCGCCAGCCAGTCAATGACCAGCAGGCCGCCCATGATGGCGGAAAATCCCGCCCCGCCGTGGAAGCGGTAATAAATGGGCCAGATGTGTCCAACCAGTCCGCCTACTGCTGCGATCAGCATGTAAACGGGTTGTTCTGGATAGAGTAGTTTGAAGGTCAGGGTGGGAAGCGTCACTTTGAGAATGTCGAGAACCCCCACAGTCAGCCCGCCTTTTGCCCCCAGCACGGTGCTGACCGTATTCCCGCCAATGGAAACTGCCTTGTACGTTTCACCGGTGCCGTCCACGGCGACTTCGAATTCGGCGACGTCCTTCCCGGTCCACAGTTTGACGATCAATCGGGCGAACGAAATTGACCCCAGCAAGTAGGAGATCAACAGACTGGAAATTATTATGACCGGATCCATGACTGCCTCCATAGAATGCCCAAACGACCGAAGATGACTTAAACAAGAATAAAGGGTTTGTCCCTGCTTGCGCAAGTGATGAAGCGCATCACTTACATGACATCTTGTAATTCGTTTGGATTACAGACAATATCTGTGCAAAAGATTTATCTTTGTGGCGGTTTTGTGAAGTATCGGATGTTGTCTTCGTAGGGCAGTATGCCATATTGCCCGGTATCCTTCAGGTCGAAATGCTCGAACAGGAAGATTTTAGGCGGGAAGAAGGTGAACGTCGAAAACGCCAGAAATAGAATGGTACCTATCACGATGGCGTAGTTGTTGAATTTTTTCTCCAGCGGAGGGCGGGTCAACAATTTATAACTGGCAAACTGACCCGTGAAAACCGCCAGGTAGAACAGCGCGAGGTCCACCGGGTAGATGCTCCGTCCGACCGCCGGGGCGTAGAGATACCATCCCGCCACAATGACCAGCGGCATGAGGAGCAGGCTGACGGTTTTGGCAATCAGATAGTTATTGACCTTTTCGCGCACGTACGTGTATTCAATCAAAGCAAAAACCAACCCCGGAAAAAAGACCATTTTGAGATGTTCCCAGGTGCTTTCGTTGACTGCCGAAAAGTATGCCACCACCTTATTGGAAAAGTCGCTCAACTCAAAGGTGAAGTGCAGGGATGCCCCCACCAGACCGATGAAGAAAAAACTGCCGATTTCCCAAAGAAGCACTTTGTTTTTCATGGTTTTCCCTAAAGCATGCCGAAAATGAACAAAACGCCGATCATGGAGATTAACCCGCCTCCCACGCGCAGGATGACTTTTCCGCTTTCGTAGTGCCTGGCAATATCGCCGATTACCACTCCGGCAATGTGGATCAAGGCAGTGCCGGTCAGGAAACCCGCCGCGTACAAGACCGGTTCCGCTGTGGTCGGCATTTCTGACCCATGGGCATAACCGTGGAAGATGGCAAAAAACCCCACACCCATCATGGCAAGCAAAACGGGTAATTTCCGTTCGGCGGCGATGATCAAGCCCAGGAGGACGAGCGAGGCGGCGATCCCCAATTCGGTCGAAGTCAGACCGATGTCAATCAATCCCAGCGCGCCACCCAGCGCCATCACGCTGACAAAAGTCGCGGGCACGGTCCAGATGGCGCGTCCGCCGATCTGCGCGCTCAGGATGCCCACGCTCAGCATCGCCAGCAGGTGGTCGTAGCCGAGAACGGGATGCACCAGCCCGCTCAAAAATCCGCCGAACGGGACATTGCTTCCATCGTGGGCGTACGCGACTCCTGGTATCGAACCGAGGAACATGGCGAGAATGACTGACCGGATGACCTTTTTGTTCATATTCTCCTCCAGGCGAAATAATAAATTGGGTAAAATTTGTCGCATTATAATGTGGATAAATCTTTCAAGAATGAAGAAATCATGAGAAGTAGTTACATCTTTTGCGATACAATACGCCCATGACCCTATTCAAAATCCTTCTCACAGACGGACTGGACGCGACGAGCCAGTCCATTTTGCGTGAATCGGCGGAGGTGGACGACAAAAGCGGGATCTCAGCCGACGAACTACTCAACATCATCCCCGCATATGATGCCCTTATCGTTCGCGGCCGAACCCGCGTCACTGCCTCCGTCATAGACGCCGCTTCCAGGCTGAAAGTGATCGGGCGCGCTGGCGTCGGTGTGGATAACATTGACCTGGAAGCCGCCAAACGACATGGCATCACGGTAGTCAATGCGCCCACCTCCACCTCCGTTGCGGTCGCCGAACTGACCTTCGGCTTGCTCCTCGCTCTCGCGCGCGAAATCCCCCGCGCCGACTCCGCCATGAAACAGGGCAAATGGCTCAAAAAGGAACTCGAAGGCGTGGAACTGAACGGCAAAACGCTCGGCGTCATCGGCTTTGGGCGCATCGGCATGGAGGTGGGGAAGCGCGCCGCCGCCTTCGGCATGAACGTCATCGCCTACGACCCGCTCATCCCGGAGGAAGAAATCAAGCGGCGCGGCGCCGATCCCGCTTCATTACAGGACCTGTACGCCTGGTCCGATTTCATTTCGCTTCACATGCCGCTGACGGTTGATACGCGCGACATGATCGGACGGCAGGCATTTGCCCACATGAAGGACGGCGTGCGCATCGTCTGCGCGGCGCGCGGCGGAATCATTGACGAGTCGGCGCTGGTCGAGGCGTTGAACAGCGGCAAGGTCGCAGGCGCGGCGCTGGACGTTTTCAGCGTGGAGCCGCCCGGTTTGACAGAAGCAGTTTCCCATCCGCGCGTGATCGCCACCCCGCACATTGGGGCGCAGACGGCTGAGGCGCAGTCCCGCGCGTCGGTGGACATCGCCCAGGAGGTGTTATCTGCCCTGCGGGGTGAGTCCCTGCGCTGGAAGGTTGCCTGAGCGGGTCTTTTTCGACGTTCTTTCGCGGTTCTATGAAACGTTTTTTTCTTGCTTCCCTGCTTGGGTTCGTAACTGCCTGCTCCGCGCCGCCTGCCGCGAATATTCCCACTCCGTATCCCCCTGATTACATCCCTACAGTCATTGCATTGACGGCGCGCGCCGCAGGCGATACGGCGACCGCCACCTATCTTGCATCCGTCCCCACCGAAATGCCCACTGAAACCGTCGTTCCGCCGTTGATCTCCACGCCCGCGCCCACGCGCACCCCAACGTCCATTCCGGGACATCCGCTGGGCGCGGTGCAATTCATTGCGCCGGGACCCATGTCGAAGGTGGTTTCGCCGATCAACTTGCGCATGAACGTCATTGTCGGTGAGAGTCAACGCGTTCAGATTGACCTGTATGGCGAGGACGGCCGTTTGCTGGCGCGCACGCTTAAGCGTAATGTGCCGATGTCGCGGGAGGGGGTCTTTCAATCGGCGAAGATCACTTTCGAAATTTCCGCCGCCGCGGAGGTGGGACGGATCACCGTCAGCACGTTCGATAAGGAGGACAGATTGCAGGCGTTGAATTCTGTGCGGGTCTTATTGCTTTCCTCAGGCGAGAATGAAATCAACCCCACGGGCAATCCGTCCGAGCCGATTGGTGTGGTGTCGCCTCTTTCGGAGGAGGCGGTTTCCGGCGGCATCCTGACCGTGCGCGGGGATGTGTGGCCCCTCAACCTGCAGCCTCTTTTCTTCGAGTTGATTGACCCCCAGGGCAGGTCTGTCGGAACGCGCATCCTTGCAATCGAATCGCTCACTCCTCAAATGTTCGAGACAACCATCCCCTACCGGGTGTCTGAGCCCACGCTGGCGCGGTTGACGATCCGTCAAGGGGACGACCGCATGCCCGGTTTGTTTTATGTATACACCCAATTGGTCATGCTCAACCCCTGACTTGCCAAATCAGATTGGGGTGGTATAATTCCGCACGCTAAACGGGGTGTGGCTCAGACCGGTAGAGCGCACGGTTCGGGTCCGTGAGGTCCGCGGTTCAAATCCGCGCACCCCGACAGAAGTTTCCGCGGCTGGCTCAAAAGGCTGGCCGTCATATTTTAATCCGATGGAAGGATTCAGATTCGGCTTTACCGCTTTTTTTGGTTTTTAGTCGGCTTCGACGGCTCTGGTTTTCGCGGTTTTGGTTTCCCGGCTTTTTTTCTTTTCGGTTTTTGGAGCGGCGGGGCGGGTTGTGCCTCGAACATTCCCGATAATTTGAATGGATTGATGTGTTCCACAACACCGCCGATATCGCGCATCAAGTCCACCGTGTGTTTGACGAGCCGCGCGTCCAGGTCTTCCATCCGTTCGTTCTTTCCATCCCAAAGCGCAATCAGACGAACCTTGTCAATGCCGCGAGCCAGCGCGGAGTACAGCGCCCAGCGGTTATTCCGCTCATGGACATCGTCGCCTTCCTTTGGTAGCCCGACCTGGTCCGGCTGGTAAAATTCGTCCACCAAGGGGTGATTCCGCATACGATAGAAACGCTCCACCCATTGTTCGCCGCCCGGGCTGACGAAGTCGCGCACATAGGGGGCTTCTGCAGAGGGGAAATATGCCTGCACGGGGACGCCGCGCTCGACACAGCATTCCACAAAAATAATTTCGCTTCCGGCATCCATCCCGGTTGTGACGGCAAGGTCATCCGGTCCCGCGTTATGTTTTCTCAGAATGATCTCGATGGCACGCCTGATATCCTTTTCTTTTTCCGGCGGAAAATAACTATGCTTCTTGCCTGCATGATCAACCATATATCCCGTGAACAGGAAGGCGTATCCTTCGTGCTGTACCTGCTTTTCGCCTCGTTTATCCTTTTCCGGTTCATCCCCTTCCTCCTTGCGCATACGCCTCATTTCTTCTTTGATGACCCGAATGCCGGCTTCCACGTATTCGGAGCGCATATCAAGCGACTTGAGCATTTCCAGCTGAGCCAGCGACGATTCGAGAAAGAAGGTGTTTCGCCGGGAGGCGGTCAGAGATTTGCGGTAGGCGCGCACCACTTCCTGTATGCTTTTTGCGGTCAGCACTTTCAACTCTGCCAGGGAGACAAGCGTCCAATAATCCGCCTTCTCCGAATCAACGATCGCTTCCAGCGCAAATGCCAACGCGCCGCGCAGGTCGTTGAGATTTTCGCGAACCCACACAATCTCCGGATCGGGGCTTTTGGGGTCTTCGAATTTGGCGGCAAGTTCCACCAGCATCGTCGAGAGGGTGAGCGCGTTGACACCGGGATAGAACTGGTTTAAGTCAACCCGAAACCCCTGCAGATACGTATCCACGGCTTTCAATAACCAGTGGTAAGAATCGAACGCGGTTTTCAAACGTTTATCGCTGTCCTTGACCCATTTCCACGATTCAACCCACATTTCCTTGTAAATGCGCCCAAGGATGGAAATTGCCTCACTGTCGTTCGGTGAATCTGCCAGCAGGCTTTCGATTTTGACGATGGCTTCATCTGCCCGTCCGAGGCGGTTGAGCAGCAATGCCTCCTGGCGGCGGAAATCGAGATTTTTGGCGTTAACCTCCAGCCCTTTGCGGTATTGACCGAGTGCGAGTTCATAGCGATTCATGCTCCTGAGAGCGCTTCCAGCTTCACCGATTGCCTCTTCCTTGATCAAAGGGTTCCTGATTTCTTCCGTCAGGAGCAGAATGTCGCCAATGCGTTTTTGCCGCTGAGCGATGGTCACGCGCTGTTTCCATTCGTTGTATTCGCGCCAAAAACCGGTTGCCAGTGGCGTGCGCAGGGATTTGCGATCCGGCTCGGAGAGACCCGTCAGAATGTTGAAGACGGGGCTGTGAATCGCATCCGTATCGGACGCCCAGGTATCGCGCGTGACGCGTGCAATGGCGGCTTTGTCTTTTTCGAGAAACTCGGGGTCGGGCACGCCATCGGATGTGATGTGATAGGGGATGGTGCGCACGTTGAAGATGTCGAAGGGCATGTAGGCGCGTCCCGCCTGGATGTGGACGATGCCGCGCTTTCTGAACGCATGCCGAATGCCCAATTCGTAGAACACGTTGGCGTTGTCAATGCTCATGTCCACGAGGCACAGATCTGCCAGTAACAATTCCTGGAACATGTCGGTCAGAATATCGCCGCTGGTGGTTTCTTCGTCTGCGCGGAATGCCTCGAACCCCGCCATCTCGAGCGTCGGTTTGATCAATTGTGCATAAATTGCATTGAAGTCGTAGAGAGCGCCGTCTCCCCCTTTTTTCTTCCCGAAGGGCATGATCACGAAGGCATGCGGGCGCATCTCCGGGTGCAGGGGTTTGGCGCTGTAATCGGCTTCTTGCGCAGAGACAAGTTCGAGCGTCTTGACTTCCGGCGTCTTCCCGGTGCCCTCGGCAGGTTGTGTGGGGTTCGACTGCGTGTTTGTCGATTCCATAGGTGGTTTCCTTGTTTCGAACGGGTGTCGCATGTCGGTTGCTATATCCGGCGATCAGCCTTTTACCTCACCGGTCTTGGGGTAGCGTGCAAGGATGGCATTCAACTCTTCCTTGGCGGTGTCTCTACCAATGTCAATGTGCGCGAATTCCCTGGCGATATCTGCCAGCGAGGATGTCAGGGAGGATGCCTTTTCGGCTGCGTGTTCCGCCATTTCGACGACCGCCTTGCTCATGGCTTCCAATTCCTGTCGGACGATTTCGGATGCGGCTTCCTCGGCAAGCGACCCAAGGGCGGCTTTGAAGGTTTCTTCGACCTTTGTTTCGGTCTCTTCCAGGGTTTCTTTGGCGTACTCCACCGTGGCGTCTTCCATGGCTTGTTTTGTCCGCCTGGCGGAATCGGCAGACTCTCTAATCACGCGGTTGATCAGGCTGGCTTCCTCTTCGAGGTCGGCTTCCTTGAGCGCTTCCTGTTGTGATTTGATGTATTCCATGTTCTGTGCCCAGAGAATCGCCTCCGTGCCTTTGACCATCCGGTAGAATTCCGCGTCTGTGCGTTCCTCGGGTTCGAGGTTCAACCAGTGATCGTAGACCATGGACAGTTCGATCACGACCTTGCTGTAATTCTTGATAATCAGATCAATGTTTCGCAACTCCTGCCATCCCAAGAATGCCGCCGTGAGGGACGCGGTAAATGCAACCCATATGGTCAACGCGCCGCCGAACGCCGCCAGAGCGGCGCCTGCAACGCCCGAGGCGAGAATGAGAATTTGCAGTCTGATCCGTTCGACCTGATATTCCTGCACTTCTTTTCTGTGCCATGCCAGTTGATTTTCGACACGGTATCTGAAATATTCGTCGCCGGTCAGGTCTTCGTAGCCGGGATCGCTGGACGGATCGTCGGGATAATAATTGGACGGGATGGGTCCGTGGTACGGTTTGAGAACGAGCTCGCCGCCCATGCTTTGATACAGCCCGCGCTGGATTTCAGCCAGCCTCTTTTCCAAATAGGCGCGGCGGTCTTTTCGCTTTTGCAGGATGGTGCGGTAGAAATAAATTTCTTTGAGGATTTCCTCGGCACCAGCCCGCAACATCAACCAGTCGCCGCTGGAATAAAAGGCTTTGGTGAATGCCGCCAGTGCCGAGCCGACGAGCGGCGTCAGAACGAGGAGAATTCGAAAGGTCAGACCGAGAAGCGCCGGTTCCCTGTCCGCCGGGAACATTTGGGAGAGAATGGCAAACAAGGTGGCAAGCACGCCCAGCGCGGCGATCCAGCGGCGTTTGTTCAAATGCGATCTGGAACGCGCGACCGCGTTGACGTCCAGCTCCGAAAAACGCGCCCAGGCAATTTGCAAAATCGGTGTCGTTTTCGGCGTTTCGTTGTCCATGTCAGGTTCCTCCGTGCTCAATTCAGCATTATTTCTTGTCGCATTCATTCCTGTTCCTCTTTCAGGCCGGTGCAGGTTGTGTGGTAGGGGAGTTCTCCAAAATAATTGCTCCATTCGTCCCGACTGAGGTTGGATGTCAGGTGTGAGCAGGCATATTCGATGATCCGATCTTGCGGTACGAGCGGAAGGGCGGAAAAATCCCAGATCCTGACAACCTTGCGGGCGACTGTGATGAACTGTTGACCGTCATTGGAAAAGGAAACGCTTGTGACGGGGTTGTTCCCGTGCGGGATGCGGGCAAGTTCCTGGGCCGTGGCTGTGTCCCAGAGGTAAGCGTAGCCAAGCGACCCGCCCGCCAGCCATTTGCCGTCCGGGCTGAAGGCAAGTAACATGCGCCGGGTTCCAGCGATAGAGATGGTTTTGCCGATTTGCGATACCTCGTTGCCATCCACCTTCCAGAGCACGACGCTGCCATCGGCGCTGCCGGTTGCCAGCATGGTTCCATCCGGGCTGAAGGCAACGGTCGCGATGTCTCCGCTTTGCAACAGGCGCAAGGGTAATTCGGTTCTTGTTTTCAGATTCCACAGTTTGGTCTTGTCGTGTAATCCCACGGCGACCAGAGAGTCGTCCGGGCGGATGGCAAACGAGACGATCGGTTCGGCGTTATCGAGGTCAAATTGCCTTGTCCCCGTCGTAATTTCCCAGAACACAACCCTGCCGTCGGTGCCCGCTGTGGCGACCAGGCGGCTGTCGCCGGTGAAATCCACGTCGGTGACTTCGCCTCCGTGTTCCAGCGTGATCACCGTCTTGCCGTCCATGCTGACCAGTGTGCCGCGGTTCTTCTGGGCATTCTCGGTGTCTAATTCCACCACGGCAACCCACTGCGAGTCCGGGCTGATGGCGGTTTCGTAGGTCAGGCTTTTGGTGGTGAGCAGAATTTCTCCCCGCGTACCGTCTGATATCGTGTTGACTTGTTCGGCAGGGATTTTCCAGACGTGAAAATCGTCGGAATTGACAATCAGCGCATCGCCGGATGGCGTGTAGCGCGCTTCGCGCACGAATTCTTTGAATTCGACATAGCCCATGAGCGCTTTGAGTTTGGAAATGTCCCAAATCCCAAGATGACCCTCCTCGTCCGCGGCGATCACCCGCGTGCCGTCCTGGTTGAATGCAACGGCTGAGCCGTTTGCGCGCAGGGGGATTTCCGCCAGCTCTGTGCCTGAAATCGAATCCCAGATGCGGACGACGCGGTCGTATCCGGTGGAGGCGATCCACTCTCCGTCGCGGCTGACCGTCACCTTTTGCGCGAAGTTGGTATGCGACATGCGCATCTTTTCCTCGCCCGTTTCTGTATACACCACCCGTACTTTATTGTCGTCCGACGCTGTGACAAACCATACCGGGTCGTCGCCAAATGCCACATCTTCCACCCAATCCTGATGAGGAACCTCGAACTTGAAGGTCGCATCGCGCTTGGTGTATTTGGCAAGGCTGTCTCCTCCGCCCGAAACAATATGACTGCTGTCCGGATTCCAGGCGATGACCGTGTAGGAGCTCTTTTCATGAAGCGGGCCGTTGTAATAGGTGTTACTACGTCTCTGCCAGAGACGCACCTGTCCGTTCAGCAAACCGAAAGCCAGGAAATCGGCATTCGGCGCGAACTTGACTGTTCTCACCCCCTCGTCCTGTCCGATGTCCACCGGCTTCAGATTCGGTTTGTCGAAATAGTAAAGGGTCAGATAATGGTCCGCCCGCCCGATTGCCAGGATCGTTTCCGTCGCATCCAAATCCAGAACCGCTCCGTCGAAGGTGAGTGTCTCGATGAGACTGCCGTCGCCTGCATTCCAGAATCGAACGGTCTGGTCTGCGCTGGCGGTAATGAGAAATCTTCCGTCTTTCGAGAAGATGGCATCGTTCACGTCTCCCTCGTGCCGGACGCAGTAGACTCTTTTTCCGTCATCCGCCTGATAGACACACGCTTCCCCTTGAGCATTTTCCATGGCGGTATTCTTGTTGTTGCCGGCGACGAAATACGAGAAATCCGGCGACCATTCGATATTCCAGATGGCGCCGTCCTGTTTCATCAGGCTGACGGGAACCGCCAGCAAACTGACGTTGCTTCGGATCAAGCCTTCCGCCTTGGCGGTCTTGCTGATGTTATAGGATTCAATCGCCAGGAGGGTGCTGGTTTCCAGTTTGCCCGCATTGGATTGCAGGTTCTGCGCTTCGGCAACGTTGCCAGCCGCCAGGGCGAGGCGCGCATTGTCCTCCGCTTCTTTTTGGTTTTTTTCGGCAAGGAGTTGATTTTCTTCCGCCAGTTTCTGATTTTCGACCGCTTTGGCCCGATTATCCTCCGCAATTGCCTGCGCGGTTTCGGCTGCCGCCCGCGCGATTTCGGCTTCGGCTTGGGCGGCTTTTGCGGCGTTGCGGGAAAAGACCGCCACAATGCTCAATACGATGCTCACCACCAGGGCAAGTGACACGCCAGCCAACACCATCCTTTGCCGGCGTTCCGCGCCTTTGCGGCTTGCCCTGATGAATTCTGCCTGCAATGGCAGGATCTGGCGATTTTCCCTGCCAGACGCTTCTGCCATCCATTTTTCGGCTTCCTCCAACCCCGTACCCTGCAATAGATAACTGTTATTCCTGTTCCTGCCTTCCCATTCCAGCGCTTGGTTGAGCAACTGCGTGTGTTTGTTGATCCATTCCAGGTCGGTTTGAATGGTTTCGACCAGTTTGGGAATGGTCTCTTCGAAGTTGTCCTCTTTGCGCAGGTAGACCCAGTTGGTTGCGGCGAGTTTTCCGTGCATCGTCTGTCCCTTGGAGGGTTCGCGGAACAGGATGGGAATGATCTTTTTGTTGAATTTGAGACCGAGTTCGAGTTCTTCCGAGCAGACTTTGGATTTAAGGGAATCGGGGCTGATGACGAAGATGAACGCATTGTGTTTCTGGATGGCGTCGGTAATCCTTTGCATCCAATCGGAAGCGAGTTCGATGCCCTCCCAATCCACCCATGCCTGGATGCCGGCAGTATCCAGGGCGTTGTTCAATTTTTGAACGAATGCCTTGTCTTTACGGGAATACGAGATGAAGACGCTTCCCTGCGACTTGGGAATGGGTTTAGCCACGAAGACGTTTCCTTGTCTTTAGCGCGCAACAAACCAGGCGGCGACGTAACCTTCCACACCGGCGGGTTCGCGAACCTTGAGCCAGTGGTCGTTCCGTCCGATCTTTCCTTCGGCGTTCGGTTCGAGGACGGTGAATTCCGTGCCGAGCGGCAACCGTTTGATGAGCGACGCTTCGGCCACAACGGGCTGTTTACGGAGGGCAATTCCTTCGGCAGTGGCTTTTACTTTCAAGACTCCCGCCGGTGCACTGGCGGCATTGGGCGCGGCGGTCGCCTGCTGGGCGGTGGACCCGCTTGCATATTTGACGTACCAAGCCGCCACATACCCTTCTCTGCCCTGTTGGTCACGTACCTTCAGCCATTGCCCGGTTACTCCCACCTTCGGTATGGCGGTGTTGGGCGGTTCGATGCAGATTAACTGCTCGGTCACTGGAATGCGGCGGATCAACGTCTCCGGCGCGATCTCGGGCTTGGAGCGAAAGGCGAGTTCTTCTGTGGGAAGGAAAAGCATGGCACCGGCTGGCAATTTCCCCGCTGCGGCGGGTGTTGCAGGGGAAGTTTTCGGTGTGGTCGCGGCAGGCTTCGGGGCGGAGGAGGCGGTTGTGGCGGCAGGGGGTGTTCCTTTGGATTCGGAGACATACCACGCAGCAACATATCCCTGATCGCCTGTCGGGTCCTGCACATTGATCCACTGTCCGTTCATGCCGATTTTGGCTTTGGCGGTGGCTTTCGGTTCGAGACAAATCAGTTCGGTTCCGGCGATCATGCGTTTCCACAGGTAGCCGCTGACGGACGGGTCGGCGCGCAGGGCGAGGTCGTCTTCTGCGGCGTAGAGGAGGAACTTGTCGGAGGGTACGGGAACCTTTGCCATTTTGGGCGGTTCGGGCGGCGCGGCGCTGTACGAATCGAACCATAGAACGGCGCTAATCTCGCTTTCGATGGTGGCGCCGTTGTATTTGTAACGTGAGGTCAGCAGAACTTCCTTTTCGGGGCTGTCGCCGCCGTATTTGTATGGGTCGTAAAGAACGTAATCGTTGCCCTTTTTTTCCTTTACCAGCACAAAATGGGTTTGGATGCCAGCCTGTTTATTCCAATCCACCTGCAGGATGACGGGTTTGCCCGCCGCAACCGCCGCATCGATTTGCGCAATGGGCGCAGGGAACGCCTCGCAGGGTTGCATGTCGCGGTAGGCGCAATTGGGCCATACAAACGGCAGGACGCTGGGGATAAAAAACGCTCCTTGAAAACCGCCAGCCTTTTTCATTTTCTCGTTGACGGTTTCGGGTGTTTCGTTATAGCCAATCCCATTCAGCATCATCGTGACGGATGTCAACAGGCATCCCCAACCGCCGATGGTTTCGGAGGAATTGCCCAGTTTGGTGTTTTTCCATCTCTCGTCATTCTGGTACAGATTTTGCGTCTTGAACATAGACAACCTCCTGACAGTGTTTAGCCGGATGGCAGGCGCCAGTACTTTGGTACTGTATCTTTACCATTTTACTCTAAATCGGAATCCGACCCGGTAGATATTTTGTTAAGTTGACCGGTTTTATTCGTTGGAAAAGCAAGCGCGTACCCGGCGTTCTTTTCGAGGACGATTGGAGCATGTGCCCTGCGCGTCGGATTATTTTCCGCCCTCTGCATGGAATGTGTCTGAAGGAGGTTGCGTGGGCAGGTCCCGCCAGGGGGAGAGGTATTGACGCGGATGATTGGGCTGGTCGGCGCGGACGGTGAGCGGTGTTGCGCCATGACGGGTTAGGATGAGATCGAGGCGGGTTGTCAAGCCTCTATTTTACATAACGGTCGAAGAACTCGATAGTCCTTTGCATGGCAGTGCTGAAGGAGTTGGAAATGTTGTGGTTGTCGCCCTCGTAGGTGTAGAGTTCAACGTATTGTTCGGCGGCGAGTATCTGGTAGAACAAGGTTTCTGAAAAAGCAACCGGGACATCGGTATCTGCCGTGCCGTGATGGAGTTGAAGGGGACCGGATATTTCGCTCAGGTAGGAGTTGGCAGAAATGGAATTCCAGAATTCGGGGTTTTCTTCGGGTGAGCCGTATTGCTCCACAAAGGTGGTGCGCCAGGAACCGGGGCGTGGCGCGGAGTCGGGGGAGGCGGCGGGTCCGCGCCGCCAGTTGTAGAGCAGGTCGGGGTAGGAGGCGACGACGCCCGCCCAGATGACGCCGGCTTTGATGTCGGGTGAGATGACCATGGCGCGCAGGGTGATGTAGCCGCCCATCGAGTGCCCCCACAGGCCGATGCGGTTCGGGTCGGCATCGGGATGGCGTTTGACGGAGGCGACGGCGTTGAGTACGTCTATGGTGTAGTCGGGGTTGCTGTAAGCGCCTCTTGCCTGACCTTCGGACTGGTCATGCCCTCGATAGTCGGAGCGGAAGACGATGTAGCCGCTGCGGGCGATGAGGTCCACGTAGGCGATGTAGCGTTCGGTGGTGCGATAGACGTCCGGTGGGATGTAGCCGTGATTGAAGATGACGACGGGCCAGCCTGTGGCAGGTTTTTCGCCGTTGGGGATGGTCATGAGTGCGTAGATTTTCAGTCCCTCGGAGAGGTAGGAGACGTAGTAGCGGCGGTAGTTGACGCCGGGGTCAAGTTCGCGTTCGATGAGGATGTCGCTGCCGGGGTATTGGCGAGCCCGCATGGCTGAAATTTCCAGCGGGTGAGGGGTGGGAGTGGCAGTGGGGAGGGGAGTGAAGGTTTGGGTTGGAGGTTCGGTGAGAAAAGGCAGAGGGGAGGGTGAGGCTGTGGGAGGCGGGGCAACTGTCGGCGTGGAGGAAGCGGGGCTTGTCATCCCGCAGGCAGAGAGCAGCAGTGACAGGAGGAGGATGGTCGAGAAACACGCTTTGGTCTTGTCCATTTTTGTTAGACAAGACCAAAGCGTCAGATATTTCCCCTTTCGTCTCTCAGGCTTCTGTTTCTGCCAGTTTGATTTTGAGGAAGACCCAGGGGGCAAGGAAGGTTGCCCAGAGGGTGGCGAGACCGTAGCGGATGTAGCGCAGGATGTAGCCGAGAACCGAGTCATCGGGGGCGAGGGCGGCGAAGGCGATGTCGAGACCGAAGTAGAGGAGAAGTAATCCGAGGATGCCGAGGGCGTAGCGGAGGAAGCGTTTGCCCCAGGCTCCCTGCGCGGAGAAGGGGGCGTATTGGCGCATGAGGGCATAACCTGCCCCTGTGCCAAAGACGGCGCCGCCGAGGGTGATAAAGCCGTTGATGTTGCGGGCTTCGGTAGAGAAGCGGCTCCATTCGGCAGGGTCGGGTGTGCCTGCGATGAGGGCGCGGATGAAGAAGCCGGTGAGCGCAAGGAGGATGGAAACGAGAAAGCCGAGTTCAATTTGAACGGCAAGAGGCTTGCTGTTCAACCAGTTGCGGAGGGGTTTTGCCCAGCGCGCAAATGCCCAGAGCATGAAGAAGCCGATGAGCCAGCCAAAGAGCACGTCCTGCGGGAAGTGCACGCCGAGGTACATGCGCGAGAAGGCGATGAAAAAGACCACGATGCCGATGAGCCAGCGCGCCCAGTTTTGTTTGATCTGCGTGATGAGATAACCGCCGACGGCGAGCGAGTCGCTGGCGTGGGAGGAGGGAATGCCGTAGGAGGTTTCGGCGCTCAATGCTTTGATGCCGCCCAGCCAGTAGGGGCGGGGCTGGTGGAAGAGCAATTTGAAGGACGATGAGAGAAAGTCGGTGAAAATGAGCATGAGCAGGGCACGGACGCCAATGCGGCGGTCCACTGCCCAGTAAAGGAAGGGGATGAAAATGAGGTAGAACTCGATGCGCCCCAGGAAGGTGAAGCCGTTCATCACACCGTCGAGGGCGGGGCTGAGGGTCTGCAATGTCTGGATGAAACGGATGCCGAGCGGGTAGAGGGCGTCCATGGGTCTCTCCTGTGTGGGTACATGGTGGTTCGTCGGTTCATAAAAAGTATAGCATGGCTGTCAAGGGGCTGGAAATGGGAGGGAATTTGTGCTACAGTATAAAAAAGCGTATCGGTAAACTTTGTGCGAACGTTAGAGAACGTCCGCTGTGCGATCGATTGACGCGGAACAGGCGCTCTCCAGCGTCGGGCGCACTGCCTCTGCACATGAGCCCAAAAGAGATGTTCGTCCTGTGAAAGGAGGTTGTGATGGCTCCGAAAAAGCGACTGAACATTCTTTTTGCAGACGACGGCTCTCAACACGCCCAGGCGGCGGTTGAGTTGCTGAACGACATTCCCCTCACTCGTGACAGCCGCATAACGGTCATCCATGCGTTCCATTCCGGGCAGGTGCCGCATATTTCGGAATATGAGCACATGCTCGAACGCACCCGCGCGCAACTTTCCGCCCGCCATTTGCGAGTGGAGACTGAGTTGAAACTGGGTCCCGCCGCGGAGATGATTTTGGAGAAAGCGGAGGAAAAAAAGCCCGACCTGATCGTTTTGGGCGCCAAAGGTTTACGGGCGACGGCGGGCATCTTTCTTGGCGGCGTGGCTCAACAAATCGTCGAATATGCGTGCTGTCCGGTGTTGGTCGTGCGTGCGCCCTATCGCGGGTTGCGGCACATCCTGCTGGTAACCGACGGTTCCGAGCACAGTCGGCGGGCGGCGCGTTACCTCGGCAATTTTCCGCTCCCCGAAAAACTGGATTTGCGCCTGATGCATGTCCTGCCGCCGATCAGGCGGCCGGTGATGATGGAACGATATTACGGCGGATGGCAGACGGTTTATTCCCAATTCCCCTCGACCAAGGACGAGGAAGCCATCGAAGAGAGGGAGGCGAAAATCGGTCGCTCGCTTCTCAAACGGACCTCGGCTCTGCTCCAGCAAAAGGGGCTTAAGTCCACCTCTGTGCTGACGCGCGGCGACGCGGCGACAGAGATCATCGAGTACGCCGCCATGCATCAATTGGACTTGATCGTGGCGGGCTCGCGCGGTTTGAGCGGGTTCAAAGGCTGGTGGATGGGAAGTGTCTCGCGCAAACTCGTCCACTACTCGAAGTGTTCGGTCCTCATCGTCAAGGGACCGCGAAAGGAATGACCTATGGAAATCGAAATCGGAAGAGTAACGCATTTCTACAGCCACCTGTGCGTGGCGGTGTTGCAGTTGAAGGAGGACCTGAAACTGGGCGACAAGATTCACATCCTCGGTCATACCACAGACCTGGTGCAACGTGTCCACTCGATCGAGGTGGAACATCACCCTGTGGTATGGGTCAAACCCGGAGACCATGCGGCGATTAAAGTGATCGAACCCGTCCGCGAGCACGATGTCGTTTATCGCGTGGTGGAAGAGGAAACCGAACCGCATCCCGCCTGATGGGGTGTTACGGGGCTGTGAAAACATTGCGAGGTGGACGCTTTTTGCGGCGTGGGTGAAACCCGCAGCAGAGAGCGCCCGGCGACCGCTTTTCCGAAGTGCAGGGGTGGTTTGAATCCCATACTCATTTCACATCAGGGAGATATATCAAGTAAAATCATCGAAATATGCAAAGAAGCCCGTGCCTGAATTGCCGGCACGCGTAGCCCGGCTGAAACTGGATGACTGCGCCAATTGACGCTCTGCGCCCCAAAATTCACGGTCTTGAACAGGGCGACAGTCTGATGCGCGCTGATCAATTTTGATTTCTGCTCTGTTGCGAACCGCCGCAAGCGACGAAGCAATCGCCTCGCCGGCTGACTGCTTACCCTTCGGGTACGTTTTGCAGTCGCTTCGCTCGCAGTGACAGGCTTTGAAGGCGTTTGCAATCGAGCATTTGATTTCCTTTTGCGGATTAACAATTGAACCGGGCAATCCGCCCAATCGTTTTGAGCCACTGAGCCACGGAAGCCGGAGTTTTTTTACTTGAACTTGTCTCAAAAATGCCACGTCACTCTGTGGGAGCGGTTGTTGCGACCGAAGAGTCTCTTGTTTTTGGTCGTAGAGACCCTTCGCTACGCTCAAGGTGACATTTTTGAGATGACTTTTTTCGATGTCTCCGTGGTTTGACCTTGAAGTTTGAGAGCCGATTGATTGCTCGAATCGTTTGGAAAGTCTCAATGAAGGCAGGTTTGCATGGAAGAAAAAAAAGAAGGAATGAAAGCCCGGATTTTTGTCTCTTACTCCCGTAAAGACTCGATCCCCGCCCGAAAACTCATCAACGCCTTCAAGGAAATGAAGTACGATGTGTGGGTGGATTGGGAAGATATTCCTCCCGCCGCGCGCTGGATGGACAAGATCAAAGAAGGGATCGAACGATCGGATGCGTTCATCTTCCTCATCAGTCCGGCTTCCATCAAATCCGAAGTCTGCAACGTGGAGATCGAACACGCCGCCAAATACAACAAGCGCATCATCCCCATCGTCCTGGAAGACGTCCTTGCCAAAGAGACCAACAACACCATCCGACAGTTGAATTGGATATTCATCCGCAAGGCGGACGAGTTCAAACCCGGGTTGGAACGGTTCAGGGACGCCATGGAACTCGATTTCGAATGGGTCGCCGAGCACAACAAACTGCTCGAAAAGACCCTCGACTGGCATCACCGCAAAACGGACGATTACCTCCTGCGCGGCGCCGAGTTGCGCCGCGTGCAGTCGGCGGTGGAGACGGCAAAAAACAAGCAGCCGAAACTGACCGATTTGCAGAAGATGTTTCTGGATGCTAGCGCCAAGAGCGAACAAAGGCGCATTACACGGGCGATCATAATCGCCGCGGTCATTGCCGTGCTGGCCGGTTTGACGATTTTTGCCGTTCTGCAGAGCAACCTAGCCAGGGCAAACGCGGAACGGGCGACCGCCAACGCGATTCTTGCCAATCAGCAGAAAGCCATCGCGGAAAAGAACGCCGAGCTTGCCATCAGAAACGCCAGGGAGGCGCGCAATGCCCAATTGGAAGCCGAGAAACAGCAGGAAATTGCCGAAGAACGGCGTCTGCTCGCGGAGGACAGGGCGAGAATTGCGCTGGCGCAACAAAGCGCGGCACGGGCGCAAATTTACCAAACACAGCCGGGAGGGCTATACATCAGCACGCTCCTGGCGATAGCCTCCTGGACGACCTCTCCTTCGGATGAAGCCAACGCGATTTTACGGAAGAACATCAGTCTTCTGCCCATACCGATGGGGCAAATTCAGCGCGAGGGGAGCATCAACGCTCTCGCCTTCCATCCGCAAGGTGACTGGTTCGTCACAGCCGAAGCCGACAGCAACGCCTGTGTATGGAACGCGTCGGATGGGGGACTGCTCTTTTGCATAAACAGCCCCCGGTCGGTGAAGGATGCGGTTTTCAGTCCCAATGGGGAGTATCTTGTGATGGGGGATGAATCCGGCTTGGTGCAGATCGTCGATCTCGAAAGCCGGGCAGTATCTGCCGCCTATCAAACCGGCGCGGCGATCAACGACCTGGATGTGAGCAGGAAAAGCGATTTGATCGCGGTCACCAGCGACGATAGAAAAGTCACCGTTATTGACACTGCCGGGAAGGTCAAGTTCCCCTTGATGGCATTGGAACGACTGCTGGTTGCGTCCTTCAGCCCGGACGGCATATATGTGGCTTCGGGTTCCAGCGGCGGTACGGTGACCTTGTGGAGGTTGACCGACGATAGTTTGCCCATTTCCAAAGCCCGGCACCGGCGGGATATTTTGTCCATGGCGTTCAGCCCGGATGGGAAATTTCTGGTGACCGGCGGCGTGGACGGTTACGCCGTGGTCACGCGCGTATCCACCGGTGAGGAAATATATCGCCGCCTGCACGAGGATTGGGTGACCGACATCGCCTTCAGTGCAGACGGCGCATGGTTTGCCACCGTCTCCACCGATAAGCGCATCCGCCTTTGGGATACGGCGGACGGCGCAGAGCGTTTACGGATGTCGCAGGATGGAGGCATAAACGAGGTCAGAATTAGCGCAAACGGGCAATGGATTGCCACCACGGGCGCAGATCGAACCGTGCGGGTGTGGAACGTATCCACAGGGGCGGAGATGTTTCAAATCCCGCTTTCCGGGGAAGGATTGGCGCTCAGCTTCAACCGCGACGGTTCGGTGCTGGCGGCGGGCGATGCGGCAGGCGCGATCGGTCTTTGGGATATTTCCGTTGTGCCTGTTTCGCAAACCTTTCTGCAATTCGACGCCGCGACAGGCGATGTGCAATACAGCCCCTCCGGCGAATGGCTGACCGCCTCTGCCGGACCCCAAGTCTGGTTGCTCAAGCCCGGTCAGTTTGCCTCGCCGACCTCCCGCCTCCTGACCAATCCAAGCCTTGCCTTGAATGGCGACGTTGCCAGCCTGACATTCAGCCCCGATTCGGTCTGGCTGGGCGTTGCCACGGTCAATGGCGGGGTGCTGGTCTACAATCTGCAAACCCGACAACCTCGCACGATCATTTCATCGGGTTTGGAACATCAGATTGCCTTCACCTCCGACAGCGCTTCCCTGATCACATCCGCCTCGAACGGCGTTGTCGAAGTGTGGAGTCTGTCATCCTTTGCGAAAACCGCCGAGTGGGCGGCGGAGGGATCGGGTGTGATGTCGCTGGCGGTCGGACCCTCTCGTATTGCCCTGGGCGTGACCGATGCGATCAACCTGTTGACCCCTGTGGGAGAAGCGGCGGAGAAGCTCGAATCGCCCGGCGACCATACGCTTCTTGCCTTCAGCGCGGATGGCTCTCTGCTCGCTTCGAGTAATTCAGCCGGGTTGATCGAAATTTGGAGGCAGGAGAACGGGGCATTCGTTCGCACAGGCTCCATCCGCAGAGATGCGGTACATTCGCTGGCGTTCAACCCCGATGGCACGCGGCTTGCCGTGGGAACCGCAACCGCGTTGTATTTGATTGACCCGTTCACGGCGGAAGAAACCACCCGCATTCCGCATTCCGGCAGCGTGGAGGGAGTCGCCTATTCGCCGGATGGAAGCACCGTGGCAACTGCCTCTCAAAGAACGCTTCAGTTCTGGGTCGTCGGCGCGCTGGAGGAGATCCGGTCGGACGGGCTGGTCACCGCCGCGTGTATGCGGTTGACCGCGAATTTTTCCCCGGCGCAATGGAGCAATTTGTTTGGCGCCGAGGCATACCGCGTACTGTGCGAGCAACTGCCGATCCCCTAACGGGCAGGGAACGCGGACGGCTTGTGTCCGTGAGTTGTATGCGCCGGTCAAAACCGACCAATGGGCGTCTTGAATTTCGTTGTACAATTGGTACATGCCCCAAACCATTAATATCCTGTTTCTCGCGGCGGAAGCCGAACCTTTTGTCAAAGTGGGGGGATTGGGCGATGTGGCAGGAACCCTGCCGAGAGCCCTGCGAGCCTTGTCAACCGATGACACGCTGGTGGATGCCCGTCTCGTTTTACCCTTGCATACGGTCGTTAAACAGGACGGGCTCAAGCCGCTGGGAATCTACCCGATCCCGCGCGGCAGGACCGAAGTCCAGGTGGACGCGTACGAAGGATCGCTGGATGGAATGCCCGTCTACTTCATCAACGGCGACCCAATCCGCGCCAGTGGTTCCGTCTACTCCTCCAACAACAAACTCGACGCCGAAAAATATGTCTTCTTTGCGCTTGCCGCGCTGGACTTGCCCCGGCATATCAATTGGAATCCGAATGTCATCCATGCCAACGATTGGCACACCGCCCTCGCCGCATACGGCAACCTCGTCCGGCGCTGGGAGGATAAAAAGAACCGCATCGCCTCGATGATCACCGTCCACAATCTGCCCTTTCTCGGTCCTGACGTAAAGGATATTCTCGAAGAGTACGGACTCCCGCTCGCCAACACCGACCTGCCCGATTGGGCGCGCCTCAAACCCATGCCGCTTGGGCTTTGGGCGTCAGACGCCATCGTGGCGGTTTCGCCCACCTATGCCGAAGAAATTCTGCACGAGGAATTTGGAAGCGGATTGCACGAATTTTTCAGGAACCGGACCGATTCCATCCACGGCATTCGCAACGGATTGGACACCGCCTCATTCGACCCTCGAACCGATCCGGTCATTGCCAGCCGTTTCCACGCCGGCGATCTCACCGCGCGCCAGCCGAACAAATCCGCCTTGCAGGAGAAACTCGGACTGCCCGTCGTTGGGGATATTCCCTTGCTCGGCATGGTATCCCGCATGGACGAGGCGAAGGGCATAGACATCGCGCTCAAAGGGTTGAAGATGCTCCACAAACAAAAATGGCAGTTGGTCATTCTGGGGGCGGGCAACCCTCAACTCGAAGAGCAGGCAAAGAAACTCCAGGAGATGCTTCCCGACCGTGTGCGTGTGGAGACGCGCTACGACGCCAAACTGGCCCGCCAAATCTATGCCGGGTCCGATATTTTCCTCATGCCCTCCCGTTACGAACCATGCGGCATTTCGCAAATGATTGCCATGCGCTACGGAAGCGTCCCTCTCGTTCGCGCCGTTGGCGGTTTGCACGATACCGTCACTGACAGCGAAACAGGCTTCGTGTTCGTGGATAAGAAGGTGAAATCCTTCAACGATACGCTCAAGCGCGCCCTGGCGCTCTATCCTGATCATTCCCGCTGGGCGAAATTGCAACAAGCGGGCATGACGCAGGATTTTTCCTGGGAACCTTTGGCGCGAAAATACCTTGCCCTGTACCAAAAACTGATCGAACAGGCGGCGGCGCCGGCGGCAGGCGAAACGTATTCCGCGCGGGCTGCCGTCGTTTCGCGCCGGATACGCGAGGAGAAAAGCGGAAACGGAGAAGGCTAAATGAAGACACGCGCAGTCATCCTGGCAGGCGGAGAAGGTTCGCGTCTCGGAATGCTCACAGCCAAACGCGCCAAACCGGCTGTCCCCTTTGCAGGGAAGTACCGCATCATTGACTTTCCACTATCGAATTGCGTCAACTCCGGCATCTTCGATGTGATGATTCTCACCCAGTATCGCCCGCAATCCCTGATCGAACATGTCGGCTCGGGCGCCCCATGGGACTTGAACCGCGATTTTACGGGTGGCATCAAAATCCTTTCGCCGTACAAAGCCCGCAACGACTCAGACTGGTTTGCAGGTACGGCGGATGCCGTCCAGCAAACCTTTACATTCATCAAAAAAGACAACCCCGAACTCATCCTCATCCTTTCCGGCGACCACATTTACACCATGGACTACGAACCCATGATCACCTTTCACATGGACAAACGGGCGGATCTGACCATGGGAATGATCAAGGTTGCCATGGAAGAGGCGCCCCGCTTCGGCATTCTGACCACCGACAAGAACTATAAAGTCAATTCCTTCGTCGAAAAACCCGCCGACCCGCCCTCCGACCATGCCAACATGGGCGTCTATCTGTTTAACCGGGACCTGCTGGATAAAATCCTGTGGGAGGATCACTTCCGTCAGGATTCGACCCACGATTTCGGCAAAGATATCATCCCGCGCCTGATCAAATCGAAGACGAAGGTCTACGCCTTTCCCTATACCGGCTACTGGATGGATGTAGGAACCCTATCGTCCTATTGGCAGGCGCACATGGACCTGCTTTCCCCGTCTCCGCCGTTGAAACTCTATAACCGCAACTGGATCATTCATACGCGCACCGAAGAACGCCCCCCGGCGCGCTTTCCGGGGCGTGGCAACATCTATGCCAGCATGTTGTGCGACGGTTGTTTCATCGAAGAAGGCGCGGTGGTGGAAAGCAGCGTTCTTTCACCGGGTGTCATCGTCCGAGCCGGGGCGGTTGTGCGCGAATCCGTTGTGGCAACCGATTCTGTCATCGAAGGGGGCGCAGTGGTCGAACGGGCTGTCCTCGACAAACGTGTGCGCATCGAGCAGAACGCGCGCGTTGGCTGGGGAGTCGCCGAAAAGAACATACGCATTGCGCTGGTCGGCAAGAACAGTGTTGTCCCCGCCGGATACGTCATCGAACCCGAGGCGGAGGTCGGCACGGATGTAATTGCCTCCGACTATCACAGCACGGTCTTGCGGGCTGGCGAAACTATTCAAACACGGAGATTGGCAAATGAAATTTGAGCGTTCCGGCGGAATCCTTCTTCATCCCACCAGTCTGCCCGGTCCCTACGGTATCGGCGACCTCGGTCCCCAAGCCTATCGTTTCGTGGACTGGCTCGCCTCCAGCGGCTGCAAACTCTGGCAGGTGCTTCCCCTCGGTCCCACCGGTTACGGCGACTCACCCTATCAGTGTTTTTCGGCATTTGCCGGCAACCCCTACCTCATCAGTTTCGACGCCCTGATCGAAGATCGACTCCTGACGCCGGAGGACTTCGCCGGCATGCCGTCCTTCGACGCCTCACGCGTGGACTTCGGCCTGCTCATCCCGTGGAAACTTGGTCTTTTGCGAAAGGCTTTTTCCCGCTTGTCCTCCGCGCCCGAAACCTTGCTCACAGAATACAAAAAATTCTGCAAACAAAACGCCTCCTGGCTCGAAGATTACGCCCTCTTCATGGCGCTCAAAGAGGCGCACGGCGGCGGCGCGTGGAACGAATGGAGCGAAGACCTTCGCAAACGCAAACCCGCCGCCATGAAGAAAGCCCGCGCCGAACACGCAGAAGGCATTCAACGCCACTGCTTCTACCAATTCATCTTCTTCCGCCAGTGGCGCACACTGCGCGAATATGCCAGCGCGCGCGGCATCAACATTATCGGCGACATCCCCATCTTCGTCGCCTACGATAGCGCCGATGTGTGGGCAAACGCCGAACTCTTTTTCCTCGGCGCAGACAGCCTGCCCACCGTCGTCGCCGGAGTCCCGCCCGATTACTTCTCCGCCACGGGTCAACTGTGGGGCAACCCTCTCTACCGTTGGAAGGTTCACAAAGAGACGGGCTACGCCTGGTGGCTGGAGCGTTTCCGTTCCACGCTCAGCCTGGTGGACATCGTCCGCCTGGATCATTTTCGCGGGTTCGCCGGCTACTGGGAGGTCAAGTTTGGTCAACCCACCGCCGAACACGGACGCTGGGTGAAAGGACCCGGCGCCCACTTCTTCCGCGCGCTGAACAAAGGGCTGCTCAAAGGCAAAAACGCCAGACTCCCCATCCTCGCCGAAGACCTGGGGGTCATCACGCCCGACGTGGTGAAATTGCGCGATGACTTCGACTTGCCCGGCATGCGCATCCTGCAATTCGGCTTCGACAGCGCCCAAAATCCCTTTTTGCCGCACAATTACATTCCCAACTGCGTGGCATACACGGGCTCGCACGATAACGATACCGCGCTGGGCTGGTACAACACAGCGCCCGAGCACGAAAAAGACTTTGCCCGCCGCTACCTGCGCGTGAATGGAAGCGATTTCTCCTGGGACCTGCTTCGCGGCATCTGGTCGTCGGTGGCGGTCTTTGCCATTGCCCCCATGCAGGATGTGTTGAGTCTCGGCTCTGAAGCGCGCATGAACTTCCCCTCCAAACTGGGCGGCAACTGGGAATGGCGGATGAAAGCAGAGGATATGAGCGCTGAGATCGCCATCCGCTTGCGGGAATTGAACCGTCTGTATCTGCGGTGAGAAATGCCGGACTCGTCTATAAAGAGGCAAATATGTACACAACCGAAGGAAAAAAAATAGTCTCCACCGAAAAAGCGCCGAAGGCAATCGGTCCCTATTCCCAAGCCATCCGTACCGAAAACCTTGTCTTTACCGCCGGGCAGATCGGCTTGGTCCCCGCCACCATGGAGATTGTCGAAGGAGGCATCGCGGCGCAGACCCGTCAGGTTTTGACCAATCTCAAACACGTTCTCGAAGCCGCCGATTCGGGGCTGAACTTCGTCGTCAAGACCACTGTCTTTTTGCAGAATATGGAGGATTTTGCCGCCATGAACGCGGTCTATGCCGAGTTCTTTCCGGAGAATCCGCCTGCGCGTTCCACGATCGCTGTGGCGGCATTACCCAAAGGGGCGTTGGTTGAAATCGAGTGCATAGCGCTGCTCTCGCCGGTTCTCGGCGACTGACTCCGAACACCAACCCCGCCCTTCTTGCGGTCAAAAACGAAGCGGCTTGCTCAGGGATTTCACGGGTTGATTTGCCATGAGCGAGAAAACACCGGCAAGAATTTGGCGCTTGATGCTTTCGGTCATGCAAGAGTTTTGGGCGATAACCGAGCCTTTCATCGAAGACGCCGCCGTCCAAAATGAAATCCCCATCGAGCTTTATTACTATAGCGAATTGGGCTCGACTCACTTTTCCGTGGAGGAATTTCAGAAGCGGGATCCGTTCACCAACCCCGAGCAGTTCGAAAAGGCATTTGCCCGTTTTGAAGTAAAAGGCTGGATATTTCCCCTGCCCGACGAGCGTTATCAGGTTTCGGCTAAAGCGCAGGGTGCGGTACGCATGATCGTGAACGCGGGTGATGCGCAACTGAGCGTCTTCCATCTGATGCCCGAAGACGAATTGCGGCAGATTGTACGCCTTCTCAAACAACTGCTGACCGCCATGATCGAAGCGGACGAACCGCCTGCGAAATGGGCATTCGGTCGCCGTTTCCATGTGACGGATGCAAACAGCCCGTTGATTGTTCAAGCGCGGGAATTGCTCATGGACATATTCGCCTACCGCGACGATGCCTATCTTTCCGCGGCGCGCCCGCATTTTGGACAGGCTGGCATTGTGTGGGAGGCGTTCGACTCGATCGTCAGCGGCGCGGCGATCAATGCCGCACAGATGGCGGAGACACTGTCCTTCCGCGGTTACGAAGCGGAGGATTACGAGATTGCTATCCATGCCGCCGTCGAGATCGGCTGGGTGGAGGCAAAGGACGCAACCTCCTTCCTTCCGACGGCGAAAGGGCGTCAGCTGTACGAAGAGGTGAAACATCTCACCGATGACTATTTCTATCGTTCGTGGTCGGCGCTGACGGAAGAAGAACTCGAAAACTTCCACACCCTTCTGGCGGCGTTGCATGAACGTTTGATCGAGTTCAGGAAACAATTCTTCCGTAACGGGCGCATAGGATCATGAAACGGCATGCCGGCTTGCTTTCTATCGTTCCAGGCAGAAAACCATTGTTTCACCTGAGTTGCCGCCCTTTATCCTCCTGTGTATGTTGTGGCTTTCGTAGCGGCGAGGTTCTTCGCCCTCATTGCGAAAGCGCCCCGGCTCGAATGAGATCGTCGAGGCGGCATGATGGTAAAATTGGCGTCCGCAGTCAGGCAGGGCAGGGACCGTCTTTGTGGTCTGCCCGCCGCTGTTTGTGAATTGATCCATGCCCAAAGTATCTGTTATCGTTCCCTGTTTCAACGAGCGACGTACCATCCGTTTACTTTTGGAATCCATTCATCGGCAGACGTTCCCCCTCTCTGCGCTCGAAGTTGTCATCTCGGATGGCATGTCCACAGACGGCACGCGTGCCGAGATCGCCAAATTCCAGGCGGATTTTCCCGACCTGGACGTTCGCGTGGTGGACAATGCGCTTCGCACCATTCCCTCGGGCTTGAATCGAGCCATCGAGGCGGCGCGCGGCTCGATCCTTCTCCGCCTTGATGCCCATTCCAAACCGCACCCCGATTACATTGCCAACAGCATAAAAGCGCTGGAGGATGGGCACGGCGATAACGTCGGCGGCGTATGGGAAATTCATCCCGGCGCCGATACATGGATGGCGCGCGCTATTGCCGTTGCGGCGGCACATCCGCTGGGCGTGGGAGACGCACTCTACCGCCGCGCCCGCCGCGCCACGGTGGCGGATACCGTTCCATTCGGCGCGTTCAAACGCGAATTGATCGAACGCGTGGGCTGGTTCGACGAAACCCTGCTGACCAACGAAGATTACGAATTCAACGCTCGCATTCGAAAAGCGGGTGGTAGAATTTGGCTCGATCCATCCATACGCTCGATCTATTTCGCCCGATCCACCCTGCTGGAACTGGCGCAGCAATACTGGCGTTATGGATATTGGAAATGGCGCATGTTGAGAAGATACCCTGAAACGTTGAGATGGAGGCAGGCATTGCCTCCGTCCTTTGTGTTAAGTTTGTTGAGTCTTGCCGTCCTTTCGTTCTTTGCCCCGTTCTTCCGATTGGTCCTGCTCGGTGAACTTGTCCTGTATTTCCTGATTCTGTTTTTTGCCGGGTTTCGTGCTGCTTGGCAAAAAAACGACCTGTCCCTGGCGGTGGGCTTGATATGGGCGATTCCTGTCATGCATATTTCATGGGGATGCGGGTTTCTCTGGAGTATCCTTAGTTCGGGTTCGGCAAAGAATGGCTGAAAATATCCGCACCACTCCTTTACGCCTTCGCCCGAATGAGCACCAGGCGATTCTCTTCTTCGGCGACCTGCTCATGGCGGTCGCTTCGGTCTTTGCCGCCATCGAAACGTGGAGGCGCTATAACTATTTCGTGGAAATCATGGAACTGGTCGAAAGAGGCATTTCCCGCGGCGCCGCGGAAAGACTTGTCGCCGAGTTTGTTGCCATTCGTGTTCCCCTCTGGTTCTATTTGCTGCCCCTCACCTGGCTTGTGCTTCTTGTTGAACTGTACGATCCGCATGTGGTGGGGAGCGGGCGCAAAACCACGCGCGGCATCGCCGTTGCCGCCCTGCTCGGATTGATTGCCTTCTCCCTGCTCTTCATCACGCGGCAGGATACGAATCTGCCTCGTATCGGCGTCGGCTCCTTTCTCTTCTACGCCTCCGTTTTGACTTTCATATGGCGTATGATTTTCATTCGCATCTACAAGCGGACGGGTCAGTTGCGCCGCATCCTGCTCATTGGCGCGGGAAAAGCCGGGCAGACGCTTGCCGAGCTTTACCATACGCTGGTTCCTCGTTCCTTCAGTATCATCGGATACATTGACGATGACGAATCGAAGGTCGGGAAAGAATTCCACAATCTGCCCGTTTTGGGCACGAGCAGGCAGTTGCTCGAATTGATTGATGTTCACCGCATTTCCGACATCGTGGTTGCCATCAACGGGGAAATTCAGGGCGCCACCTTTCAAACCATCCTGGATGCGCAGGAAAAAGGCGTGGACGTGACGCGCATGCCCATCCTCTACGAAGAAATGACGGGGCGCGTCCCCATCCATCACCTGGAATCGGACTGGATTATCCGCTCATTCGTAGACGGACTGTCGGTCAGCGGTTTTTACGAGTTGTTTAAGCGCCTGATGGATATCGTCGGCGCGTTGTTAGGTTTATTAATCTTGGCGGTCACCTTCCCGTTTCTTGCGCTGGCGATCTATTTTGATTCGGGACTTCCCATATTTTATTCCCAGCCGCGTCTTGGGCGCGGGCGCAAGGTCTTCACCATCTACAAATTCCGAAGTATGCAACAACGCAAACCCGATGCCGTCTCCAGTTTGCGGACCACGGCAGTCAACGACCCGCGCGTCACCCGGGTCGGTCGTTTTTTACGAAGAACCCGCCTCGATGAACTGCCCCAGTTTTGGAACATTTTGCGCGGCGATATGAGCCTGGTTGGACCTCGGGCTGAAGTGCCGAAACTTGTGGAGGAATATCAAAAACAGGTCCCCTTCTATCGGGCGCGTTTGCTTGTGAAACCGGGACTTACAGGCTGGGCGCAAATCAATTATGGCTACGTTTCGAGCGTCACCGAAACTTTCATCAAACTCGAATACGATCTGTATTACATCAAACACCGCACCCTGATGATGGATTTCCAGATCATCCTGCGCACCATCGGCACAGTTCTCAAACGGACGGGAAGATGAAATGTTTTGTCACCGGCGGCATGGGATTGATCGGCTCGCATATCGTCGGCGCCCTGCTGGAGGCTGGCGCGTCGGTTTGCATATACGACAACTGACCGGCGGCTGGGCAGAGGTTGTCGAATGACTGTGGTCTTCGCTTCGTTGACCATGCCGTCTGCCTGCGAACCCATTTGACACTCCACATCTCCGATTATCTCATGCGTCCTCGCTCTCACATCCGTAACCGCTTTGTCTTCATCGGCGACATCGCCCTCATCGTTGTTTCTGTGCTGGGCAGTTTTGCATTGCGGTTGGATGTGGGGGAGTTGCCGTTTTATTTTCCTGCCGCCGTGTTGATGTGTGTGGTTGCGCTGGCGATCAAAATTCCAACCTATTTTTTCTTCGGTTTATACCGCCGCCTGTGGATCTATGCCAGCATGGGCGAGTTGCGTTTGATCATTGTCGCCGTGACCACCGCCTCCGTCCTCACCTCGGGCGTGATGCTCCTGCTCATCAGCGCAGGCATGGTCCTGCCCGGCATGCCGCGCTCTGCCCTGGGCATTGACTGGCTGCTCTCTCTCATTCTAATCGGCGGCTCGCGCTTTGCCCTGCGCGTCCTTGCCGAACAATCTGCTCTCGTCCGCGCCGGTGGAAAATCCAAACGCACCCTCATCATCGGCGCAGGCGACGCCGGCGCACTCGTCGTTCGCGAGCTGCAAAAAACCTCTCAACTCAATCTCTTTCCTGTCGGCTTTCTCGATGACGACCCCGCCAAACAGCGGCACGTCATTCATGGCGTGACCGTTATCGGCAAAGTCGCAGACCTGCCCGCCGCCGTTGACCGGCACGGCATAGACGAAGTCATCATTGCCGTCCCCTCCGCGCCCGGCGCACTCGTTCGCATGGTCAATGATGTCTGCCGCCTCAAGGGCATCCCCTCCCGCACCATGCCCGGCATCTACGAACTCATCGGCGGCAGGGTCAGCGTCTCCCGCTTGCGCGAAGTGGACATTACCGACCTCCTGCGCCGCGAACCGGTACGGGTCAATGACGAAGCGGTCGGCGCGGCGCTCGAAGGCAGGCGTGTGCTCGTCACCGGCGCGGGCGGCTCCATCGGGCGTGAACTCTGCCGTCAAATCGCCCGCCGCCGCCCATCCCAACTCGTTTTGCTTGGTCATGGCGAAAACAGCATCTTTGAAATCCTGCTCGAACTCCAAAACGATTATCCCGATCTCGAATTTCATCCGGTTATCGCCGATGTTCGAAATGCCGAACGTCTCTCGCAAATTTTCAAACAGCATCAACCGCAGGTGGTCTTCCATGCCGCCGCGCATAAACATGTTCCGCTCATGGAAATCAACATAGTGGAGGCTGTCACCAACAATGTGATTGGTACGCACGTCGTCGTGCAAACCGCACTTGCTCATCATGTCGAACGCTTCGTCCTCATCTCCACCGACAAAGCCGTGCGCCCCTCCTCTGTCTATGGCGCCACCAAACGCCTCGCCGAAATGATCGTCCTCGAAGCCGCCCGAAACACCCGCCGCGCCTTCACCGTCGTCCGCTTTGGCAATGTCCTTGGCTCGCGCGGCTCCATCATCCCCATCTTCAAACAACAAATCGCAAACGGCGGACCCGTCACCATCACCCACCCCGACATGTACCGCTACTTCATGACCATCCCCGAAGCGGTCTACCTCGTCCTGCAGGCCGCCTCTATGGAAAACGGCGGCGAAACCTTCGTCCTCAACATGGGCGAACCCGTCCGCATCCTCGACCTTGCCGAAGACCTCATCCGCCTCTCGGGTCTCGAACCGCACCGCGACATCGAAATCGCCTACACCGGCATTCGCCCCGGCGAAAAACTGACCGAAGAACTCTGGGAGGAAGGCACTCCCCTCACACCGACTCCCCACCCCGACATCTTCCGCATCGAAGACAACGCCTCTCCCTCTGCCCTCAACCTGCCTCATGCCATCGAATCTCTCTCCCGCCTCAGCCGCACCACCGACACCGACGCCATCCTCCACCTGTTGGATGAACTCATTCCAGGGTCCTCCATCCGTGAAACCTCTCAAACAGACATCACATCCCTCCTCTAGTTGACACGTTTGCAATTTTAAACGTTCCAACGTTTCAACTTGCAAACCTTCAAACGAAATCCATGCCCCTCGTCTCCCTCCCCGATTGGAATCAATTCCTCTCCCGCCATCCCAACGCCCATCTCCTGCAAACAGGGGAATGGGGCGAGTTGAAATCTGCGTTTGGCTGGAAGCCGATCAGAATTGTCAGCGGAGAACTTGGCGTGCAAATTTTGTTTCGTAAATTGCCGTTGGGCTTTACGATTGGTTATATTCCGAAAGCAATAAGCAGTAATCAATTATCCCCGAACAGCGAGCAGTTTTGGAAAGAAATCGACTCTGTTTGCAAATCTCATCGAGCAATCTTCCTCAAACTCGAACCCGATCAATGGACTGAAGAACAACCAATAACCAATTACCAATTACCAATATCTCCACACAACATCCAGCCACCCCGCACCCTCATCGTTGACCTGCGCGGCACAGAAGAGGAAATCCTTGCCCGTATGAAGCAGAAGACGCGCTATAACATCCGCCTGGCGGAGAAAAAAGGCGTGACTGTGCGCCCGTGGGATGACCTGGAATCCTTTCACAAGATGATGTTCGTCACGGGCGAGCGCGATGGCTTTGGCGTCCATTCGCTGGAATATTACCGCCGCGCCTATGAGCTCTTTCATCCAAAAGGGTTGTGCGAATTGCTGGTGGCTGTATATGAGGGCAAGCCTCTCGCCGCCCTGTTTGTTGCCCGTTACGGACGACGCGCCTATTACCTTTACGGCGCCTCCACCGACGAGGAACGCAATCGTATGCCGACATATCTCCTGCAGTGGGAAGCCATGAAATGGGCAAAAGCCCGCGGCTGCGAGGAGTATGACCTGTGGGGCGTGCCCGACGAAGACGAAGCCGCCCTCGAAGCGAATTTCGAAACGCGGCGCGACGGTTTGTGGGGAGTCTATCGCTTCAAACGTGGGTTTGGCGGTCAACTCAAACGCGCCGTCCAGGCAATGGACCGGGTGTACAATCCGTTGTTATATTGGGCGTATTTGAAGTTTTTCGGAAGTAGAGAATAGGAAATGGTAAGTAGTCATTGGAATTCGATCATCTCCGGGCTTCCCAACCCGCACTTCCTCCAAACTTTCGAATGGGGGCAAGTGAAGGCGAAGTATGGGTGGGAGGCGATTTACGCGGTATGGACGGCAGATCAGTTCATTGTGACCCGTGACCAATTGCCAATAACCAATAACTATATTGCCGCTGCGCTGATACTCAAACGCCAGATCATCCGCAGCGGGTTTGCCGCGCGTCTCTCCATCCTTTACTCGCCGAAGGGACCCCTGCTGGACTGGACGAACGTATCCCTCCGCAAGCGCGTGCTGGATGATTTGCAAACCTTCGCAAAGAAGCAGGGCGCGATCTTCCTCAAAATAGACCCCGATGTTGTGCTGGGAACGGGAGTCCCTGACAGCGAGGAAGATGTTCAGGATTCCACTGGGCCGATTGTGATGTCCGAGTTGAAGCGCAGGGGGTGGGAGTATTCCTCTGAGCAAATTCAGTTCAGGAATACGGTCATTGTTGATTTGAATCCGTCCGAAGAAGAAATGCTGGCAAGGATGAAGCAGAAGACGCGTTACAACATCCGTCTGGCGGAAAAGAAGGGTGTTTCTCTGCGCGCAGGCACGCTTGAAGATTTACCCATGCTCTACAAGATGTATGCGGAAACGTCTGTGCGCGATGGTTTTGTGATCCGTGACGAGGGGTATTACAAAACCGTCTGGGAACGGTTCATACGTTCGAATGTTGAGATGATTCAACGTGCCAACATGCCAACGTGCGAACCGTTAATTGCCGAAGTGAACGGCGAACCCATCGCCGCGATCTTTGTTTTCTATTTTGCGGGACGCGCCTATTACGTCTACGGCATGTCGCGGGATGTTCACCGTGATAAGATGCCGAATTATCTTTTGCAATGGGAAGCCATGAAACGGGCGAAGGCGAAAGGCTGCACGATCTACGATGTATGGGGTGCGCCCGAGGTGTTCGATGAAAGCGACTCGATGTGGGGGGTCTATCGCTTCAAGGAGGGGCTGGGGGGCAAGGTCGTGCGCACGCTCGGCGCCTGGGATTATGTGCCCAGCCCGCTTTGGTATAAGTTGTATTCAGATGTCATGCCGCGCCTGCTGGATGTAATGCGTTCGAGAGGCAGAGTGAAGACTCGGCAGACTTTGGATTAGAATCCACGAAGGGCACCAAGGGTAAAAGTCCACGAAGAGCACGAAGGGCACGAAGTTTTGGAGGATGGATGGCTGAGTTGATTTACAAAGAGGAAGTGTTTGCTATCGTCGGCGCGGCTATGGAGGTTCACACAGTGCTTGGACCTGGATTTCTTGAGCCTGTATATCAGGAGGCAATGGAGATTGAATCGCGAACCCGCCAACTTCCGTTTGACGCGCAAAAGGTTTTGCAAATACGCTACAAGGAGCATATCCTGAAGAAGGAGTACATCGCGGACCTGATCTATTTCAACAAGATTGTCGTTGAGTTGAAGGCGCTTGACCGCCTTTCTAGCAGGGAAGAATCCCAACTCCTAAACTATCTCAAAGCTACAGGGATGAAAGTAGGTGTCCTGATCAACTTCGGCGCTCATCCCAAACTGGAATGGAAACGGCTTGTCTATTAAATCTTTGTGCAGTTTGTGCCCTTTGTGGACGAAAGGAAACTCATGACCCCCCGCCTTCACTTTGCCCATCTGCCAACTCCCATCGAGGACCTTCCGCGTCTTTCCGCCTTTTTGGCTGGTCCACGGATCCTGGTCAAACGCGACGACCAGACCGGTCTCGCCTTTGGCGGCAACAAGACTCGCAAACTGGAATTCCTCGTAGCGGAGGCGCAGCAACAAGGCGCCCGGATGCTGATCAGTGGTGGCGCGATTCAATCCAATCATTGCCGGCAGACCGCCGCCGCGGCGGCGCGCTTTGGCTTCGAGTGTATTTTAGTTTTGACGGGCGACCTGCCGGATAAGCCCTCTGCCAACCTTCTGCTCGACGAGTTGTTCGGTGCGCGGATTGTCCATGTGCCGGACCGTAAAGACCGCGACCGCATCTTACAGGAGACCTTCGATAACGCGGTTGCAGAGGGGAAGAAGCCGTATCTCGTCCCGTATGGCGGATCGAGCCCGACGGGGGCGTTGGGGTATGCCTTTGCGATGGAAGAGTTGATGGCGCAGATAGAAGACTTCCGAAGCCTCGGAGATTTCGGAAGTCTGGACTGGATTGTGTTTGGCACCTCCTCCGGCGGGACGCACGCAGGGCTGGTGCTGGGGCAGCGTCGGTTTGGGTATAAGGGCAAGGTATTGGGGATCAGTATTGACGAGTCGGAGGACTGGTTGAGGCGGCATGTGTCCAACCTGGCATCGGAGGCGAGTGAAAGGCTGGGAGAGCGGATCGAGTTCACTCCCGCTGAGGTGTTGGCGAACGCCGATTACTGCAAAGCAGGCTACGGGGTCCTGACCGAGGCGGAGCGTGAAGCGGTCAGGTTGTTCGCGAAGTATGAAGGTCTGTTGCTCGACCCGGTCTATACGGGGCGTGCCGCGGCGGGGATGATTGACTTGATCCGTAAGGGATTTTTCGGGAAGGATGAGACGGTGCTGTTCTGGCACACGGGCGGACAGCCCGCGCTGTTTGCGGCGCAATATGCCGACAGAATTTAACTGAGCACCCAAAAAACCGAGTTTCTCAACCTTCGTGAGGGAGGTGTCAATACCCTCTCTCGAAATCAACCTGATGCTTCAGCGGTTTGCCTGCGAGATAGAGGTAGTAATTCTCTATGAATATCTTCGTAATATCTTCAGCGTAACTTTTGGCAGAGGTGTGGAAAGTGAGAAACAGGTTGGGTGTCGTCCAGAAGGGATGCTCCGCAGGGAGCGGTTCTGGGTCAGTGACATCCAGCACAGCCGCGGCGAGTTTACCCTGTGTGAGCGCTTCCACCAGCGCCGAGTCGTCCACCGCGTTCCCGCGCCCAACGTTGATGAGAACTGCGTGCGGCGGCAGGGCGTCGAGCAGGTCGGCGTTTACGATGCGGTTCGTACCTTCTGTGCGGGGTAGTACGCACACGAGATAATCCAAACCGCTTGCAAATTTCAAAAGTTCGGGGGGATGGAAGTAGACATCCACATCCTGGCTGTCTTCGCTAGCGCGGGTGAAACCCCATACCTTCATATTGAAGTGCTTTGCTGTTCTTGCCATGTGCGATCCAATCGAGCCAACGCCCAGCAGACCGAGGGTCTTGCCGCGCAGGAGCCCCGATTCGGTGCGGTCCCAGTGTCTTGCCTGTTGTGAACGGAAACGCTCGAAGATTTTCTTCTCATGGGTGAGAAGATACCCGAACACGTATTCCGACATCAGGTCCCCAAACACGCCGCGCGCGTTGGTCAGGATGTAGTCGCGGCGATGACCAGGCTTGACCAGATATTCCACGCCCGCATAGACGGATTGAATCCACTTCAGGCGGGTCAGGCGCGGAAGCAGATCACGAATGCCGCGCGGCTCGCCGAGGACGATGTCGCACTCGGTGGGATCCGTCGCAATTTCCAGTCCGGGCAGGTTTGCCTGTTCGATCAATTGACGGTACGCCTTTGCATCGCGGGAAACAATGAGAAGTTTGGGCATAGGCTCAGCGCACCAGCCTTGTTGCAAAAATCAGCGCCACCGCGCCGCCCACCGCCACCAGAAAACCCATGAGGCTGAAGCCCTGCGGAACGGTAATGCCCAGCGTATTCAGAATCCCCGCGCCGATAAACGCGCCGAAGATGCCGATGACGATGTTGGCAAGCGCGCCCATTTTGCGGTTCTTGCCCGTGATGATGCTGGCAACCCATCCTGCCAGCGCGCCAAAGATAAGCCATGCAATGAAGTTGATCATGTGTGCCTCCTGATGAAATTCTCTTTTAACCACAGATGAATGCAGATGCACACAGATGAATTGGATTTGCAAGCGCTTCCATTGGAATATTTATCAAAATCAGCGTTCATCCGTGTTTATCTATGGTGACTTTCGACTTGAAAACTCTCTTAGAGAGCGTCAGTTATGCTTTCTGATCGTCGCTTCCCGCTGCGGACCCACCCCAATCCACCTCACAGGTACGCCTGCTGCGAGCTCGATCATCTTCACGTAGTTCTGCGCCTGAGCGGGCAATTCCTCGAACGACCTTGCCCCGCTGATGTCCTCGCTCCAGCCAGAGACGGTTTGATAGACGCATTCCACGCGTTCCAACCCGTACGCGTCCACCTCGGTGTAACGGACGGCTTTCCCGTCCAGTTTGTAATTGACGCAGACTTGAATCTCCTCCAGCCCTCTCAGCACGTCCAGTTTGGTCAGGCAAAGCTCGGTGACGCCGCTCAACTCGACGGCGGTGCGAACCAGTTCCAGGTCCAGCCAGCCGACGCGGCGGATGCGCCCCGTCGTAGCCGCGACTTCGCCGAATTTCCCATACGCTTTGCTGTTCGTGTCGTGGATTTCGGTGGGCATCGGTCCCGCGCCGACGCGGGTGGTGTATGCCTTCGTCACACCGACCACGTCCGTGATGTAACGCGGCGGGATGCCCAGCCCGGCCGAAGCGGCGGAGGGAATCGTCGTCGAGGCGGTCACGAACGGGTACGTCCCCCAGTCCGTGTCGAGGAACGTCCCCATCGCCTGTTCCAGCAGGAAGTTTTTATTCGCCTTCAAGCCAGCCTGCACAATGGGGAACAACTCTTTGATGTACGGTTTGAGTTTCTCGTAATAGCCGCGATAGGTCTCGCGCACGCCTTCGTAGTTCAACGCCTCGCCGCCCAGCGCGGTGATGATCTTGTTCTTCAACTCCAACTGCACCTTCAAACGCTTCTCGAACGCGTCGCTTGCAAAGTCGCTCCAGCGGATGCCGTTGTAACTGACCTTATCCGCAAACACGGGACCAATGCCGCGCCGCGTCGTCCCCGTCGCGCCTGCGCCCTTTGCCTCTTCGTACAACCCATCCAGAATTTTATGATACGGCATGATGACGTGCGAACGCGGCGAGACCCACAGCCGCCCATCTACACCCACACCCGCTTGGTTGAGCGTCTCGATTTCCTCGATCAGCACGGCGGGGTCAATCACCACGCCGCCGCCGATGAGCGCCGTTGTGTTCCGCGCAAAAATCCCCGACGGCACGAGATGAATCTTGAACGTCCCAAACTCGTTGATGACCGTATGTCCCGCGTTATTCCCGCCGTTGAAGCGCGCCACATAATCCGCCTGCTCTGCGAGAAAATCCACCGCCTTGCCTTTTCCTTCATCGCCCCATTGCGTGCCGATGACTGCCGTAACTGTCATAATGAATCTCCTTCAAGCTTTGCGTTAGAAAGTGTTTTGAAATTCGTTCTAAACCACAGATGAACACAGATGAACACAGATAAATAAATAAGATTTGAGAGCATTTTCACGGCTGATTTCTCAAAAAATCAGTGTCCATCTGTGTGTATCTGTGGTGAATGTTGATTTTCAAAACGCTCTCTTAGAGAACGCAATCTACGCATTGACCACCATATCTACAATCTGAACTGCGACTCCCAAATAGGACTCTGGCGAGAGACTCATCAGCCTCTCGCGCGTTTCCTCATCCACATCCAGCGCCTCCACCCAGACCCGATAACTGGTACTGTCCATTTGGCGTCCCCTCGTCTGTGACTTGAGCGCCTCGTACGCGTCGCTGCGACCCGCCGCGCGCAGAATCGTCTGCGCCCCCTCGCTCACGACCTCCCAATGCGCGTTCAACTCCGACTTGATTTGCTCCTCATCCGCCTCCACGCGCGACATGCCTTTCGTGATGTTGATCCACGCCAGCAGCGTATGTCCGAGCGCCGCACCGAACGTCCGCCGCACAGTTGAATCGGACAAATCCCTTTGCAGGCGTGAGACCGCCAGTTTCTGCGAGAAGTGGGTGAGCAGGGCATTGGCAACTCCCAGGTTGCCTTCGGCGTTCTCGAAGTCAATCGGGTTGACCTTCTGCGGCATGGTCGAAGACCCTACCTCGCCTTCGACGACTTTCTGCCTGAGCCACCCGTCGCTGATGTATCGCCATATGTCCTGCGCGTAGCCAAGAAGTATGGAGTTGGTCAACTGGAGGGTGTGGAAGTAACGAAGCCAGTTGTCGTAGGGCAGGATTTGGGTTGTGACGAGGTTGGGTTCGAGTCCCACGCTTTGGATGAAGTCACGGCTAAAGGCGAGCCAGTCTACATCTGGAAAAGCGGCGTGCAGGGCGTTGAAGTTCCCGACGGCGCCCGTCAATTTTGCTTCGAATTTGTGATTGGCAATTTCCTCGCGGCATGTTTTGAGACGGGCAAGGTAAACGACAATCTCTTTGCCCAGCGTGGTCGGCACGGCGGGCTGACCGTGAGTCCGCGCGAGCATGGGGAGGGCGCGGTATCGCTTGGCAAAGCCGCGCAGGGAGGCGAGGAGGTTGTCGAGTGCAGGGAGGAGAACCTGGTCGCGCGAGTCGCGCAGGGCGAGGGCTTGGGCGAGGTTGTTGATGTCTTCGGAGGTCAAGCCGAAGTGAAGCCACTGATGAAGTTCCGCGGGGAGTTTCTCTCGAAGGAAATACTCAATCGCCTTGACATCGTGCCGCGTGGTCTTTTCGTATTCCTGGATTTTAAGAGCGTCTTCGTCGGTGAAGTTGTCGAGGGAAAGGCTGGGGGGCGGGCAAATGCCGATTTTGGAAAGAGCAGTTAGAAAGTCCAGCTCGAGGCGGGCGCGGGAACGGAGATAGGCAAATTCGGAGAAGAAGTCCCGCAGAGGAGTGGTCTCTTTTTCGTAACGTCCATCCAAAGGGGAAAGCGCATGAAGCGTCATCATCAAGCATTATAATTCGGGCGGTTCATTCCCATAAGAGTTTCGGTGTTAGAAAACGCCGCGCGTAGTGGACGCTCTCTAGCGTCCAGCGGCGTTACACCTGCCCTGGCGGGCGGTGCCAGGGGAGAACGCCGAGTACGCAAAATGCTGAGTACGCACCTGGAGGTGATATGAAAATTTTGCCCGATGTGGCTTTGACCTATGACGATGTCTTGCTGGTGCCGCAGTATTCCGACGTGGAGTCGCGGCGCACGCTTTCGACGAAGAGCTGGCTGACGCGCAAGATTGCGCTGCAGGCGCCGATTGTTTCGGCGAACATGGATGTGGTGACCGAGAGCGAGATGGCGATTGCGATGGCGCGCGAGGGCGGGATTGGGATTATCCACCGTTTTATGACGATCGCCGAGCAGGCGCGGCAGATCGAGCGTGTGAAGAAGGCGGAGTCGTTCGTGGTGGACAATCCCATCACGATGACGGATCGGCAGACGGTGGGAGAGGTGAAGCGCGTGGTGGATGAGACAGGCACGGGCGGGATTTTGATTCTGGATAAGGATGAGAAACTCGTCGGTATTGTCTCGACGCGCGATTTGCTGTTCGAGGGGGATGACGGCAAGCCCGTGACCGAAATCATGACGCGCGAGGTGCACAGCGCCGCGCCTGGTACGTCGCTGAAGGAGGCGGAGCAGTTACTTCACAAGTTCCGCGTGGAGAAATTGCCGCTGGTGGATGCCGAAGGCAAAGTGGTGGGGCTGATTACGCTGAAGGACATCATGAAGATTACGCAATACCCGAAGGCGACGAAAGACGCGAAGGGACGGCTGGCGGTCGGCGCGGCGGTGGGCGTGCGGGATAAAGAAATGCGCCGCGTGGAGGCGGCTTTGGCGGCGGGCGCGGACTGCATCGTGGTGGATATCGCGCACGGCGATTCGCGCCTGGAAATCGAGATGATCAGGAACATCCGCAAACATTTCCCCGAGGCGCAGATCATCGGCGGGAATGTGGCAACCGCCGACGGGACGAAACGGCTGATTGACGCGGGTGTGGACGCGGTGAAGGTCGGCGTGGGTCCAGGCTCGATTTGCATCACGCGGCTGGTGGCGGGGTCGGGAGTTCCGCAGTTGACGGCGATCATCGAGTGCGCCGAGGCGGCGCGTCCCGCTGGCATTCCCATCATTGCCGACGGCGGCATCCGTCACCCTGGCGATGTGGCAAAGGCGATTGCGGCAGGCGCCAGCACGGTGATGGTCGGGTCGCTGCTGGCTGGCACGGACGAAAGCCCAGGCATTGTGATGACGCGCAAAGGTCACCGCTACAAGGCGTCGCGCGGCATGGCGTCGTTGACGGCGAACATCGAACGCAACAAACGCGAAGGCAACGACCTGACGCGCGAAGAGATCGAAGAGTACGTGGCGGAGGGCGTCGAGGCGGCGGTGCCGTATCGCGGCAAGGTGCGCGAAGTGTTGACTCAACTTGTCGGCGGCTTGCAATCGGGGATGAGTTACAGCGGCGCGCACACCATCGAAGAGTTCCAGCAAAAAGCCATCTTCGTGCGGATGACGGGCGCGGGGCTGAAGGAGTCGGGTCCGCATGATGTGGAGGTGTTGGGGTGATCCCCACCCCCAGCCCCTCCCCGACAGGCAGGGAGGGGTGATCCCCACCCCCAGCCCCTCCCCAACAAGTGGGGAGGGGAGTGAGTGGCTATGAAAGATGATTTTCCCCGCATTGAAGTGCCTTCCAGGATCAAACGCAGGATGGTCGAGATTGCGCGTGAGTTCCGAAAGGAGCCGACAGAGAGTGAGAGGATTCTCTGGCAGGCTTTGCGCGGGAAGAAACTGGATGGCATTAAATTTCGACGCCAGCAGCCTGTAAGTTATTTTGTCGTTGATTTTTATAATTCGGATTATCGTCTTGTTGTTGAAGTGGACGGCGCGATACATGATAATCAGGTAGAAGCGGACCGCGCCCGTCAGGAAATTCTTGAGTTGTTGGGTTTGAACGTGCTGCGAATACGAGCGGAAACCGTTGAAAAGGATTTAGCCGCCGCGCTTTATCAAATACGCGCGAAAATAGAAGAACTTAAAGCCTGCCAGCGAGTCCCCTCTCCGCTCGTCGGAGAGGGGTTAGGGGAGAGGCAGGAAAGCGAGAATAAAAAAGGAGACCACCATGACTGACAACACGCAACAATGGCTCGAAAAAGACAAGAAACAACTGCACCCCGTCTATCATCCCAAATCCCATGCCAACCCGCTGGTGATCGAGCGCGGGGATGGGGTGTGGCTGTATACCACCGACGGGCAGAAGATTCTCGACGGAATGGCGGGGCTGTGGAACGTCAACGCGGGATACGGACGCGAAGAACTTGCCAAAGCCGCCTATGACCAGATGAAGGAACTGGCGTTCACCTCCAATTTTGCGGGGATGACCAACCTGCCTTCGATTCGTCTTGCCGACAAACTGGCTGGATTCGCCTACCCTGGGCTGAACACCACCTTCTTCACGTCGGGCGGCTCCGAATCGAACGACTCCGCGTTCAAGACGGCGCGCTATTACTGGAAGCGCAAGGGCAAGCCGACCAAGTACAAGGTCATTGCGCGGCGCGGTTCGTATCACGGTGTGACGCTTTCCGCCACCTTTGCCACGGGGCTGGAGAAATATCAGACGATGTTCGGTCCCGCCCCCGATGGATTCGTCCACATCCCTGCGCCGAATCCGTACCGCTACGAAGGTCAGTTGAAAAACGGCGAGACGGTCGGTCAGGCGGCGGCGCGCGAACTGGAAGAAGCCATCCTGCGCGAAGGCGCGGACACGGTCGCCGCGTTCATCGCCGAACCTGTCATGGGCGTCGGCGGCGTGATCGTTCCTCCCCCCGATTATTTCCCCCTCGTCCGCCAGATCTGCGACAAATACGAGGTGTTGTTCATCGCCGACGAAGTCATCACGGGCTTTGGGCGCACAGGCGAGTGGTTCGCGCTCAAGCATTGGAACGTCAAGCCCGATATCCTTTCGTTCGCCAAAGCCATCACCAGCGGATACGCCCAACTCGGCGGCATTCAAATCTCCGATGAAATCCGCGAGACGATGGAATCGGCGGCGGAGTCGGAGGCGTACATGCACGGCTTCACGTACTCGGGTCATGCCATGGCGTGCGCGGTGGGGCTGAAAAATCTCGAAATCATGGAAAAGGAAAACTATCCCGTCCGCGCGAAGGAACTCGGCAAACGCCTGCTCGAAGGCTTGAAGTCGCTGGTAGAATTCCCGTTTGTCGGCGATGTGCGCGGACTGGGTCTCGTTTGCGGCGTGGAAATCGTCTCGAACAAGGAAACCAAAGCCGCCGACCCCGCCATGACAATGCGCATCTTCAAAGCCGCGCAGGAACGCGGACTGCGCACGCGTCCGCTGGGGAATGTGCTGGCGTTTGCCCCGCCGCTTTCCCTCAACGAAGAGGAAGTGGATGAAATTGTCAAACGTCTGGGCGCGGCGATGGATGGGGTGGGCTAAATGGTAATTGGAGATTGGTAATTACCACTTACCACTTACCAATTATCAGTACTTCACGAAAGCGCGTAATTGGCGTTCTCTAACGCCGAAAGTGCGCTAGAGAGCGCACGCTACGAGCGGTTTTCGTGATCTACTGATTCTTACAGTCGTCAATCGCAAATCTAAAATCGTAAATCTCCATGTCCGTCTACCTCCACGACATCCCCCTCTCTCAAGCCCAAGCCCGCCTCAAACAGGCGCTTCAAAGCGCGGACCTGTGGCTGATTCTTGGACCCGAAACCATCCCCCTCGACGAAAACGCGCTGGGGCGCGTCACTGCCGAGCCGATTTGGGCGAAAGTCTCCTCGCCTCATTACCACGCCTCCGCCATGGACGGATTCGCCGTGCGGGCGGAGGATACCGCTGGCGCACAGCCTTCCTCGCCTGTCCAATTGTTAGTTACCAATTACCAGTCATCAGTAAGCAGTGATCAGTCGTCAGTCTCCAATCCCCAATCTCCAATCTCTCAATATGTGGATACGGGCGATCCGCTTCCAGAGTGGGCGAACGCGGTCATTCCCATCGAGAACACCGAGCCGCTGGATGAAAACGGGCAAATCACATCCGCCATTCGCAAACCTGCCGCCATCCGCATCCGCGCCGCCGTCGCTCCGTGGAGTCACGTCCGCCCGCTGGGAGAGGACATCGTCGCCACGCAACTGGTTTTGCCTGCGGGACACGTGCTTCGCCCCGCCGATTTGGGCGCCATCGCCGCGGCGGGACATCAGGAAATCGTCGTGGCGCGCAAGCCGAAGGTTGCCATCCTGCCCACAGGCACGGAACTCGTCCCCATTGGCTCCAAACTCAAAGCGGGCGACATTCTCGAATACAACTCACTGGTCATCGCCGCGCAAGTCAAAGCCATGGGCGGCGAACCGACGCGCTTTCCCATCACAAAGGACGATTTCGACCTCATCTGTCAGCGCGTGCACGAAGCCGCGCAAACTCACGACCTTGTTTTGCTCAACGCAGGCTCCTCCGCAGGCGCGGAAGATTTCTCGGCGAAAGTTGTCGAAAAACTTGGCACACTGCTCGTACATGGCGTCGCCGTCCGCCCTGGGCATCCTGTAATCTTGGGGACGGTGGACGGTAGACCGCAGACCGAGTCCGCCCCACCGTCCACTGTCCCCCGTCTACCGTCCACTGTCCCCATCATCGGCGTCCCCGGCTACCCCGTCTCCGCCGCGCTGACGGTTGACATCTTCGTCGAACCCATTCTCGCCAAGTGGCTGGGGCGGCGTCCGCTGGAACTGCCAACCGAAGAAGCCATCCTCACGCGCAAGATCGTTTCCCCCGCAGGCGATGACGACTTTGTCCGCGTGGCGGTGGGGAAGGTGGGAGGAAAACTGCTCGCTGCGCCGCTCTCGCGCGGAGCGGGGGTCATCACCTCGCTGGTGCAGGCAGATGGCATCGCCGTCATCCCCAGCGGCGTGCAGGGCATGGAGGCGGGCGAAAAGGTGCAGGTGCGCCTGTACCGAAGCAAAGCCGAAATCGAAAAGACTATCCTCTCCATTGGCTCGCACGACCTCACCCTCGACCTGATGGCGCAATTCCTCGCCGAACATGACCGCCGCCTCGCCTCCGCCAACGTCGGCTCGCAGGGCGGGCTTATTGCCTTGCGGCGCGGCGAGGCGCATTTCGCCGGGTCGCATTTGCTCGACCCGCAGACAGGCGAATACAACATCTCCTACATCCGCCAGTACATACCGAACATCCCCGTCAAAGTTATCGCGCTGGTGGGGCGCGAGCAGGGTCTGCTGGTGAGGAGGGGAAACCCAAAGGGAATCAAAAGCCTGGGAGACCTCGCCAGGTCCGGCGTCCGCTTTGTGAACCGTCAGCGCGGGGCTGGCACGCGCGTCCTGTTGGATTATCATTTGAATTTGATGACAATACCTCAAAGTTCCATTGAAGGCTACCAGCAGGAAGAGTATACTCATCTTGGCGTTGCGGCGGCTGTCGCCTCGGGGCGCGCCGATTGCGGGTTGGGCATCGCCGCCGCCGCGCAAGCATTGGATTTGGACTTCGTCCCGCTCTTTCAGGAACGCTACGATTTGGTGATTCCCAAGCCGTTTGCGGAGGACGACCTGCTTGCGCCTCTTTTCGGACTTTTGGCTGATTCGGCCTTCCGAAAAGCCGTTTCTCGACTACCGGGCTATGACGTGTCTGTGATGGGCGCGATTATTTTGGAGGATTAGATGACTGAAGGATTGATTATTGACGACAACCGCCAAACGGCGGATGCGCTAAATCAAATGTTGCAGGTTTTGGGCTTCAAAGCGCGCGCGGCGTATGGTTCGAGCCCCGCGATGGAATTGTTTAGCAAGGGTTTTACGCCTCATTTCATATGTCTCGACATCAACATGCCCGGCGTGGACGGAACGGAAGTCCTTGCGTTTCTGCGTCGCGAGCCGCAATTGATGAAAGTGCCTGTGTTTGTCATCACCTCGGACGATCAACCCGAAACCCGCGAAAAGGTGATGAAACTCGGCGCGACATCCATCATCATCAAGCCAGCCACGATTGATACGCTGGAGACAGCTCTTAAGCAGGCAAAGATTCTCGCCTGATGGTCTCGTTTCCAATACTGCCGCCGCATTTGTGGCGGCTTTTTTTGTTGCGCATACGGGTTGGAGGTATAATAGCCGCCCGAAGGAGACAAAACATGCCCATTTCATCAGGCATTCCAGCGCCAGATTTCGCGTTGTACGACGATACCCATACCCTCCGCAAACTTTCCGACTTTCGCGGGAAAAACGTCGTTTTGTACTTTTACCCCAAGGATGACACCCCCGGCTGTACCGCCGAGGCCTGCAACTTCCGCGATGATTACTCTGCCTACGAGAAGGCGGGCGTGGTCATCCTCGGCGTCAGTCCGGACAGTGTCAAGTCGCATGTGAAGTTCAAGCAAAAGTTCAGTTTGCCTTTTCCTCTGCTGGCAGACGAGGGTCACAAGGTCTGCGATTTGTATGGGGTGTGGGGACCCAAAAAGTTCATGGGCAAGTCCTACGAAGGGGCCTTGCGAACGACTTTCCTGATTGACGGCAACGGAACGATTGTCAAAGTGTTTGAGAATGTGCGCCCTGCCGATCATAGTGCAGAGGTGTTGTCGGCGGTGGGTGAGGTTTCTTAGGGAGAATCAACCATCGGTCGGGCGGGAAGCGTTTTTTTTGTTCCTTTTATTCGTGACAAATAATGGAAAATTTGGTAAATTAGAACGGTTGTGGACCGGGGAGGTCTGCGTTCGACTTCGTAACAGGAGAGAGTTTCTATGCGACATTTTGTGATCGTGGGAATTCTGGTCATTGCGCTGGCGGTTCTCACATATGTGGGGCTCGATTCGGCAGGGCTGATGCCTGTGCCTGCCAGCGCTCAGGCGGGTCCGATTGACTGGCTTTGGGATTTGCAGGTCAAAGCCATGTCGTTCCTGTTTTCTTTGATTGTCGTGCCGATGTTGTACAGTCTGTTGGTCTTCCGCCGGAAGAAAGGCGATACGACCGACGCTGTGCATGTGGAGGGGAATACCACACTGGAGGTGGTCTGGACGGTTATCCCGCTGGTGGTCGTGCTGGGGATGGCGTTCGTCGGTGCACAGAACCTGGGTGAAACCCGCCGCGCCGACCCCGATGCGATGGTGGTCAACGTGACGGGCTTTCAGTGGGGATGGTCTTTCGAATATCCCGAATATGGGATTACCTCCAAGGAACTGTATTTGCCGGTGAACAAGCAGGTGCTTTTGAAGATGACATCGCGGGATGTCATTCATTCCTTCTGGGTGCCTGAATTCCGCGTCAAACAGGACCTGGTGCCTGGGCGCATCACTGAACTTCGCATCACACCGACACTGCTTGGCGATACGTATAAGGTGCGCTGTTCCGAAATTTGCGGCACATCGCACGCGTACATGGAAAATCCCGTGATCGTGGTGGAAAAGGTCGCTTTCGATGCCTGGGTGGCGGAACAGCAGGCGTTGGCGGCGGAAGCCGGCCAAACCCCCGAGGGACGCGGTCTGGCGCTGGTGACGGCGAACGGTTGCCGCGGCTGCCATTCGATTGACGGCTCGCCGGGTGTGGGTCCCACCTGGTTCCGACTGGCTGGCTCTGAAGTGCCGCTCAGCGGCGGCGGGACAGTCATTGCCGACGATGCCTTCCTGGCAGAGTCCATCCTTCAGCCTCAGGCGAAGATTGTGGCTGGCTTCGAGGCTCAACAGATGCCCGCATATAACTTCACGGAAGAACAAGTCGCGGACATCATTGCCTATATCAAGACGTTGAAATAATCGGCGGAGGAGTTTGGAATGAAAAGGAAATACACTGTAGGGAGCGGTTTGCTGTTCCTGCTGATTGCCGGAGGGGTGGGGTATCTCATTGGGCTGGGGCTTGACGCCCTCATCATGAAGAACGTGCGCTGGACAGCCCCCGTGCCTTCGGCGTTTTCGCTTCTGTTTGCCTTCACGGCATTTTTCTTTGGCGTGTATGGTTACCGCGGTATCACGCGCGGGCTGGTCTATCAGGTGGTGTGGACGCTGATCGGCGGCTTCATCGTGACCGGCATCCGTGTCATGATGGGGCTTTCGGTGTTTGGCGGCTTTTTCTTCACCGAGCCTGCCTGGGTGTTCGGCGCGCTGGTCGGTGCGGTTGCCTTTCTGTTTGGCGTGGGCGTGATGGACGACTGGGTCAAATGGGCGCGCGGAATCGACACCCCGGAGTTCCACGAAGACGAACCGGGCTGGGAGAAATTCCTCGGCGTTTCGCTCGACCACAAGGTCATCGGCATCCAGTACACGGTCACTGCCCTGTTTCTCATTTCTGTGGGCGGCACTTTTGCCCTGATCTTCCGCACGGAACTGGCGGCTTCGGGCTTGCAATTCCTGAACGTGGGGATGAATCTCTTCGGCCAGAACGGACCGCAACTCTACAACACCCTCATGTCTTTGCACGGCATGATCATGATTGTTTCGATCCTGCTGGGCATTGCCGGCATCATCAACTATGCGGTGCCGCTCCTCGTGGGCGCGCACGACATGGCATTTCCGCGTATGAACGCCTTTGCCTACTGGGTTTCCGTCCCTGCCGCGGTGCTTTTGCTGATGAGCCTGGTGCTGGGCGGCTTCGACACCGGCTGGACGGGCTATCCGCCGCTCTCGGTCAAGGCGCCTGTGGGACAGCAGATGTTCTTCCTGGGTGTGTTCATCGCCGGCTGGTCGTCCATCCTTGGCGCGTTGAACGTCATCGCAACCGTCGTCCGCATGCGCGCCAGAGGCATGACCGCCATGCGCATGCCCATTCTTGTTTGGGCGTCGGTTGCCACATCCATCATTGCTCTCACCGCCACCCAATTGATTGGTCTCTCGTTCCAATTGGTGATGTTCCAGCGTCTGTTCGGCATGGGCTTCTTTGACCCTGCCAAAGGCGGCAACCCGGTACTCTTCCAGCATCTGTTCTGGTTCTACTCGCATCCGGCGGTATATGTGTTCGTTCTGCCGGGCTTGGGCGTCATCTCCGAACTCCTGCCGGTCTTTGTCCGCAAGCCGTTGTTCGGTTACCGCTGGGTAGCCATGTCTTCGCTGGGCATTGCGCTGGTCGGCTTCCTGGTGTGGGCGCATCACATGTTCACCTCCGGCATGAACGAATATCTGCGCGTACCGTTCATGTACAGCACCCTGCTGGTTGCCGTACCGACGGGCGTCAAGTTCTTCTCCTGGGTAGCAACGATTTGGGGCGGCAAAATCGAAACCCCTACTCCCATGCTCTTCGTGCTTGGAGCCATCGTCGTCTTCCTGATGGGCGGTCTTTCGGGACCTCCGAACGCCACTGTCTCCGTGGACCTGCACCTGCACGACACCTACTTCATCGTCGGTCACTTCCACGATACCATCTTTGGCGGGTTCGTCTTCCCATTCTTTGCCGCCATTTACTACTGGTTCCCCAAAGCGACCGGGCGCCGCATGAACGAATTTTGGGGCAAGGTGCACTTCTGGCTGATGACCCCCTCGTTCCTCATCCTGACCTTCGGCATGATGCGCGTTGGTCTGCTTGGTATGCGCCGCCGCATCGCAGACTATGACCCGGCGCAGGGCTTCGACACCACCCATCTCATTTTGACCATTGCAGCCTTTGCCATTGCGCTCTCGGTGCTTATCTTCCTCATCAACTTCTTCCATAGCATCAAGCACGGAGAGAAGGCGCAAGGCAACGTCTGGAATTCGCGCTCACCCGAATGGCAGGTCTCCTCGCCCATGCCTGCTCATAACTACGAGACGCCCTTTGAAGTTGTCGGCGAACCGTATGATTACGGTCTGCCAGGTTCGAAATACATTGACTTTGTTCCCGCCCAGGGCGGAAAACACTAAAAGGGGAGGAAGAGAACAATGACACATAAACAAGACAAAGCCTCCATGCTCAACCAGGGCGTATTCATCTTCGTCTATCTGGCGATTCTGACCGTCCTGGAATTTCTCGTGGCGGCTTCTTTCAATTCCACCGCTGTATTGATTGCCGTGGCGTTCGTCAAAGGGGCGCTGGTGGTGTATTACTACATGCATGTGTACAAACTAAACGCCGACCATGAAGGCGACCACGACTCCTACGAATATAAATCCGGGACGAACCGCCTCGGTCTTTGGTTATTTTTGATTTCGGATGCGTTCGTCTTTGGCGGTTTGCTGGTCATGCGCATGAACCTGCTCGGGCTGACCCGCCCCAACCTCAACCAGCTCCTCGGTCTGGGTGTGACTTCCGTCCTGCTCATCTCATCCTTCTTCATGAACCGCGGCGAAACGATGATCGCGAACGGTGACCGCAAAGGCTTCCTCAACAATACCCTCATCACCTTCCTGCTGGGACTGGGCTTTCTCATCGGCGTGGTTTTTGTGGAATGGCGGCTGGCGGCGCACGAGGGACTGACTCCCTCCTCGGGTCCCGCGGGCGCGGCGTTCTACATGATGACGGGCATGCACGCCTTCCACGTCCTGACCGGACTGGTCTTCCTCGCCATTGTCTGGGTCAATGGCAGGCGCGGGCTGTACGACGATCAGCATTACCCGGTCGAAGCGGCGGCGGTTTACTGGCACTTTGTGGATGTGGTCTGGATTGTCTTTTACCCCGCCCTCTATCTGGTGGGAACTGCCATCGTATAACCTGCGTGTGAATGAGAATTGGATTAGAATTTGCGCGCCATCGGGGCGATCCGTACGGGTCGCCCCGATGTTTCGGGGTATCATTAAATTCTCGAACTTACCCTTTTGCAGATGAGGCATCGCAATGGATCGGAAAATTCTCTCGGTGGGAATCGGCTCACTTCTGTTGATCGGCATCGTCGCTGCATGGGCAATCCTTTTCGGCGCACCGGCGCGCTTTCGCGGGACGACCTACGCCGAACCCTACCCCAAGGCTCCAGATTTCGTATTGTTACGGCATGACGGTTCGACATTCCGTTTGGGTGGGATGCAGGGCAAGACCGTATTGCTTTTCTTCGGCTACACCTCCTGCCCGGATGTCTGCCCTACCACGCTGGCGGAATTGAATCAGGCGATGAAACAACTGGGCGAAGATGCCAGCCGCGTACAGGTGGTCTTTGTTTCGGTGGACCCTCAGCGCGACACGCCCGAACGCATGCAAGAATATGTCAATCACTTCAACCCGAATTTCATCGGCTTGAGCGGCACCGAAACCGCGCTGACCAAGATTTGGAAGGACTACGGCGTGTTTCGTGAAATCGTCGAGGGGACCTCTGCCTTCGGCTACATCGTCAACCACACGGCGCGCGTCACGCTGATTGATGCCGACGGCAACCTGCGCATTTCGTTCAGTTTCGAAACGCCCGTTGAAGACATCGTTCACGACCTGAAGTTAATTCTCAAAGAGGAAACGTAATGCCTGCCCGGCACGTTCTCGTCAAACGGCTTGTTATTTCGATTCTCCTCGGTTTGCTTGTTGGCGCCGCGATCAGCGAAATCACATTCCTCTTTTTGCGGGAGACGGCGCGCCCTCCGCAGGAAATCGTACTGACCATCCCGCCCGGTACCGCCGAACAGGTGGCGCGCGGCGAACAGCCACCCTCCCTGCCAACCGACATGATTTTTGTGGTGGGCGATATGCTCGTCATCAAAAATGAAGATCGCGTGGATCACAAACTCGGTCCGTTGTGGATTCCCGCCAACTCGTCGGCGCACCTCTCGCTGGAGCGGAGAGAAAACCTTGCCTATGAGTGCAGTTTCCAGCCGGGCAACTACTTCGGGTTGGATGTGCGTGATGCCCTCACACCCGGCACCCGCATTTACGGCATTCTTTATGCAGGTTTGCCGATGGGCATCTTGATGGCGCTCTATAGTTTCATCATGCCCGTTAGAAAAGAAAATGCTGCTGCGTAAAATGTTCAGCCGCAAATGGCTGGCAACCACATTGCTGGTCTTTTTCGGCACGGCGGTGTGTGTTCGCCTCGGCATCTGGCAGTTAGACCGCCTCGACCAGCGGCGCGCTTTCAATGCCCAGGTGACCTCCATGCGCGCCCTCCCGCCGCTCGAGTTGAACGCCGAACCCTCCGCCTCCCTCGCGACGATGGAATGGCGCGCCGTGACGGTTACAGGGGAGTACGACTTCGCCAATCAGATCGCGCTGCGGAATCAATATCACCGAAATCAATACGGCTATCACCTCCTTACCCCGCTTCTTTTCAACGGGACGGCTGTTTTGGTGGACCGAGGCTGGATCCCCGCTGACGGCAATTCCGCGCCTGCCGACTGGCGCAGGTACGACGAGCCCGGCGCGGTCGCGGTCACGGGGCAGATTCGGCTTGGACAGAGCAAACCAGCCTTCGGCGGCGTCGCCGACGCGCTGCCTGCGGACGGGAGTCCGCTTTGGGTGTGGAATAATGCCGATCTCGAGAAGATCGCCCTGCAGATGCCGTATCCCATCCTGAAGATTTACATACAACCGAATGTTGATCCCGCCGACGAGACGCCGCCCATTCCCTACCAGCCCGAAATCGAGTTGACGGAGGGTCCGCATTTTGGGTATGCTTTACAATGGTTTGCGTTTGCAACGATTTTGTTCGGCGGTTATCCGTTTTACTTGAGGAAACAGGAAGCATGAAATATTCGCTTGCATCATCCTTTTCGCGATATGTGTTCGTATTGTTCTTCGCGGTGGTTGCGTTGACGGTGGCAGGGCGCATTGTGACCTTGACGGGCGCGGAGGCATTCTGCAAAGGCTGGCCCCTTTGCATGCCCACTGCGCCTGTGGGGTGGATGAAACTTGCGCACATTTCAACGGTCGGTCTTGCCTCGTTATTGATGCTGGCAGTCTTCCGCAAGGCGTGGAGGGAACAGCGCGGCGAGCGTGTGCTGTTGCCGCTGACGACGATTCTGACGGTGATGTTTTTCGGTCAGGCGCTGGTCGGGGCAATTCAAGTCACACAGCCGAACGCCGGACATTTGGTTGTGTTGCACAGACTGACCACCTGGGCGTTATGGGTTTCTCTTCTTTTGCTGGTGTACGCCTCGGGGGTTCTGGCGCAGGATGCCGAGCCGGTCACGTTTAACCGGAGACAACGGATAAAGGATTTTTTCGCCCTGTCCAAACCGCTCATCGTCGGTTTGCTGCTGATCACCACCTATGGCGGGCTGGTGGTTGGGGGGAAACAGTGGCCTTCATTTTCTCTGACCCTGTGGACATTGGTTGGCGGCGCGCTGGCGGCGGGCGGCTCGAGTGCGCTCAACCAGTACATTGACCGCGAACTCGATCGGAACATGCAGCGCACAGCGAAACGTCCGCTGGCGGATGGGCGGCTGACGGATGCCGAGGGGCTGGCGTTTGGGCTGGGGTTATCGTTGACGAGTTATTACATTCTGGCGAGTTTTGTCAACGCGCTGGCGGCTCTGCTTTCGCTGGCAGGGATTGTTTACTATGTTATTTTGTACAGCCTCTGGTTGAAGAAGGCGACGGTTCAGAACATTGTCATCGGCGGCGGGGCGGGGGCGATTCCGCCCATGGTCGGGTATGCTGCCGCCACCGGCGGGCTGGATTGGACGGCATGGATTCTCTTTCTCATCATTTTTATGTGGACGCCTCCGCATTTCTGGGCGCTGGCAATCGTTCGCATGAAGGATTACGAGAAGGCGAAAGTTCCAATGATGCCCGTTGTGCGCGGCGAACTGGAGACGCGCCGGCAGATCTTCGTATATACGATCGAACTTGTAATCGTCACTTTGCTGCTTCCCATTCTTGATCTCGCCGGAACGATCTATCTGGTCTCGGCGCTGGTTTTGGGCGGGGCGTTGCTCCATGCCGCATGGCAGGTTTGGAAACAGGGCGGGAATAAGGTTGCCTGGCGGATGTATAAGTGGTCCAGTTCCTATTTGGTGTTCATCTTCGTCGCGATCATGTTGGACGCGGCGCTATAGGGCGCTGTTCCTTGTTCTGCCTGCATCGTTGTTGACCGATGTTGCGCAGTTTGTCGTGCCGCAGCCTTCATGCTAGAGATGTCTCCGCTGTGGCGGTCGTAGGCGGATGTTTCTAGCGTCCGATTGCCTGGCGTTCGAATGTGAAGCGTATGGACCAAAAGCGGGCAATAAACCAACTCACGACCAGATACGGAACAGTGAATTGCAAAAGGGGGGTTATGTTGCTTGCAAGAAGCAGGAACGAAATTCCAAAGGGCAGTATGGCGGCATGGAGTTCGGTAAGCCGTCCCGTTGGCGCGCAGCGGACCAGGATAAAGATTGGAACGATCATTAACGCGAGGTCGTGAAAATGCAGATGAGGGACGATCAAAACAGCCCATGAAACTGTCAAGCCGATCAAAGTGTCTGTTTGTTTTCCAGACCGACGCCAGGCATTGGTCAAGGCGGCGATCGAAGCCCCATAGATGATCCAGCCTGCCGTGCGAATTGTGTTTGCATCGAGATGGGGAAATATCCGCATTGCCAGACCGATCAGGTTGAACATGACGTTCTGTTTGATACCGTACCAGTCACCGCTTGCGCTGACGAGGATGACGTGGATGAATTGCTGTGCGCCCTGCAAGCCCAGGAGCGCAAAACTGAAAATGGCAAGCGCCCCCGAACCAGCCGCAAACGCCAGGAATACTTTTGTATGCTTGAAAAGCATGGGGGCAGCCAGAACGAGAGCGATATGAGGACGAACGACGGTCAGGCTCAGTCCCAGCCCGGCGATCCATTCGCTGTCGGTAAGCAATCCATAGGTCCAGATGGCGGCTCCCAGCAGGAGGATGCCGGTATCCTGCCCGTTCATCAGGCTGAAAAAGGCCGGCAGGAAGAGCATCCCGCCGACCCTGGCAATTCTCACAGAGGACGGTTTGATTCTGGCTCTCTTCAACATACGCCCGAGGAGGATCACTGCGGCGGCTTGAAAAAGTGCCATCAGCAAAGCCCATCGTACGAATGAACCGACGTAATCGGCGGTTACGATTTGCTGCAAGACCAGAATCAGAAAAGGCATATGATTGTATTGAAGCACCTGTTCCGGCGCGAGCGTAAAGCCGACCTGTTCCTCCTCCATCTGGCGTTGTAATGCAATGTCGTACACGCGGGAGGCACCTTTTTCTTGTGCCACTCGTCCGGCGGTATAAAAGGCGATGAAATCGGAGCCTGTCCGCTCGATGGGATTATTGATCAATCGAAACCACACCCCCGCATAGGAAATGCTCAGGGAAATGATACTGGCGATCACAAAGATGCGGTAATAACCTATTTTGTACATCGCGTTCCATTACGGAATACGGCGCAGGATGACTGCGGTCTCGTCGCGATATAGTTCGCTCCATCCCTGCGCCGATAGTCGTTCGGCTGTGGGGCTTCCGCTTCGGAGAATCGCCCAGGCAATATCGTATTTTTCGAGTACCTCCTCCCATCCCGGAGCAGCCGCAATGACCCGTTCATATTCCAGCGTCAGGGCTTCACCGTAGATGTGCGTGTGACCGTCCATGAAAATTTGCTGGGGGGGCCACAGACGCAGGAGGAGGTATCCTCCCCAGTCGAATTCGTTGAGTAGATGCCCGCTTTGCGGATGCGCCTCCAGCCAATCCACAGCCTGAACAGGGAAGAATCGGCTGTCGAAGTTGTTTCCCCTGCCCTGGGGATCGAGGCGGACGCCCAGGTGAAGCAGAAGGGTTGTACCCAGAAGGACGAGAACGATCCAGGTCCAGCCGTTGACAGAGGTGTTGGTCTGTGTAATGCGCTGGTCGAATCCCGCCAGGCGACCGTGCGGAGATTCTTGCCTCATCCACTCGGCAAGGGATTTTGCCGTTACGGGTGCAATCATGATGGCAAATAATGGAATCATCCTGCTTGTGTACAGCGCCAGGAACGTAAGCGTGACAGTCAAGAGAATGGGGATCCACCCTGTCTTGTTGGCGCGCGCAAAGCCTGTGATGGTGAAGAGCAGAATCAAAATGAAGAACCAGGTTTCAAGCAAATGAAAATTTGCCGACTGGTATTCCGGGATTTTTGACGTGATATATGAATTACTCCCTAACGATGCAATCGCCCCCCAGATATGGAAGCCAGATGGAGACAGGAAGGTTGCCGCCAGTGAACATGCCCCGGCAAGTATCATTGACCTGGTTTTTGGGCTGGAAAACCACGCTCTTGATGGATTGTCAAGAAAACTCCCAGCCAGATACACTCCCCAAAGGATGATTCCCAATATGAACATGCCGTGCAGGTTGACCCAAACCAGCATGGTCAGGGGCAGGAGCCACCATTTCTGCGAACTCTTTTTTTCAACATGCTCGAGCAAAACGACCCAAATGCCGGCCAGGAGGTAGGTAAAAAGATGCGGGCGCGGCAGGACATGAAGTTGAGCGGCTCCCGCCGCCAGTGTGACGAGGAGCAGCGAAATCATTAAACTGTGCGAGCGGACATGCGCTTCGCGGAAGACGAGCATCCACACTGCCATCATCAGGGCGGCGCTGAGCAGGACAACGCCGTTGAGCCCCAGCCATTCGTACGCGCCAGCCAGTATCACCTGTGACAGCCATTCGTGCGGGATGGAAGGGAAGCCCGTTGTGCGGAAGGAGAAAACGTCCACAGTGGGGACGCTGCGGGTTTGCAGAATCAGGCGTCCCATTAAGAGGTGACGCGGCAAATCGCCGTCGAAATTCAAGATCCGGGGCCCGTTAGCGGTGATGCCCCAAAAGATGGATGCGAATAAAATGTATTCGATGCGCGGAACGAAAAAGCGGATAAATTTCATGCGCACATTATACTGGCTTGAGTTCATTCCGATGATGACGAGGCAAATCAATACAAGGATTGTCTTTGGGTGAACCGCGTTATCCTGTACACTTCCATACCTCTGCGACTATACCTTAGTGCACAATTTATTTTATGGGGATGGGTGGCTTGATGAAAATCACAAAATGACGAAAAGAGTGACCTTCTAAAGGTCACTCTTTTCACTTCGCGCCAGAAATGGGGAAGCTGTTAATTTACTCGCCCAAATAATCCCGCAATTTTCTGCGGATGGTGGGATGGCGGAGACGGCTCAACGCCTGCGCTTCGATCTGCCTCACGCGCTCGCGCGTGACGCCCATCTTGCGTCCCACTTCCTCGAGGGTGTATGCTTGTCCGTCGAGCAACCCGTAGCGCAACTGCAAAATGCGTACCTCTCGCGGCGGCAAGCCGTTCAATACTTCGCCAAGATGTTCCTTCAAGAGGTTGTAGGTAGCCGTATCGTCGGGCGGGGGAGCCTCATCGTCTTCGATGAAGTCGCCCAGCACCGAGTCTTCCTCGTCATCGGTGGGGGTTTCCAATGAGAGCGGACGGCGCGCCACCTGGATCATATTCTCCACTTTCTTGGGAGGGACATCCAACGCTTCCGCCAGTTCCTCCACGCTCGGTTCCCGCCCGAGACGCTGGGTCAACTGGTGCTGTACGCGCAGGAGTTTGTTGATCTGGTCGCCCATATGCACCGGCACGCGGATAGTACGACCCTGATCGGCAATGGCGCGTGTGACCGCCTGGCGAATCCACCAGGTGGCATAAGTCGAGAACTTATGACCGCGGCGGTAATCGAATTTTTTCGTCGCGCGGATGAGACCGATATTGCCTTCCTGAATCAAATCGAGGAACGGCACGCCGCGCCCCATGTATTTCTTGGCGACTGAGATGACGAGACGGGAGTTCGCTGTAATCAAATGTTCGCGCGCAGACCAGCCGTCTTCGATGAGTTTGCGAAGTTCGGCGCGGCGGCGGGGGCTGGCTTTGCCTTTTGCCAGTTCCTCACGCGCCATCCGTCCGCGTTCGATGCGCTGGGCAAGCGCCACTTCTTCTTCGGCGGTCAGCAGAGGCACGCGGCTGACTTCCTTGAGGTATAGACCAATCGTGTCGTCTGTGTCTATATTGGCGAGATAATCGTCGAGCGAGGGGTCAATTTCCGATTCCGCCTCCTCGGTGGCTTCCACCGCCACCAGTTCGTCCTCGCTGGGCTCGGCAAGGTTGGCGTCCTCCACGAACGGAATGCCGGCGCTCAACAACGCGGAGAAAGCCTCCTCCAGTTGTTCCACATCCTGTTCCGCTTCGGGAAAGAAATGGATGATGTCATCCAGCGTGATATAACCCTTTTGCCGCCCCAGTTCCACCAAACGGGCAATTGCGGGAAATTCGTCTTCCTCGTCCGCCATCAAAATTTTATCTACATCCATTCTCTACAAGCCATCTTCCTTTTCTTCCAGAATACGCTTTTTCGCGTTAAAAAGCAATACGGTTCCGTTGCTTTTTATAGACGCTCGATTGTGTAAAATGTTACGTTATCTGTGTTGTAAATACCTTGAAACCCGTTTACGGCGTCGCGGGAGGCGGCGTCTCTGTCACTGCGTAGGGCGGGTTGGCCAGGAGCTGCAAGAGCGCGTCTACCGCGCTTTTGCTTACGATGAGCACCTCCAGCCCCTCGCCGCGCGTGTAATATCCGCTCTGCGTGGGGGTAAGAACACCGATTTCGATATTCCGTTGCGTGCCTCCGGTAAATTTGAAAGACATTGTGTATTCGGGAGTTTCCAAACCGACCGCCTCGGGCGCGAGACCGGGAATACGGTCCAGGATGCGGATCGTTGTGACCTGGATTGCCGCCGCCTCCACCGACCCCTGGTCTGCCGCGGCTGTTTCGGGCAGGATTAACTCCCAGGCATTCTCGGTGTTCCGAGCCACTTCGACGACTTCTCCTGCCTTCGATTCGATGCGGATGCCGGTGGGCAAGCCGTCCTCGGCTTGGAACAGGTATTCGATGGGCTCGGTGGTCGGTTCGGCGGTGTCGGTATCCGGGGTTTCCGGACGGCTGTTAAGATAAAGATAGACTCCCGTCAACAGGATAAAGACCAGCACATAGACACTCGTAGAACGGCGCATTGCTTATCCCTGCCTTCTGCGTACCCACCAGGTGTAAACGCCGGAGAGGATGGCAATGCCCGGCAGAATGAACACCGTGCCGCACAAAATCGCGTACCATTGCCACTGGCTGGGCGCAATGAAGGTGCGGGTTTTGGGGGTGTTCGGCGTGATGTTGATCAAGTCTTCCTGCTCCGCCGCCCAATCCACGGAGTTGATGAAGAAGTTGCCGTTGCCGTACGCGTCGAAGTTGTCGCTGCTGGCAAACAAGGAATTGCCAAAGACCACAACCCGTCCGCCGGTTCCGGCGTTTTCGCCGGAGACGGCAATTGTCAGCGGACCGCCAAGATCCTCCTCATCTCTTGATACCTGCGATCCTTCCGCATTCTTGAAATTTTTTTCGCCCCAGGAATTTTCCGATGTGAGGAGCAGGGGCGTTTGTGTAATGCCCTCCGCAGGGGTTGACAGCGTCAGCGAACGGGCTTGCGGCATGATGATGATCAGGTTGACGTTGATGTCCTGGGTGATGGGGTGCTGACCGGCAATCGCTGAGGTGGCGAAAAGGGGACCAAACGGACTGCTCTGATCGATGATGATGTCGTTGTTGAGGGTAATGCCCCAATCCTGTGCAAGGTAATCCGCCAGCGGGTCCGGCGAATTGCCGAACTCCGTCAACAGCAGGGGGTTTTCCATCACGACGAGCGCGCCTCCGCCATCCACATATTCCTTGAGAAGTTGAACTTCATGCTGGGAAACCTGTTTTACGGGACCGGCGATCACGATTGCCAGGGCGTCTTCCGGGATCTTGTTTTCAGCGAGCAGGTTCAGGCTGTTGACGGTGTAATTTTTGCTTTCCAGTGTGGATTTTGCCGTGGCGACGTTGAAATTGTCGCTGAAATCGAGCGACATTTCGCCATGCCCGCTAAGAAAATAGACCACCCGGGGTTCGGGGTTGATGAGTTTGATCAGTGCCTTGGTCAGTTCTGTTTCGGATGCGAAATTGGCAATCTCGCGGCGTTCGCCCATCACAAGCATGATCTTGCCGTCGCCGGTAATGCCCGCTTCACGCGCCGCCACCGGGTCGGTATCGGGGTTGACGAACTGGTAACTGAACATTCCGGCGCTGTTCGTACGGAACTTTTCCAGCAGGTCTTCGGCGCTCGCTGTGGAAAGTGCGGAATAGAACGCAATGGCGGTGACGGGTTCGGGGAGCGATTTGAGCGCCTGAAGGGTTTCGGGGGCGAGCGTGTTGATTTTGTCTTCGGTGGTGTCTGCCAGTCTCTTCGGATTTTGATAGGTCAGAACGTTTCCTACGATCAGGATGCCGAGGAAGGCAAGGGTCATGATCGCCGCATTGCTTCCGTATTTTGCCTGTCTGCCTGTGAATACCTGCCGTACCTTTTCGGGTTCGAGCATCAGGTAGACTGCAAACGCCAGTACGACCACGCCGCCGCCGATTGCCAAAGCGCGGTCGAGCGTCTCGAGGGTGGTGCCTGTGAATATGTTTGTGATCAACAGTCCGCGAGTCAATAAGACTCCGACTTCGAATAGAAGAGCCAGACCGGCGACGACCAGCGCGATGAACGTATAGCGCCGCCAGGTGGGTTGGTTCTTTTTTGTCATTATCGCCATCTCCGCGTTTCGATTGCGATCGTCCCGGTGAAAAGTCCCAGCGCGATCAGACTGATGTAATAAACGAGATTTTTGAGTTCGATGACGCCCGTATTGAAACCGTTGTAGAAATGTTCGGTGATGTTCAGGTAGTTGAACACTTCTCCTGCCGAACCGGTGATGAAGTAAGCCGGAAAGCCCACCAGCCACCACAAAGCCAGAAATACGAGAAAGGTGATGAAGAAGGACGCGATTTGATTCTTGAACAGGGCTGAGATTCCCGTGCCAATGGCGATGAAGACGCCCGACAGAAGCACGACGCCCAAATAGGCGGTGAGGGTGGCGGGAATATCCAGACCGGGCTCGATGAAGTTGTTGAGCAGGATCGGATAGATCAAGGTGACAAACACGAGGGAAAGAATGTAGAGCAACGCGCCCAGCCATTTTCCGGCGACCAGTTCAAAGTCGCGAACGGGAGCCGTAAGCAGGAGTTCCAGGGTTCCTGTGCGGGCTTCCTCCGAAATCAGCCTCATGGTGATGGCAGGCGTTGTCAGCATGAGCAGAAACGCCAGAAGACTCGTCGTCCTGCTTGCATCCGGCGCGGAACCGAAATTTTGAAACGAATTCCGCATGGCGTCGCCGAAATAACCCGCAAAATCTATGCCCAGGATCAGGAGGATTGCAAAGGCGATGACGTAGGCAATGGGGCTGATGAAATATTGGTCGTATTCCCGTTTTGCGATTGTCCAGATGTTTCTCATGGTGCACCTCACGCGCGTTTGCCTGCCGGCTTGTCGTCCGTCAACTCGAGGAAGATCTCCTCGAGGCTCATACCCACCGGTCGCATTTCGACCAATTCATACCCGGCTTGCACGACCGCCTTCGCCACCTGCGGACGGACATCCTGCCCGGCGGCAAACTCGAATTCGACTGCGTCCGCCTGTTTGAACTCCACCTTGCTGGTTCCTTTGACCTTCTTTACGATGACGTCCAGCCCATCTGCATCGCCGCGTACCCGCAGAAGCACGCGTTCGGCGCCCAGAACGCGGGATTGCAGGTTTTCGGGGGTGTCTTCAGCGACGATCTTGCCTTTGTTGATGATCAATACGCGGTCGCAAATTTGTTGCGCTTCCGACAGGATGTGTGTGGAAAACAGCACGGTGCGATCCTTGCCGATTTCGCGAATCACGTTACGTACCTCGACCACTTGCGCCGGATCCAGTCCGATGGTCGGCTCGTCCAGGATGATGACCTCGGGGCGGTGGAGGAGTGCCTGTGCCAACCCGACGCGTTGACGCATGCCCTTGGAGAAGTTGCCGATGTAATTGGTCGCGCGATCGTCCAGATTGACCAATTCGAGCGTTTCCCAGGCACGGTCTTCCGCATTGGGAATCTGCCTCAGACTTGCCATGAATTTGAGGTAATCCAGCGCGGTCATGTCGTTGTAGAGGGGGACGGTCTCGGGCAGGTATCCGACGCGTTTACGCACCTCGAGCGATTCTTCCACCACATCGTATCCGGCGACAATCGCCTCTCCCCCCGAAGGCGGCATGTAACCGGTCAGGATGCGCATGGTGGTGGTTTTACCCGCGCCGTTCGGACCGAGAAACCCGACAATCTCCCCCTGATTTGCGTCAAAGGTGATGTTGTCGAGCGCGCGGCGAATCCCATAGTCTTTGATGAGACCATTGACTTGGATCATTGGCTCTCCTTGAAATTGAGATAGGTATGCATGCGAAACAAAAGGCACGCCTGCCGGTGGGGCAATCCGTGCCAGTTGATGCTCCAATTACTATACAGAAATTCAAAATCAAAGTCAAGCGGGTAATTGATTTCTAATCAAACGCTAATATTGTATGGGAATTCACAAAGCAGTTCCATTATCGAAGGAAAAAATACCAAACGCCCAAAGCGCCCGCCGCGCAAAGGAATAACAGCAGGAATCCCGCCGCCGCCAACAACCAGCCGCCGGAGGTATCTGGCGCGATGGCTGGCGATGGAGGGGGGACTTTCTGCGGGGCAGGGCGTCGTGCTGTCCCCGCTGTGGGCGTGTTTTGGGGGGCGGATGGCTGTGAAAACATTCCCATCATGCCTTCGACGAGATCCGGCACGCCGTTTCTGTTCTTGTCGAGCATATTCATTGCCTCCTCATATTTTGCGCGCGCCTCCGGCGGCAGGTCGTCGAGGCTGTCGTATTCCTTCCCATCCACCACAAATTTCATGGCGTTGAAAGCGAAGGGTTGAGCTGTCTGCCCGGCAAAATCCGCAGTCCGCTCACGTTTTGCATCCGCTGTCGCCTGTTCGTATTTTGCGCGGATCTCCGGCGGCATTTCGTTTACGCTGTTGTAGGTTTTGCCGTCAATTACAATGCGCGTGGGGTTCATGTGTCCTCCAGTGATCGAAAGTGTCCATATTGTATCGCCATTGGCTGATTGTATCATTGGGAGTACACTTTATCGCTGGAGGAACCATGACCGACATGTTGTATCAAACCGACGCCTATCTTCAGGAATTCGAAGCGAATATCGTTTCGGTCATTGAAGAGTCCCGCTCTGTCGTGTTGGACAGGACCGCTTTCTACCCCGGCGGCGGCGGACAGCCCTGCGATCTGGGGAGTTTGTTCGTCAACGGCGTCGTCTATCAAGTGGATAAAGTGAAACGACAAGGAGATGACATCTTGCATTTTCTCGGCGGGGACGCACCGCTGCCCACCCCCGGTTCCGCTTCACGCGGGACTTTGGACTGGGCGCGCCGCTATAAACTAATGCGCACGCATACTGCCCTTCACGTCCTGTGCGGAACAGTGTTTCGCGATTACGGCGCGCTAGTCACCGGCGGGGATATGGAACCGCTCAAGGGACGCATGGATTTCGAATTCGAAACCCTGCGCGGGGAGTTGGTGCGTGAAATCGAAGCCGCAGTCAACCGGGAGGTCGAGCGGGCGCGGGATGTGCGCGTCAGGATCCTTCCACGCGAAGAGGCGTTCCAGATTCCCGATCTGATCCGCACGAAGATCAACCTCCTGCCCGAAGGCATCCAGCAGGTACGTACGGTCGAGATCGTGGGGTTGGATTTGCAAGCCGATGGGGGGACGCACGTGCGCAATACGCGCGAGGTTGGCACGATCCGCATCGCAGATTATAAGAGCAAAGGGGCAATTAACAAGCGGCTCTATGTGGAGATCGAATAGGATATACTTCCGAAAAATTTCAAAAAGGAGAATGCAAATGAAGAATAAATTGGTCGTTTTGTTTGCGGTCCTTGCGCTGGTCGCCGCGAGCCTTGCCTGTTCGTTCGGCGAACCCACCCTGGACAATGTGCGTACGGCAAAGGATCAGGATGGCAACCAGCCGTCGTCGGTGTTTTCCACTACCGATACCATTTATGTGGTCAGTGACTTGTCGAACGGTGTGGCAGGGAATGTCATTACCTCGAAATGGTATGCCGTTGATGTGGAAAATACCGAGCCGAACCTGATGTTCGACGAGGCGGATATTACGATTGACGAGGATGGCTTCAATGGAAATGTCTATTTCTATTACCCGCCTCCGGTGGACGGCGCCTGGCCCCTCGGCTCTTACCGCGTCGAAATCTACTTTAACGACGCCCTGATCAGCGCCGTTGATTTCACGGTCCAGTAATATGTCCGAAAAGAATGACCGCCGGCGCCGGCGGTCATTCTTTGGTGTGCGGAGTGACTTTTCGATTTGTCCTAGGATAGCAATACCTGCCCGCAGTATTCGCACTTATCCATACCGAGTTCGAGGGTGCCGCCGCAATTCGGGCATTGGACGGTTTCGACTTTGATGTTGTAGCCCTGTTTCTTGAAGGCGGCTTCGTTGTCTGCCAGGTCGGCGCGCAGGCGTTTGAGACGGGCAAGGTAGGCTTCGCCGGTCACCTCGCCTGCCTGCCGAAGGCGTTCCACGTCTGCAATGGATTCCTTCAACATGCGGCGCTGGGCGCTCAGAGAGGCGAGGCTGGTATCCTGGAAGGCAACCTTCATTTCCGGTTTTCCCGGGATCGAGGCAAGGATTGCCGCAATGATCAGAATAACCGCCGAAATGATCCCACCGACGATCAGCGGCGTGAACTGGAACCCGGGGATGGAACTGAAACTGATTTTGTTGACCTGGAGTTCGTTCAAGTCCGCCACGATCACATAGCGTTCATTGCCCAATTTGCCTACGTCCATGCGGGCGATGCCGCTGGTGCGATCGGGCAGGTTATGGCGCGTCCCGTTTGCCGTGAAAATCGCCACCTTGCCAGAATCGTCGCCCACCACCGCTTCCTGTTTGCCGTCGTCGTCCACATCAATCCCTGCGATTTCGGTAATCTTGTCGGATAGCGAGGCGGACCACATCTGACGGGCGGTTGCGCCGTCGAACGAAAACGCCCAAATGCCGCCCTCCTTGCCGCCTGCCACGATCTCGCGTGACGAGGGATTGCCGTCCAACTCCACTTCACGCACTTCGCTGACTGCTTGTCCAAGCGATTTTTCGAAGAGCAGGCCTCCGTTGGCGGCGTCGTAAATTTTGAACGCGCCATATTCCCCGCCGGTGATGATTTCGCCTGTGCCGTCGCTGTTCAGGTCGAAGGCGCGCATGCGGCGCAGTTGTTCCTGGGCGCTTTGCCATAGAATACCGCCCTGGCTGTCGAATACGGCAACCGTCCCGTCGTGCGAGGCGATCGCCACATACGCCTGTCCGCCAATGCGGACATCGTCCATGCCGCGCACTTCCCCGGCAGCGAAATCGGAGGTCCATAGCACCTGTCCGTTCGAATCGAGGGCGAGGAGATTGCCGTCTGAATCGCCGAGGACAATTTGAGGTCCGGAAGCGAAGCGAATCACAGCGACGCGGGAGGGGACGCCGATGTTCAAGGTGTCGGCAATTGTCGCGGGCTGACCCTGGTTGATGACATCCACCGACATCCCCGCGTCGACGTGATACACGACGATATCCTCGACATTATCCCCGGTCACATCGCCCAGCGTGGTTTTCATCTGTTCATATCCGAAGCCAAAAAGCGCCTCGCCGTTCTCATTCAGAGCGGTGAGATACCCCGGCGATTGCACGAACAGATCGTCCTTGCCGTCGCCGGTGAGGTCAATGACCTTCATGCTTTCCGCGCCGGAAAATGGACTGGACCAGACCACGTCGCTCTCGACCTTTTCCGCCTTTACCGAACCGCTGAACGCGAAAACGGTGGAAACCGCCATCACGAGACAGGTCAAAACGCCTGCGACTGCGAAAGGAATAATTTTACGATTCATTCAGGATGCCTTTCTTTGCAATAACGAATAAGCGGCTTGGAGAAAGCCGAGGATATGTTCCGCTTCCACCTCGTCGAACGGAGAGTCGGCGACCGCATCAATGATGCCGCCGTCGGTGTTCAATTGAGCGATTTTATATTTTCCAATGGTCGCTCCGATTTTGAACGCCGAGCCCGGTTTGACGACATATACATCCGGGTTGACGGCGATGCGCACCTTTAAAAATTGCGCCGCGCCTTTGTATTTTTCTGGTTTCGATTTCATTTTGCCGCTGATAGGGCTGCGTTTCCAGTAGGATTTGCGTTTTTTGGATTTCCGGATCGCTGACACACGCAGGATATTCCCGTCGTACAACTTGGCTTTGAACGTCAGCCATTCGTCGCGAAAATGTTCGGTGATGCGATTTTGCGTGTCTTTGGAGGTACGCGCCACCTTTGAGGAGAGCATGGCTCCCGTCAGGTCAAGGTGGCCGTTGAAGGTGCCGCCGGGTTTTATATCGTCGCGCAGGGTGCGGATCAGATTTTTGACGTCCGTGTAGCGGGGGGAGAAATCCTTCGAGTCGCTTTTACGCAAATGACGGGCGAAGATCAAAGCCGTAACCCAAAGCGCAAGTCCGCCCGCAGTGAAAACAAGGGATTTGTATCCAAGGAGAAAAAGGAACCCGTCAATCGTCATTAACCCTAGTCCGCCAAGGAAGATCAGCATCGGTGCCCAGCGCCATTTGTCCCCTGCGGATTCGGTTTTTTGCACCTCCGCGACGAATCGATCCATGCCGCGTACGATCGAATCGGGTTTGTCGGCGAGAGTAATGTACACCGGCAGGAATTCCTTTTTGCCGGTGAGCGAACTGGTGATCGGCGCGTTACGTTTGCGGGCGGTGTTCAGCAGGTAAACGAATAGGATGAGTGTGAGCGCTGCGATGACGCCGAACGCGCAAAGGAAGGATTCCATGTGCCGTCTCCGAGTTTATAATTCGTTCGATGACAATACGCGTTCTTTATACTGCCTTTGATGTCGTACCCAGTCCAAAGGGCGCATCTACGCATATTTTGCATAACATTCGCGGTCTGGTCAATAGCCAATTTGACGTGCACCTTTTTACTCCGAACGATGGTTTGCTCCCGTCCGAGGACATCATCGAGGGGGCGCGCGTCACGCGTATTTCGCAGGACCTCTCGCAGAATTTTCTGGCGCGCGCTGTGCATTTCGGCGGGGCGGTGATGAGTCACCTTGCTTTGCATCCGGGTTATCGGGTTGTTCATTACCGGAACATTTGGGACGGTTTGTCGGTTGCCCAACACAAAAGACGATTCGGCTACAAAACGCTTTTCGAAGTGAACGGACTGCCCTCCATCGAACTGAAATACCATTATCCGGGCATTGATTTCGACCTGCTTTCAAAGATCAAGGAACAGGAGATTGCGACGTTGCACCTGAGTGACGCCATCGTCTGCCCGTCGAACGTGACCCGTGACTACATCGCCTCGCTCGGACTCGACCGGAAACTGATCACTGTCATCCCCAACGGCGTCAGCCCCTCCGACTTTTTTCCTTCGCCGCCGCCGGCGCGTGAGGGACGCGTCCCTGTTCTGTTGTACATCGGTACGCTCGCCGATTGGCAGGGATTGGAAGTCGTCATCAGAGCCATGCCCCGAATACTCGCACAGCGGCTTGTTCACCTCCATATCGTTGGCAGGGGACGATCCCGTCAAAGGAAGGTGCTGGCGAAACAGATTCGCAAACTTGGGCTTGAAGATCATGTCCATATTCAGCCGGCGGCGGCGCATCACGAAATTCCGGCGTTAATTGCCGCGGCAGATATTTGCCTTGCTCCGTTGGGATTGAACGACCGCAACGTGACGCAGGGCGCCTGTCCGATCAAGGTGCTGGAATATATGGCGGCAGGACGTCCGCTGGTTGCCTCGAACATGCCCATTGTGCGCGAACTCGTCCGTGAGGATGTGGACGCGCTGTTGTTTTCCCCGAACGATCCCGAGGATCTGGCGCGTCAGGTTTTTTCTCTGTTGAACGACGTTGAGTTATCCAGGCGTCTGGCAAAGTCGGCGTCGGAGCGCGCATTGACTACCTTCACCTGGCATGAAGCGCAGAAGCGGCTGGCGGCAGTGTACAAAAAATTACTTTCATAAAAAACCGCCCGATGAAGGGCGGCAGGATGATTACGCGTTGTTGAGCTGGTCTTTTATACTCGTATACAGTTCATCGAGGCGAAAGGGTTTGGTCAGGTAGTCGTTGGCGCCCGCGCCGATGGCGACAATGCGGCTGTCGGTATCGTTGAGGGCGGTGACGATGATGATGGGCGTATACCTGAATTCGGGTTCCTTGCGCAGTATACGGCATAGTTTGAAGCCGTCCGGTTCAGGCATCATCAGGTCGAGGATGAAAAGGGCTGGCATTTCCTGCTTGGCAACCGCTACCGCCTGAGCGCTTTCGTTCAACAAAATCGGTATATATCCCTCCGCTTTAAGCACTTCCTCGAAAAGGGCGGTTGCATCTTTGTCGTCATCCACGACCATGATCTTAGTCATAACCTGTTCCAGCAATGTAGATTTGATGTTGGTGTACCGAGCGTGAAATGCCGTTTGTATTTTCATAATTATACGCCCAAACCCGCTTTTTGCTCCTGTTAATTGTATTTCAAGAATATTTCCGAAACGGCGATGCCCGGCGGGCGACCCGTCAAAAGGAAGGTTTGCGTTTCTCGACGAACGCTCTAATCCCTTCTTGTCCGTCGGGATGTCCCGCGCACGCGCTGATTCCCTGACGCTCCAGTTCCAATTGCGTTTCCAGCGTATTGTGGAAGGATTCCAACAACAGGCGCTTCGACCAGGCAAACGAATGGAGCGAGGTCTTTGCCAGTCTCTCCAACAGGACAAGCGCCTCGTCCCTGACCTCCGCGTCCGGTGTCACCTTTGTTGCCAAGCCCCACTCCAAAGCCTTCGAAGCGGGAATCGGCTGGTCGAATGCCGCAATTTCCAACGCCCGTGCCAACCCCACCAGCCGCGGCAAGGCAAACGTGCCGCCGCCGTCCATGCTCAACCCGTTCGACGTGTACCCCTGAATCAATACCGCCGACTCTGCCATCACGCGGAAGTCGCATGCCAGCGCCAGCGAGAACCCCCCGCCCGCCGCAATGCCGTTGACCGCCGCCGTGACGGGTTTTGCCATGCGGCGAATCTCGGTGACGGCGATGTGAAATTGCGGGGCAAGTCTGTGCAGGGTGGGACCCGCATCGCCCGCCTGCTGGCTGATCCATTTCAGGTCCCCGCCCGCGCAAAACGCCCTGCCTGCGCCTGTGATCAGGACGCCTTTGACGGACGACTCCGTTGCGGCTGTTGCCAGCGCGTCACCGAGTTCGATCATCATATCGAGATCGAAAGCGTTATATGTTTCGGGTCGGTTGAGCGTGATTTCAAGGATGTCGCCGCGCCGGTTCACAAGGATGGAGGGGGGCATACTGGCTCCTTTGCCGTTCTAAAAAAACGACAGGTCAATGGCCATGGCTGTCGTCTGATCTTCGGTGTTCTTTTCGCCCAGGGCGTATGGCGGTCGCCTGCCGGACCTGCCCTATGTTTGCCCGGCTCGCCGACTTGTCTGCCTACTTCAACTTTTCCAAAAGTACATTGATTCTTGTCTTGAGAACGTCAATCTGAAAGGGCTTGGTCAGGTAATCGTTTGCGCCTGCGCCCATGGCGACCAATTTACTGTCAATGTCTGTCAGCGCGGTCACAATGATGATGGGGGTGTGTTTAAGGGTTGGATCTGCCCGAATCATGCGGCATAATTGAAACCCGTCAATTTCCGGCATCATCAGGTCTATGAGGAAAATATCGGGCCTGATGAGATATGCCATCTCGATTGCCGTCGTGCTTTGATTTACGGCTGTCGCATCGAAACCGACCGCCCTGAGAGCCGCTTTGTATAAATTCGTGAAATCCTCGTCGTCGTCAACGACCATAATCTTGATCATATTGCTGTCCGGTTTTCTGGGTGGGTGATGTGGCGGTATTTTACCCTGTCATCAACGAGTCTACGGCATCCATGAGTTCCCTCAAATTGCTGACTTTCAGCACGTTATCGCACAGCGGCGCATACTTCGGCATGTCGCTGTCGCCGTGCCACAAGGCTGGGGGTTCAGGATTCAGCCAGATGGTCCGCGCGGCGCGGCGAGTCATTGTCGAGAAAATGTCGAGGCGCGGGTCATAGTAATTGTTGCGCCCGTCGCCCACGATGATGAGCGTCGTCCCGCCGTTGAGCGTGTCCATGTAGTCGTCCTGAAAATTTTGCAGCGACCAGCCCAGGTCGGTGTTGTAGTGTCCGCTAGGCATGCGCCATAGAACGGAGGCAATCGCCTCGTCCGCGTTCGAACCGTTGAAGTCGTCCGAAATATATTCCAGGTGGTCAATGAAGGCGAAGGCGTGCGTCTTGCGCACCTGTCCCTGCAGAGCAAACAGAAAACTCAACATCAACTCGGAGCAGAATCGCATTGAAGTGCTGATGTCGCAAATGACCACAATCTTTGGCTTGCGCACACGGTCTTTGTGACGAATCTCCATTGGCACGCCGTGATATTTGAGGTTGGCACGGAGGGTTGCCTTCGGGTCGAGTTGTCCGCTTTTGGCGCGCTTCTGCCGCAGGGCAATGCGCGTGCGCAGCATGGCGGCAAGGCGCCTGACCTCGCGCTGCAAAACTTTTTTGTCTTCCTCCGAAAGCGCGTGGAACGGACGGTTGAGCAGATGATCCGCACTCTCGCCGCGCGGCTTTTCGCTCATGTTTTCGGCAATGCGCTCGCCTGCGAACCGTTCGATCTGTTCGCGCATGCCGTCCATGTTTTGCCGGATCATCTCGCTCATCTGTTCGACGCGGTCGCGGCTCATGCCCATTTGCTGGAGTTGCTCCATCAACTCCTTCAACGCCTCGCGCACCTCGGGGAACGCCAGGGCGCGCATCATGCGCTGCGCCATCCAGTTTTGATAGCGGAGATCGTCCGCCTGATTGAGACCGACTAAATGCGCCAGCGCCTCCAGCTCGGACCTCGAAAGCGGCTCGCCGTTCATCAGCCTTTCCATCCGCTGACGCAGATTCTGCGCGAACTGACGCAGCGCCTCGGCAAGCATCTGCGCTTCTTCGGGCGTCATATCGTCCATGGGGTTTCCGCCCATCGGCGGGGGCTGTGCCGCGCCGAAGAAGAGCGGGAATAGTTTGTCGAATATGGGAAGGTCTTTCACGTCTTTGATGAGTGTGGCGCGCAGGGACAGTCGAAATTGCTCGCGATCCTGAATCCCCATCAAATCCACTGCAGAAAAAGCCTCTGCCGATTCCGCCAGAGAAACGCGCACCCCGCTGGCGCGCAAGGCTGAGATCATTTGTAAGATACGGGATTCCATAATTTGCTTCCTTGCCGGGGCAGGATCGAGCGATCCTATCTGGCATTGATTATAACCAACGCGGGCTTGGGCGGAGCCGTGACAAATTTATCTCTCATCTTCCCTGATTGATTGGCCTTCTTCGAATTTGCCCGTCTGCAATGGAGATGTGACGCCGCCATCTGTTTTTTTTAATGTCAGTTCGGGATAAGCAGAAAAAGCGTCCCGAAGGTTGGCTTTACCGCCAAAATCGCCCTTTTTAAAACCTTCGGGACGTTTCAACGCTCTATCCCGAACTCAGGTTATTTTATCGCTCTATATCGGGTGAGCAACATCTTCACCTTCACGCGGACGCGGCTGTCCGCGTCGCCCAGTGCCCATGTGGAGCGCGTGGCGCGCCTCGTCTCTTCGTCGAGACCGACAAAATCCACCCATTCCTCATCAATCCATTTTTCCATGTCGCTGGCGGTATCCCAGACGTAGTGGAGGGGGAAGAACGCCTCTTTTTCACGTATGAACCAGCCATTGATTTCCGCTTGATGCATGGCGCGATTGGCGGCGGTATCGTCTTCCAATCCGGGTGGCAAGTCAGTGATATGACCCGTGTGGCGCGTTTCGCGGGCGGAAAATACCTCGATACTCCAGCGGTCGCAAAGCGGACGCAGGTCAATGAGAACGCCGCCCGACGCGAGGACTCTGTGAATTTCACCCAGGGCATGGACCATGCCCGCATGGGCAATTCATCAGAGCGACCAGGCGAGCAGGGCGATGTCAAAGGTCTCTTTGTGGAAGGGGATGGTTTCAGCGTGGGAGTTAATGAAGTGCACCTTGTCCGCGAGGTCGGAGGGACGGTCAATGCGGGCGACGCGCAAGGCATTTTTATCGGGGTCCAGTCCAACGGTCAGGGCGGAGGCGGAGGCGTAGCGCCAGGTCAGGCGTCCCTCGCCACATCCGATTTCCAGGACGCGCTTTCCGGCAAAATCCGCAAACTGATGCAGATGTTTTGTCTCGTTGCCTTCGGGGTCTTTGCGCGCGCTCATACCCTCAACACCTTCGCTCCGCGAATTTTTCCCTGCTTCATTTCGAGCAGCGCCCGATTGGCATCCTTCAACTCATACTCCTGGAACTCAGGCTTGATGCCCGCCTCCGCCGCCAAACCCAAAAACTCACGCACATCCGCCCGCGTCACATTTGCCACGCTCTTGATTTCCTTCTCCATCCACAACTGCGACGGATAATCCAATCTGGATAAGACTTCTTTATCGGACTCCTCCTTGCGAATCGCATTGATCACCAGCCTCCCGCCTGGACTCAAGACCTTCAGCGCCTCGCTTACCGGACCCCAGACCGGCGTGGTGTCAATGACCGCATCCAACTCCTTGAGTGGACTCTCATTAATCGCGCCCGCCCAAGCCGCCCCCAGCGACAGGGCAAACTCGCGCTCAGATGGATTCCTGCTGAAGACAAAAACCTTTGTGTTGGGATATTGATGCCGCACGATCTTAAGCACCAGATGATTCGACCCGCCGAAGCCCATTAAACCAAGATGTTGTCCATCTTGAATGTTGCTCAATCGCAGAGACCGATACCCAATTGCCCCTGCGCACAGCAGCGGCGCGGCTTCGGAGTCCGATATCGAATCAGGGATCGGATGCACGAAATCCGCGCGGACTTTCATGTACTCGGCATATCCACCGTTGATGTCGCGTCCTGTCGCTTTGAATTCGGGGCAAAGATTTTCATTCCCCGCCAGGCAATATTGACAATGCCCGCACGCGGATGCGATCCACGCCACGCCGACTCTCATCTCGGACTCCAACGTCTCCAGACGTTGGAGTCCATCCACTACAACCCCCACCACCTGATGCCCCAAAATGACGGGCAGACGCGGTGGCGGAGTGCGCCCTTCGATCTCGTCTAATTCCGTGTGGCAGACTCCGCAGCGGGTGACGCGAAGCAGGATCTCGTCTGCGGCAGATTCGGGGTCGGGGATAGTTTCGAGCGAAAGAGGAGTGGGGTTTTGCACCAGCGGAGCCAGTCCGCGCAAGAGCATGGCTTTCATCTATTCACCAATTACCAATTCACCAATTACCAACCTACCCCGTTCCAAACTGCCTGTCTCCTGCATCTCCCAGCCCCGGCACGATGTAGGCTCTCTCGTTGAGGTGACTGTCAATGGCGGCGATGTGAATCGGAATGTCGGGATGCTGTTCCTGCATGGCTTTAATTCCTTCCGGCGCGGCAATCAACCCAACGAATTTGATTTTCTTCACGCCCCATTTCTTCAAAACGCCGGCTGTGGCGGTCGCCGACCCGCCTGTGGCAAGCATGGGATCGAGAATCAGGCAGACCGAAACGCGCGGCTCGGTGGGAAGTTTGTTGTAATATTCCACAGGCTTGAGCGTATGTTCGTCGCGGTACAGACCGATATGCCAGACCTCCGCGCTCGGCATCAGGCTCCACACGCCCTCCACCATTCCCAATCCCGCCCGCAGAATAGGGACCAAGCCGATTTTCTCCTTGAGTTCCGCTCCCGTCATTTTGGCGAGCGGCGTTTCCAGTTCGCGCGGCATGACCGCCAGGTCGGCGGTGGCTTCGTAGGCGAGCAGGGCGGCGATCTCGCGCACCAGTTCGCGAAATTTTTTCGGTTCTGTATTTTTGTCTCTCAAGCGGGAAAGTTTGTGGGCAACGAGTGGATGTTTCGATTCGTACACGTTGGACATGATAGCCTCCAAAAATGGGTTACTTTATTATAGCCCCCAAGGTGATTTTTGACCCATGCTTGGCGGAGCAAAATACTGTACACTGAACTAGACAAAGGACGAAGAGTGTTCAAGAGATGTTTTATCCTGCTTGTCTTGTTTCTTTCTGCTTGCGCTCCTTCGAAGGGCGAAACCGAACAGGCACATGAGACGCTGGCTGCATACTTCGATGCCCTCAATCAAGCCGATTATGAAATGGTCATCGAATTGTACGGCGGCAGTTACGAAGGGATGATTAACAGCAATCCAAGCCTCGATCCCGATGATCGCCTTGCCCTGTGGAAGAACGCCTGTACCATCAACGGCAACAAATGCGACCTGCAGGTGCGCACGATGACGTTCGGGGAAGGAACGGACGACACATATTCCTTCATCGTCGAATTCAATAATCCCGATGGAACATTGTTTACCCTGGGTCCATGCTGTGGTGCCAGAGCGGGCGATTTTCCGCCCGTCAGCGAATTCGAATACCGTGTCCGGAAACTATCGAGCGGTAAGTTTGTTGTTCTCGATATGCCGGTGTATGTCCCTTGACCGATATTGATGAATGGAGACCAACATGAAACTCGAGGGTTTGCACATCCTTCTCACCTACCAATGCACCTACGAATGCGACCACTGCTTCGTGTGGGGAAGTCCGCGGCAGACGGGCACGCTCACGCTCGAGCAGATCGAAGACATCCTCGATCAGGCGAAGGAGGCAGGCGTCACCTCCATCTACTTCGAAGGCGGTGAACCGTTCCTGTATTATGCGATCTTGCGAGAAGGCGTCCGCACGGCGGCAGATATGGGCTTTTCTGTCGGCATTGTCTCGAACGCGTACTGGGCAAACTCAATTCGGGACGCCGAGGAATGGCTTCGTCCGTTTGTGGGATGTCTGAGCGACCTCTCCATCAGCAGTGACCTGTATCACTGCGAAAAATGTCCTGGCGAAAAACCGCAGAATGCGGTGACCGCCGCAAAACGGCTGGGAATTCCAACGGGTGTGATCAGTGTCGCCCAGCCTGATGGGGCAGCCAAAGACTCGCAGGGTCAATTTGCCGAGGAGGAAAGCGGGGTGATGTATCGCGGTCGGGCTGTCGAAAAACTTGTTTCCCGCGCGCTCCGCCGTTCCTGGAAAGGATTCGATACCTGTCCGCATGAGGATTTGCGCGAGCCGGGACGCGTCCACCTCGATCCGTTCGGCAACCTCCACATCTGTCAAGGCATCGTCATCGGCAACCTGTTCGAGAAACCGTTGAAACAGATTCGCGAGGAGTATGATGCGGATTCCCACCCGATCTGCGGACTCCTGCTCTCGGGCGGACCCGCTGCGCTGGTGACGGAGTTCAACCTGCCGCACGCTTCGGACTACGCCGACGCCTGCCACCTGTGCTACAGGGCTCGCGACAACTTGAGACTCCGCTTCCCCAAAATCCTTGCGCCCGCTCAAATGTACGGAGTGACGTCGTAAGGTGGAAAATGCTTTCATTCGAATTGGCGACTCCCGAACAACGCGACGAATTTCTCTGCATGATGCGCACGGAAATGTCCGATTACATTGAACAGACCCTTGCGCTTATGCATATGACCTGGGAACGATTCGTCGAACTGTATCAATCAAGAGGTTCGGTCTTTGCCGTTTATCAGGATGGCGCGCTCGCCGGATATTCCTGGATCGAAATCGCGGAACAGATTCTGCATCTGCATGGAATCATCCTGTTACCCGAATTTCGCGGTCACGGGATCGGCACGCAAATCTTGCGCGAACTGGCGCGGGAGCACGCGTCTCAGGTGAAGGCAATCGAACTGGGCGTGAAGGATGAAAATACACGCGCGCGGCGACTGTATGAACGCGAGGGCTTTCAGGTCGTCAAATCATTGCGGGATGCGGGATTCACGGTCATGCAAAAGTCCGTATCGGCAGAATAACAACGAACCACATAAGTCGCCGGTTAGGAAGTTTGTCACAAACCTGTGTTGGGGGTAAAATGAATGTCGTATGGCTTGCCATTCAAACGGTTGCCCTCAGCGACCGTTTTTGTATGTGTTGTAATTGTCATTGCGAGGAGGGCAACGCCCGACGAAGCAATCTCCGACCGTAGCAGCGATATCCTTGTGATGAATTCCTCTCTCCCATCCCAACTCCTCATCGAGCTGCGCGACGTGGTGAAAGTCTATTCCACCGCCGCGGGTGATTTCCCTGCGCTCAAAGGCATTAACATGCAGGTGCAAGCAGGAGAATTTCTTGGTATCGTCGGCAAATCGGGAGCGGGAAAATCCACATTGCTGAACATGATCACCGGCGTGGATCACCTCACCTCCGGCGAGGTGCTGGTCCATGCAAACGGAGCGTCCGTGTCTGTCCATCGCATGAAGGAGGATGAAATCGCCTTCTGGCGCGGACGAACAATGGGCGTTGTCTTCCAGTCCTTTCAACTGCTGCCCATGCTTACCCTGGTCGAAAACATCACCCTGCCCATGGATTTATGCGGCAATTTTCACCCCAAACGCTCCCGTGAGCGCGCGCTCGAATTACTCCGCCTGATGGAGATCGAAGAACATGCGGATAAATTCCCCTCCCTGATCTCCGGCGGGCAGCAGCAGCGTGTTGCCATTGCGCGTGCATTGGCAAACGACCCGCCCATCCTCATCGCCGACGAGCCGACGGGCAGCCTCGACTCCGTCACAGCCGATCACATCTTCGAACTCTTCCAGCGTCTGGTGGAGGAGCAGGGCAAGACCATCGTCATGGTGACGCACGACGCCTCGCTGGCGCCGCGCTTCTCCCGCACGCTGCAGATTACGGATGGGGAGTTGGATCAGCCTGTTTTGGCGGGAGCAGACCTCAGGTCTGGCGGGAGGCGAAAGAAATGAGACCGCGTCGCTCTGCCCCTCAGCCTGTCTCTGTCCAACATGCCATGACCTCCGCTGACGCCATGATCGACATGCACGGCGTCGTCAAGACGTTCAAAAGCGCGGCGGGCGAATTCACCGTTCTCAAAGGCATTGACCTGACTATCAAGCGCGGCGAGTTTGTTTCCATCGTCGGCAAGTCGGGGAGCGGAAAGTCCACGCTGTTGAACATGATCACGGGAATCGATCATCCTACAGCGGGGCGCGTGGTCATCGGCGGCACCGATATTTACACCGGCGTCACCGAAAGCCAGCGCTCGAAGTGGCGCGGACACAACCTGGGAATTGTGTTTCAATTTTTCCAGTTGATGCCCATGCTGACCCTGCTCGAAAACGTCATGCTCCCGATGGATTACGCCGAGAGGTACGATTTCGACGAGCGCCCGAAGCGCGCTATGGAACTGCTCGAACTGGTGGGGTTGGAGAAGTTTGCCAACAAACTGCCCGTGCTGGTTTCCACCGGGCAGCAGCAACTGGCGGCGATTGCCCGCGCCCTCGCCTGCGACCCGCCTTTGCTGGTGGCAGACGAACCGACAGGCAACCTCGACACCAAATCGGCAAACACCATCATTGACCTGTTCGAGGAGCTCTCGCGGCGCGGCAAGACGGTTGTCATGGTGACGCACGACCCCTCGCTGACCTCGCGCACCACCCGCAATATCATCATTGCGGATGGTGAATTGATCAACGAAACAGTGGCGAAAGCCCTGCCGTGGCTCAGGCACCGTCACATGATGGAATTTACCAAACTTGCCAAAACCGAAGTGTATCTTGCCAAAGCCACCATCATCTCCCGCGACGAGCACGTGGAGAAGTTTTTCATGATTCACAAAGGTGAAGTGGAAGTGGTGCTGTTCGACCGCAAAGGCGGCGAAACCCTCATCTCCCGCCTCAAGCCGGGCGAATTCTTTGGCGAAATTGAGTTGATGCGCGGCGGCAAGTCTATTGCCAACGTGCGCGCCGGCGCCGAGGGTCCCGTCGAAGTGCTGACAATTGGACGCGAAGATTTCAAACGCGTGATGGATCAATCTCCAATCACTGCCGAGGCGGTCGGGAAGATCGTCCAGGAACGCCTAAAAGAACACCGTGCAGCCGACAGCCGCACAGGGCGAGGCTTTTTCTCCCTCTTTCGGCGGCGGAAATAAATCTGAAATTGTTCTGTTGCGAGGAGGTCACTGCGAGCAATCCCCTCACCGGCTGGAAGACTGCTTCGTGGCGCTGGGGCGCCACTCGCAGTGACCGACTTTGAGCGTGTTTGCAACAGAGCAACCTGAAATCGTAAATTGTAAATCTCATGAGACCTCGCTGGCGAAAAGTATTGCACGACCTGCTCGACAACAAAGGGCGCACCCTGCTGGTGGTTTTTTCCATCGCAGTGGGCGTGTTTTCCATTGGCGTCATCGCGGGCGCGTATCAGATCATCTCGAACGATATGAGCGCCTCGTTTGCGGCGAACCAGCCCGCCAACATCGAACTGCGCATGACCAATTTCGACGACGCCATTCTTGCCTCCATTCAAAACCACAGGCACGTGGCAGATGCCGAAGCGCGGCGCGTCTTCAACATGCGCGTGCGCGTGCCCGGCACCGAAAAATGGACCACCCTCGACATGGTTGCCTTCGATAGTTTTGAAGACAATACCATCAACCTCCTCACTCCCCTTGAAGGGGAGACCGCCCCTGCCAAACGCGAAGTCCTGCTGGAAAAAGATGCGCTTCGCGACCTCGACGTGAGCGTGGGAGGTCTCCTCGAATTTCAACTCCCCGACGGCTCCACCAGAACCCTGCCCGTCGTCGGCATCGTGCAGGACACGGCGGCGGGCGCCGGCGACTTCCTCGCCTCGCCGTTCGGATACATCACCACCGACACCCTGCAATACCTCGGGCAGCCGAAACTCTACAACCGCATGCTGATTCGTGTGGCGGGCGACGGCGACGACCCTCATTACATCCGTGAAGTGGGCGCGGAGTTGAAGGACAAGATCGAGAAATCGGGCGGGTTCGTCGTCCGCTCGCGCTTCGCCGAGACGCACAGGCATCCGCTTGCCAGCACCGTCAACGCCATTTTGGGCATCCTGCTGGCGCTGGGCATTCTGATTGTGTTCCTCTCCAGTTCGTTGATTTCGAACACCCTGAGCGCTCTGCTCAACCAGCACCTGCGTCACATCGGCGTGATGAAGTTGATTGGCGGGCAGAGACGCCAGGTTTTTGAAATGTACATCACGCTCATCATGGCATTCGGCGTTCTGGCTCTGCTCATCGCCGTCCCCTTCGGCGGGATCGGAGCGTACCAGCTGGCTTCGTTCATTGCCAGCCAGTTGGATTTCAGCCTGTTGGGGTATCGCCTCCTGCCTCTGTCGTTCTTCATTCAGGTCGCGGTGGGATTGCTCGTGCCGTTGATTGCAGGGCTGGCGCCTGTGGTCAACGGTTCGCGCATCACCGTTCTGCGCGCGCTCAGCGGAGAGGCGGCTGAAGACGAGATTCAGTTCAAAAACGGTGAGATGCGTCTCTCGTGGTTCGATTGGGCGCAGGTCAAAGTGACTCGTCTGCTCGCCGCGCGCGGAATCCACATCCCGCGTCCCTTCATCATTTCACTGCGAAACACCTTCCGCCGCAAGAGCCGCCTGGCGTTGACGTTGTTCACGCTGACGATGGGCGGCGCGATCTTCATCGCCGTCTTCAATGTGCGCGTCACCCTGCACGACTACATCGGACAGATCGGCAAATACTTCCGCGCCGACGTGACGCTCGATTTCGACCAACCCTATCGTTTGCAGGAGGTCGAGCGGGTGGTCGGGGGCGTGGAGGGGATTATCGCGGTGGAAGGCTGGCAGTTCGCGGGCGGCGAATTGCTGGATGAGCAGGGCAGGGTGGTCCAAAACATCACGTTGCTGGCGCCGCCCGCTGAAAGCCGCCTGGTTCAACCCATCCTTGTGCAGGGACGCTGGATCCGTCCGGACGATGTGCGCAAGATGGCGGTCAGCGAGGGGGTGCGAAAGTCGTTTCCCGGCTTGCAGGCGGGCGATTACGTGACGATGCGCATTGACGGACGCGATGAGGTCTGGCAGGTGATCGGTCTCTTCAAGTTCGTGGATCAGGAAGGGCTGATCGGGTACGCGCCTTTCGAATACATCTCGGTCATGAACAAACAGGCGAACCGCTCCTTCTCCTACCGCGTGGTGACCGAACGCCACGACCGCGCCTATCAGGACGCCAAAGCCGAAGAATTGGACAAATACCTGCGCGACCAGGGCTTCAAAGTGCGCGTGGCGCAGGCGGGCAGCGCCTCGCTGGATGTGGCGGTGGAAAGCCTCGACATCCTCGTCACCTTTCTGCTCATCATGGCAATCCTGACCGCCATCGTCGGCTCGATGGGCTTGACCGGTACGATGGGCATGAACGTCCTCGAGCGCACCCGTGAAATCGGCATCACGCGCGCCATCGGCGCGGACGACCGCGCCGTCATGCGCACGGTCATTGCCGAAGGGGTGGTCATCGGCTTGATTTCCTTTGCGCTGGCGATCCTTCTCTCCATTCCCTTTACCTATGGGCTTTCATACATCGTCAGCCTGGCAGTGTTCCAAACCCCCATCGCAGTGGTCTTTACCTACCTGGGCTATGCCATCTGGCTGGGGCTGGTATTGATCTTGTCTGCGGTGGCAAGTGTTCTGCCTGCACGTAACGCGGCGCGCCTCACCATCCGCGAAGTGCTGGCGTATGAATAAATTTCCCTCATCCTGTCCTTCGGACACCCCTCTCCCATTGAGAGAGGGGGTGGGGTGAGGGCAGAAAGAAGGCAACATGAAGAAAACACTTAACAACCTTGCAATACTATTCGTCCTCCTCGCGCTGGGACTGACCGCCTGCGCAAACCAGCAGGCGGCTCCTGCGACGGAAAGCACCCCCTCCGCCTCTGCCGCCTCCCCGAACGCAATCGTCGCGGAGGGACACCTCAAGCCCGTCCGCGCGGCGAACCTGTCGTTCCAGGTGCGCGGGATCGTGGAACAGGTCAACGTAAAGATCGGCGACCGGGTCCGCAAGGGCGATGTGCTGGCGCGGCTCTCGAATGCGGCTCAGGCGGAAGCCGGGCTTGCCGCGGCAAAACTGGAATTGCTCAACGCCCAGCAAGCCCTCGATACCCTGACCCGCACCGGCAACGCAAACCGCGCCGCCGCATGGGACGCCTACCAAAAGGCGCAAATTGTCCGCGCCGAGGCGCAGAAAAAATGGAACGACATCAACCCGCGCGACGTTCAAAAGCGCATTGACGACCAGCAGGCGGTGGTCAACGACCGCAAGCAGGACCTTGCAGACGCGCAGGATGAGTTCGACAAATACAAAGACCTCGACAAGGACAATTCCAAGCGCAAAACCGCCGAAGACGAATTGCGCGCTGCACAGCGGGATTACGACAACGCCATTGCCGAACTCGAAAAAATCCAGCGCGAACACGACTCCGCCCGCGCCGCCCTGGATGCCGCTCTTGCCGCCGAAGCAGAGGCGAAGTACCAGTGGGAAATCTCCGCCGAGGGTATCAACAAAGATCAACTCGCCCTTGCTCAAGCCCGTCTCGAAGCCGCCAAAGCGCAGGTTGCGGCGGGGGAAGCGGCGCTCGCCAACTACATCCTCACCGCTCCCTTCGACGGCATCGTCATGGACGTAGCCGTCAGCCTCGGCGAACAGGTCGGTCCCGAAACCCGCGCCGTCAGCATTGCCGACACCTCCGCATGGATCATCGAAACCAGCGACATCACCGAACTCGAAGTGGTCAATGTTGCAATCGGTCAGGCGGTCACCTTCACCCCCGACGCCCTTCCCGACCTCACCCTGAAAGGCGTCGTCACCGACATCAGCGGCGCCTCCTACCTCCAAAGCGGCGACGTCCTCTACACCGTTTACATCCGCGTGGAAGAAACCGACTCGCGCCTCAAATGGGGCATGACCGTGGAAGTGACCTTCGAACCTTTGGAATAACTAACTTCGATTTTTATTGGAATGCAAGCCGTTTGTGAACATGAACATGAAAAGGAAGCGACTTTTTAGGATGGTTCCGTTTGTTCTGTTCGTGGCAGGGGTATGCGCCGGCGCATACCTCGTGTACAACCGCGGATGCTCTTCGCCTCTGCCGACAAAGCAAACCTTCTATGAAGGGGTTGTATATCGAAGAATGGTGAGCGTCGTTCCGAGACCCATGATTGCGCACATCATCACCATAGACCGCAGAACCGCGGATATCGCCTTTCTGGTCACGCCTCCCGATCGAGAGGGCGATCTGCCGCTCGATGCGCGCACCACGTCGCGGTTCCTGGATGAATTCAACGTACAGATTGCTGTCAACGGCGATGGGTTCGAGCCGTGGTGGTCGCGAAGTCCGGTGGACTATTATCCGCATGAGGGAGACCCGGTTGTGACGCTTGGGTTTACCGCCTCGAACGGCGTGATTTATTCGCAGGGACGAAGCAACGATCAGTGGATCGAACCGACATTGTACATTACGCGTACGAATTACCCGTCATTCAGTCGAAGAAGGCCCGATAGAGTGTGGTCTGCGATTTCCGGTGATCGTATGCTGGTCAATGGAGGACAGGTGGAAAGCGGACTGGATGACAAGATTCTCGAGCCGCGCACCGCCATCGGCATCAGCGGCAATGGGCGTTTTGTCTATCTGGTTGTTGTGGATGGACGCCAGCCTTTTTGCAGCGAAGGCGCAACCTTTCGGGAATTAGCCCAGATTTTATTGGATCACGGGGCGTTCTTTGCGATGAGCCTGGATGGGGGAGGCTCATCCACAATGGTGATTGAAGGGGAGTCCGGTGAGCCTGTCGTGTTGAATTCTCCAATTGACAATTACATCCCGGGTCGTGAAAGACCGGTGGCAAACCATCTTGGAATTTATGTGTATCCGTAGGATGAGAACTAAGTCGCGGTTTCGCCTTGACCCGATTTTCTCCTGTACCGTCTTTCGGGCGGGAAGGATGGGAAACCGTCTGTTCAGGGGATGTCTATATCGGAAATAGCAGATTGACGTTGTCCGATAATTTTTTATAATCGGCATAAGCAAACGCTTCGCATGCGCTGCCAATTCTAACGAATTAGGATTGATGCTTGCGTTGTTCAAGGTTCCGCCGTCGCGTCCGGCTCTTGGAAAGGAGGTGCCAGAGCAAAGAACAACCCCTGTCTGTCTGTGTTTACCAATCCAAAGATCCCAAAGGAGAGAGAGTTATGAAGTCCAAGTGGTTCGTAACGGTAAGTTTGCTGATTTTGGCAAGCATCGTGCTTTCGGCGTGTGGAGGAGCGGGCGCAGGCGGCGACACTGCCACAGGACCATTGAAGGAGGTGGGCGAGGGGGAAGGCGCGCTTTCGATTGTCGCCTGGGCGGGGTACATCGAACGCGGCGAAACCGACCCGAATTATGACTGGGTGACTCAATTCGAAAAGGACACCGGTTGTATGGTGAGTGTGAAAACCGCCGCCACCTCGGACGAGATGGTTGCGCTGATGAACGAAGGCGGCTTCGACCTGGTGACCGCTTCGGGCGACGCTTCGAACCGCCTGATTTCGGGCGGGCGCGTCCAGCAAATCAACATTGACCTGATTCCCAGTTATGGCAAAATTGACCCGCGCCTGCAGAACGCCCCCTGGCACACGGTGGATACGAATGGCGACGGCGTGACGGAACATTACGGCGTGCCGTATTCCTCCGGTCAGAATATCCTGATGTATCGCACCGATGTGTTCGGCGATCAGCCGCCCGATAGTTGGGATGTGGTGTTCGAAGAGATGACTCTGCCTGACGGGCAATCGAACAAGGGGCGCATTCAGGCATATGACGGTCCCATCTATGTGGCGGATGCGGCGCTGTATCTGATGTATCACCGCCCCGAACTTGGGATTACCAACCCCTACACGCTGAACCGTGACCAGTTCAATGCGGCGATTGACCTCCTGCGCCAGCAGCGCCAGTTAATCAACCGCTACTGGCACGATGCCTTCATCCAGATGGACGATTTCACCAATGAAGGCGTGGCGGCTTCCGGCTCCTGGCCCTTCCAGGCAAACTTGCTGAAATTCGGCGGCGCGCCGATTGACAAGGTTGTGCCGAAGGAAGGCGCTACCGGTTGGGCGGATACAACCATGCTGCATGTCAATGCCGCCCATCCCAACTGCGCCTACAAGTGGATGGAATGGTCGCTCAACCCCAAAGTGCAGGGTGATTTGGCGGCGTGGTTCCAGAACATTCCCGTCCGCCTGGATGCATGCGAGGGCAATGAATTGCTCGGTCCCGATGGATGCGTGAACAACGGCTTGAACGATTTCGATAAAATCTGGTGGTGGCGCACTCCCACTTCCGATTGCGGCGACAACGATCCCGCCACTGAATGTGTCCCTTACCACGAATGGGTCACGAACTACGTGGCTGTCATCGGCGGACGCTAATACCTATCCTATCAGGCGGGGCAACCCGCCTGACACCCTTTTCAGTCAATGAGTTGCCCAACAACATGACCAGTCAGACACAACCAGCCATTCGATTCGAGAACGTCAGCAAATATTTCGGCAATGTGAGGGCGGTGGAGCAAGCCAATCTCGAGATTCGAGATGGAGAATTTTTCTCCCTGCTCGGACCTTCCGGTTCGGGCAAAACCACCTGCCTGCGCATGATTGCCGGCTTCGAGACGCCCTCCTCCGGTCACATTTACCTCTACGGGCAGGATGTTTCCAACCTGCCGCCTTACGAACGCGATGTGAATACGGTTTTTCAAGACTACGCCCTGTTTCCACACATGAGCGTGGGCGATAACATCGCCTATGGCTTGATGGTGAAGGGTGTGCCAAAGCCAGAGCGGATCAAGCGCGTGGATGAAATGCTCGAACTCGTTCAACTGGCAGGATACGCCGACCGCAAGCCCTCCCAACTCTCCGGTGGACAACGCCAGCGCGTCGCCCTCGCCCGTGCCTTGATCAATCATCCCAAAGTTTTGCTTCTCGATGAACCGCTCGGCGCCCTCGACCTGAAACTGCGCCAGCAAATGCAGGTGGAACTCAAAGCCATTCAAAAGCGCGTCGGCATTACCTTCATCTTCGTCACCCACGACCAGGAAGAGGCGCTCACCATGAGCGACCGTATCGCGGTGTTCAACGAGGGAAAGATCGTTCAGGTGGGAACGCCGGCAGAAATCTACGAACACCCCGCCACTGCCTTCGTGGCTGGCTTTGTGGGAACTTCTAACCTGGTGGACGGCGAGATTGCAAAGCGCATCACTGGACGGGAGACTCGCTTCTCCATTCGCCCCGAAAAAATTCATATGGGACCGGCGGATACCAAAATCGAAGCGGATAGTTACAGCGCAGACGGTGTGGTGCGCGATGTGGTGTATCTCGGTCTTTACACCCGTTACCTCGTCGAGCTGAGCGGCGGCGGTGACCTGGTGGTGGTGGAGCAAAACCTCAAAACCACTTCCATGGACGTACTGAAGGTCAAAGGTCAGCCCGTGCGCCTGCATTGGAAAAAGGAACATATCCGCGAGGTGGGAGGTTCGTGATGCTGCAACGCCTTTCCACGTTTCTGTATCAACGTCCGCGGCTGGTTCTGGCGCTTCTGTTAGGACCGCCGATGCTGTACATGGTGGTGGTTTATCTGGGTTCGCTGTTTATCCTGCTGATCAATAGTTTTTACTACCTTGAGGAATTTACAGGGCTGATAGTCCGTGAATTCACGCTGAGGACGTACGCGCAAATCTTCGAACCTGCCAACCGCGACATTTTCGTCCGCACGGCAGGCATGGCGGCGGCAGTGACGGTTGCCGACGCGCTGATTGCCTTTCCGCTCGGTTATTACATTGCCAAATTTGCCTCGCCCCGCCTGAAAACGTGGCTCATCATTGCCGTAACCCTGCCGCTCTGGTCGAGTTATCTGGTGCGCGTGTATGCCTGGAAGTTGATTTTGGCGCAGGAGGGCATCCTCTCGTGGTTCATCAACCTCCTGCATCTCGATGGAGCGCTGAACTGGCTGTTGAGCCTGCCCGGCATTGGCGGTTCCTCGCTCGCGCTTTCGCCGATAGGCATGTTCATCGTTTTTGTGTACATCTGGCTCCCTTACATGATCATTCCCATTCAAACGGCGCTGGAGCGCGTACCAGCGTCTCTCCTCGAAGCCTCCAGCGATTTGGGAGCCAGACCGTTTCAAACCTTCCGAACGGTCATCCTTCCGCTGGCGTTTCCGGGCGTGGTGGCAGGCTCGATCTTCACCTTTTCGCTTACCTTGGGTGATTTCATCGTGCCGCTTTCGCTCGGTAATTCCAAGTTTTTCATCGGACAAGCGGTCTACTCGTATCAAGGCACGGCGGGGAACATTCCTCTTGCCGCCGCCATGACCATGGGGCCGGTTGTCATTATGATTATTTATCTGCTGATTGCCAGAAAACTGGGAGCCTTCGATGCCCTCTAACGTTTCTTACGGTCAAAAAGCCTCCTGGGGGTTGACTCTTGCGGCGTGGGGCGGGCTGTTGTTCTTGCACGTCCCCATCCTGATCATTTTTCTCTACACCCTCACGCCCGACGAGACCACCTACACCTTCCCTCTGCCGGGCATTACTTTCAAATGGTTTGGCGTTGCGCTTCAGCGTGCAGACCTGTGGCGGGCGCTGACCCTGTCCTTGCAGGTGGCGGCAGTTGCCACTATTGTTGCGCTGGTGCTCGGCACGCTTGCCGCGGCGGCGGTGTATCGCAGTCAGTTTTTCGGCAGGGAGGCGGTATCCTTTCTCCTCGTCTTGCCGATTGCACTGCCCGGCATTGTAACCGGCATTGCTCTGCGCACCACCATCGGCTCGCTGGAGATTCCTTTTTCCTACTGGACAATTGTCGTTGGTCATGCCACGTTTTGCGTGGTGGTCGTTTACAACAATGTGCTGGCGCGCTTTCGCCGTATGCAGGGTTCGCAAATCGAAGCCTCGATGGACTTAGGTGCCAACTCCTTCCAGACATTTCGCTATGTGATCTTTCCCAACATTGCCACCGCGCTTCTTGCCGGTGGGATGCTGGCGTTTGCCCTCTCTTTCGATGAAGTGATTGTGACCACTTTTACCGCCGGTCAACAGACTACACTTCCGATCTGGATCTTCAGCCAGTTGACCCGTCCGCGCGACAGACCTGTGACAAACGTGGTGGCGATGTTCGTCATGCTCATCACCTTCCTGCCGATTTTCTTTGCGCAGAAGATCACGGCGCAGAGTGCGGATACGGAGGGGGGTTCGAAGTGAATCAGTCTCAGCGTAGCGAAGGCTTGCGAGGGAATGCCCGCCTCAAGTCGGGAAAGAGGCGGGTTTTTTCATCCTGAATTCTCACCCCAAAAAGATTGACACTACGTCAATAGCCATTACAATTATCCAAAATCCAACAAGGAGCGTTCGATATTGCGACGACTCGCACGAGTGTGAATGGAAAAATACTTGTGCCCCTTCTCTAATTTGATACGCCACGAATAAAATCTGGCTTCCGCCGCCCTCCAACTCAGACTTGGTGAGGCGGCGGGACTGCTTAAGATTGTTGCAGTCAACACAGTGGTTCAGAGCTGTTGTGCTTTGACTGTTTTTGTTTTTTTTATCACTTGAGACTTCCGAAGTCTGAACACGTGTTGTCACTTTGGCGCCAGTTGCCAAAGATTATTCTGGGCGAAATGCCTTAAACAAAACGAAAGGAAAGAATGACCGGACAATATTATTCCTACCTGAACCCGAAGTGCGCCTCGGGTGAATTCGAAGAAAAGGGCGGATGCGGCGTGTTTGCCCGCGAGCCAATTCGGAAGGGCGAGTTGATCTGCCTGTGGGGCGGGCGGATCGTGGCAGCCAGCGAACTCGACCCTAACATGCAATACTTTACCCAGCGTATTCTCCAGATTGAGGAAGGTTTTTATCTGGAGGCGCCCCTGCCGCTCGAACCCAGCGACTGTTTCAATCACTCCTGCGACCCCAACGCAGGTTTCACCGGGCAGATCGGTCTGGTTGCCATGCGTGATATTCACGCCGGCGAGGAAATCACCTTCGATTACGCCATGTGCGACGGCTCGGACTACGACGAATTCACCTGCTACTGCGGAAGCCCCAATTGCCGCGGGCAGGTCAAAGGCACCGACTGGTTGCGCCCCGAACTTTGGGAAAAGTACGACGGCTACTTTATGCCCTATCTGGCGCGGCGCATCGAAAAACTCAAAGAAAAATTACATGTCGTTGCGTAGGAAGAAACGGATTGCGCGGTACAATCGTGCAATCCGTTTTATGTTTAAGTCTTTTGCATTTCGCATCTTTCTTGCCGCCCTTTTTCTGCGCCTGATCCCCGTCCTCCTCTCACACGGATTGGGCATCGGGCTGGACGATATGTTCCAATACGATATGCTGGCGCGCAGCCTTGCCGGCGGACATGGCTTCCGCTGGTACGCACAGGCAGACCTGGACCGCTTCGCCTCCTTCCTGACCTTCGACCTGTCCAGCCTCAGGGACTATGATCCACACCTCGGCATTCGCACCTCATTCCGTGCGCCGCTTTATCCTGCCTTTCTGGCAGTGGTGTACTTCTTCAACGGCACGGACTTTTCCCGCTTCTTTGCTGCGCGGCTGGCGCAGGCAATCTTTCTGGGCGCGCCGCTTGCGTCGTTGACGTACCTGGCCGCAAAGAAGATGTTTCCCTCCCTGGCGGGAGAGGCGCAGGAGAAGCGTTCTGAGCGCGCCGCCCGAATTGCCGCCTGGGTTGTCGCCGTCTACCCGCTTTTACTCGTGTATCCCCTCGGGCTTGGCACCGAAAACCTGTTTTTTGTTCTTTTGATTGCCTCTTTTCTCTTTCTTCTTGCCTCCCTGGAAAAGCCAACAACGTTTCACTTTTTGCTTTCTGGCACCTTCCTCGCCCTCACCGCACTGACCCGTTCTGTCATCCTTCCTTTTGCGCTGGCGGCTTTCTGTCTTCTACTCTATCTGCACGGACGGCGCGCCCTGATGGCAATACTCGCCTTTGCTCTGGTCGTTTCGCCGTGGATTCTCCGCAACTCACTCCTTCACCACAAACTGACCGGCATCGAAACCTCCATGGGGTACAACCTGTATCTCGGCTACCATCCGCAAGGGAACGGCTCCTTCGTCTTTGGTCCCTCGTTGGATTTGTTGACCATCCTTGACGACGCCGAGCGCGACCGCGTCGGCACTCAGCGGGCAATCGAATTTATTCAGGCGGCGCCGGAGCGTTTCCTGCCTTTGGCGGTTAACCGCCTGGGGTTTTTCTTCGGCCTCGAAAAGCGCGTCCTAATGTATTTTTATTCCAACAACCTCTTTGGCTTTCTCCCTCTTCCGCTTTTGCTGACCATTTCGGCGATCTTGCTCCTGCCCTTTGTCGTTGTTTCGACATCCGCCGCATTCGGATTGTCGCTTTTGCGCTGGTCGCCTCAAACCTGGCTGCTTGCCCTGCTGATGATGGGTTATATCCTCCCGCACGTCCTCATCCTCTCCGAAGACCGTTTTCACCTGGCGCTTGTGCCGTATATCGCCATCCTTGCCGCGCACTTTTGGGTGAACGGATGGAGCGCTTTCGCTGCCCGCTGGCAGGAGGGTCGGGGCGGAAAACTTCTTGTCGCGTTTTCTGTTTTGGTTGTGATTCTCCTTGCTGCCAACTGGGGCTTCGAACTTCACCGCGATTGGGATAAAATCTCTCAACTCCTTGAACCGAACGGCAACCAAACTTACTTCAACTACTGAGTAACTCAATTTTACGTGAACATCTCGAAGGCGCTCATAATCTCTAATACACTGCTTACCCATTATGATGAACCAACTCTTTGGCGAAAAACTCAAATTTGACTGGAGAATTGTCTCCATCACCATCCTCTCCACTCTCCTGCTGATGGTGGATTACTACCACCGCCTCACCCCTTACTATTACTGGGATCGTGTCATTCTCTACCTGTTCATCCCGCTTTTTGTCATTCTCGTCTTCTTTCGGGAACATCCCGGCAAATACGGCTTTTCCCTCGGCGATTGGAAGGCGGGACTTCTGCTGACCGCGCTCGGCATCTTGTTGATGACCCCCGTCATTTACTACCTTGGCAGCGGCGACCCCTCCATGCAGGAGTATTACAAGCCGCTCACTAATGGTCTGCCATGGACGACCTTCCTCGACCTGATCGGCTGGGAATTCCTCTTCCGCGGTTGGATCTTGTTCGGCTACGCCCGCAAATTCGGCGCGGAAGCCTTGTGGCTGCAGGCTGTTCCCTTTGCGCTGATGCACAACGGTAAACCCGAAATCGAGACGCTCTCCACCATCTTTGGCGGCTTTGCCTTTGGCTGGGTGGCGTGGAGGACCAAATCGTTCGTCTGGCCCTTCCTCATCCACTGGTTTATTGCCACGTTGATCATCGTCGTTGCCGCAGGTCCTGGTTGATTGCGTTCACTCTTCACACGTCGGACTTTATCGAGCAGACCTCTTAGAGAGCGTTTTGCAAATCACCATTTACCACAGATACACACGGATGGACATTGATTTTTTGAGAAAGCAACCGTGAAAATGCTCTCAAATCTTATTTCTCTGTGTTTATCTGTGGATTAGAACGAATTTCATTCCATAAATCAGCTGACGTTAGAGAACGTCTTCTGCGCCGGTTCAATAGATTTAAAAAAACGGTCTCTTGAACGATACAACTCCATGAACACCTTCACCCTCCGCCCCGCTCGCGAGTCCGAATCGCGTCAAATTCGAGAGTTGATTCATTTGGTCGGAATCAATCCCACAGGTCTGGATTGGAGGCGTTTTCTCGTGGCGGTGAATGACCGGGATGAAATGATCGGTTGCGGTCAGTTGAAGCCTCACGGAACAGACATCCTGGAACTGGCTTCGCTGGCGGTGTATCCTGAGCATCGCGGAAAAGGCGTGGCGCGCGCCATCGTGGAACGGTTGCTGGCAAACAGCCCGCGCCCTTTGTATCTCATGTGCGAATCGTCGCTTGGATCGTTCTACGAGAAATTCGGCTTCCGCGCCCTGTCCTACGAAGAAATGCCGCGTTATTTCCAGCGGATTGCCAGCCTGGCGGGACTTTTGACTTCCCTTGCACAGCGGCAGCAACGCCTGCTGGTGATGAAGTTGCAGTAAAATTGCTCCAATGCAAAACATGAAATCCATTCTCAATTTGGTGGCGGGGATTTTGTTTGGACTGTTTCTTGCCGCCCTCATTTGGGTGGCGAGTCGCAACCCCAGCGGGCAGGCGGTGACTCTTCGCCCCGCGCCAACCGAACGCCCCCTCATTGTTCACATCACGGGCGCTGTGCCGCGTCCGGGGGTTTATGCCCTGCCCAAAGGCGCCCGCGTACAAGACGCCGTCTCCGCCGCCGGCGGCTTTCTCGCGGAAGCCGATCAAGAACCGATCAACCTGGCGCAGGAACTCGAAGACGGGCAACGACTTGATATTCCCTATGCACAGGGCTTTTCCCCCGTCATTCCCACGCCTGCACCGGGACTCGTCCTGACTCCCTCGGACTTTGAGCTTGTCAACATCAATACCGCCGCCGCATTTGAACTTGAGACGCTTCCGGGTGTTGGTCCTACCCTTGCCCAAAAAATCGTTGAGTACCGCGATCAAAACGGTCCGTTTCTATCCACGGAGGATATTATCAACGTCTCGGGAGTCGGCCCTGGCACTTATGAGCGCATCAAAGACCTTATCACCGTGGGTCCCTGATCATGCCGTTCGATCATTTTGATGTCATTGCTCCCCTCTACGCGCGGACGACTTATTCCGCGCAGGCAAAAATGCGCGAACTTGCCGCCCTGCCCGTGAAGGGGCGCCTGCTCGACATCGGCGGCGGCACGGGACGGGTCGCTTCTGCGCTTTTGAAGGATGTGGACGAAGTCGTCGTCGCCGACGTTTCCATGGGGATGTTACGACAAACGCCTCGCCTCACGCTCCAGCCTGTTTGCTCCCTCTCCGAAACTCTTCCCTTCCCCGATAACTTCTTCGAACGCGTCATCATGGTGGACGCCCTGCACCATGTCATTGATCAGCCCGCCACAGCGCGCGAGATGTTCCGCGTGCTCAAACCTGGCGGGCGTATTGTCATCGAGGAGCCGGATATCCGCACCTTTGGGGTCAAATTGATCGCGCTGGCGGAAAAACTGCTGCTGATGAGAAGCCATTTCCTGTCGCCGCTTCAGATCTCTTCCCTGTTCCCGGCCGGGAGCGCAGACACCGTCTCGGAGGATTCGAGCGCCTGGGTGGTGATCTCCAAATAGAGATCGGGCTGGAACGAAATCGAATCAGGCGGGTTAATCAGGTTGGAGTCTCTGTTTATTATGGAAAAGATCAAGGAACGGCTTTCCCCGCTCACCAAACTCTCTTACGGTGTGGGGGATTTCGGCTTTGCCTTTGCCGATACCGCCATCGGCGTCCTGTTCGCCATCTTCCTGACGGATGTCGTTGGCTTGCGCCCCTCGCTGGCGGCGCTGGCAATCTTCATCGGCAAATCCTGGGATTACCTCAACGATCCCATCGTTGGTTACCTCGTTGACCGAACCCGCACCCGCTGGGGCCGCCGCAGGCCCTATCTGATATTCGGTTTCATCCCGTTTGGACTGACGTTCGCCATGCTGTGGTGGCGCCCGCCGTTCGAGGATCAAATCGCGCTCACGGCATACTACGCCGCCGCCTTCTTCCTGTATGACACAATTCTGACCATCGTCACCACCCCGTTCTTCGCCCTCACCCCTGAACTTACCCAGGATTACGATGAGCGCACTTCGCTCACCAGTTACCGCATGGCATTCTCCCTGCTGGGCGGGCTGGTCGCGTTCATCGTTCCGCTGATGATGATCGGCACGATGCGTCCCGAAAACACGAACCGCGTCTTCCAGATGGGATGGGTCTTTGCCATTGCCTGTTCCCTGCCTTTGCTGGTGACATTCTTCGGCACGCGCGAACGGGAGGAATACGTCCATCAAAAACAACCAGGCTTGCGCGAGTCGCTCAAGGCGGCGTGGAGCAATCGTCCGTTCCTGTTTGCGGCGGGAATCTTCCTCTTCACCTGGACCGCCGTTGACATCATCCAGACCATGCTGTTATTCTTCCTGAAATATCGGATGGGCTTGGAGGCGGAGTCGGATATTGTGGCGGGGACGATCTTCATCACCGCCCTGGTTGTCCTGCCGTTCTGGGTTTGGGCGTCGCAAAAGACCGACAAGCGCAAAGCGTATGTCTACGGTATGGTCTTCTTCAGCGCCGTGATGATCACACTGATCTTTCTTGATCCGTCTCTTGGATTTGCATCCGTGATCGTGCTTGCCGCCCTGGCGGGAGTGGGCGTCTCGGCGGTGCACGTCCTGACGTGGGCGATGATCCCCGATGCCGTCGAAGTGGACGAACTGCAAAACGGGACGCGCCACGAAGGGATGTTCTACGCGCTGGTTTCGCTCATGAAAAAGGTGGCGGTCTCGATTGCCCTGCCGATTGCTCTTTTGATTCTGGATCGAAGCGGATTCGTCTCCAATGCGCCGCAGCAGACCGAATCAGCCGTATGGGCGATTCGCATCCTGATCGGACCTGTGCCTTCCATTCTCCTGCTGGGCGGAATCCTGTTTGCCCTCTTTTACCCGTTGTCTCGTGAATCCCATGCGGACACACGCGCCCGGATCGCCGCGCGGCGTGAAGCGCCTGCCGATTAAGCAAACCTCCCGAAGGCTTGCCCTGAACGAAGTAATGGGTCTTGGCCTTGGGGAGGTTCTATATTCAAAACGAGCCTATTCCACCCTGCCGTCCCACATATTCCATGTACGCCCGTCGCGGGCGAGCAGTTCGTCCGCTTCGGCGGGACCCCACGTGCCAGACGGGTAAATGGCAAGCGGCTGGCTGTTCGCCTCCCACGCTTCCAGAATCGGGTCTATCAGCCCCCAGGCGGTTTCCACCTCGTCGGCGCGGGTGAACAGGGAGGCGTCCCCCGTCAGCGTGTCCAGCAGGAGGCGTTCGTAGGCGTCGGGAATCGCCGTCTTGCCGAACGAGTCGGCGTAGTGAAATTCCATGTCCACCGAGCGTAAATCTGCCACCGTATCGGGAACCTTTGCCTCGAACCGCCAGTGAATCCCTTCATCGGGTTGAAGATACAGCATGAGCATGTTGGGCGTCATCCGCCCGTTCTTGGTGGGGAAGAGCAAATGCGGCGGCTCTTTGAACACAATGGTAATCTGCGAGAGTTTTTCCTTGAGGTTCTTCCCCGAACGCAAATAGAACGGCACCCCCTGCCAGCGCCAGTTGTCAATCTGCAATTTGACCGCCGCATACGTGGGCGTGGTGGATTTGGGATCCACGCCGCTTTCCTGACGATAGCCTGCATACTGCGCCCGCACCGTTTTCTGCGCCGCTTCCTCTTTCCGCATCGGGCGGATGGAACTCAGCACCTTGACCTTTTCGTTGCGCAGGGCGTTTGCGTCGAACGAGGCGGGCGGCTCCATGGCGACCAGCGTCATCAGTTGCAGGAGGTGATTTTGAAACATGTCGCGCAAGACGCCCACGCTGTCGTAGAAGCGTCCGCGATGCTCCACGCCGACTTTCTCCGCCACGGTAATTTCCACGTGGTCAATGTAGTTGCGGTTCCACAGCGGCTCGAAGATGGTATTGGCAAAGCGCGTCACCAAAATGTTCTGGACGGTCTCCTTGCCGAGATAATGGTCAATACGGTAGATTTGCTTCTCGTTCAGAGTCTTGTGAATCTGCTGGTTCAAACTGCGGGCAGACTCAAGGTCTGTGCCGAACGGTTTCTCGATGACGACGCGCCGCCAGCCGTTGTACTCGGTCAACTGGTCGGTGAGACCGAGCAGGTCAATGATGTTGGGGAAGACGCCGGGCGGCGTTGCCATGTAGTAGATGCGATTACCCGAGCTGATCTCCCATTCTTTCAGAAAACCACCCAAGCGTTTGAAATCTGCCAGGTCGGTGTAGCGCCCCTGCTGGTAGACGAGATGGGCGGCAAATGCCTGCCACTCCGTATCCTTGTATTCGAACGGCGCGAACTGCTTCATGCCTTCTTCGAGATGCGCGCGGAATTGCTCATCGGTAAAGGCGGTGTTTCCGTAGCCCACAATGCGGAACTGCTTCGGCAGGCGTCCCTTGCGGTAAAGGTTGAACAGCGACGGCACAAGTTTGCGCTGTGTCAGGTCGCCCGACGCGCCGAAAATGACAATAGTCGTTGGTAAATCGTTGTTCATATCATGCCCTGTGTTCTTGCGAGCGGCGGGACAATCTCTTCGTACTGTGGAGGGTTGCTTCGCCCACTCTGTTCTCTCGCCACGCCATCATTCCACTTTCTTGATTGCGTGCCCGCCGAATTGATTCCGCAGGGCGGCAAGCATGCGCGCGGCGTAGTTTTCCTCGTCGCGGCTGACGAAGCGCATTTGCAGTGCCAGCGTGATGACCGGCGCAGGCACATCCAAATCAATCGACTCGAACACCGTCCAGCGCCCCTCGCCCGAATCCGCTACCCACGGCTTGATGTCCTTGAGTTGCGTGTCTTCGTCCAGGGCGTTTGCGGCAAGGTCCAACAGCCACGAGCGCACCACGCTCCCGTGCTGCCAGACGTGCGAAATCTTTGCCAGGTCCAGGTTGAACTCCTCCTTCGCCTTCATGATGCTGAACCCCTCGGCAAACGCCTGCATCATGCCGTACTCGATGCCGTTATGCACCATCTTGACGAAATGCCCCGCCCCGTGCGGACCCATCCAGCCCCAGCCTTTATCGGGTGCGGGAGCCAGCGTCTCGAAAATGGGACGCATCTTTTCCACGACTTCAGGCTTGCCCCCGATCATCAGGCTATAGCCTTCGCGGAGACCCCAGATGCCGCCGCTGGTGCCGCAATCCAGAAATTCGATGCCTTTCGGTTCGAGTTCCGCGGCGTGACGGGCGGAATCTTTGTAGTTGGAATTGCCGCCGTCAATGATGATGTCGCCTTTGCCCAGCAGGCGGGATAGTTGGTCAATGGTATCGTCGGTGGCTTTGCCTGCGGGAACCATCACCCAAACAATGCGCGGCGCGCTCAGTTTGCTCACCGTCTCCTCCAGCGAATACGCGCCCTCGATGCCATGCGTGACTGCTTCGTCCACCGTGGCGGCGGTGCGTGCATACCCGACTACACGGTGACCGCCGCGCACGAGGCGGGTTGCCATGTTCATACCCATCTTGCCCAAACCAACGATTGCGAGTTCCATGAAATACCTCCAAGAATATCCCGTCATTGCGGAGCCCGAGCGAAGCGAGTGGCGCAATTTCATCAAGGAGATTGCTTTGTCGGGCTACGCCCTCCTCGCAATGACGGATTATGTTATTTATCCTTCACAAAAATTTCTTGTCAATTCTCTCGGCAGCCTGCCCGCCGCCTCCTCGTCCACCAGCCAGAGCAGGTCGCCGTCCTTGGGGCTGATCCGCTGGGCGGGCAATGCCTCAGGATTATATCTGTCACTGAGCACTTCCGCCAAAGTGACCGCTTTCTTTTCGCCCGTCACCATGAACGCCACCGTCCGCGCCTGATTGAAGACCAGCGGAGTCAACGTTACGCGGTTGGCGGGGCGGTCTTGATAGTGCGCGGTGACGGGGAGGGTCGGCTCGGTCACCTCCACGGGCGAGGCGGGAAAGAGCGATGCCGTGTGACCGTCTTCGCCCATGCCGAGATAGACCAGATCGAAGCGCGGAAACTCGAGCGGGGGTGAGGCGAATCGGCTCAAGGTGAGGGCATAGTCTCTCGAAGCCTCCGCAGGTTCCAGTTCCCCTTTGATGCGGTGGATGTTCGACTCGGGGATGGGAACGCGGCTCAGAAACGCATCCCGCGCCTGACCGTAACTCGATCCCGCCTCCCCCGGCGGGACGCAACGCTCGTCGCCCCAGAACACGTGCACGCGGCTCCAATCCACTTTGTCGCGATAGTCTGTCGCCAGCAATTGAAAGAGACGGTTTGGGGTACTGCCGCCGTTGAGCGCCGCCAGAAAGCGACCGCGCTCTGCGATGGACCGGGCGGCTTTCTCGGCAAAGAGTTCTGCCGCGGCTCGGCTCAAATTTTCCATGTCTCTGAAGATGCGGATCTGGAAATTCATACCTGTTTCCATGCCATGTGGGTGTGGAGCGTGCGCCGGGCGGCGTGTTCGATTTCGGCGAGGGTGAGGGCATGCGTTGTTCCGCCGACGATTTCGCCGAAGGTGACGCGCGGAGTGAGCCCGAAGAGTTCTTCGCCCGCCAGCATTTGCCGTGCGAGCTGATAGAGGAAGGCGAGGCGTTGCCGGTCGGGGCGGTGGCGGCGAAACCAGGTGATGGGATGGCGGAAGGCGCCCGGCGCGATGACGCCGCTGGTGATGGCGGTGAGGATTTGCAGTCCGGGCACACGGTTCAGGAAAATTTCGAGACTGCGCGACCAGTGTTGGAATTCACCGTCGGCGTCTGGCATGAAGTCGGGGTCGGCTTCGATGCCGCCGCGCGGGAAGATGAGCAGCGCACCGCCCGTTTTGAGGTGGCGGATCGCTTCGCGGACGACCTGCATGCGTCCGATGGTGTTGGCGGGGTCCGGGGCAAAGATGGCGTGTTGGCTGAGGTGTGGGAGATGTTGGAAGAAGGGAATGTCGCCGATGATGACTTTGTAATCGGGACGGTTGACGTGGGCGGAGATGACGACGGAATCCACATTGGCGGGGTGGTTGGAGGCGATGACGAGCGGACCCGTGGAGGGAATGTTTTCCACGCCGCGCGCCTCATGCGCTTTGACAAAGCGCGGCAGGAGCCAGCGTGCGCCGCCATACAGCCCGCCTTCGGCTACAGCGCGGTCCAAGCCGATGCCCAGTTCTGCCGCGGCGCGGGCGGCTTTACCGAAGATGAGGCGTATCCAACGTTTGACGCTTTCTTTTTGCGGCAGGGCGAAGGCTTTGGTCAGTTCGTAGATGAGGGTTTCGGTCAGGGTGTGAACTTCGAAGGAGGTCATTGTGCTGGCAGTGTCGAGTCATGGAGAATCATGCCGTTATATTTTGCCGGACCTGCGCACGGCAAAACGGAAGTTCGGCAATTTTACGGCTGTGAGACGGATTTCAACGATCAACTTATTTTCCCGGTGGCGGGATTCGGTTTGCCCCGGGAAAAAGCGGCATATCCGCCAGATTATAAGCAAATTCGTAAGCGGAATTTGCACCGCATTCACCCTGCCGAGGCTCGATCAAACCGTTTTGATCCTCGTCACTGCCTTGCACCAGCGCATCTCCCAGTCTCTCGAGTTCCGCGATGACTGGCTCGGTGGCGGTATCGAACGGCGCTCTTTGCAATTGCAGAGACAGTTCGAGCGCCCGTTTCAGCCAGCCTTCCATGTTGAGGATGCAAATTTGGATGTTTTCACCGTTGGTGCGGATGTTCAATGTTGCAACATCAGAGCCCATGGCAAGTTCGACTTGAGTGTAGACGGCTTGCAGATAACCGGAAATGCCGCCGTTGGGAAAACTTCCAAATCCGTCGGCAGGATTGGCGATGATGCCATCGCCGTCATGGTCTCGGTATAAAGCGCTTTCAGCCCCGACGATCTGGTTGATGATCTCTTCGGTTCTCCTTCGGACCGTGGCTTCGTCGCCGCCTTCGTAGGCCTCTCTCAGTCCGGTAATTTCCTCCCCCGCCTCCCGATAACCGTTGATCGAGATGTTGATGTAAGAACCGCTGTAATACCAAAGCCCCTGGATAAGCGCCAAACCCTCGGGGGTATCGTCATGAGATACCAGAAGATGCCGGAGGGGGGTCAAAATCTCGGAAGGAAATACGGACGAGTATGCCACCTCGCCGGAAGGTTGACTGGTCTCGATGCCATCCCTTTCTCTGGTGATGATGAGTTGGTGGTAATCCGCCAGAAAATTTTTCTGGTCGGGGTCTATCAGCGAAAGTTGCCCCACGCCCGCCGCGCTGAATACGACAATCCCCAGTTTGCGGGGAGCGCTGGCGTCTTCTCCGATCAGCCAGGCTTCGTAATGATAACCATTAGGAGGCGGCGCGGCGGTATCGAGCGACAACCGCACTTCGTCCATCACGCCTGAAAAGTCGCCAAACCTTAATCTTCCCACTGCAACGTCTGGATCGGGCGGGTCGTTGTTCGCGTTCGAGAACGTTGGAATGGCTAGTTGAAAGATGAAATACGCAAGCGCCAAAGCCGCCGCCGTTTCCAGCGCAATCCGCGCCCAGCGGAATCGGACGACGGGTCGCGGAATGCTCTTGGGCGTTCTGAGTTCCTCTACGGCTTTACGCGCAAGTTTGGCGGTGTGAAGCGTGATTGGCGAGGCAGTTTGCCCGTTGAAAATGGCCATGAATTCATCCGCCATTTCACCGGCGGATTGATAACGAAAATCGGGTTCCTTGGCGAGGGCGCGGTCGAGCAAAGCTTGCAGATCGGCGGAGATGCCCTCGATGGGAGGGGGCGGTTCGTTGATGTGTTTCATCAACATGCCGTAGGTTGAATCCGCATGGAAGGGAACCGTTCCGGCGAGCATTTCGTACAGCACGATCCCCAGCGAATAGATGTCGGTTCGGTGGTCCACTTTTTCGCCGCGCGCCTGCTCGGGACTCATATAGGTTGGCGTGCCCGACACCGATCCGGTTGTCGTGTGAAGCGTGGAGTCCAGAAGGCGGACCAGCCCAAAGTCGGTGAGAACCGGTTCGACATCCGGGGGCAAGTGCAGTCCGCTGGACACCTGTTGCGTGCGCGAACGGAGCAGGATGTTTGCCGGTTTGATGTCGCGGTGGACAATGCCGCGTGCGTGGGCATAATCCAGAGCGCCGGCAACGGCTCGTAGAATCTGACCGACAATGGCGGTGGGGATGCGTTCTTGCCGGGTATGAAGCGCCTTCATGTGCGAGGCAAGCGATGGTCCATTGATGAAATCCATGATGAGACAGGGCGTCTCATTCTCGATCGCAAAATCCAGTATGCGGACGATATTGGGATGGTGCAATTCGCCCGCCACTTCCGCTTCGCGTTTGAAACGCGCCAGTTGATGTTCGTCCCGCTCCAGGATGCCGCGCATGACCTTGATCGCCACAAGTCCATGGGTCTCATGCATGCCCGTATAGATCTCTGCCATGCCCCCGCGGGCGACCAGATCGTTAATTTGGACTTTTCCCAGCGTTTTTCCTGTCCAATCAGCCATGGGAGAAAATTATAATCGGAAAGAGACGCTGCAGAGTATAATCGGCAGGCTCGACGATGATGCGATTTTAGCGAGGTGAATTTGGCGGGTTCCCTGGAAGTGGAGATTGGCAGGCTGTTGCAACAACGCGGGTTAAGGTTGGGGTTGGCGGAATCCTGCACCGGCGGACTGGTGGGACACCGTATCACGAATGTGGCGGGGTCCTCGGAATATTTCATGGGCAGCATGGTTTCGTATTCTTACGAAGCCAAAGCCGCTGTGCTGGGGGTTTCCTGGGAGACCCTCAAGACATTCGGGGCGGTCAGCCGGGAAACGGTGTTGGAAATGGCTCACGGCGCAAAAAAACTTTTTGATGTGAATATTGCCGTTTCCATCTCAGGGATAGCGGGTCCGGGTGGCGGGACGGCGGACAAACCCGTCGGCACCACCTGGATCGCGCTGACGGCGGACGACGGCGAGTGGGCGCGGAAGTTCCAATTTCACGGCAACCGCGAACAAAACAAAACCGCTTCGGCGGAAGCGGCTTTGCAAATGGTATTGGATTATCTCTCGGGGGAATTGGATACGGCGCGGGATTAATCCTGCGTTGCGTTACGTCTGCGCGAACGTATCAATCAGCAGTTTGAAATTCCCGCCGACGGGGTACAGGATGGGGCAGGTGCAGCCGCGCTTTTTGTACTCCTCCACCTTGGCTTTCGCCTCGGCGGGCGTTCCCGAAGCGGTGATCTTCAGCACCAGTTCGTCGGGGACGAGATCCTTGGCTTTCATCACCTGCTCTTTGGTGGCGGGCCAGCCCAGAATGGACTGAATCTCGTGGACGACCTCATCCGCGACGTGCGAGGCTTTGGCGATGTGCGGCTGCTGGGCAATGTATTGGCACAACAGCATCTTGGAATACTCAATCGCCCTGTCGTGGTCTTCGTCCACCGAACAGACGATCAACTGCGGGCGGTCGAAGTCCTGCATTTTGCGTCCCGACTTGTCCAGTCCCTTTTGGAGCAATTCCATGGCGCGGTCGTTGTATTCGGGAGCAACGCAGTAATTCAGCACCGCGCCATCGGCGATCTCGCCGGTCAGTTCCATCATTTGATCGCCTGTCGCGCCGATCATGATGGGAACGTTGCGCGGTTCGCGGCGTCCATACACCACATCCAGTTCGATGCCGTCCACGTGGACGAATTCCCCGTGAAAGGTGACGCGCTCCATGTTGAGCAGGCGCTTCATCACGTTGACCGTCTCGCGCATGGCGGTCAACGGCTTTCTGCGCTCGATGCCGACGTTCTTCGCCAGCGGGTCCCACCAGGCGCCGATGCCGCAGATGACCCGGTTGGGGGCAAGGTCATCCAGAGTCAGGAAGGTGGCGGCTAACAGCCCGATGTTGCGCGTCCAGTTGTTGATCACACCCGAACCGACTTTGATTCGATTCGTCACCGCCGCATACGCCGCCATGGGAACAATGGCGTCGCGTACCAGCCTCGATTCCGCCTGCCAGACCGCCTCAAAACCCTTCTCCTCGGCGTATCGGGCGTAGTCCAGTCCGTCCCTCAAGTCGTGCGAATCCTGCAAGTACAGTGCAACCCGTTCTGCCATGGCATCTCCTTGTTGAATTGGATATGTTTTTAAAAACCCATGAGGATAGTCGGCGTTCTCTTGCGCCGACGGAGGCGTTACACTTGCCCTCCCGCTCCGCGTCGGGGATGCTTCGCGATGGCGGGCAAGCGCCAGGGGAGAACATCCCCTGCGTGCCTGATGATTTTTGACCGGCTGCTTGTGAAAGTTTTCGATTTGCAATCCGCATCAAAACGTAAGGGTCTTTTCGAGCTCCCGAACGATTTCAAGGTCCTCAGGCAGGTCGAGATCCAAGCCAAGAGACGGCAAGTCCACAATTTCGAGCCGAGCGCCCGCCCGTTTCGCCTGTTCGCAATGCCGCTGGAAGGAATTTTCGCCGAAATCGTACTCGATCAAGCTCGAAGGCGAAATCAACAGCGCATTCGTCCCCTTGCCGTGCCTGTCTGGCGCGATGACCACCACCGGCGGCTCGACTGCCTTTCCTATCAATGTTAGCACATCCTCGCGCGAAATCAAAGGCAGGTCGGCGGGCAGGATCAACACCCCGCGCGTGGCATGGATTTGCGCCACAACCGTTGCGCGGGCAAGCGCCGTGTTCAGTTCGGGCTGACCGTCCTCGCGCACCGTGCGCGCGCCATGCTGACGGGCTACCGCCAGAGCATGCGGATCGCGGCTGATGACCAGCACTTGCTCCAATTCCTTGACCTCTTTCAATGTGTTCAGGGTGTGTTGCAACAAAGATTGATTCAATTCCGCCCGTTCGTCTTCCGATAACGTCCCGGCCAGGCGCGACTTCCCGCGGCGCAACGGCTTGACAGGCACAATCGCCCAAAGTGTCATATCGCCTCTCCTATAAAACGCACGACTTCCTTTGCCAATTGCATTCTATCATCAAGACTTTTCATCAGCGTATTGGTTACGAAAACACGCATATTCAAACCCTGTACCTCTTCGGCTAGTTGCGCGTCCACGCTATCCATCACAAAACCTGTTAGCAAACTGCGGTAGTGTTTTGCAACCGCCAGCGCCGAGGGTTCAATGCCCAGTTCGCGATACATCTTTGCCGCCGGTCCTTTCACCGTTTGCCCGCCGATGATAGGAGAAACGGCAAAGACGGGCTTATCAATTTCACCAATGACCCGCAGGATAGGATCAATGCTCACCCACGGATTCGATGGGCAAATGATGACCGCCTCAGCCGACTGGAGCGCCTCATACGCCCCGCAGGCTGGTTCTGCCGCCCCAACCCCTTCAAATCTGAAGCCCTGGACTCTCGGCTCGCATCTGCGATGGACAAAATACTCTTGAAACGGCAAATCGCCCTCCTCCGTCTCAACGATGGTGCGCACAGGCTGATCGCTCATCGGTAGAACAGCGTGCTTTACCCCCCACGCTTTGCAAAAATCGCGCATGATTTGCGAAAGCGTTTGCCCCTCCTTAAGCCGCCGGGTCCGCTCGATGTGTGTAGCAAGGTCGCTGTCGCCGAGATTGAACCAATCGGGCGCCCCGAGGCGTTTGAGATTCGTCATGGCGTTCCACGTTTCGCCGGCGCGCCCCCAGCCTGTTTCAGGGTTTGCCATTCCCGCCAATGTATAACAGACCGTGTCGAGGTCGGGACAGATGTAGAGACCAAGATGTTCGAAATCATCGCCCGTGTTGACGATGATGGTCAGGTTTTCAGGCAGTAGGATTTGGGCAAGGCCATGCGCCAGTTTTGCGCCGCCAACGCCCCCCGCCAGAGCAGTGATTCGCATGGTGATATAAGGCTTTCCTCTTATTTTCTATTTTCCCAGCAGAGCCTTCAAATCATTTTGTGCTTGTTGATATTCCTGAACCGCCTGTGCAAGCAAAGTGCCCAGCGCAGCGGCGTCTACTGTATTACCCTGCCGCTCCATCATTTCGCACAACTGACGCAACTCGTTTGCGCCAACCGTCGCCGAATTGGATTTAAGTGTGTGCGCGGCTCGCACAAACTCCGCTCGTTTTTCGCTGGCGAGTAAAGTTTTCATTTCTTCCAAGGCTTTGGGAGCGCTTGTCAGAAAGGTCTGCACCAGATCGGCGATAAATGCATCGGCATCTTCCCCCATGAACTCACGATATTTTTCCAACGCAGAATGATCTAAAGGCATGTCAGTCTCCTGATGGGGTGGTCTCGCTGTCCAGGCGCAGGGGACGGGTGGTTTTGCGCGGCAGCGGCACGGTATTCTTCAAAACGCGAATCAAGTCTTCTACTTGAATCGGCTTGCTGATATAGTCGTCGAATCCTAGGGAAAGAAACCGCTCGCGATCGCCTTCCAGTGCGTTGGCGGTCACGGCTGCCAGGCGCGGGCGTTTGCCGGGTGGGTATCTCTCGATGATGATACGTGCGGCTTGTTCTCCGTCCATTTCAGGCATTTGTGCATCCATCAAAATAAGATCATATTCCTGGCGGCGCAGGGCTTCCAGCGCTTCCAGCCCGTTTGCCACAACATCGGCGCGATAACCAAGCTTTTTCAACAAACCGATTACCACCTTCTGATTGATGAGATTATCTTCAGCAATCAGAAGGCGCAAGGGATGACGGTCTCCCAGCGTCGCGTCAAACAGCGGTGGTTTTGGCGCAGTGGCAGGTTCCAGGCTGGAGCGCTCTGCCAGTGCTTCACAAACTGAATTATACAATTGAGAGGGCTTGATCGGTTTTGAAAGGAAAGCACTGAACCCCAGGTTTTCTGCGCCTTCGGGTTTTCGTCCTAGCGAAGTGAGCATAATGAGCGGTGTTTGAGCAGCAGAGGGGCGCTTGCGAATTTCCTGCGCCAGCGTTAAACCATCCATTTCCGGCATTTGCATATCGAGGATCATCAAATCGAAGCGTTCCTCTCCAAGACGTTGAAGCGCTTCTTCCCCCGAGGCTGCTGTAGATACCGACATGCCCCAACTGGAGGCGTGTTTTTGGAGAATCAAGCGGTTTGTTGCATTATCGTCCACAACCAGCAGGCGGCGGTTCGAGAGAGACGGTTGAGCCTGGCGCGGGGAGAGAGAGGCGGTTCCACTGGCAAGCTCTGCTTGGATGGTGAAATGAAATGTGGACCCCTTGCCTTCTTCGCTTTCTACCCAGATTGTTCCGCCCATGAGTTCGACCAGCCGCTTGCTGATGGCAAGCCCCAGGCCGGTGCCGCCAAATTTGCGGGTGGTGGAGGTATCTGCTTGTGAAAAAGCCTCGAACAGGCGATGCAGCTTGTCCTGCGGAATGCCAATGCCAGTATCGCGCACTTGAAAGTGCAGCGTATGCAGCGTGCCCTGCACGGCTTCGACTGTCACCGAGACAGTGATCTCTCCTTCATGCGTGAACTTGACGGCATTGCCCAATAAATTCACTAAGACCTGTCGAAGGCGCGTTATGTCTCCCTGGAATTTAACTGGCATATTTTCCTGCAAGAAGTAAGCCAGTTCGAGCCGTTTCTCGAAGGCTCTGGCAGCCACCAGGTCCAGCGCTGATTCAATGCAGTACGTCAGGTTGAAGGGAACTTTTTCCACTGTCATTTTGCCGGCTTCGATTTTGGAAAAATCCAGAATGTCGTTGATGACAGCCAGCAGCGTGTCCCCGCTGTTGCGGATGGTCTCGACAAAGTTTGCCTGTTCATCGTCGAGCCGTGTGTCGAGCAGCAGGCTGGTCATGCCGATAATGGCATTGAGCGGCGTGCGGATTTCATGACTCATATTGGCAAGGAAGTCGGCTTTCGCCTTTGCCGCCTCTTCCGCTTCGCGTTTGGCTTTCAATAATTCGGTGATGTCGTGATAGATGGCGATCACGCCCACCATTTCTCCCTCGATGCGTACCGGAGCGGCAGAAATCTTTACATCAATGCTCCGCCCGTTTTTCGAGCGGCGTTGAGCAGTTTGGCTGATTAGTTTCCCCTCCAGCGCCTGCAGGGAATATTGCTGCGCCTGCTCCTGGGCTTCAGGCGAGACAATCAGACGGTCGAGATTTTGCCCGACGCATTCTTCGCGCGTATATTCAAAGAGAGTCAAAAACGCTTCATTGCAGGATTGGATGGTCTGATCGTTCGACATGACCACAACCGCAACCGGGCTGGTTTGTACGAGCGCTTCAAAGAACATTTTCTGACGGGTGTTTTCTTCCTCGGCTTGCCGTGCAATAATCATGCCAGCCATGGTATTTGCGATAGCCTGCAGCGCCTCTTGTTCGTACGGCTCGGGGCGGTGTCCCTCCGGTACGTACAGTACCAGCACCCCCAACACTTTTTCACGATGAACGATAGGAACATTGTAATGACCGTGCGGCTGCATGCCTTCGTAATGAATTTCATGTCGTGCATCCACACAATCAGTAAAAAGGATTTTGCGGGATTGCGCTACCTTCCCGCACAAACAAACACCAAACGGCACGCGCGCACAAGACTTAAGCAGCGGCGCCGCCATGTTATGCGAGGCGCGCAATATTAAGGCGCCTGGATCATTTTCGGCGGTGAGGAAGATTCCGCCTTTCGGTTCAGTTGGCAGCCAGGGAATGCTGAGAATGCGTTCCAGCGCCTGTTTGAGCGTTTCATCCAGCGAAAGGTCTTCCAGTGAGAGGCGCAACAGGCTGTTCAAAATTCCCTGAACCTGCTCCGATTGTTGAAGCTCCTTCGTGCGCTGCGCCACTTGTTGTTCGAGCGAGGCGGCTAGTTGCGCCATCTGGTCTTGCTGCTTGCCGAGGAAGTAGCCCGTTATTCCCAACACCAGCGGACCCAGGTTGAAAACCCATAAAATCGGGTTTTTCCTGAAAGCATAGTTTATCGCCCACAGTGAAAGGGGTAATTTCTGAAGGTAGAGTTCCGTTAGGACGGCAAGTACTGGGGGTAAAATGCCCAACACTACGCCCAACCACAAATAGAGCATTTTGTGCCTGCTGCGCCAGGGGAATTGAAATATATTCTTTATCATTTACTCCGTGCCGGGCTTTTGCTGAATTCAGGCTGATTATTTTCATTATACGGCGTCCTTTTGGTTTTTGCCCTGGCTTTTGTAAATTGTAATTCCGCTGAAAGGCACAATTGGTAGTGGCATGTTATACTGAAAACAGCCTGCTCTGCGCTGAACCTTATAACAATAAGGCTGATATTTCGGGAGAAAAATTATGAGCATTGATATTCTCGTTGTTGACGATGACCCGTTGAGCCTTAAGATCACTACAGGGGTATTAAAATCGGCTGGTTTTAACCTCCTCGCGGCAGGCAGCGGCGAAGAAGCGCTTAATCTCGTAAAAACCTCCATGCCGGCTCTTGCGGTTCTCGACGTCCTGATGCCGGATATGGACGGATTCGAGCTTTGCCGCCGGTTACGGCGTTCTCCTGAAACTGCCAGAATTCCAATCATCATTTTGACCGGTCTGAAGGAACTCGACGATCGTTTGCAAGCATACGATGCGGGCGCAGACGATTTCATTCCCAAGCCACTGGAACCTGCTGAATTTGTTGCACGGGTGAAGGCGTTGTTGCGGCGTTCATCCACAATTCTTGAGCCTTCCACTTCCAAAACCGATAACCGTACCATCGCCGTTTTTTCTTTGCGCGGCGGGTGTGGCGTCTCCACCGTGGCTATCAACCTGGCGGCAGGGCTCACGCAGATTTGGGAACACAAAACTGCCCTGATAGATCTTTCATTAACCAGCGGACAATCCGCTTTGATGCTGGATGTGCCTCTGCGCAACAGTTGGGCAGATCTGGCGCCCATTCCTGCCCCAGAGATAGAAACAGACATCATTCGCCGTGTAATGCTTCGTCACCCATCTGGTTTGGATGTGCTGGCAACTTCGCGTGAACCGGAACTGACAGAGAATTTGAACAAAGATCAGGTGGATCGCGTTTTGGCGGTATTGAAAACACAATATGAATATATCGTCATTGATCTGCCGCATGACTTTCGAGACACCACCCTCGCCGCACTCGACGCCGCTGATATGATCGCCCTGCTGTTGACGCCCGAACTAGCTTCCATCCAAAATGCCAGTTCTGCTTTGCGCGTCTTCGATAAGCTTGATTATCCTGCGGAGAAAATCGAACTGGTATTGAACTGGACTTTCAAAGGCAATGGCTTATCGCGGGCGCAAATCGAAAAATCCCTCAAACGCCCTATTCGGGGGGTCATCCCCAACGGCGGCGACACCTTTTCAACGGCGATTACCCTGGGAAAGCCGGTCACCTATGCCCAACCTGAAAGCCCCTTTGCTGCTTTGTTCGAAGATCTGGCGTTTCACTGGAGCCATCCCGTTCACAAATCTACTGCACCCAAATCTCCCAGGGAAGGATATCAGCGTGTTCAGGCAAGAATCGCAAAGAGAAAGGAGAAGATGTCATGAAGTCAATGCGCTATTCAAAAGGGCAGGGACTTGTGGAGTATGTCTTGCTGATTGGCTTGCTGGTTGTCGGTACAGCGTTGGCGCTGCAGTTGAGCGGGGTGCGCCTTTCCGATGTCTATTGCCGCACTGCGCGCATCTTTTCCGGCGAGGATGTATGCGCAGCAGTGAAATATGCCTGTGAAGATAATTTTGACGCCGGGCTGGATGGCTGGACAAAAGGACAGGGCGCATGGCAATCGAAGGACGGCTCTGCCTGCGCTTCGGGGGTGGGAATGATCTTCGACAAATGTTCAGCCGATCTCAAGCCCAAAGACTATACCGTTCAAGTCTCCGGCGCGCATCTGACGAAAGGCAATGGCTACGGAGTTTTCTTCCGCACCACGTTAAACGACAAAGGACAATTCAACGGCTACACCTTTCAATATGACCCAGGCTATGGCGGCGGCGCTTTCATCTTCCGAAAATGGGTGAACGGCAGGGAACTTCCGCCTTTTGCCGTGGCTCCCGCGAAAGGCTACAATTGGTATGGCGCACCGAAGGATGTCGCCGTTTCAGTGCAGGGCAATCAGTTTACCGCCTACATAGACGGCGTTCCCGTGCTGACCGCATCGGACTCCAGTTATACCCAAGGCGGGACGGGACTGCGTTCCTGGGATTCTTCCCAGGTCTGTGTGGATAATTTTGGTATTTCTATTCCCTAACCTGTGGCATTGATTTGCAGGAGGAAGCCATGTTTGAAAAAGACCCCTCTCTGGAAAACTTTCAAGATGGATTGCCCGACCTGCCCTCTGACAACGAGGCAGGAAAGCGGAGAATGCGCCTCTTGATTAGTGTCCTCGCTGTGTCGGTGTTGTTTCTCGGTTTCTTCAGCCTGCTGAATACCACATCTGGCGCGCGTATTGTGGCAGGCAAAGGAGCGGTAGAGGGTGTGGTGTTGACCTCCAGCGGCGCGCCGTTTCAGGGCGAAGTGTTGATCTTGGGCAGCGACCAGACAGTGCGTACAAACGCAGACGGTAGTTTCCGCCTCGAAAATGTTCCGGCTGGCGAACAGTCACTCATCATCCTTGCTGAAAACGGCGGTAATGAAATTCGCGTGTTCATCTCGCGCGGCGAGACCTCTCAACTCGGTATGATACGCTTTGTCGAGACTGCCATGCCGTAGAAATAACCGTCCCGAAGGTTGCACGAAAAACCTTTGGGACGGTTTTCTGATTACCAGTACTTCACGAAAGCGCGTAATTGGCGTTCTCTAACGCCGAAAGTGCGCTAGAGAGCGTACGCTACGCGCGGTTTTCGTGATCTACTGATTACGGATAAAGTCTAATGCCTGTCTATGTGCAAGTTTCAGGCTTGCACTACGATGCTTTCCAGCGGGTTCAATTTTTTCTCCCTCGCTTCCTCATTTGCATAGCCCAAAAAGAACATTGCCTGCGGCTGCCATGTTTTGGGCAGATCCAATGCCTGACGCGCCGCTTCCTGGGCGTAGAGGGTCCAGCAGATCCAGTTGCCGCCCAAGCCCTCGGCGTGCGCGGCGAGCAGGAGATACGTCGCTGCCGCCGCAACCGATTGGATGGACATGATCTCGTCCTGCGGCTTATGTTCGCGGACGGCGGTCTCGTCGCGGCAGAGCAGAATGAGAACGGGCGCCTCTTTCAGACGTTTGACCGAGCGCGTCACCCGCGCTTCGATCTCCTCTGACGCCGCGCCCTCGGCGGTCATGTCTGCGCGCATGGCGGAGGTCAGGGCGTGGAGGAGGCGCTCTCTGCCGGTGGAAGCCGGCGGTACGATGGCAAACCGCCAGGGTTGAAGGTTGTGAGCGGAGGGGGCGAAGGTTGCCGTGTGGAGAATGTTCCAGATGACCGAATCAGGTACCGGGTCCGGTTTGAAGCGGCGAATCGAGCGGCGTGTCCGCAGGAAGTGGTGCAGGTCAGTGGGAGTCAAAGTGAAGCGGTCTGATTTTGTAGAGGATGCGCTTTTGTCCGGGGCGGTAGGTCCAGGGTTTGTTGTCGTATTTGAGGGAGAGTTGGTTGATGTGTTCATCGGCGCCATCTCGGGTGTAAGCCGCCACTTCTCCGCGGATCTGGAGGTAACGGTAGGGGTTGGCAGGGTCCTGGATGACCATTGCGACTTTGGGGCGGGCTTTCATGTTGCGGTCTTTGGTGCGCCCTTCATTGGTGTTGATGAGGATGTATTCGCCGTCGGTGTTGAACCACACGGGCGTGACCTGCGGCGAGCCGTCGGGCATGATGGTTGCCAGGAAGAGGTAGGCTTTGGTTTCGGGTTGGAGCAAGTCTTGAAATTTTTCGGGAAATGGCATGGCGTTTCTCCAGCGTTGTTGTGATGCAACGTGTGTCAACCACTTAGTCCTGACAGAAAAATAACTTTTCGGATACGTAGTATGCTTGCAAAGCAGGTCAGATAAGACCGAGTTTACCGTAGAATTGCGAGCCATGAGAACAAGAAAGCAGAAACCAATCC
>JACAET010000028.1 GCA_013388685.1 Chloroflexota bacterium | reverse complement strand
GATTTGGTCTTCGCGGGGGTGCAGGCTTCCAACGACCTGGACGGTCAAATCGGACCGATGATCGCCGCCTATCTCGATATGCCTTACATCGGCGGGACAAGTTCGATTGAAGCCGCAAATGGCGCGGCGATGGTCTTGAAGGAATTCCCTGGCGGCGTGGGGATGAAATACGAAGTGACGCTGCCGTTCGTGGCGGGCGTGCAATCCGCGCCCAAGCCGCCGCGTTATGCGCCCGTGAGCAAAGTCCGCCAGATGGCGCAGACCGCGACGGTTGAAAAGGTCGCACCGACGGGTGAGGCAAGCGCGGGGTTGGCGTTCAAGAAGATGGCGCCGCCTGTGGCGACGGGTCACGCCGAGATGATCGAAGGTTCGCCGAAGGAAGTGGCGGCGAAGATCGTGGAGTTGTTGAAGAGTAAGGGGCTGGCGTAACTCGGTGGTCGAGTAGGGCGAAGCCCGTATCGAGACCACAGGTAACATGAAAACATTTACTTCTTTGAAACGTTCTGGTCTCGATACGCTCGCAAAGAGCGCTCGCTACTCGACCAGCGGTTCATAATGTGGAGATAATATGAGTAACGATGTCTTTGTAATCACCGAACACATGGATGGCAAGTTCTCCGATGTGTCGTTCGAGTTGGTGGGAAAAGCCAGAGAGTTGGCGTCCGCTTTGGGAGGGCAGGCAGTTGCGGTCGTGGTCGGAGGCGGGGTGAATCCGAATGTCTTCGCCTCCGATTCCACGATCCATGTGGACGACGCGGCGCTGAGTCAGTTCAATCCCGAAGCGTACGGCAAAGTGATCGAGGCGTTGGTCAAGGAGAAGTCGCCGCGCGTGGTGATGTTCGGCTGGACAGTGACAGGCATGGACCTTGCGGCGTGGCTTTCTGCGCGGACGGGCGCGCCGTGCGCGGCGTATGTCAAGGATGTGCGTGTCGAAGGCAGCTCGCTCGTGGTGAGTTGTCAGGCGTATGGCGGCAAGTTGACGGCGGAGGTTGCGCCCGAAGGTCGAAGCGGAGCGGAGATGGCAATCGTGGCGTGTCTGGCAGGCTCGTTCCCCGCGGAGGCGGGACAAGGCTCGACGGCGGCAACGGTCATCGCTTCGCCCGTTGACCTGAGCGGGCTGAAGATGAAGTTCATCGAGATGGTCAAGCCTGCGGGCGGCGACGTGGACATCACCGCGCAGACCAAGTTGGTTTCGGTGGGGCGCGGAATCGGCGGCAAGGAGAACATCGAACTCGCCGAAGAGTTGGCGCAAAAACTGGGGGCGGTGGTCTCCGCTTCACGTCCTGTGGTGGACGCGGGCTGGCTGCCGCGCACGCGACAGGTCGGCAAGTCGGGGCTGAAGGTCAAACCGAAGTTGTATCTCATGCTTGGAATCTCTGGCGCGCCCGAACATCTCGAAGGCATGAAAAGCGCCGAGTTGATCATCGCCATCAACACCGACAAGAAAGCGCCGATCTTCAACGTGGCGCATTACGGCGCGACGGCGGATCTGTTTGAAGTGGCGGAGGCGATGTTGGAGTTGTTGTAAATCTTTTAACCACGAAGGACACGAAGTACACAAAGTTGTGTTGAGTGACGATGGTGGCTCTTTGTTTATGACTTTCACAAATCAATGTCTGGGAAAAGTCGTCATGTTGCGCCACATATCAAACCTTCGTGACCTTTGTGTCCTTCGTGGTTGAATCTCTTCTGGAGGGCGCGTTGCTCACACCTGTCGAAAAAATCATCTTCATCCTTCTCGCGCTGGTCTCGGCGGGATTCACGATTCACGGATTCAAAACCATCATTGACTCCATCCGCAAGGGACGACCCGCGCCTGAGTTGAAGAACGTTCCGTTGAGTCTGGTCAAGGCGGCGGTTACGGTTCTCTTCCAGCAGACCATCTTCAAAGCGCGCAAAGCCTTGAGCGCAATTCACATGGGGTTGTTCTTCGGTCTCATCACCTATGCCTTCGTCAACCTGATAGACGTACTCGAAGGACTCGTCCCTGGCTTTGATTTGGTGTACAGCGGCAGGCACGTGCCGAATGCGCCGACGGGACTCGTCAACGCCTACAACTTGATTTCCGATGTGATGAGCGGCTTCCTGCTCGTTGCCATCACAGTCTTTCTCGTGCGCCGCTTCATCGTCAAAGACAAGGCGCTCGAATACCGCGAGAACGTTCTGCTTCATCCTAAAGTCAAAGCGGGCGGGCAGGCAAAAGATTCGCTCATCGTCGGCGTGTTCGTCATCATGCACGTCAGCGCGCACCTGATGAGTCAGGCATACCGCCTCACCGACGGCGCCGACCCGTTCATGCCCATCGCCAGTTTTCTCAACTCCATCTTCGGCGCGTCGCAAACGGGCGTGCATGTGGCGTGGTGGATCAGTCTCGGCTGGGTGATGTTCATCATCCCGTATCTCTTGCGCTCGAAGCACACGCATTTCTTCATGGCGCCCATCAATCTCGGTTTGGCGAAACAAAATCCGCGCGGGCAGCTCGACCCCGCCATTCCGCTCAAGGTCATTGACGGTCAAAAGTTCGAGCCTGGCGCGAAGGTCATCACCGATCTTGCCTGGACGCGCATCATGGACGCCTATGCCTGCGTGCAATGCAACCGCTGTCAGGATGTCTGCCCTGCGAATTTCTACGGACGTCCGCTCTCGCCTTCGGCATTGGAGGTGAACAAGCGGTATCTCCTCAAAGAAGCGACCTTCGGCTCTCACCCCGACCGATGGCTGGCTCCGCTTACTGAGACAGTGATCTCCCCCGAAGCGGTTTGGTCCTGCACAACCTGCTATGCGTGCGTCCGCGTGTGTCCTGTCGGCAATGAACCGATGGCAGACATCGTGGACATCCGCCGCCGCATGTTGATTGACGGCTTCGAGATTGACAGCGGCGTGCAGAACGCGTTGCAGTCTCTCGCCACCAACGGCAACTGGATGAGCAAAGGCAAACGTCTGCGCGGACGCTGGGCGAAGGAGATGGAATTCCCCGTCAAGAACGCGACCGAAGAGGCTGTGGAGTATCTCTGGTTTGTCGGCGATACGGCTTCGTTCGATGAGCGCGTCATCCCGAACACCAAAATGGTCGCGCGGATTTTCAACGCCGCAGGCTTGGACTTCGGCATTCTCTACCAGAACGAATCCAACGCAGGCAACGACGTGCGCCGCGTGGGCGAAGAAGGTCTGTTCGAGCAACTCGTCGAGCAAAACATGCAAGCCTTCGGCAAAGCGCAGTTCCAGCGCATCGTCACCACCGACCCGCACTCGTTCAACACGCTCAAGAACGAGTATCCGCAATTCGGCGGCAAATTCGACGTGAAGCATTACACCGTCGTGCTGTTGAAACTGTTGGAAGAAGGCAAACTCACGGTCAAGAACAAACTCTCGCATTACAAAGTCACCTTCCACGACCCGTGCTATCTCGGTCGCTACAACGGCGGCTTCACCGCCCCGCGCAAGTTGCTCGAACTGCTCGGCGTGGAATTCCACGAAATGCCGCGCAACTGCGAGAACTCGTTCTGCTGCGGCGCGGGCGGCGGTCAGATCTGGATGGGCAAGGTCGCGCCAGGCGAGCGTCCCGCTGAGAACCGCATCAAGGAGGCGTTGTCCACTTTCGGTGAAGGCGCGAATACCAAGACGCAACTCTTCATCGTCACCTGTCCCAAAGACATGATCATGTATTCAGATGCGGTCAAGACCACTGGCAACGAAGGCAAGATCGAAGTCCGCGACATCATTCAGTTGGTAGCAGAGGCGGTTGGTGTGGAAGAAGGAGAACGCGTAGTGGACGCTCTCTAGCGTCCACATTCGGCGCGCGAGAGCGCCTAGTACGCAGAAGGATAAAAAAACATGTATCCAAGAATCCGCATGGAAGGATCGGTGTACTACATCACAACAAACGTGTACGGACGTTTGAAAATTTTCGCCACACCGTCCTTCATCATACCGATTCTGGACAGCCTGAATTTCTATCGTTACCAATTCAAATGCAAACTTCTCGGTTACGTCATCATGCTTGACCACCTGCACCTGCTGATTTACCCAACGGGCGACTCTTCCGTCGTGTCCGATTTCATGCGCGATTTCAAACGGTTTACATCGGGCAGGATTGCGCGGCAAGCGGAATTGGAAGGCAAAACCAAATGGACCGCTCATTTCCAAGAGTCGGGTGAAGAGACCAAGCGAGCCGAGAAAAAGGTTTGGCAGGATTCGTTTTGGGAGCAGTTCATCTTCACTGAAAAATTCCTGACCGAAAAGTTGAATTACATCCACATGAATCCTGTCCGCGCGGGGTTGGTGGATGAGCCAGCAAAATATCCGTATTCGAGTTATCGGAATTACGAGTTCAATGACAACACATTGATTGAGATTGACAAGGATTGGATGTTTTTACCCGACGCGTAGTGGACGCTCTCTAGCGTCCACATTCGGCGCAAGAGAGCGCCGATTACACCTACCCGCCGCCGACGTTAGAGAACGTCGGCTACGCAAAGACAAAAAATATGTGGAAATGTCCCTATTGCTCGTTTAGCGGCAAGCGTTCCGAAGTCCACAATCACCTTGCAGAGAATCACGGCGATACGCTGGGCGTGCGCGTGGATGAATTTACGAAGCACACGTTTTATGTGATTACCTGTCCTGTGTGCGGCGCGAGTTGTGAACAGGTCACAAAAAAAGCGCGCCGCGACCCGAGTTTTGTGTCGGAATATGAACACGAGATTCGGCTGGTTGTTTTCGATTTGCTGTTGTATCACCTGCAAGGTGAACATCAACTTGGCGCGTAAAGGACGTTCTCTAACGTCCGCACACGGCACAAGAGAGCGCCGAATACGCGCTACGCGCGCGTAACCGATGTTCTCCTCTGGCGCCGCCCGCCAGGGCAGGTGTAACGTCGGTTTTGGATACGGCATAAAAACGGCGGTAGAGACCGCCTGCTACCCAACGCAAAAGGAGAATAAAATGGCAACAGTTCGTGGATGTAACATTCCTGAAGACCGCTACTACTGGGTGGAGAAGCACGCCTGGGCGACGCTCGAAGCGGACGGCACGGTGAAAATCGGCATCACCGACGTGGCGCAGAATCTGGCGAAGGGCATCGTCAACGTCACGCCGAAGGAAGCGGGGCGCACCGTGCAGAAGGGCAAATCCGCTGGGACGCTCGAAAGCGGTAAATGGGTGGGACCCGTAACATCCCCTGTCACGGGCGAAATCGTGGAAGTCAACGAAGCGGCGAAGGCGAAGCCGTCGCTCATCAACGAAGACCCCTACGGCGCAGGCTGGTTCGTCAAAATCAAGCCGACCGACTGGGCGGGCGAATCCGCTTCACTCGTCACAGGCGAAGCGGCGGTAGAGGCGTATCGGAAGTTTATGGAAGAGCAAAACTTGAACTTCGAGTAAAAGCCCGATTGCAGCGGGCAAAAAAGTTTTTATCACAAAAGGAGAGAGACAATGGCTAAAATTCTTATAATCGGCGCAGGTTTTGCAGGACACACTGCCGCTCTTTACCTGGGAAGCAAAATCGGCAGGAAACATGAAGTCACGGTGGTCAGCAACCGCGATGTCTTCAGTTACCTGCCTTCCTGGGTATGGGTCGGCGTGGGTCACATGAAGCCCGAAAAAACGGTCTTCAAACTCAAACCCGTCTATGACCGCAAAAACATCCGCTTTGTTCACGCGGCGGTCAAGGAAATTCATCCTGACGCGGGCGATCAGTATGTGCTGGCTGACGAAGTGGGAAGCGGCAGGGAGACACGGCTCGATTACGACTATCTTGTCATCGCGCCAGGACCCCTGCTCAATTTTGCCGGCACGCCCGGTCTCGGACCCGAAAACGGGTTCACCCACTCGATCTGCTCTTACCCTCATGCCATCAAAACCCGCGACGCCTACCTTGCTCTATGTGAGCGCATGAAAAAAGGCGAGAAGGTAAAGATTGTCATCGGCACGGGACACCCCATGGCAACCTGTCAGGGCGCGGCGTTCGAGTACATCGTCAACGTCCACAAAGATTTGGTGAAGAAGGGACTGCGCGACAAAGCCGATATCTTATGGCTCTCGAACGAGCCGGCGCTCGGAGATTTCGGCGTCAACGGCGTGCAGATCAAACGCAACGGTCACATGTTGCGAAGCGAAGAATTCATCAAATCGGTCTTCAACGATCACGGCATCCGCTATCAAATTCAGACGGGCGTGACAAAAGTGGAAGAAGGCAAAATCCACTGGCAAAACTACGAAGGCGAGGAAGGCGTGACCGAATTCGACTTCGCCATGCTCATCCCGCAATTCAAAGGACAACCCTTCAAATATATTGGCAAAGATGGTTCTGACATCGCGTCAAAGATCGTCAACCCAGCGGGCTTTGTTCTCGTGGATGGAAAATACGGTCTGCCCTACCCTGAACTTGCGCAAACACCCGAAGCCTGGCCTGCCAAATATCAGAATCCTTCCTACCCCAACATCTACGCCGCAGGCATCGCCTTTGCCCCTCCAGGACCGATCTCCAAGCCATTTACCAACAAGAACAACCTCGCCATTGCTCCCGCGCCGCCGCGCACAGGCATGGTCAGCGGCACGATCGGGCGCGTGGTGGCAATGAACATCATTGACGCCGTTAACGGGCGCGAACCATCTCACCACGAATCCATGACCGAGATGGTGGCGGCTTGTGTCGCCAGCATGGGCGATTCGCTTTGGGATGGCAGCGCAGTGACCATCGTCATGCGTCCCGTCGTGCCAGACCGCAAAAAATTCCACAACGAATATGGACGCGACCTTTTCATTTCCCACCTTGAAATGGGTTTGAGCGGCGCGTGGATGAAGTTCATGCTTCATCATACCTTTATGTGGAAATTCAAAGCCCGCCCCGGCTGGACATTGATCCCCGAATAGCAATACGGCAAAATCATTTTGCCTAACAAGGAGGCCGACATGCAACAGGAATTTTCAAAAGCCGAAAAGTTCTGGATGAATTTCAAACTCTATCAACTCTGGCGGTTTATCGTGCTAAACCTCAAAATCTACACGGTAGCCGTCCAGAGCAAGAGAAAGTAGAGCTGAATGGAGATGGGTAATTGGTAATTGGCAATTACCAATCTCCAATTACCCTTTACCAATGATTTACTACGCCTGCGACATCCCCGAAGACCTGATCTACGACATCGAGCGCGATGTGTGGATTCGCTTCGATGGCGAGGTCGCCACGCTCGGCATGACCGATGTCGCGCAGACCCGCTGCGGCAAGATCGCCGCGCTCAGTTTTCGAGAGGTTGGCAAGAAGGTGGCACAGGGCAAAGCGCTGGCGACGATTGAATCCGCCAAGTGGGTGGGACCGTTCCCCGCTCCGTTCTCGTGCGAGATCGTGGAGACGAACGAGAGAGGCTTTGCCGAAAACATCCTTCTCGCCAACAAAGACCCCTATGGCGCGGGCTGGTTCGTCAGGGTGAGGCCAACGAATCTCGAAGCGGAATCCAGTCACCTTGTCACGGGCGAAGCGGCGATGGCGAGATACAAGGAGAGAATCAAGGAATTGAAGGTCAATTGTTTGAGGTGTATTGATTAGACGATGGACGATAGACAATGGACGATGGTCCACTGTCCACCGTCCATCGTCCATTATCCAAACCAACTTAGAGGAGAACCCAATGTCCAAAAAAATCCGCTTGCTTTACATGGAAGGCGTCTCGCCCCTCCGCTCGCAGACCGTTTATCACGCGGTCGGATACGCGATGAAACAGGACACGCCCAACACCATCATTCTGGTCTCGCCAAACGCGCCGTATGTGTCCATCGGCTACCATCAGGATATGCAAAAGGAAGTTGACCTGGAGTACTGCGCGGCGCACGGACTTCCCGTCTATCGGCGTGAGGTCGGCGGCGGCGCGGTGTATCTCGACAGCGGTCAACTCTTCACGCAGTGGATTTTCCACAAGGAAGATTTGCCCGCCACACTCGAAGAACGCTTCGCGCTCTACATTGACCCCATCGTGCAAACCTACAAGGACCTGGGCATCAACGCCAACTACCGCCCCATCAACGACATCCACGTCAACGGCAAGAAAATCGGCGGCACAGGCGCGGCGCAGATGGGCATTGCGGAAATTCTCGTCGGCAGCCTGATGTACACCTTCGACAAGAAGACCATGTCGCAGGTGTTGAAAGTCCCTTCGGAGAAAATGCGCGACAAGATTTTCGAATCGCTCGAAGCCTACATGACCACCATGACCGAACAACTCGGCTCCACCCCCGACCGCGCCATGGTCAAAGACCTGTACCTCAAGAAAGTTTCCGAAGCGCTGGGCGCGGAAATTTACGAAGGCGAATGGACCGCCGAAGAAGAAGCCATGGCGCAGGAGATTGACGCGCGCTTCGCCTCGGACGAGTGGCTCTATCAGAAGGGCAGACTGCAGCAGCCCGGCGTGAAAATTCATCAGGACGTACATCTCGTCGAAGCGGCATTCAAGTCACAGGGCGGTCTGATCCGAGTCATCGCCCGTTTGCGCGAAGGGCGCATTGACGATGTCTCCATCTCTGGCGATTTCACCCTGCTGCCCGTCTTCGCCGTCGGCGCGCTCGAACAATCGCTGCGCGGGGTTGCCGCCACGCCCGAAACGCTCAAATCGAAAATCGAAGAAGCGTATTATCGTTTGCAGATTCAATCCCCTGGCGTCACGCCTGCCGATTTCACAACCGCCATCATGAATGCGGTTACTCCGCCTCAACCTGCCTAACAAACTTACCACTGAGACACGGAGACACAGAGTTTGTATACTCTCCGTGACTCAGTGTCTCCGTGGTGAAAACCCTTATGAAGAATTATGGATTCTTGGTAGACCAAAGTAAATGCATCGGCTGTCATGCGTGCAGTACGGCATGTAAATCCGAAAATCAGGTTCCGCTGGGCGTGTACCGCACATGGGTCAAGTATGTCGAAACGGGCGCGTACCCTGACGTGCGCCGCCGCTTCCAGGTGACGCGCTGCAACCATTGCGCCAACCCGCCCTGCGTGCGCATCTGTCCCGTCACGGCAATGTATCAGCGCGATGACGGCATCGTCGAGTTCGATCCGTCCATCTGTATCGGGTGTAAATCCTGTATGCAAGCCTGCCCCTACGACTCGATCTATCTCGACCCTGAAACGAACACCGCCGCAAAATGCCACTTCTGCGCGCATCGTTTGGATGTGGGACTCGAACCCGCCTGCGTCGTCGTCTGCCCCGAACACGCCATTCTCGCTGGTGACTTGAACGACCCCGCTTCGGAAATCAGCCGAAAGTTGTCCACTGCGCAAGTGACCGTTCGCAAGCCCGAGCAGGGAACCGCCCCCAAACTCTTCTACATCAACGGAAACGACTGGTCGCTGCATCCCACCGCCGCGCCCGCGCATGATTCGTACCTGTGGGCGGACAAAGTCACCGAGCAGAATGTCGCCGCGTATGCGCTGCCCGTGTTATCTAACGCTGGTCGAGTAGGCGGCGGGGTCTCGATACAGACTTCGTCTTACTCGACCGCCGCCGCCGTATCGAGACCAGCGGATATGATGAAGAAATCCAAATCGGGCACGCCCATCCGCACCCCGCGCGAACAGGGACGCCCCCTCAACGGTCCCATCCAAATCGGCGGGCGCATCGCCGAACACATGGTGCAAACCGCCTACACCGCGCAACACAAGATCAACTGGCATTGGGAATTACCTGCGTATCTTGTCACCAAAAACATCGCAGGCGGACTCTTCATGCTCTTGAGTCTCGGCGCGATGTTCAACATCTTCACCTTCGATTCCGCCGCCTTTCTCGCCGCAGGCTTCACCGCGATGGTCTTCATGCTCATCACGGTCATTCTGCTCCTCAAGGACTTGTCGCAGCCCAAACGTTTCTTGAATATTTTGCTCCGTCCGCAGTGGAAGTCATGGGTGGCGCGCGGCGCGTTCATTCTGGTTGGATTCACTGCCGCTGCTGGCTTGTGGTGGCTGCTTGAGGGCGCGGCTCAGGCGGGGATACTGCCCCTCGAAACGGTATCAGCCGTCCGCACGTTTGCCGCGTGGATCGTCTTCCCGCTGGCGTTGTTCACCGTCATCTACACCGCCTTCCTGCTCGGTCAAGCCGAAGGGCGAGACATGTGGCAGAGCAACCTGCTTCCGTTTCAATTGCTTTCGCAATCCGCCATGGTCGCAAGCGGCGTGTTCATCGTCCTGAACCTGTTCGTGCCTTTTCCCGAATCGTTGAGCAGCCTTCTTTTCCGCCTCTTCCCCGCCAGCATCGCCCTCAACCTGCTGATGACCTTCGCGGGCAGATTCAACTCCTTCGCCTCCGAAGTGGCGCTGCTGGGCTACCGCGAAATGACGAACGGACGCTTCCGCAATCACTATTGGTGGGGCGGCATCGCGCTGGGGCATGTCGTACCATTGGCATTGCTTCTTGCGTTCAGCCCCCTTGCCCCCGTCGCTGTTGCGTGTTCCGTTGTTGGTCTGTTCTTCTATGAATATGCCTTCATCATGTCGCCGCAGTATATTCCGAATTCGTAACAAAGGATCGCCAAATGCTCACATTTACCTTTGCTGGCGACGAATCTGGCGACGCAAGTTTTGATTTCGGAAAAGGCGCATCAAGGCATTTTGTGATTGCGATGATTGCCACTTCATCTCCAGACAATTTGCGCGCCATGCTGGAGAAAACTCGAAAGGAACTAAATCTGGCAGAGAGATATGAGTTTGGCTTTCATAAACTTCATTCAGAAAAACTGCGCCAAAAAATTTTCGTATCTTTATCGCAGATGGATTTTGAAGCTTGGGCGATTCTTGTGGACAAAACCACTCTCGGAAAATCTTTTAGAGCCATGACTGGACTGGAACGATATTTATTTTTTGTGGCGGAACTGATTCGCTGCATTCCCGAAGAAAAACGCTTTGACGGAACATTGATCCTGGATGAATTTGGATACCCCAACCAAACAAAAAATGAACTGAAACGCATTTTGAAAGCGCTCAAAATATCAAGCATGGTTTTCGCCGCATTTCGATTCGACGCTCGAAGAGCGAGCCGCTGATACAAATTGCCGATCTCATCGCAGGCGCAATCTGGCGGCGTGATACCCATAACGACACAGGCGCATTTGAATTGATTGAAGGAAAGATCAGACAATTGATAATCTATGGTTCTTAAAAACCCAACCCGCCTCGCTATCCCGACCATCACATTATAGATGGGGGCAGGTCGCCACAGTAGGCGACTTTTCGCGAGGCAGGAAAGTCTTTCGACTTTTATGGTTACATTATACCGATTTTTGTATTCAACATCAATCCCGTAATTTGTAACTTGCAACCCGTAACCTAACACATGGAACCTGACATCCTATGACCAAAATCCCTCAAACCTCCGCAGGACTCACCCCGCCTCACTTCTCGACCTCCGACCGCGCCCCCATTAAACTGACCGAAGTCGTCCACCCCGACGGGCGCATCAGCCAGTACCCGCCTCCCGAAGTGTGGGATGACTGGGTCGAATGGGACGGCAAGGAATGGCCCCGCAAAGTGGCGCGGCGGTACACCCTTGTGCCGACCGTGTGCTTCAACTGTGAATCCGCGTGCGGGCTTCTCGCCTACGTGGACAAAGACACCTACGAGATTCGCAAATTCGAAGGCAACCCCGTCCACCCCGGCTCGCGCGGACGCAACTGTGCCAAGGGTCCCGCCACCCACAATCAGGTCTATGATCCTGAACGGATTTTGTATCCGCTGAGGCGAGTCGGCAAGCGCGGCGAAGGCAAATGGGAGCGCGTCTCGTGGGAACAAGCCCTCAGCGAAATTGCCGAGAAAATGCGCGAGAGCAAACTGCGCCGCCCGAACGGAATCGTCTATCACGTCGGTCGCCCTGGCGAAGACGGATACACCAACCGCGTCGTGCAGACCTGGGGTATGGACGGTCACAACAGCCACACCAACATCTGCTCCTCGTCTGCGCGCGCGGGCTACAACTTTTGGATAGGGCAGGATCGTCCCAGTCCCGATTACGCCAACGCGCGAGTCATTCTTCTCATTTCAAGTCATCTCGAAACGGGACATTACTTCAACCCGCACGCCCAGCGCATCATCGAAGCCAAAACCGATGGCGCGAAACTCATCACCTTCGACCCGCGCCTCTCCAACACCGCCTCCATGAGCGACGTCTGGCTGCCCACCTACCCTGGCAGCGAGAACACCGTCTTGCTTGCCATCGCCAATCACCTCATCCAAAACGACCTCTACGATAAAGACTTCGTCCGCAAGTGGGTGAACTGGAAAGAATTCCTTCTATTCGTTCAATCCTCCACCTCTTCCGAATGGGACTCTGCCCGCCAAATAATTACCAATTACCAATCACCAATTACCTTCGAAGTATTCGACAAAGTTTTGAAGACTCTTTATTCCGAATACACCTTCGAACGCGCCGCGCAGGAATCCGAAGCGCCCATCGAGCGCATCCAAGAGACCGCGCGCCTCGTCGCCAACTGTGACGGCAAACTCGCCGCGCACGTCTGGCGTTCTGCCAGCGTGGGCAACCTCGGCGGATGGCAGGTGGCGCGCTGCCTGTTCTTCCTCAATGTGTTGACGGGCAGTATCGGCAACAAGGGCGGCACTTCGATGACGGGCTGGAACAAATTCGTGCCAAAGCCGTTCAAAGGCGCGCCCAGCCCCGAAACATGGAACGAACTGCACTACCCCATCGAATATCCGCTCGCGCATTATGAAATGTCCATCCTTTTGCCGCACATGCTCGAAGAAGGGCGCGGCGACATTGACGTATACTTCACACGCGTCTATAACCCGATGTGGGTCAACCCCGACGGCTTCATGTGGCTCAAGGCGCTCAAAGACGAAACCAAAATCAAATGCTATGTTGCGCTCACGCCCACATGGAACGAGACCGCGTGGTTCGCGGATTATGTCCTGCCCACGGGTCATGGACCCGAACGTCACGACCTGATGAGTCAGGAAACGCACGCGGGTCAGTGGATCGCCTTTCGTCAGCCCGTGCGCCGCGTGGCGATGGAACGCGCGGGCATGAAGGTGGATTTCACCTATCAAGCCAACCCCGGCGAAGTGTGGGAAGAAAACGAATTCTGGATTCAACTCTCGGCAAAGATGGACCCCGACGGCTCGCTTGGCATTCGTCAATGGTTCGAGTCGCCATACCGCCCTGGCGAGATCATTACCGTGGACGAATACTATCAATGGATTTTCGAGAACTCCGTGCCTGGTCTGCCCGAAGCCGCCGCAAAAGAAGGCTTGACTCCGCTGGAGTACATGCGCAAGTATGGGGTCTTTGAGGTTAAGAAAGAGAATTATGTTCCGTTTGAAAAGGAGATTGGCAAATTGGAGATTGGTAATTCTTCAGCGCAATCTCCAATCTCTAATTACCAAGTAGATGACCACGACCGCGTTTTCAAAGATGGTCAGGTTGTCGGCGTAAAAATTGACGATGAGGTCAAAGCAGGCTTCGACACTCCCAGCAAAAAACTCGAATTCTTCAGCCAAACGCTCCACGACTGGGGCTGGAAAGAAAAAGAGTATGTCATCCCCTGGGCGCTGAAGAGCCACGTCAGCCCTGATACCATTGACCGCGAAAAAGGCGAGATGATTCTGCTGCCCAACTTCCGCCTGCCCACGCTCATTCACACGCGCAGCGCAAACGCCAAATGGCTGTATGAAATCTCGCACAAGAATCCCATCTGGATGAATCCCGAAGACGCGCAACGCCTTGGACTCGACACAGGCGACCTCGCCAAAGTGGAAACGGAAATCGGTTACTTCGTTGATTCCGTTTGGGTCACGGAGGGAATCAAGCCTGGCATCATCGCCATCAGCCACCATCTCGGACGCTGGCGTTTGAACGAAGACTCGGGCGTGAACAAAGGCTCGTCCAACCTCGTGGAACTGCACGAAGACGGCAAAGGCGGCTTCCTCATGCGCGTCATTCACGGCGCGAAAGCCTGGGAATCCTCCGACCCCGATACCAGCCGCATCTGGTGGAGCAACGTGGGCGTGAACCAGAACCTCGCGCACGGCGTTCACCCCGACCCCGTCAGCGGGGTGCATTGCTGGCTGCAAAAAGTGTACAAGGTCAGCAAAGCCGAAGCGGGCGAAAAAGCGGGCGACCTGTTCGTGGATACGAACAAGTCCATGCAGGTCTATCGTGAATGGCTGGCGATGACCCGCCCTGCGGACAAATTCAGCCCCGATGGCACGCGCCGACCCTACTGGCTGGCGCGCCCTCTCAAGCCGACGAAAGAGGCGTATAAATTGCCGAAATAGCATAGTTGGCGTTCTCTAACGCCAACAGACGCGCAAGAGAACGCGCCCTGCGCAATTTACGCGATTATTTAAAACCATGAACGAACTTCGCAGGAATAGCGCGGGGGTTCATCCCCGCGCGGTGTGGAAGCGAAGGAAAATTCCTTCGAAACAGAATCAGCCTTGGGCGAGTCCCGAAGCGGCTTCCAGAACAGGTCGAAGGATGGATTTAAATCCAAAAAGGAAAAGCGAATTTTTTGTAAATGTCACAACTCGATCTAACACTGTTGTTCCTCGGCGTTGCCGTGTTGTTGCTCCTGGGGAATATTTTGCGGGCGGACATTGTTGCGTTGATGCTAATGCTGGCGTTGGGATTAAGCGGAATCCTGACGCCGCAGGAAGCCTTTTCGGGGTTCAGCCGTTCAGCGGTCATCATCATGATGGCGGCGTTTATCCTGGCAGAGGGACTGCGCCGGTCGGGTTTGACCGAGCGGATTGGGCGAGCCATCATCAGAGTGTTCGGCGCCGGTGAACGGCGGTTGATCTTCGGAGTGATGGCGGCGGCAGGGATGTTGTCATTGTTCATGAACAATATTGCCGCAGCATCTTTACTCTTTCCATCGATTTCAGGAATGGCGCGGCGCTCGAAGGTGTCTTCGTCAAAATTGTTGATGCCGTTGGCGTTTGGGACAATCCTCGGTGGGATGGCAACTTTGCTGACGACAACCAACATTGTGGTCAGCGGTTTGCTGCGAGATGTGAATTTGCCCGGGTTTACATTGACCGAGTTTGTGCCTATCGGTCTCCCTTTGACGCTTGCGGGTATGTTGTACATGGTGTTCTGGGGGCAGAAACTGCTGCCGGCACAATCTCCAGCCGAACGACATGAAGAGAGCCCGGAATCCGCTGATTTGCTGAATACCTACCAGCTTTCGGAGCGGCTTGTACGGGCAGCAGTGTGCAGGGGCGGCAGCCTGGATGGTGTAACGCTGGCAACAAGCGGACTACGCGAGAAGCATAATCTCAATGTCATTGCCATTCAGCGCGGACGTTCCACCCTGCCTATCGAAGCGCAAACCGTGCTCAGAGGCGGCGATGTCTTGTTGATTGTGGCACGCCCTGAAGACAGTCTGCCAGAGGCGTTGAAGGATATGCTGGAAATTTTACCCGCCGGCGAATGGCAGCAGGATTATCTTGCCACGCCCAATGTGAAACTGATCGAAGCCGCCGTTGCGCCGCGTTCGCATCTGGCTTCGCAGACGCTGCGCGAGATTCGCTTCGAGCAAAAATTCGGCGCAAAGGTACTGGCAATCTGGCGGCGTGGACGTTCCATCCGCACGCGGCTGGCAGACTTGCCGCTGGAGTTCGGCGACGGGCTTCTTCTGCAAGGGACCGAAAAAAGCCTGAGCCTGTTGCAGACGGAACCTGGCTTGATACTTCTGGCTGAATCCGTCCCGTCAGGGCGGGTGTCGCTGCGGGGCTGGATCACCGGCTTGGTTATGCTTTTGACACTGGGGTTGGCTGTCATCTTCCCATCTTTGATCGCCGAAATTATGCTCAGCGGCGCGGTGGTCATGGTGTTGATTGGCATGATGAGCATGGATCAGGCATACCGCGCCGTTGACTGGCGAAGTCTGTTCCTCGTGGCGGGGATGCTGCCGGTGGGCGTGGCACTGAACAAAACCGGAGCGTCGCTTATGTTTGCAGAGGGCATCGTCGCCGCGTTTAAAAATTCAGGGCATCTGGCGCTGCTGGCGGGGTTTGTCCTGCTCACCGTTGCGCTGACTCAAATTATCAATGGCGCGGCAGCGGTAACGGTCATCGCGCCGATTGCGATTGCCACCGCCCAGCAGGTCGGGATGGAGCCGAGAAGCGTAGCCCTGGCTGTGGCTGTGGCTTCTTCGATGGCGTTCATGTCGCCGCTTGGACATTCTGTCAACGTCATGGTGATGGGCGCGGGCGGATACACCTTCAAGGACTATGCGCGCGTCGGCATCCCGCTCACGATTTTACTCGTTGTGGTTTTAATGGCACTTCTGCCGTTCATCAAACCGATAGGATAAAACAATGGCTGCAGAAAAAAAATCGAAGCCCAAAGGAACTGCATCTGCCGGGCAGGAACCTGAAGAACCGGTCTGGACGTATCGCGGCTATCACCTCAAAACCAGCGAGTTCGTCACGGCGATGGTGCATTTTTTCCGCGCTGAAATTCAGCGCGCCAACGTCTGGCGGCAGCGATTAGATACAACCACCAATTGGGCGGTGGTTTCCACAGGCGCAGCCCTGTCCATTGCCTTCAGCCAGCCAACTGTGCATCACGGCGTGATCATCCTCAACACGCTGCTGATTACCTGGTTTCTCTACATGGAAGCAAGGCGGTATCGTTACTACGAGCTATGGAGTTATCGCATCCGCCTCATGGAAACCGATTTCTACGCCGCCATGCTCGTGCCGCCGTTTCACCCCTCACCAGAATGGGCAGAAAGCCTGGCAGAAAACCTGCTCATGCCCAAATTCCCCATCTCGATGTGGGAGGCATTCGGCAGGCGGCTGCGGCGCAACTACTTGTGGATTTACGGCATCCTGGGCGCTTCCTGGCTGGCAAAAAGTTACCTCTTTCCACAGCCTGCCGTCAGCCTGGCAGAATTCATCCAGCGCGGAAGTGTGGGACCCATCCCCGGTCACTTGATGCTCACGCTCGGCGCCATCTACTACAGTTTTCTCTTTCTGGTTGCCATTGGAACAATTGGCATGACTCAGGCAACAGGCGAAGTGTTACCGCGCTTTGGTGAGGAAACTGCCTCCATCCCTTTGGCTGGCTCGGCAAAACCGAAAGGCTTGCGCGCCTGGCTTGCGCCGCGCCACCACCGCAAACAACTGCTGGCGCACATCATCACCACCAAAGCCGAAGCCGTCGCCCAACGCATCCTGAACGACCTGGGACGCGGTGTGACCGCCGTTTCAGGCAAAGGCATGTACACCGGCGCCGACCGTTTCATTCTGATGTGCGCGTTAACTGTCACCGAAGTGCATAACCTCAAAGCGGCAGTGGCAAAAGAAGACCCCCAGGCGTTCGTCATCGTCTCCCCCGCGCAAGAAGTGCTGGGGCGCGGATTCAACCCGCTGGCAGAGGAATGACGTGCGGGCGGAACGCCGCCTACTCCAATACAAAATTGTCAATAAGTCTTGTCCCGCCGATGAAAACCGCCATCGAAAGCAGGGTTTTGCTTTTGATTTCGGTCAATTCTTCCAATGAGTCATAGTCAGCGCAGGACACATACTGCACCTGGGCCAGGGGCTCGCTTGCCAGAATTTCTTTCATTCTTTTCCTCAGTGTTTCGGCATTCCTCTCTCCCGTCTCGTAAAGTTCCTTTGCCGCGCTCAGGGACCGAAACAGAATCGTCGCGGCTTTGCGTTGTTCGGGATCGAGATAGACATTACGGCTGGACATTGCCAGACCATCCGGTTCCCGCATGGTGGGACAGACCACGATCTCGATGGGAAAATTCAAGTCTTTTACCATTTGACGGATGACTGCCGCCTGCTGTGCATCCTTTTGCCCAAAATACGATTTGTGCGGCTGAACGGCGTTGAACAATTTGGTGACGACTGTGGTCACGCCGCGAAAGTGACCGGGTCTCACGGCGCCTTCCAGTGGACGCGTCATCGCTTCAACCTCCACCCAGGTTTGATACCCCTGCGGATACATGATCTCCGTGGTGGGCATCCAGACCAGATCCACGCCGAGGGGAGCGATCAGTTTTAAGTCGCGTTCAATATCGCGTGGATACCTGAACAGATCCTCTTGGGGTCCGAACTGGGTTGGGTTGACGAAGATGGAGACGACAACGTGAGTGCATTCCTCTTTTGCCCGGCGAATAAGGGAGAGATGCCCTTCGTGCAGGAAACCCATGGTTGGGACGAATCCAACCGTCCCGTCGAGCGAGAGGCGGGCGGCGCGCAGCTCATCCAGTGTCGTAATGCTTCGCATAGACCTTCCTTCGGTGTTGACAGATATAGAAAATATGTGCTAGACTAAACTTCCAACCAATTCAGACAAGGAGAAAAAATGGCTTACGCACATACCAATTCCAAAGGAACCACCTATTATCTGCATTCCAAGGGCAAGATGTTTTTCTTCTCCAAGGAAGTCAAGGAGGGTGCGCTCGATAATGTGCCTGCCGGTTATACCGTTGTGGAGATGAAAACAGGGATGCTTGCCTTGAAAAAGGTCGAAGCGGCTTCTGTTTCAGAGGCACCTGACCAAAGTCAATCCTAGCGAAGTATAATCCAGTTTATTGTACGTCGTCGGTACCGACGGCTTGGTGAAAACCAAGACTGCGCTTTTAGATCATCCTATGACCTGTCTCATTGCCTAAAAGAACTGTAAGCGGAAAGCGAGGAAGACATGCCAGCACTGAATCGCGTGCAATTGATTGGTAATTTGGGTAAAGATCCCGAAACCAAGTTTACGCCTACAGGCAAGCGGGTTGCCCATTTCCGGCTTGCCGTCAATAATCGCTGGAGATCCAAGGAGGGCGAGGCGAAGGAATACACCGAATGGATCAATATCGAAGCGTGGGGGCGGCTCGGTGAAATCTGTCAGGAGTATCTTAAGAAGGGCAGTCTGGTTTATCTTGAAGGACGTTTGAAGACCGAGATCTACGAAGACAAGGGGGAGACGAGGTATTTTACGAAAGTGGTTGCCCTTGCCATGCAGATGCTCGATCGCAAGCCCAGCGACGAACCCATGATGACCGTCGAAGAGGAAGCCGCGGATTACGAGGCATAATGCCTTCCTTACAATAATGGAATAAAAGGCGCGTTGCATGTCTTGCAGCGCGCCTTGTTCTTTTTGCGGGCGCTTCATTGCGTTTTTTCGCTCTCGTGTGTATAATCCGGAAAATTCAATATGACGTGTTGACTGAGACGAGTATGTGATCCAATCCCCGACAGGGAGAAGAGACCGACGATTGAGAGTCTCTTTCTGGGAATATCACAGAAAACCCCTCACGAGCGTGAAACTGAACAACAAGTAAGTGGAACGGATGGCTCCGTTACAGGCTGAAGAGGTGTACGCCAAATTAATTTTTTTGACGTACAAATCGGGTGGAACCGCGTGAATTGAATTCTCGCCCCGTGTTCGGGCGAGGATTTTTGTTTTATAGGAGGTTGCCATGATCACCGTCACTCGTCGGCGCCTCGGAGGTTTGTAACTGCTTCCCTTCGAGACGCGAGAATGCCCGTGAAGCAGGAACCCCTATCAGTCAAGAAAGGAAGCGAAAATGTCGCAACAAGTTCAGGAAAAATACGAAGAGTCCCATCTTTATAGGATTCGTCACTCGGCAGCGCATGTCATGGCGCAGGCTGTGGTCGAAATGTTCCCAGAGGCGAAATACACCATCGGTCCCCCGGTGGAGAACGGCTTTTACTACGATTTCGACCTGCCTCGCAACCTGACGCCCGAAGATTTGGAAGCCATCGAAAAGCGGATGCGCCAGATCGTGCAAGGTAAACATGAATTTCGGAAAACGGTCGTTTCCGCGAACGAGGCGAAGAAGATCTTTGCCGACCAGCCCTACAAACTGGAATTGATCGAAGGCCTCGAAACGGGCGGTTTCGACGAGTACGGGAATCCGCTCGAGGAAAAGCCGGAGATTTCCATCTATCAGCACGATACGTTCGTTGACCTGTGCCGCGGTCCGCATGTCGAGAACACGCGCGAAATCAAGCCGGACGCGTTCAAGTTAATGTCCGTTGCCGGCGCATATTGGCGCGGCGACGAGAACAACAAACAGTTGCAGCGTATCTATGGCACGGCATGGGAAAACAAGAAACAACTCGAGGAATATCTCCACCAGTTGGAGGAAGCGAAGAAGCGCGATCACCGCAAACTGGGCAGGGAACTGGAGATCTTCATCTTCGAGGAAGAGGTGGGTCCCGGTTTGCCGTTGTGGCTTCCCAACGGCGGTGTGATGATTGAGGAGTTGGAAAAGCTTGCCAAGGAAATGGAAGAGGCGGCAGGCTATGACCGTGTCCGCACGCCGAACCTGACGAAGGAAGACTTGTTCATCCGTTCAGGGCATCTGCCTTATTATGCCGAATCCATGTACCCGCCGATGGAATTGGAAGGCGTAAAGTATTACGTCAAGCCGATGAATTGCCCGATGCACCACAAGATCTTCGGCTCGAAACTGCGCTCCTACCGCGACCTGCCCATTCGCCTGGCGGAATACGGTACGTGTTACCGTTACGAGAAATCGGGCGAGTTGTTTGGCTTGATGCGCGTCCGCTCGATGCAAATGAACGACGCCCACATCTATTGCAGTGAAGACCAGTTCGAGCAGGAGTTCATGGGCGTGATTGACCTGTATCACAAGTACTTTGAGCTGTTCGGCATCGAGAAGTATGTGATGCGCCTGTCGCTTCATGCCAGGGCTGGGCTCGGCAAGAAGTATGTGGACAACGAACGTCTATGGTTGAAAACGGAGGACATGGTGCGCCGCGCGATGGACAACGGCGGCGTCCCCTACGTGGAACGTGAGGACGAAGCCGCCTTCTACGGTCCCAAAATCGACGTGCAAATCTGGTCTGCCATCGGACGCGAGTTCTCGCTGGCGACGAATCAGGTGGATTTTGCCGTGCCGGAACGTTTCGACTTGAAGTTCACGAACAAAGACGGACATGACGAAGTGCCGTTATGCATTCACCGCGCCCCGCTATCCACGCATGAGCGCCTGGTTGGCTTTTTGCTCGAACATTACGCGGGCAACTTCCCCGTCTGGCTCTCGCCGGAACAGGTACGCGTCATCCCCATCACGGACGGGCAGAATGAGTATGCCGAAAATATCGCCCGGCAGTTACGCGCGAGCGGCATCCGCGCCCGCGCCGATGTTTCCTCCCAGCGCATGAACGCCAAAATCCGTGACGCGCAGATGATGAAAGTTCCGTACATGCTTGTCGTCGGCGATAAGGAGATGCAGGCGGGGCTGGTTTCGTTGCGCGTGCGTGACGGAAGCCAGCAGAAGGACATCCCGCTGGCGGAGTTCATCGCCCGGGCAAAGGATCGGATCGCGAAGCGGGCGAAAGAGTTGTAAGAAAAGTAGAGACCAGGCGTAGGACGTGAAGATCTCCGCCTGGTTTTGTTTGGAAATTCGCGCTCTGTAACAGCACCGCAAGTTTTATCTTGCCTTTGCGGACAACATGAATGTTGCAGGACTGTGTAAGGGGATTACGGAAACACTTCCTCTGCCCTGTCTTTTTTGCGGCGCAGCCACCCGTATCCCAGCCCGAGGGCGAGAAGGTAGAAGATGACCAGTATATTGTAACCATCGCTCATATTGAGCGGGTCTTGCGCGCCGAGTGAAAGCAAAACGATCCAATCCGCCAGCAGATAGCCGAAGATCAGGCTTTGTCGCTTTGCCAAAGAGACCTGCCGCCAGGTGGAGTGAAAAACTAACCAAGCCCCGGGCATCAAAATGACAATCAAGAGAAAGAAACCAAGCACTTGCCAATAAGGGACAAAGAGCGCCCGTTGAAGATTGAGAGCCACCGGGTCTGTGAGTATGATAGGAGGCGCATTCTCTGTGAAGGCGGCAGGATCAATATTTTCAAGGGATTTGAAGAAAGCGCTCGTCAAATAGGATTTTTCGAACCCTCTGGCAATTGAATTGGCGAGCATGGTGATGGCTGCTCCATAGGCGGCGAACAAACCCTTCTCCCAGAGCGGAAGTTGCGCTTCGAGTTTTTCGATTTTTTCAGCGAGATTACCGTCCATTGTTGCCTCCGTTCATCACATTTTGAATCCGTTCCGCCACCGCAGGATGCTGAAAGATCAGGATGTTGCGCTCGATGAAGCGGCGCAGCAATTCGCACCCGTCATCGGTGAGACGATAATACTTGCGCGGCGGACCGAGTTGCGATTCGCCGCGCTCGCTGACGACCAGCCCCATTTCCTCGAAGCGACTGACGGCACGGTAGATGCTGTTGTCATCGGCGGAGATCATCCCCTCGCTGAGGCGAATCACCTCGGCGCTCATCTCGTAGGGATAACAGGCTTTCTCATTCAACAGCAGGAGCAACCAAAAGGTGAGCAGTCCCTTTTTGTACACACTCTCCCAGTTTTCGAGCAGGCGGTCGAGTTCGGTCATCGCGCAGCGTCCTTTACTATTATTCTTTAGGTATAATACTAGAGAAATTATAGCCTGAGAACGGATTTTGTCAAGGCACCGGCGAAAGGTGCATCAGGCAGGCAGGTTTCGCCTGGTAGGTATTTCTGCGCCGCTTCAGCATTTTCGTTGACGACTCGCGCGCCTTCATGGTATCATCAGCCCGCCAAAAACCAGCCAAGTGCTGGTCAACTGTTTTGAAAAAGGAGAGTCTTATCAGCGCTTCAGAATTTCGAGTCAATGAGGGCATCCGGGTTTCGGAAGTCCGTTTGATCGGGGCGGATGGCAATAATGTCGGTGTCGTTCCCATCAAACAAGCCTTGCAAATTGCCCGCGATGCAGGGATGGACCTTGTGGAGGTCTCCCCCACCGCCAATCCGCCTGTCTGCCGTGTGGTGGATTACGGCAAGTTCATTTTCGAGCGCGCCAAAAAGGAGCGCGAGGCGCGCAAGGCGCAGACCAAGATCGAGGTCAAGGAAATCCGCCTGCGCCCGAAGACCAACGAGGCGCACCGCGGCTTCAAAGTGGACGATGCCCGCCGCTGGCTGTTGCAGGGCAACAAGGTCCGTGTGACGATCAAATTTCGCGGGCGCGAGATGGATTATCCTGAAATTGCGCTCGAAGATCTGAAGGAGATCGCCGAATCGCTGGCGGATGTCAGCGCGGTGGAACAGGCTCCGCAGATGGAAGGCAGAACCATGCTGGTGGTACTGGCGCCCATCAAAGGAGCAGGAAAGAAGAAAGAGAAAACAGGTCAGGCTTCGGCGGAGAAAGAAGCGGAAGACTGAGCCTGGAGAAAGTCCCAAAGATGCTGAGTATCCGCGGGCATGCGAGTCAAGTCCCGCGGTTTATTTTGTCTGAAAGGAGCAAGTCAATGCCTCGTAAAGCCAAATCTGGCAAAATCAAATTGAAGACCCACAAGGCAACATCCAAGCGATTTCGCCTGACGGGTTCCGGCAAGGTTGTGCGCACCAAAGGCGGCAAGAGCCACCTGCGCCGCAACACGTCCAAGCGTACCAAGGCACAGTTGCCGGAAATGCACGAAGTGCGCGGACGCAAGATCATCAAGCGTATCAAGCGCCTTGCGCCCAACATGGAAGGATAAGGCGAAGTTCTTCGCCCCATCGTCGTATTCGAGCTTAATTGCGGCTTTCGGGTGTACGCAACTGACGGCGCTGCAACGCCGCCGACGCCCGCGAGTGTGCAGGAGGTAAATAGAAATGCGTGTAAAAGGCGGACCTCAGGGTCACCGACGTCACAAGAAAGTTTTGAAGATCACCAAGGGACAGCGCGGCGCAAAGAATCGCCTGTTCAAGCGAGCCAATGAGGCGATGCTCAAAAGCCTTTGGTACGCCACGCGTGATCGGCGCGTGCGCAAGCGCGATCTGCGCAAGTTGTGGATCGCCCGCATCAACGCTGCGGCGCGCCTGAACGGCACCACCTACAGCAGACTGGTGGCGGCGCTCAAGAAGGCAAATATCGAACTCAATCGCAAGATGCTTGCCGATATGGCTGTGCGCGACCCGCAGGCGTTTGCCGCAGTGGTGGCGAAAGCAAAATAAGCAAATCGGCAAAAGGATAAGATGACATCCGGCGGGACACAAGTCTCGCCGGATGTTTTGTTGTAGAATTGTGGTATGAACTCCATCCTGGTCCAGCGCGTTTTGCCGATGGGACAAACCATCCAGATTGTAAAGGGTGACATTACAAATGAGCGCGTGGATGCCGTCGTCAACGCGGCAAATCAATATCTTCAGCACGGGGGCGGCGTGGCATGGGCAATTTCAAAAAAAGGCGGAGCGGCAATTCAGGAAGAATCGGATGCGTGGATTCGCAAGCACGGACCCGTCTCCCACTCGGCTCCTGCCTGGACCTCAGGCGGGCGCCTGCCTGCGAAATACGTGATCCACGCTGTCGGGCCGGTGTGGGGCGAAGGCGACGAGGAAACAAAATTATGGGAGGCGGTGACCGCTTCTTTGCGCCTTGCCGATGAGCTCCAATGTAAAACGCTCGCCCTGCCTGCCATCTCCACCGGCATCTTTGGATTTCCCAAAGACCGCGCCTCGCAGATCATTCTTGCCGCCATTGAAGGATATTTAGAAAGCCGCCCGTCTGCACTAGAGACCGTCAGACTGGTCTTGTTCGATCAGGAAACAGCCGAGGTCTTCATCAAAGCGGCTTTATCCAAACAGGCGGGTACGTCGTGATCACCTCACCGCAAAACCCCAAACTCAAATTCGTCCGCGCGTTGATGGGACGGGCAAAAGAACGCCGCGAGGCGCACGCCTTCGCGGCAGAAGGCGTGCGCCTGGTGGAGGAGGCGGTCAATGCCGGGTGGAAATTCCAATTCGCCTTATACAGCGACGGACTGAGCGAGCGAGGCAGTCACCTGCTCAATAGGCTGAAGGCAAACCGCGTTGATGTGGACGAGGTTTCAGGCGACCTGTTGCAAAAACTCAGCGACACCGAAACTCCGCAGGGAATCCTTGCGGTTTTGGAGTTCACTCAATTACCAATGACCAATCACCCGAACCTCATCCTCATCCCCGACCAAATCCGCGACCCGGGCAATCTCGGCACGCTGTTACGCTCCGCCGCCGCAACCGGTGTGCAGGCTGTCCTGATCCCTCCCGAAACGACCGACGCCTTCGCGCCGAAAGCCCTGCGGGCGGGGATGGGCGCGCACTTCCGCGTGCCCATCCGCGAGATGGGATGGGAGGAGATCGGGGAAGTTTGCCGGTCGGCAGAATTGCAGGTTCTTATCGCCGATATGGAAGGAACCCCTTGCTGGGAGACCGACCTGCGCAAACCGCTTGCCCTGGTCGTTGGCGGCGAGGCGGAAGGAGCCGGCGATCAAGCGCGGAAACTGGCAAGCGAGCGAATGGGCAATTCTGCCAATTGGCTGATTGGTATCCCGATGGCAGGGAAAGTCGAATCGCTCAACGCCGGCGTGGCGGGATCGGTGCTGCTCTTTGAGGCATTGCGGCAACGGACGAGGGGACCCGGGCGGCGACTCCCGGACGGCATGTAATGCCATCGCGTGCGTTTATCGTTCCGAAAAATAAAATCCTGGTTTCCTTCAGACGACAATCATTGGAGATAAGCCCCATGCAAAGACACTGCGTTTCCATTTCACTGCTTCTGGCGATACTGTTCGCCTCCATCGTTTCCGCTCAGGCGTCTGTTGCCCGGGCGCAGGGATCCAACCCGACCATTGTCAACATCCCCGGCACCCATCAAGACGAACTGGGATGCCCCGGCGAATGGCAGCCGGCCTGCGAAGCCACCCTGCTGACCTACGACATTGAAGATGATGTCTGGCAGGGTACGTACGAAATTCAACCTGCCAACGACGACGACAAAAAGGGACCGCGCTACAAGGTGGCGCTCAACGGCGGATGGGGCGAAAACTACGGACTCAACGCCACGCAAAACGGACCCGACATTCCGCTCGTCGTCAGCGAACCGACACTCGTCAAGTTCTACTACGACCACAAGACTCACTGGATTGCCGATAACTTCAACAAGCAAATCATTGTGGCAATGGGCAACTTCCAAAAACAAATCGGCTGTTTCAAGGAAAATGACGCCACCTGCCTGCGCGCCTGGCTGCAAGACCCCGACGGCGACGGGCTGTACGACGTCACCCTGCGCGGAATCAAGCCCGGCGACTACACCGTCACCTTTACGCTCAACGAGGATGCAAACCATGTCATCGGCGAACCGCAGCAATTCACCGTCGCCAAAGAAGGCGATGCAGTGTACTTTGGATATGACACCGTGAAAAATCAATTCACCATCAGCGCCAGCGGCGCCCCAGTCGGCAACCTGACCAAGCAGCGCGCCATCTGGATCAACAAAGACACCATCCTGTGGCGCATCAGCGGCGGGAGCGGGCTGAAATATGCCCTCGTCTATTCGCCCGAAGCCGCCCTGCAACTCAGCCCACAGGGCATTTTGAACGGCAGCGAAATCCCGCTGACCTTCGTTTCAGACAAGCCGGATGTCGAAATCCTGCGCAAGTACCCGCACGTACGCGACTACGCCGTCTTCAAGGTGACCGACACCTCCCGCCTCGCGGAAATCCTCAAAGGGCAGGCGGCTGTGGTGGCGCGCACGCAGGCAGGCAAAGACGTGGACGCAACCGGACTCCAAATCCCCGGCGTGCTGGATGACCTGTACCCCTACGATGGTCCACTCGGCGTGACCTTTGAGGGCGGCGTTCCCACCCTGCGCCTGTGGGCGCCCACCGCCCAATCGGTCACGCTGTTCCTGTACGACTCCGAAAAAGCCTCCTACGCAAACAAAATCCCGCTGCAATGGGACGCCTCCAGCGGCGTGTGGAGCGTCACCGGTGAGGCAGATTGGAAGGGGAAATATTATCTCTACGAAGTAAAAGTCTTCGCCCCCTCCACCGGCAAAATCGAGACCAACCTCGTCACCGACCCCTACTCGGTCAGCCTCTCGATGAACAGCAAACGCAGCCAGATCGTGGACCTGAACGACGCCTCCCTCAAACCCCACGGCTGGGATTCACTCGTCAAACCGCCTCTCGCCACCCCCGAAGACATCGTCCTCTACGAACTGCACATCCGCGACTTCAGCATCGGCGACGCCACCGTTCCCGAAGAATGGCGCGGCACCTACAAAGCCTTCACCGTGAAAGACTCGAATGGGATGAAGCATCTTGCAGGTCTGGCAGAAGCGGGGCTGACGCACATCCACCTGCTCCCCGCCTTCGACATCGCCAGCGTCAACGAAGACAGATCCACCTGGAAGAGCGTGGACGAAGCCGCCCTCAAAGCCCTCCCGCCCGATTCAGACGGACAATCCATCGCCGTCAGCGCCATCACCGGCACAGACGGCTTCAACTGGGGCTACGACCCGCTCCACTACACCACGCCTGAAGGCAGTTACGCCACCGACCCGAACGGCACACCGCGCATCGTCGAATTCCGCGAGATGGTGCAGGCGCTCAACCAAAGCGGGCTGCGCGTGGTGATGGACGTGGTGTACAACCACACCAACGCCAGCGGGCAGAGCGACAACTCCGTGCTCGACCGCGTCGTGCCGGGTTACTATCACCGCCTCAACGCCGACGGCAACGTGGAAAAATCCACCTGCTGCGAAAACACCGCCACCGAACACAACATGATGCGCAAACTCATGGTGGATTCCGTCGTCACCTGGGCAAAAGAATACAAAGTGGACGGCTTCCGCTTCGACCTGATGGGACACCACATGCTCGAAGACATGCTTGCCGTCCGCGCCGCCCTCGATTCCCTCACCCTCGAAAAAGACGGCTTAGATGGAAAATCCATCTACCTCTACGGCGAAGGCTGGAACTTTGGCGAAGTTGCCAACAACGCGCGCGGCAAAAACGCCACCCAACTCAACATCGGCGGCACCGGCATCGGCGTCTTCAACGACCGCCTGCGCGACGCCGTGCGCGGCGGCAACCCCTTCGACGACGTGCGCCTGCAGGGCTTCGCCACCGGGCTCGTCCTCACCAACAACGCCAGCGAAAAACGCAGCGCCGAAGACCAGCAAATCACCCTCAACAATTACACCGACTGGATTCGCCTGGGTCTGGCAGGCAACCTCGCCGGCTACGAACTCATCCGCGCCGATGGCAGCAAAGTCCCCGGGCGCCTCATCTCCTACAACGGCTCGCCTGCCGGCTACACCGCCGACCCGCAGGAAAACATCGTCTACGTTTCCGCCCACGACAACCACACCCTCTTCGACGCGATACAAGTCAAAGCCCCTGCCGAGGCAACCCTGCAAGACCGCGTGCGCATGAACAACCTCGCCGTCAGCATCGTCATGCTCAGCCAGGGCGTGCCATTCTTCCACGCGGGCGACGACATCCTGCGCTCCAAATCCTTCGACCCCAACTCCTACAACTCCGGCGACTGGTACAACAAACTCGATTGGACCTACGAAACGAACAACTTCGGCGTCGGATTACCCATCAAAGGCAGCGGTCAATGGGACATCTACAAACCGCTTCTGGCAGACCCGAAACTTGTCCTCTCCCAAACAGACATCACCTTCGCCTCAGCCGTTTTCCGCGAATTCCTGCAAATCCGCAAGAGTTCCCCGCTCTTCCGCCTGCAAACCGCCGACCAGATCGAGCGCGTCGTTTCCTTCCTCAACAACGGACCGGAGGCAACGCCTGGTCTCATCGTCATGCGCCTGACCGACACCGACAGCACAGACCCGAACTACAGCGAAATCGTCGTCCTCTTCAACGCCCGCACCGAAACGATAACCTTCAGCGATGGCGCACTGACGGGCGAATACACCCTGCATCCCATCCAGCAAACCTCGGCAGATGAGGCGGTAAAGCAGGCAACCTACACCGGCGGCGCGTTCAACATCCCTGGGCGCACCACCGCCGTCTTCGTCATCGAAAGAGCCAAGCCGGCGCCCGAAACGCCGGTCGAATCGACCCCTGCCGAAGCGCCTCCATCGAACAATCCCCTCACCTTGATTGGCGTCATCGCCGCCCTCCTTGCCCTGCTGGGTTTAGGCGCCCTCCTGCGCAGAAAAAAGGTGTAAGCCCGAAACGGGTTCCCGATGTTCCGCCTCTGTCTTCATTTTTGATACAGGATTGCTCTGTTGCAAGGATATTCGTCCTGCTTTTGCCCTTACCCCTCTCCCAATGTTGGGAGAGGGCGAGCGCTGATCATTGTGAGGTTTTGCCATTGTTTGCAACAGAGCAAGGCAGGATCAATTTCCCAAGGTGGTTGGAATGTATGCCGCAGATTTCACAGAATGCCAATTTGTGAAATCTGCGGCTGATGTTTGGCAAATTCCCTCACGCCTCATACGGGGGTTCCAGTTCCTTTTTATAGAATCTGTAACGTTTATAGATACGCGCCCCCATGTGATGGGCAAGCGGAAACGTATCCGCATTGCTTTCGCCTGTCAGGGATAAATCCGCCCATTGATAGCCGCGGTGAGCGGCGCGTTTTGCCATCTCATCGAACAGCAGGATTGCCACGCCCGTATCCCGGTATTCGGGAGGAACGACCACACTTTTGATCGCAAGGCACTTCGGTTTCGTGTTTTTGTGTCTCAAATAACGCGCATAATCCCACGGATGACGCAAGCCGTTGAGGTGGATGAGCGTTTCGTTGAAGTTCGGTATGCCGGGGAAAAAACCGGCAGGCTTGCCATCCGCTTCGGCGAAGAGGACAAGTTCCATGTCCACAAGGGGGATCAAAGGCAGGATCATGGTCTCGATATCCTTGCGCGTATAGGGAATGTGATCCGGGAAATGTTTCAACCCCTCGTTCTGGAGAAATACGATGCGGTCTATTTCATTGTCCATGTCTTCGATCCGTGCGCCGCGCACCTTGAATTCGGGATGTTTACGACGGACCCTGTCTGCCAGCCGCATCATTCGCTGAACTTTGGGATTGTCGAGATCAATATCAATCGCATAGGCGAGACCGTCTTCGCCCATTTTTCGAAAGCCATACCGCTCGAAGAAGGTTTGATAGTAGGGGGGATGATGCCCGCACAGGATTGCGGGCGGTCGCTCCCTGCCTTCGATGAGGATGCCGCGTGAGTCTTCCCGGTCCAGGTTGTAGGGTCCATACAGGGATTTCATGTCGCGGGCGCGCGCCCAGCCTTCGGCGAAGTCGAACATGGATTTGAAGACTTCGTAATCCTCGAGGCACTCTACAAATCCGTACATGCATTCGGCGTACCCTTTGGCGCGGGTGGCATTTTTATCCTCTGCAAGGCAGAGCGTTCCCGCCGGTTTGCCGTCCCTCCAGGCAAGGAAGAATTCGGCAACGCCATCCCTGAAGAACATGCTCCGCGCCGGGTCCATGACTCTGGCGCGTTCGGAAAGAAGAGGCGGCACCCATAACGGATCATTCTTGTAAATGCCCCATGGAAAGGTGAGAAAGACACGCTTTTCCCTGTTGGTTTGGACGGGTTTGATGTCTATCATGATTCACCGTAAAGCCGCAAAGCGGCATGCTGGATAAAGAGAACGATGATCCCCGCCGCGCCCCACAGGAAGGCGGAGAGAACGCCGTAGAATAGGGAAATCAAAATCCGTCTCCCAGGTTCACCGCGGAGACGCGGAGAACGCCGAGTTTAATTTCTCCGTGCTCTCCGCGTCTCCGCGATTGCCGATTGGATTATATCCTGCCCGCCGCGCGCGCCCTCTCGAGCACCTTTTGAGCGTTTTTCAGGAGCGGCATGTCAATCATCCTGCCGTTGAGCGCGTAGGCGCCTTTCCCTTCCTGTTGACTGGACTCGAACGACTCGACCACCCGTTTGGCGTATGCAATTGCCTCATTGGATGGAGTGAACGCCTCCTGCACCACCGGAACCTGATTCGGGTGAATGACCTGTTTGCCGCTGAAGCCGAATCCGGCTCCCTGTTCGGATTCGAGCCGCAGCCCTTCGAGGTCTTTGAAGTCAATGTACACGATGTCAATTGCCTGCAGGTCGTTTGCGGCGCAGGCAGCGATGACCGCCTGCCGCGCGTAGAGCAATTCGGTCGCTTCACGGGTGCGCGTGGCGCCGATGGAGGCGGCGTAATCCTCCCCGCCGAAGATGATGGCTTCGAGACGCTTGTCCGCTTCGGCGATCTCTTTGAGATTCAAAATCCCTTTTGCGGTTTCGACGCCGATCAACAAACGGATGTTTCCGAGATGCAATTGATTCGATAATTCAAAAGACTCAATTTGATCGCTAACCCACTTCACCTGTTCAGCCGATTCGATCTTTGGCACGACAATCGAATCAGGCTTTGCTGCCAACGCGGAGGCAAGATCGTCCTTCTCGAACCCCGACCCGATGCTGTTGATGCGGATACAGCGTTCGGAACTGCCGAAGTGTAATTCCTTCATCGCCTGGGCAATGACCATCCGCGCCTCGGCTTTTTTGCTCAGGGCGGTTCCATCCTCCAGGTCCATGCAAATACAGTCCACGCCGAGGGTGGCGGCTTTTTCGATTTTACGGCGGTCGTCGCCGGGCATGTAGAGCAGTGCGCGTCGTGAGTGCATAAATTCTCCGTTATCACGTTGAAAGGTGGAACGTTGGCAAAATAACGTTTGAGCGTTCCACCTTTCAAACGTTCAAACGCTTGAGGAACATCGCCGTTCGCTCGAATTCGACCACAATTGTACCGTCGGGCTTCTTGCCCCAACACTTGATTCGCACAATGCCGGCGTTGGGTCTTGATTTCGATTCGCGCTTTTCGATGATTTCGCTCTCGGCGTAGAGGGTGTCGCCGTGAAAGACGGGATTTGGGTGAATGACCTTGTCGTAGCCGAGGTTGGCGACGATGGTTCCTTCGGTCAGGTCCGGGACGGTGAGCCCGACGACCAGCCCAAACGTGAACACCCCGTTCACCAGCCGTTGACCGAACTCGGTTTTCGAAGCGAAATCCTCGTTGAGGTGAAGCGGCTGTGAGTTCATCGTCAGCGCGGAAAAGAGCACATTGTCCATTTCGGTGACGGTGCGCCCGCCGTGCTTGAATTTCATCCCCACCTCGAGTTCGTCGAAATATTTGCCGGTCATACAACCTCCGTTTGAAAGTTGACGGGTTTGAACGTTGAAACGTTTTAACTTTCCAGTCTGTCAACGATTTCCACCAACATTTGTTCACGCTCGACGGTCTCTCCCTGTTTAACCAATAATTTCTTCACGATTCCATCCATCGGCGCCTGGATGCGAATCTCCATTTTCATCGCCTCCAGGATCAACAACGTTTGTCCCTTCGTCACCGCATCTCCTTCGCTGACGTTCACCGCACGCACCTGCCCCGGCATGGGAGCGGTGAGTTCGCCGGCGGCGTGGTGATGCGCGCCTCCGCCTTTGCGCGCGCCCGAAGATTGGGTCAACGCAAAGGTTCGTCCCTTGATTGTCACCCAGTATCTGGCATTGTCCACCGAGATATGGGCAATTACGCGCTCGCCGTCCATGAGCAATTCCAGCCGTCCATCGCTTACGCTCACGACTTTGACCTCCGCGGAGCGGTCTGCCGAGACGACAAGGTAAGACCCGCCCACCGGCGTCAGGTCCAGGGAATGGACGCGGTCGTTATGCCCGAGGTTGAATTTCATGGTCTTCTCGCCTGACCTGATAAGCGTCGAAATCCCGCGCCACCACGGCATTGGGGAACACCGCCTGCGCCTCTTTCAACACATCCTTTTCACGGTAGCGGCGCGAGATGTGAGTCAGAATCAACTTTTTGACGTTTGCCGTGAGAGCCAGTTCCGCCGCCCGGCGCGCCGTCATGTGCGAGAATTGACTCGCCATCTCCGCCTCCTCCTCCAGATACGTCGCCTCGATGACCAGCGCATCCGCCTCGCGCGCCGCCTCGACCAGGTTATCTATCCGACCGGTATCCCCCACAACAACCAGTTTCGCCCCCCTTGTCAGCGGACCCAGCACCTCGTCCGGGGTGACGCGCCTGCCGTCGGGCAGGGTGATGGTGTTGCCAGCCACCAGTTCCCGTCTTTCGGGACCGAACGGCACACCGAGGGCGTCCGCTTTCTCGGGCAGGAAGGGACGGCGCGCCTTCCCCTCGAAGACGTACCCCAGGCAGTCCGGTCCGCGATGGGTGACCGGAAAGGCGGTGATGGTGAAATGATCGGCCTCGAAGAACGTGCCCGGCTTGATTTCGTGCAGGGTAAGCGGCATGGGAGGCTGGTTGCCGCGCAACACCACGTCATAGATCAGCGCATGAACGCGGTCGAGCGTGGCGCGTCCGCCGAAGATGTTGAGTTCCTCGATGGCTTCCCAGCGCAGGAACGTGCTGAGCAACCCTCCCAGCCCGAGGATATGATCGAGATGTCCATGCGTCAGCAGGATGTTGGTCAGGTTCTTGAAGCCCGTGCCCGATTGCAAAATCTGCCGTTGTGTGCCTTCGCCGCAATCCACCAGGAAGCGATATTCGTCGTGTTTGACGATCTGTGCCGAAAGCCCGCGCTTTGCCGAAGGCGCCGATGCCGATGTGCCGAGAAAGAGAATTTCGAACAAGGTTGATCCTTAAGCGGACAAAATCTGCCACAGAAAGCACAGAGTTCGGGGAATGATTCTCGGAGCCTCTGCGATCTCTCTGTGGCGAATCCATTGCATTACACGATGGCATAATTTTACCCTAAATGAAAACCAGACCATTTGTGCTATACTCCAAGACGCACTATGCCGTTGAAACTGCCGTTCTTTTCCTCTTCTCGAGAATCCAAAGCCGGGTCGAGGGGGAAATCTGCCGGAAAGGAGAAAGGGAGCGCGCCGCCCAAACGGGGCAAGCCTGCGCCGCCTGCGCCCGTTCCCGCCTCCTGGTGGGATTCCCTCTCCGCCGAACGCAAACTGGACGTGATCGGCGCGGTCATGGCGGTGGTGGGCGTCCTCACCACCCTCATTCTTTTCTCTGCACAACGCGGTACCGTCACTGCCTATCTGATGCTCCGCCTGAGCCAGGCGCTCGGCTGGGGCATTTACATTCTGCCTCTCGGGCTGATTCTAATGGGTGTCTGGCTCATCCTGCGCCGCATCGAAAAACTCCCGCCGCTCACACTGGAGCGCGCCACAGGAATCATTCTCCTGTTCCTGTGGCTGTTGGCGGCGATGCACTTTATCATTGCCGCACCCTCCAGGGCGGATGAAGCCGCTCTGAACAGCGACGGAGGCGGCTTCGTCGGAAGTTTCATCCAGAAATTCATGGTCAATGCCTTCGGCATGGGCAGTTCCGTCGTCTTATTGATCGCCTGGCTTCTGATTGCCATCATCCTGACCTTCGACATCGAAATCCCGTACTTGTTCGGCTGGGCGCCCCCGCTGGCGAGATCCCTGCTTGCCCGGATTCGCCAGCGGATGTCCAAACCCGCCTCCGTCTCCCCGGAGCCTGGCGAGGTCGCCGCGAACGGATTCACCCCTCTGCATCGCCCCGAACCCCTCGTGCCGGAGCATGTCCCTGTCGGTGCACCGATCACCAGCGTCCGCCCGGCGGAGGCGGTCATCCAGTGGCAGTTGCCGGATGTGAAGAACATCCTCGAGGCGGGGTCGGCGCCGGAAGTGAACGAAGAGTTCATCCAACAGCGCGCCCGATTAATTCAGGAAACGCTGGCGTCCTTCGGCGCGCCGGTGCAGGTGGTGGAGATCAATCGCGGACCGGCGATCACGCAATTTGGGGTGGAACCGCTGTATGTCGAGACCAGAACCGGGCGCACGAAAGTGCGTGTCAATAAGATTGCCTCGCTGGCGGACGATCTCGCCCTGGCGCTTGCCGCGCCGCGCATCCGCATTCAGGCACCGGTGCCCGGTCACAGTTATGTGGGGATCGAGGTGCCGAACGACGAGATGACCCTGGTGGCGCTGCGCGATATTGTCGAAAGCGAGGCGTTCAAACGCAACCTCAACCCGCTCAAGTTTGCCCTCGGCAAGGATGTGACCGGACGACCCGTAAGCACCACGCTGGAAAACATGCCGCACATGTTGATTGCCGGCACCACCGGCTCGGGTAAATCGGTCTGTGTCAACTCGATTCTGACCTGCCTGCTTCTGCACAATACGCCTGATGAATTGAAATTGATTCTTGTAGACCCCAAGCGTGTGGAATTGACCGGCTACAACGGCATCCCGCATCTTCTGGCGCCTGTGGTGGTGGAGGTGGAGCGCGTCATCGGCGCGCTGCAATGGATGACCCGCGAAATGGACCGCCGCTATCACCTTTTTGCGCAGGTCGGTTCGCGCAACATCAACGATTACAATGCCAAGATGAAACTGCAGGGGCAAAAACGGCTTCCCCTGCTCGTCATCGTGATTGACGAACTTGCCGACTTGATGATGATTGCCCCCACCGAAACGGAACAGACCATCACCCGCCTGGCGCAACTGGCGCGCGCCACTGGCATTCACATGATTCTCGCCACCCAGCGCCCCTCTGTGGATGTGGTGACGGGTCTCATCAAGGCAAACTTTCCGGCGCGCATCGCCTTTGCGGTTGCCTCCAACACCGATAGCCGCGTCATCCTGGACCAGCCGGGCGCCGAACGCCTGCTCGGACGCGGCGACATGCTCTTTCAGGCGCCGGATGCGCCCGCGCCGGTCCGTTTGCAGGGCGTGTTCGTATCTGACCGCGAGATCAACAACCTGGTGGAATTTTGGCGTGCTCAATTGGGCGGAGGGAGCCCTTACGCCGCCCCCGCCGCCCCCGCCGATATCCCCAAATCGGATGTTCCTCTCAAACAAGCCGCCATGTTCGAGGAGATGGAAGCCGTGGATACGGGTGTAGACCCCTTGCTGGCGGAGGCGATTGATCTCGTCCGTAAGGAGGGGCGCGGTTCGGTGTCCATGTTGCAGAGGCGTTTGCGCATCGGCTACACCCGCGCCGCGCGCCTTGTGGATATGATGGAGGACCGGGGCATCGTCGGTCCGCCGGAAGGAGGAACGCAAATGCGGCAAGTGCTGGATTATGGTCCCGCCGCGCCGCCCAAGGATGACGGGGCATAGTCATAACGTTCATGCCGCCCCCATATCCGGCGCGCCTGCGTTGAAGGGGAGATCAATCTCGCATAGAATTGACGCCAGCCTAATGTGTAAATTTGCAAAACCTCGCGGCGCTGTGTACCATGAGTGATATAATTCCTCCCGCGCCCTGATAGTTCAATGGATAGAACAAGGCACTCCTAAGGCTTAGATGCAGGTTCGATTCCTGCTCAGGGCATTTGCGTGCGCGCATGGGTATTACAGCGCAAAGTTCGTAAATCGGTGTGTGGGCAGGATAAACCGTCCACGAGCATTCACGACTGCATGCATCTTAACCTGAATGCGGGGGAACCCATTGGGTCGCAAACCCTTGCGCCTAAAAACGGCCGAGCTGAAAAATCTGCGTTCACACCGTACTTGCATTCGGTACAAGCGCCGGCGTCATATCGGGATGGCATAGAGGCTCGAGAAAGGAAACCCAACCCGCCATCGGGTCTGGGTTTCCTTCTTTGGCTGGCACGTCGCCGGATATGGGTCCGTCTGTTTATTCGTGTTTCGCTTCCCCCAATGTGACCTGCACTTGCATTTCGTTTTTGCCGCGCATCACGGTCAATGAGATGGTTTCGCCGGGGTCGAATGTGAACAGCGTATTGACGTAGGAATGGGACTCGTCGAGCGCCACATCGCCGATCTTTGTGATGATATCCCCCCGTTGCAAGCCCGCTTTGCTGGCGGGACTGTTGCTGGAAACCTCCGTGACATAAACGCCCCATGAGGCGGGCAGATTATACCGGGCGGCAATGACGGGATTGATGGGTTGAAAATTGATGCCGATATACGGGCGGGCAAAATATCCCCGCTCGATGATTTGTCTTGCGATGGCTGCCGCCGTGTTAACCGGAACGGCAAAACCAAGTCCCTCGGCGACGGTGCCGCTGTTGGTATTGCGGACAACCAGCGTATTGATTCCGACCACCTCTCCGGCAAGATTGACCAGCGGTCCGCCGGAATTGCCCTGGTTGATCGCCGCGTCGGTCTGGATCAAATCCTCGATCTGATAGCCCTTGCCGGTGTCAATGGAGCGACCCGTCGCGCTGATTACCCCTACGGTGACGGTATTTTTGAAGTTGCCGAGAGGCGAGCCGATGGCGATGACCGATTCGCCCGGGTCGAGCGCGTCGGAATTTCCCAGTACCGCCACTGCCGGAACCTTCCCGTCCGTTTTCAGTACGGCAATGTCGGAAAAAATATCGGCGCCAACGATACGAGCCGTCTGTTCCGTCCCATCGGAAAGGATGATTTTCACTTCCTGTGTGCCCTCGACAACATGGTTATTGGTCAGAAGGTATCCCTGGTCACTGATGAAGACTCCGCTTCCGCTTACGGTCTGGTCGCTGATAAAACCGAAAATGGTCACCTGCCCGGGAATCGTGCCTACCACGGTCACGACCGCCGGCGCCACCCGTTGAACAGATCGTGTAATGGCGGTTTCGATGTCGGTATTGTCGAGCACCAGCGCGGGCGCGGGGCTGGCGCCGTTTGCCGGCAGGATTTCCCGAATGGGCGCGGGCAGGCTGTTCCTTTGCTGGATTGCCCGATAGACGGCGAAACCGCCTGCCACGGCGCCGAGAAACGCCGACATGCCGCCGAACGCCAAAACGAGAAAGATGGACAACAAGCGTTTCAAACTCATACGCAACTCCTTGTGATCGTTCCGGAAAAATTCTAGTATTGGTGTATGACGACAAAATTAAGGAATTGTGTAAAAAGTATATGAAAATTCTAACCGTCTCGTAGGAAAATCCGGGTTGCCGTTTTTTAACGGCAGGTCCTGAAATCTCAACATGGGTTTACGCTTCAAGGGTCATGTCACGAATTGGCACGGATCGGAGAAGAAAAGAATCGGCAAGTTTCCATGTGATTGGCAGCAAAAAGGATTTGTCAACTCTTGTCCGGTCAGAAACGGGAGACTCGATGATGCGGTAGCGCCCTCCGCAGGTTTGAGAGGCGGGCAACATCGCGGATGATCTTACGCATTTCCACCCGTTTACCGGCACGCTCATTTCCTTTATACTTCTGCCCATGTTCATTACACTCGAAGGCCCCGAAGGCTCAGGCAAGACTTCTCACATTCCCCCTCTTGTGGAATATCTGCGCGGACATGGCTATGCCGTTTTCCCGACGCGCGAACCGGGCGGCACATCGATCGGCGAGCAAATTCGAGAGATCCTCCACGATTTGAAGAATGCGGAGATGCATCCGCGTACCGAGACCCTGCTCTATCAAGCCGCACGCTCCCAAATTGTGGAACAGGTCATCAAACCGCGTCTCGCGGACGGGGAAATCGTCATCTCCGACCGATACTCCGACTCCACCATCGCCTATCAAGGTTACGGTCATCGCCAGGATTTGGAGCAGATTCGTCGCCTGGTTCAATACGCCACAGACGGACTTGTCCCGCACCTGACGGTGTTGCTCGATCTGGATGTCGAAATCGGGTTGAGTCGGAAGAAAAAAGGCGAAGAATGGAATCGCCTCGACGCCTATACCGTGGAATTTCACCGGCGCGTCCGCACCGGTTATTTGAACATGGCGAAAACCGAACCGCACCGCTGGGTGGTGGTGAATGCCGAGCGCGAGTGGGATATTGTACAGGCAGAATTGAGGAAAGCCATTATGGAGAAACTCAACCCATGACCGCCGACTCACCTCAAGACATTCAGGCTCTCAAAACCATCGGACGCATTTGCGCCGAGACGTTGTGCCATATGCAAAGCGGACGCGCGATCCTCGTTACCAGAAAAGAGTCGATTGGTTTGACGCTCTAACAGCAGGAAAGAACCCAAAGCGGGCGAACCCTTCGTCCCTTAAGGAAGAGGCATTTGTGAAGCACACATCTTGGATCCTTGCGGGCATTGTCATCGTCCTCGCGCTCGTCGTTGGCGCTGCGTTTTTTCGCGGAAACGACGACACAAGGACGTTGGAACAGACGGTTGCCAAACTGCCGGTTGCCCCCCTGGGATATTGCGGCGGGGAACAGGTCAAGCCTTGTATCGTATCCTTCGGCACGGACGCGTTCGACAATATGTTGATCAATATTCTGCTGCCCGATCTGTCCTTCCCCGGTTTTTACATGAAGATTTTGCACAGCGTCGGAGAAACCGTCTATACCTGCCAGCGCCTCAGCACGGCAGTCAATACCGCCTATTGCGCCGGTAAACGATTGCCCCCGGGCGAGTCTTTGCGCCTGAGGATTTATGCTTCGAAGGACGATACCCTGCTGGCGGAGGGACACCTGCCGATCATCGGGCTGGCGCTTCCAACGGTGGGGGTCGTTGTCTCGACTCCTCCACACACGCCGACAGAACCCGTTGTCCCGCCGACATTTACAGAGGAACCGGCCTTTCTGCTTCCAACCCCTTCGGAAGCATTGCCTCCGCCTCCCCCCTTCCCGACCCTTCCAACCAAACCGTCCTATCCATGAACGCGCTGGGAGAGGGACTATCGGTCTTCATGGATCACTGGCGATTAACCATGGGGATGTTGGGATTCGCCGCCCTCTCCGCTTTGCCTTTTTTTCTGCGTCTTCCTTCTGATTTGTCGAACGCTTCAACCCGAAGCCCGAAGTCTGTATCCGCTTCGACGGGCTTTTTCCTTGTCCTGTTCCTTTGTCTCACACTGCTGCTCAGGCTGGCATTCGTGGCGAGAGTCGTTCTTCCCTCCTATTTCGATTCGGCACAGCATTACGCGCTCATCGCGCGCATTCTCGCCGACGATTTTTCGCAAACGTTCGAGATGCTGCGCGCGGATTTTTATCACATGGGATTCCATTTCCTCGCGGCGTTTCTCGTCTCGATTTTTCGGGAGGGGATCGCCATCACCATGCTGATCGCCGGGCAGGTCATTCTGGTCCTCTTGCCGTTGCCGCTGTTTTTCATCGTGAAACAGACAACCGGTTCGACCCCGGCGGCTTGGTGCTCCGCTGCGCTTTCCGCTTTTGGCTGGTATATGCCTGCTCATGCCGTGAATTGGGGGAAGTATCCGGCGTTGCTGGGTATCCTACTGATCTTGTACACGCTCGAAGTGGTTGTGTTATTTTACGGAAAACCCCTATCTGGCAGGATGCGCTGGATACCTGTCCTGGCGGGTTTTGGAGTTCTCGCATCTATCCTTGCCCACAGCAGGGCGCTGGTCGTGTTTGGGATGCTCCTGCTATCGTGGGGCGCCGCAACGCGCTGGAGCGGTCTGCGGCTGTGGTTGCGGAATCTGGTTCTGCTCATGGCGCTGGCTGGGCTGGTTTTCGAAGTGACCGTCGTTTTACGGCGCGAGGTATTATCCCTGCTCCTCGACCCGTACCTGGGCGAAGGGGTTTGGACGACGTTGCTTGTTGCTTTGTCAGCCGTGTTTGCGCACAAACTCTATCCCCGCTTTACTTTTGCCGCCCTGCTTTTTGTGAATCTCCTGTTTGCCGGGCTGTTTGTCCCGGTTCAGGGAGTGCTTCTCTCACGACCGTATTTGACCCTGCTCGACCGTCCTTTTGTGGAAATGTTTCTCTTCCTGCCGTTGTCCCTGTTGGGAGGGGTGGGGGTGGCTGGCTTGGAACGAACCAGGCTGGGGCGGTTTGCCGCTCTGCTGGCGGCGGGGTTCGTGGTGACGCAAGCGGTATTGGGGTATAAACCGTATCCCTCCGATTGTTGCGTGATCGCCGGAAGTGATGATGTGTTGGCAATAGCTTGGGCGGCGAAGCAACTGCCGGCCGAGGCGAGAGTCGGAATTGCATCCATGCAACTCAAAGTCCTGCCGGATGCGACATTCGAGGGGGAGGTGGGTGCCGATGCGGGACTCTGGATTGCCCCCCTCGCCGGGCGCGGGACGGTCCTGCTCCCGTTCGATGTGGATTTCAGCCAGCCAGCCAGTCTCGATCTTTTATGCCGGGCGAGGGTCAGTCATCTTTTTGTGGGTGAAAAAGGGCAGACCTTCGACCGGGCATCGCTGGACTTGCGCCCGGCATGGTATCGCCCCCTGCTCTCGATGCCAAAAACGGCGGTCTATGAAGTGACAGGGTGTGATTAAACGACCTCGGAAGTCTCGAAGACTTCCGAAGTCTACCCCCTCTTAAGCTGCTTCCTTCTTCAGCATCCCAAGGAAGTGCTTGCGGAATTTCGCCACCTTTGGCGCCATGACCGCCATGCAATAAGGCTGGTAGGGGTTGCGCGCGAAATATTCCTGATGGTAATTCTCCGCCATGTAGAACTGGTCGAGTTGGGTCACTTCGGTGACGATGGGATCGTCCCAGATTTTTTGTGCGCCGAGTTCGCGGATGAGTTCCTCGGCGGTGCGCTTCTGCTCTTCGTCGTGATAGAAGATGGCGGAGCGGTACTGCGTGCCCACGTCTGCGCCCTGACGGTTGAGGGTGGTGGGGTCGTGGATGGCGAAGAACACGTTCAACAGGTCGCGGTAGGAAACGATGTTCGGGTCGAAGCGAATTTGTACAACCTCGGCATGACCCGTGTCGCCATTGCAGACCTGGCGGTAGGTAGGGTTGGGCACATGCCCGCCGGCGTAGCCGGATTCAACCGAGTGAACTCCCTTGATCTCGTCAAAAACGGCTTCCAGACACCAGAAACAGCCCCCCGCCAGTGTCGCAGTTTGAAGATTGTGGTTCATGATAAATTCTCCTTTTCCAAAACGTATGACCTGCATCCAATAGACAACACAGAACTGCAAAAATACATTAATAAACGGTGATAAAACAAAAATTAGGGGCAAGTCTCAGACTTGCCCCTCACGGGAAAAACTCGATATTTTTCTACACCGCCGGCGCTTCTTCTCTATCCTTTTCGCCTTCGCTCACCCGTTCCAGGATGATCTCCTGATCGGGGTCGAGCGTGACGAGGATCGAGTCGCCGTGCTGGAATTCGCCGCTCAAGAGTTTGTCGGAGAGCGGGTCTTCCACCTTCTGCTGGATGATCCGGCGCAGCGGACGGGCGCCGAATTCCGCGTCGTAGCCCAACTCTGCCAGGGCGGCGAGGGCTTCGGGGGTGGCGGTCAGGGTCAGGTCGTGTTCCTTGAGGCGTTCAGCCACCTTCGAGAGTTCGAGCGAGACGATCTTCTGGATGTCTTCCTTGTTGAGCGCGCGGAAGATGACGGTCGCATCGAGACGGTTGATGAATTCGGGACGGAAAGCGCGCTTGAGCGATTCGTTCAACTTCTTGCGCATGTCTTCGTAGGAGAGGCGTTCTTCGGTGGCTTCATCGCGCTTGAGTGCAAAGCCGAGCGCAGATTGCCGCTTGATGACGTCCGCGCCGATGTTGGAGGTCATGACGATGATCGCATTGCGGAAATCCACCTTGCGCCCCTTGGCGTCGGAGAGGTGACCCTCTTCCATGATTTGCAGGAGCATGTTGTGAACTTCGGGGTGCGCCTTTTCGACCTCGTCGAAGACCACGATGGAGTAGGGACGGCGGCGAAGCGCCTCGGTCAGTTGACCGGCTTCCTCGTAACCGATGTAACCGGGCGGGGCGCCCACCAGGCGGGAGGCGGTATGACGCTCCATGAACTCGGACATGTCCAATTGGATCGCCGCGTCCTCGCTTCCGAACATGAACTTGGCAAGCGCCTTGGTGAGTTCCGTCTTGCCGACGCCGGTGGGTCCCAGGAACATGAACGAGCCGATCGGGCGTTTCGGGTCTTTCAAACCGGCACGTGCGCGGCGCACGGCGCGGCTGATCGCCACGATGGCGTCATCCTGCCCGATGATGCTCTTGCGCAGTTCGTCTTCCATCTTGAGCAGGCGCTGGGATTCTTCCTCCGCCAATTGCATGAGCGGCACACCCGTCCACATCGAGACCACTTCGGCGATATCCTCGGCGGAAACGACCGGGCTGTTGGCACGGTCCCAGCCGGTGCGGATGCGTTCGATCTGTTCGCTCAATTCGATTTCACGCTCCTCCCATTCGCGCACATCCTCGCTGTTACCTTCCTCCTGCGCCAGTGAGCGGTTCTGGCGTGCCTGCCGCAATTGACCGAACAGGTCCTTTGCCTGTTTCGCGGCAGGACTTTTATACATGCGCACGCGCGAGGCGGATTCGTCAATCAAATCTATCGCTTTATCGGGCAGAAAGCGCTCGGTGACATACCGCGAGGAAAGGTGGGCGGCGGCTTCGAGCGCCTCGTCGGAGATGACCAGGTGGTGATGCTCCTCATACGCCGGGCGGATGCCCTTGAGGATTTCGATGGTTTCATCTTCCGACGGTTCGTCCACCTGAATGGGCTGGAAGCGGCGTTCGAGCGCGGCGTCCGATTCGATGTGCTTGCGGTATTCGTCCATCGTCGTCGCGCCGATGACCTGCAACTCGCCGCGCGAGAGCGCGGGTTTGAGGATGTTCGCCGCGTCCACGGAGGAACCTGCGGCTCCCGCTCCGACGAGCATGTGCACCTCGTCAATGAACAGGATCGCGCCCGATTGCTTCAGTTCGTCAATGACGCGCTTGAGGCGTTCTTCGAACTGACCGCGATACATCGTGCCAGCCACCAGCGAACCGACATCCAGCTGTAAAAGCCGTTTGTTCATCAAGGGCGCCGGCACGTCGCCCTCGACGATGCGCTGGGCAAGTCCTTCCACGATGGCGGTCTTGCCGACACCGGGTTCTCCGATCAATGCCGGGTTGTTCTTCGTGCGGCGCGCTAGGATTTGAATGACCCGTTCGATCTCCATCTGGCGACCAATAACCGGGTCGAGTTTTTTCTCTTCGGCTTTCGATGTCAGATCGGTGGCGAGTTGATCCACCAGCGGGGTTTTCTGCCCGGGCTGGGCGCCGCGCGCGGGGCCCGCGCCGGCGGGCGTCGGGGCAGAGGGAGACGCGGACTCGTTCAATACGCGCCGTGTCTGCCGGCGAATTTGTTCGGCGGTTACGCCCAGCCGCCGCAGCACTTCCATTGCAACGCCTTCCACGCGCACAAGACCGAGAAGAATGTGTTCCGTGCCGATGTAATGATGCCCGAGTCGACGCGCCTCCTCCACCGCATGTTCGAGCACCTGCTGTGTTTCCACCGAAAGTTCCACGCGGTTGGCGTCGAAATTGCTGGACGAGCCGGAGACGCGCCTGACCACCTCACGCACACGGTCTGAGGTCATCCCGAGTTCGCGCAGGACACGGCCCGCCACACCGCCCTCCTCATCCATCAATCCGAGTAATAGGTGTTCCGTACCGATATTATGATTGCGAGCGCGTTCCGCCTCCTGATGCGCGAGGCTGAGAACACGCCTTGCCCGCTGTGTAAAACGTTCCATTCCTGCCATAAGTTTCTCCTGAAAGGTACGATTATTCTACCAAAAAGGCGCCGGACTCCGCGTAGGAAAATAATTAGAATTTATTCACGAGCCTGTTACAATCGTCACGGATATTCTTACCCTATAAGGAAAGACGTATGAAATCGGTTTGTGTTTTTTGCGGCTCTTCCGACTCGATTCACCCGGACTATCTGATTGCCGCGCGGACGATGGGCAGAGTCCTCGCGGAAAGAGGGATGCAACTCGTCTACGGCGGAGGGAAGACCGGTCTCATGGGCGCCGTGGCAGAGGGGGCGCTCGAGACGGGCGGCAGCGCCATCGGTGTGATCATCCCCTCCATGAACACCAAATCCCTTGCACATGACGGGCTCACGCGCATGGATGTTACCCCCGATATGCACGCCCGCAAAGCCCGCATGCACGAACTCGCCGACGCCTATGTTGCCCTGCCCGGCGGGTTCGGCACGTTCGATGAATTGTTCGAAACCGTCACCTGGGCGCAGACCGGCGCGCACGAGAAACCGGTCGGCTTGTTGAACGTGAGGAATTACTACGCCCCTCTGCTCGCGGCGATCGATCATGCCGTGGCGGAGGGTTTCATTTTCAGGGAACACCGCGACAGCCTGTTTTGCGACTCTGACCCCGACAAACTCCTGGACGCGATGGCGGAGTATGAGCATCCGCATCAGGCGGTGAAAAGGTGGATGAGGGAGGAGTGATAAAAAATAATCAGTAATCAGTGAGCAGTGGGAGACGCCGAAGAGGAAGGTCACGTTGCAGTCGAGGCAGTCAGCACGATCAGGCTGACAAACAAAAGGGGGTTCGATTCATGTGTACTGTTTTTTGTAGATGTTCTTGAATAGAACGCAGGATGAGAGGATATTGTTTCCGCGAACTGTTTTGTTACAGAGCAAAGCCCGACGCTAGAGAGCGTTTTGAAACTCAACATTCACCACAGATACACACAGATACACACAGATGGACACTGATTTTTTGAGAAAGCAACCGTGAAAATGCTCTCAAATCTTATTGATCTGTGTTCGTCTGTGTTCATCTGTGGTTTAGAACGAATTTCAAAACACTTTCTTAGGCTTCGGCTCATGCGGATGTTCTCTCTTCGCGCTGCCCGCTATCGCGAAACATCGCCGAAGCAAAGCGTGAGGGCAAGTGTAATGTCCGCCCAACCTTGCGCTGTAATCCTATGTTCCGCAGAGAATTTTCAGAATCGCCCGCGCCTCCTGTTTGCCGCCGTAGCCGTTCTCGCCGCCGGGACCGACGCACGAGGGACAGCCGTCTGCGCAGGGGCAGGCACTCACGAGTTCGAGGGCGCGGGCGATGAGTTCGTCGTGCAGTTCGAAGAGTTTTTCGCTGAAGCCGATGCCCGCGGGGATGGAATCGTACAGGACGACGGTCGGTCCGCCAAAGGTCTGGTTTTCGAGTGGCTCGATGTGCGTTCCCAAGTCGCTGGTGTCGCACATCAGGAAGAGCGGGGCGAGGTTGCCCAGCACATACGCCAGCCCCGCCAGCCCGCTGCGAATGCGGACGTTCTCCTCGGCTTTTTTGTGGCAGGAGGGGCAGAGCGTGACGAGATTTTCGAGGCGGTTTGCCTCCTCACGCGAGGCGAAGGCGCGGAAGGGGATTTTGTGATGCACGTGATGTTGACGCCCCGACTCGGGCGTTCCGCACACCTGGCATTTGTACCCGTCGCGCGCACGGACATGTTCGCGGATTTTGCCCCAGCCGGATCCGTAGTCGTTCGGGTCGTTGGACCAGGCTCCGGCGTCGCGCAGATGCGTCACCGTCTCTTCGGTGAGAGTCAGCCAGTAGCCGGTGGTCTGCAGTTCGGAGGGAGGCAGGTCGAGCGGTTCCTCGCCCAGGTTTTCGTGGGTGTACCAGCGCCGTTTGCGGAAGCCGGTCACTTGTGTGGTGACCTGGAGTTCGCCCCAGGCTTTGACACAGCCATCACCCCTCCCCCCTCGCCCAGCGGGAGAGGGGGATTTTGCCGCAACCGCTAAGACCTCGACGGTTGTTTGCCGCAGCGGTTCGGTGTAGTAGTCGCTGGCGGTGGGTTTGAGGCGCGCAATGCCTTCGGCAAGGTTCAAATCTTCGACAAGGTATTGCCCCGCTTCGTGCAGGTAGATGGCGCCGGGGTGAACCATCCAGGGGGCGCTTTCGCCGTCCACTGTGCCGATGGTCAAGGGTCTGTCGTCTATGGTCGTTTGCAACCCCACGCTTTGCGGCGAGGCGGAGCGCAACGAGATGTTCGCAGCGGGGTACTGGTCTGCCATCCAAAAATATTTTTCGTTGGAAAAATGCGCCTCGTTGTTTGAAAGCAGAAAGTGGAGATATTCCTCGATGATCTCGCCGGGCAGAGCGCCGAAGCCTTCGCCTTTTTGGAAGGGCAGTTCGAACATGGCACAGCGCAAGTGTTCGAGCAGGATGAGCAAATGGTCAGGGTTGACGAGCGCCTGTTCGGGAGAGCGCTCGAAGAAGTATTCGGGATGGTGGGCGAGGAACTGGTCAATGGGATTGGCGGATGCGACCAGCACGCTGACAGCGGATTCAAGCCCGCGTCCCGCCCGACCCGCCTGCTGTCTCGCTGAAGCGACGGTGCCCGGGTAACCGACGAGGATTGCCGCGCCCAGCCCGCCGATGTCTATGCCCAGTTCGAGGGCATTGGTGGCGACGACGATTTTGACCGTGCCGTCGCGCAGTCCTTTTTCGATTTCGCGGCGCTGGTGAGGGAGGTAGCCGGAGCGATAACCACGAATCCCCCCTCCCCATCCCTCCCCCATTTTTCCTGAAAAGGGGGGAAGGGGAAGGGTGGGGGTCTGTTGGAGGTAGGTGAGGATGATTTCGACGCTTCGGCGTGAGCGCGCAAAAACGATAGTTTGTACGTTGTGTATCAGCAGTTCTTGTGCAAGTCTCACGCTTTCCAGTAAAGAGGATTTTCGCAAGCCGAGGGATTCGTCCACGAGGGGCGGGTTGTAGAGGAGGAAGTGACGCGGTCCGCGGGCGGAGCCGTCGTGGTCAATGAGGTGGACAGGTTCTTCGATGAGTCTTTCGGCAAGTTCCACCGGGTTGCCGATGGTGGCGGAAGCCAAAATGAATTTTGGGGCACTTTCATAATGTTTTGCCAGGCGTTTGAGCCTGCGGATGACGTTGGCGACGTGCGAGCCAAAGACTCCGCGGTAGGTGTGTGCCTCGTCTATGACGACGAATTTGAGGTTCGTGAAGAAGTCCAGCCAGTTGGTATGGTGCGGCAGGATGCCGGTGTGGAGCATGTCGGGGTTGGTGAGGAGAATGCGGGATTTTGCCCGGATGGCAGGACGGTTTGCGGCGGGTGTATCACCATCGTAGATGGATGGGATGAGTGGACGTCGTTCAGGAGCCAGTGGATGGAGGATCGATAAATAATTGCTCAGGGCAGATAATTGGTCTTGCGCCAGCGCTTTGGTGGGGAAGAGATAGAGGGCGCGGGCGTTCTCATCTTGCAGGAGAGAGGCAAAGACCGGCAGGTTGTAGGCGAGCGTCTTGCCGGATGCGGTGCCGGTGGAGAGGAGGATGTTTTCGCCGGCGCGGGTGTGGGTCCAGGCTTCGAGTTGGTGAGAGTAGAGGAAGTGAATACCGGCGGCAATCAAGGCTTGGGAGAGGGGAGTAGGCAGGTCGTCGGGGAAGGGATGCGTCTGCGCGGGGCGCGGGGGAAGGATCTGCCAGGCGGCGAGGTTGGGGGCGGTGGCGGGGTCGCGTTTCCAGAAGTCCAGAAGGGAGGCGAGGGGCATTTTTTCTCCACGAAGGTCACGAAGGGACACGAAGCCTCATGTTTTTTGGCGGTTGAGGATGCGGAGAGCCATGGCGCCTACTGCCAGCGGAAACCAGAAGGTGATGCCGCGATAAGCGAGGGTGATGACGACTGCCTGACTCCACGGCACGCGCAAAGAGGAGAGGGCAAGAGGCATGACCCCCTCGACAATGCCAATGCCCGAGGGCGTGGGAGAAACGATGAGGAAAAGGTAAGAGATGGCAAAGCCGCCGATGATGGTGCCGGCAGAAAAAGGGACTTGAAACGCAAGAAATGCCGCTATCAGGACGCCCATCAGGAGCGATTTGTTCAGGAGAGCAAGCATCATGGGCTGGAGCAGACCGTGCATACGTCCGGGCAGGGATTGCAGGTCTGCCGCCATTTCGCTGGCGAATTGATGGGCGCGTGCTTCGCTCAGGTAGGGGCGATGGAGGAAGGGGTGTACGATACGGTTGACGAGGCGCGCCATCCATGCCAGGGCGCCGCCGAGCGCCCTGGCGGAACGCGATCCCAGGTAGAGCAAAATGCCGAGGGCGGCGGCGATGGCAAACATGATGGCAGAGGCGGCAATTTCGCTGGGGTCGAGGTCGTTGCGGCGGAAGAGGACGATCAAGCCCATTGTCAGGACAATGAGGAAGGCAACGTAATCGAGGAAGAGGACGACCATGCTGGCAACGGTCGCTTTGCCCGGGGTTTGATCGTTGCGGCTGGCATTGCTGATGAAAACCGCCATGCCGCCCATGCCCGCGCTGGGGGCGATGGTGTTGACGAAGTTGGCAGCGGTGGACATGAGCGCAAATTCGTACAGACTACCGTCTGTGCCGAGCAGGCGGTAGAGCGAAAGGTAGGTCATGCCGGAAACCACGAACCACGCGCACTGAATGAGGACAGCCAGAAGGACAAACCAGACGTTTCCCCGTTGGAGGGTTTGTATAATCGTTTCGATCTCTCCAAAGCTCGAATAAACGAATGCCGCGCCCAGAAATAGCGCAAGGATGAAGAGAAATTTCCGCATGTTGGGAGGATTATACACGGACACCCCCATAAAAAAGACTTCGGAAGTCTCCGCCTGGCGAGGCTCGAAGACTTCCGAAGTGTGCGTTTCGATTTGCTTCCTGTCAATTCCTGCGCCTGCCGCCAAGCAGGAAGACATAGTAAAGGACTTGCAGGACTGCGGTGACAAGGGCGGCGACGTAGGTAAGCGCAGCGGCGTTCAGCACCTGGTTGACCCCGCGCGCCTCTTCCTCAGTGCGGATAATGCCGCTTGCCGTGAGCATGGCTTTGGCGCGGGCGGAGGCGTTGAATTCCACCGGCAGGGTGGCGAGGGCAAAGACTGCGCCGCCTGCAAAGAAGAGCACGCCCAGCCAGGCAAGGTCGAGCCAGCGCAGGAACAAGCCTGCCATGATCAGGATCCAGCCCAGGTTGGAGCCGATGTTCACCAGAGGAACCAGCGCCGAGCGGAAGCGAAGCGGGAAGTAATTCTCCGCGTCTTGCATGGCGTGACCGAGTTCGTGCGCGGCAATGGCAACCGCCGCCACCGAGGGAACGTTTGCCACGCCGGGCGAGAGGTAGAGGGTCTTATCGCGCGGGTCGTAGTGATCGGTGAGGTTGCCTCCCACGCCCAGCACGCGGACGCTGCGCAGTTCGGCGCCGCCCTCAAAGCCTGAATAGACCGCGCGCGAGACCAGTTGCTGGGCGGCTTGGGCGCCGGTCAACCCGCTGGTGGCGCGGACCTGGCTCCATTTGTTGTAGGCATGCCTTACATACCAGGAGGTGATACTCATCAGGATGAAGGCAGGGATCATGAAAATCAGGTAGGTGGGGTCAAAGAAGAACATGCTCATCTCCTTTCTTGTTTTCGCTGTCGAGCCGCAGCGAAAGGCGGTCTTTCACTATTCTTGGGCAATCAATTCCAGCAATACTTCTACGGCTTTATCCAGTTGCGGGTCGCGGTTGTTGGCATAATCTTCATCGGTCATTTCGACGATGTAATCGGGCGTGAGGCCCACATCCTGAATCAACCGTTCCTTGGGGGTCAGCCATCGGGCAATGGTGACGCGCGCCGCCCCCTGGTTGTTCGAGAGCGGGTTGAAAGTCTGTACAGAACCCTTGCCAAAGGTTTGCACACCGACCAGTTTGGCGCGTCCATAATCCTGCAGGGCGCCCGCCACAATTTCAGAGGCGGAAGCGGAACCTTCGTTCACGAGCACCACCAGGGGAATGTCGGTTGCCTTGCCGTTGCCGAGAGCCTTGTAAGTATCGCGCGAGCCGTCGCCGTATTCTTCGATTAGCACCACGCCCTCGTCAATGAACTCCGACATGACTTCGACCGAGGTGATCAGATACCCGCCGGGATTGAAGCGCAGGTCGAGGAGGATACCCTTCGGGTTTTGCGCCAGTAATTCGTCCAGTTTGTCGCGCAGTTGGGATGTGGTGTTGTCGCCAAATTGATTGATGTCAATATACGCGATGCCATCCTCACGCATCTCGCCGGTGACGCTGGGAACGGTGATCTTGGCGCGCACGATGGTGAATTCCAGCGGTTCAGACTCCCCTTCGCGTGATACCGTCAAAACGACCGTGGTACCCGCCGGTCCCAGCACCTTCTGACGGGCTTCCTCCGGGGTGACGCCGGTCATGTCTTCGCCGTCAATGGCGATGATCTGGTCGCCGGGGCGCAGTCCGGCGGCGGCGGCGGGCGAACCTTCGATGGGGCTGACGATGGTCAGATATTCGCCCTGGGTATCCACATAAGCGCCGATGCCCTCATATTCGCCGGAGAGGGAGGTGGACTCCACTTCATAGACTTTGGGGTCCATGTAGTAGGTGTAATCGTCGCCCACTGCCGCCATCATCCCGCGGATGGCGCCTTGCATGAGCAGGGTATCGTCCACGGGTTGATTGACATATTGTTCATGGACAATGTTCCACGCCTCCCAGAAGGGGACGAAGAGTGTCTCCAGGTCCTGCGGCGTGGCGGCATCCTGTTCGGAGGTAGGCGCAACAGGTGTTGGGGGGACAAGAATTTCGGAATGCGGGTTGTCGCTAAAACCCGGGAAGAGGTCGGTCTGCGCCAGCGCGTGTCTGGTCACGAAGCCGCCGGCAAAAGATCCTGTCAAAAGGATGAGCGCCGCGAAGATGCCAAGGATGGTTTTGGTTGTTTTATCCACAAATGCCTCCGGTAAATTGAGGGTCACGATCAGCGACCATCAACGAACGATACTATGCGGTCATTAGAGAAGAATGAATTTTGCCGTATGAGAAGCGTTAACGCCGTCATCCCGTCTTTTTCTCATCGTTTCCCCGCAATTCCTCCACTTTTTTCCGTAATTCATCCATGGATTTGTTTGCGGAGCCGTCCAGCGATTTGCCGAGAGAATTGCGCAATGCCCTGATCCATGTTGACTCGCCGCCTCTCGCCATACCGCGCGCGATGCCATACATGACGAGATTTGCGCCGACGACAAGCAGAATGAAGATCAAGGCTCCAAGCATGATACGATCGTTTTCCATGTAGGTCCTCCAGCGAGTGTCACCTTGAGCGGGAGCGAAGGGTCTTCCCAATGATCTTTGAGTGTTTTCGCTCACGTTCGGAATGACTTTGGGAAGTGCTCTCGAAGTGCTCAAAAATGTGCTCTGGCGTTCTCTTGTTCCCAACGTGTGCAGTCGGCGTTCTCTTACGCCGATGGAACGTTAGCACGCGCCTGAAAAGTTTTTGCCGTTGTTCCAAATGTGCTCTGGCGACGTTAGAGAACGTCGCTCACGCGCAGGTTGTCGCTTGCGCATTGGTTGTCGGTACGCGTAAGTTATTGAAACGGCGATTTAATCGCCCAGCAGAATGGGCAGGTGATTCCAGTCCTTGAAGACGCCGCTGGCATCGGCGGTGGGTTCCTCGGTGCCGTAGAGAATGCTCGCCATGCCCACGTTCAGGGCGGCGCGGGTGGTGCGCGGCAGGTCGTCTATCACCACGCATTTGCGCGGGTCGGGTTCGTCGGCGAGGTCCTGGGCGATGGCGAAGGATTCGGGCATCGGTTTGCAGTAGGGAGAGACGGCGTTTACGTCAATGATGGTTTCGAAAAGATCGTCCAGTTGCAGGACGGTGAGGACGCGCCGGGCGTGGTGAACGTCGGCGTTGGTGAAAATCAGGTTGCGGGTCGGGAGCGAAGCGATGATGCGGCGTTGGAAGGGGTCGGGAGTCAGGTAATCTTCCAGCGGCAGGTCATGCACATAAGCCAGGTAATCCTGTGTATCCACGTGATGATGCGCTTGCAAGCCGCGCAGGGTGGTGCCGTAGGTTTTGTAGTAGTGCTCGCGCAGGGCGGGCACCTGGTCGGCGGGCAGATCCATGCGCTCGGTCATGTAACGGTTCATGCGCTCCTTGATGGCATGCCACAGCCCACTGGAACTGGGGTAGAGCGTGTCGTCCAGGTCAAAGAAAATGGTTGTAAATCGCATGGGGAGATTATAATCGTCTCATGCCCATCCGTTTGCTCTCTCCGGAGGTCGCCTCGCAAATCGCCGCCGGCGAGGTGATCGAACGCCCCGCCTCGGTGGTGAAGGAACTGCTGGAAAATTCGCTGGATGCCGGCGCGCGAACGATTACGATTACGATTGAGGACGCGGGGAGGAAACTGATCGAAGTGGCGGACGACGGTGCCGGCATTCCCTCGCACGAACTGGAACTTGCCGTCTCGCGCCATGCGACCTCGAAACTGGTCCGCTCCGAGGATCTTTTTTCCATCTCCACACTGGGGTTCCGCGGGGAGGCGCTGGCTTCCATCGGCTCTGTCTCGCGGATGACCATCACCTCGCGGGTGGAAGAGGAGAGGGAGGGGGCGCGTATTCGTGTGGAAGGCGGGACAGCCGGCAAGCCGGCGAAGGTGGGAACGATGGTGGGCACAACGGTACGGGTGGACGACCTGTTCTACAACGTGCCGGCGCGTTTGAAATTCCTGAAAACGGATGTGACCGAACGGCGGGCAATCGACTCACTGGTGACGCGTTACGCGCTGGCGTATCCGGCGAAACGCTTCAAACTTTCCGAGGGAAGGAACGTCATTCTGCAAACGGCGGGCGACGGCGACCGGCGCGCGATCCTTGCCGCGCTCTACGGCGTGGATGTGGCAAAGCAGATGCTCGAGGTGACGGCGGAGGAGGATGGATATTCCTTGAGCGGTTTTATCAGCCCCACGTCCTTGACGCGTTCCAACCGCAAGGAAATCACATTTTTCATTAACGGACGCTGGGTGCATGAAATCTCGCTCAACACGGCGTTGCTGCAGGCGTATCACACCCTGTTGATGGTGGGACGTTACCCGCTGACGGCGCTCTTCCTCGACATGAACCCGAAGGATGTGGATGTGAATGTGCATCCCGCCAAAGCCGAGGTGCGTTTCAGAGATTCGGACAAGGTCTTCAGTTTTGTACAGCGTTCGGTGCGGAAGGCGCTGCTGGCGTATTCGCCGGTGCCGCATGTGGCGCCCAGTTTGTGGGGGACGACGAGGACGGCGCCAGCAGAGCAGGCGGAGCGTGTTGGCATTGATTGGAGCATCGCTCATGACGAGGAGTCATTGGTAAATGGTCATTCCGGCGTCTCAACGGCTGACATACCGTCTGCGAACACTCAATTACCAATCGCTAATTACCAACCTTCACCCCAACTTCCTCAGACGGAACATGTCCCTCTCCTGCGGCTCATCGGTCAGATCGGCGGGACATATCTGGTGGCGGAGGGACCCGACGGTCTGTATCTCATCGATCAGCATGCCGCACATGAACGGGTGTTATTCGAGAAACTGATGACTCAACATGCAATGAAGCATATCCCCTCGCAGGCGCTGTTGAACCCCGAAGTCGTCACGATTCCGCCGGGGGCAGCCCGCTTGCTGCTTCACCAATTACCCTTTTTGAGCCGTTTTGGTTTCGACGTGGAAGAATTCGGTCCGAACACGTTTCAGGTGCGGGCGATGCCCGTGTTGTTCCTGGGGAGCGACCCGGCCGCCGCCCTGCGGGCAGTGGTGGAAGATTTTGAAGAGGATGAAACGCCGCTGCAAGGTGAGATCGAGGCGAAACTTGCGGCGCGCATCTGCAAGCGGATGGCAGTCAAGGGCGGGCAGGCGCTCTCCAGCGAGGAGCAACGCGCCCTGCTCAACGACCTGGAAGCCTGCGACTCGCCGCGTACTTGTCCGCATGGGAGACCGACGATGATTCATCTCTCGGTGGACATGTTGGAACGTCAGTTTGGGAGGCGCGGTGCACGCTGATCGAGACCTGGTCAAAAAGTACAGAAAGCTCTTGGACGATTACCGAAAGTTGGATGCGGAATACCAAAGAACGAAACGCGCCCTGGAGATCAGGGAAATCGAGGTCAAGTCCATCCTGATTCAAGCGCACGAATTGGCAAATATTGACGTGCTGACCTTTTTGCCGAATCGCCGCAAGATCATTGTAGAACTGCAGGAGGAGGTCATCCGCGCCACCCGTTATGGCACGCCGCTTTCCATTTCCATCCTGGATATCGATCATTTCAAGCGAATCAACGATACCTATGGACATGTCACCGGCGACGAAACCCTTCGAACCGTGGCGGCGCGCCTGCGGGAACATATCCGCCACCCTGATGTGATCGGTCGTTATGGAGGCGAGGAATTTCTGATTGTCCTGCCGAACAGCGAGGCGAAAGCCGCCGCCGAGCAGGCTTCGCGGTTGTGCCAAAGAATTCGATCCTCACAGATCGAGGCAAACAACCATGTCCTGTCTGTGACGATCAGTGTTGGGATTGCGCAATTCCGGGTCGGGCGGGAAAACTGGGAGGGCTTGCTTCACCGCGCCGACACCGCCATGTACCAAGCCAAGGACGGCGGGCGCGACCAATGGGTGGTGGCTGAGGGATAAAAACTCAGTTCTGCATCCGTTCCCACTCGCTCAATTTTGCGTCCATCTCCCTTTGCACGCGTTCGTATTCCGTTCCCAGTTTGGCAGCCTCCTGCGGCTTCACAAAGGGACTCTCCAACTGCGCGGTGAGGTTTGCGAGCGTCTCTTCGAGTGCGGCGATGGTGTTTTCGAGTTCCTGCAATTGGGCGAGCCTGCGTCTTTCTTCTTTTGCCCTGGCGTTGGATGTTGAACGTTTAACGTTGGATGTCGCTTTTGCGGAAGCCTCCTGTTGTTCCGCAGCCCTCGCCGCTTCTTTCTCTCTCTCCTCTTTCATCTGTGAGTAGGTTCCGTTGAAAACGGTTAATTGCGATTCGTCCGGGTTGATTTCCCAGATTTGTGTGGCAAGCGCATCAATGAGATAGCGGTCGTGGCTGACGAGCAGGATGGTGCCCTGGTACGAATCCAGCACGGCTTGCAGAACTTCTTGCGAGGGGATGTCGAGGTGGTTGGTGGGTTCGTCGAGCAGGAGCAGGTTGGTATCCTGCAGGGCAAGTTTGGCGAGGGCGAGCCGTCCGCGTTCGCCGCCGGAGAGCATGGAAACCCGCTTGAAGACATCATCGCCGGAGAAGAGGTATTTGCCGAGGTAGTCGCGCGCCTGATAGGGGAGCATCCCCGAGACGGCGGTGATTTCCTCGAGTATCGTTTTGTTGGGGTCGAGACCTTCATGCGCCTGAGCAAAATAGCCAATGTGAAGGCTCGCTCCCAGAATCACCTCGCCAGCCAGAGGGGAGAGAGAGCCGAGAATGGTCTTGAGGAAGGTGGATTTGCCGGCGCCGTTCGGTCCGATCAGGGCGGCGCAGTCCAGGCGTCTCAATTCGATGTCGGGGCAGGAGAACAAAACCTTTTCGGGTAATCCGTTTTCGGGCGGGTAGCCCACCACCAGGTTTTTCGTGCGCAGCACCAGGTCGCCGGAGCGGCTCGCCGTGCGCAGATGCAGGTGCAGGTCGGGCGTGGTGCGCTGCGGCGGACGCAGGGCGCGCACGCGGCGCTCGGCTTCCTCCACGCTGAACGGGCTGGTGGTGGTCTCCACATCCAGCTGCGACCAGTTTTGGTGGACCGCCTCCAGCCCCACCTGTTCGATTGCCTGCACGATGCGCGTCAGCCGTTTGAGTTTGCCCTTTGCCTGCAGGGTGTTTTGTCCCGAAATGTTTTTCTTGATGTATTCCACCTCTTTGAGCAATTTCTCTTTTTCGCTCTCGAACAGTTCGAAGCGGTGCGCCCAGCGAATCTCACGCTCGTTCAGGTAGGTGGTGTAATTGCCGCGGTAATATTCCGAACCGCTGACTGCCATCTCGAGCAGCGCGTTGCAGGTATGATCCAGAAAGTAGCGGTCGTGCGAGACGATGATTGCCGCGCCGTCCCACTGCGAGAGGTACCCTTCCAGCCATTCCACCGCCTGGATGTCGAGATGATTGGTCGGCTCATCGAGCAGGAGCACATCGGGGTTCGATAGCAACAAGCGTGCCAGATGTGCGCGCGTGCGCTGTCCGCCGGAGAGATGCTCGAGCGACATGTGAAAATCGGATTCGTCGAACCCCAAGCCTGTGAGGACCTGCCTGATTTTGACCGGATACGCGTACCCGCCGCGTCGCTCGAACTCCTGCTGTACGCTTCCATACCGGACCAAAGCCTGTCGAAGATGTTCTTCAGAGCGCTCCCGCTTCGAGAGGTCGGACATTTCCGCTTCGAGTTTTTCCAACTCGCCCTGCATGCGGATCAGGTCGGCGAACGGTTCGAGGCATACATCCCACAGCACCCCCTGGAGTTCGAAATCTGCCTCCTGCGAGAGATAACCGATACGCAGATTTTTCGCGCGCGTCACCGTTCCCGACGAAGGTTCTTCCTGCCCGATGAGAATGCGCAGAAGCGTCGTCTTGCCGATGCCGTTGGGTCCGACGACGGCAAGCCGCGCGCCCTTCGCAACCGAAAACGTGACGCCGGACAACAGATCGTCCGCGCCGAAGGATTTGGAGAGGGAGGAGACGGTAATCAGCGACATGGTGAACGGCGATCGGTATTGCGCGGCAGGTCCCGTATAATTCGTGATGGCATTGGGGCATCAACCAGAATTACAAGATTCTGTTCTTTTCCGGCCATCCTTTTATGAAGCGGTGCCTTTGCCAATGACCACTCACCAGACTACCCCCATCTCCACTTGGTGCCATCCCTGCTGTCTTCGATGATTACGCCCATCTCTTTGAGTTGCCCGCGGATTTCATCCGAGCGCGCCCAATTCTTTTGTCTGCGCGCTTCGTTACGTTCCTCGATCAAGGCACGGACCTGCGCCTCCATCTCGCCGGAGCCTGTCTTTTCCTGCAGACGCAAGCCGAGGACGCCGGTCAATTCGCGGAGGGTGGCTTGGGCGGGTTTGAGTTGTTCGTCGGTCGCGCCGTCTGCGCGGGCGGTGTTGATGGCTTTGACCAGTTCGTAGAGGGCGGCAAGGGCAAGGGGAGTGTTGAAGTCGTCGTCCATCGCTTCGATGAAGGCTTGTTTGGTGGATTGTGCCTGGGCGGGGAGGGCAGAGGCGGATTCAGGGGAGAGTCCGCTTGCGGAGGGGGAGGCGGGCCGCAGGGCGGTTTTGAGGCGTTCGAGCGATTTTTCTGCGGCGTCTTGCGTTTCGTCGCTGAAAATGAGGGGGGCGCGGTACGATCCCATCAATACAAGCATTCGCATGACATCGGCGTCGCGTTGTTTGAGGAATTCTTTGATGGGAACGATGTTGCCCAGCGATTTGGACATTTTCTCGCCGCCGAGTTGGAGCATGCCGTTGTGCACCCAGTAGCGGGCGAAGGGTTTGCCGGTGTAACTTTCGCTTTGGGCGATTTCGTTTTCGTGGTGGGGGAAGATGAGGTCGTTGCCGCCGCCGTGAATGTCAATTTGTTCGCCGAGTTCGACGAGATTCATGGCGGAGCATTCGATGTGCCAGCCGGGGCGCCCTTTGCCCCATGGGCTGTCCCACGAGATTTCGCCGGGTTTGGCAGCTTTCCAGAGGGCAAAGTCCATGGGGTGTTCTTTGGCTTCGCCGATTTCGATGCGGGCGCCGGCTTGCATGTCGTCCAGTTTGCGCCCGGAGAGTTTGCCGTAGTCGTCGTCTTTGGTGACGCGGAAGTACACGTCGCCGTTGGGGGCGGCGTAGGCGTAGCCTTTTTCGATGAGTCCCTGAATGAACTGGATGATGTGCGGCATGGTCTTGCTGACCTGCGGTGTGGAGGTGGGCGGCAGGACGTTGAGATTCCGCAGGTCGTTGGCATAGTCTTCGATGTAGCGCTGGGATAGTTTGAGCGGGTCTTCGCCCAGTTGCCGCGCGCGGTTGATGATTTTGTCGTCCACGTCGGTGTAGTTCATGACGTGTTTGACCGTGTAGCCGCGATATTCGAGGTAGCGGCGGAGGATGTCGAAGACCAGTGCCGACATGGCGTGACCGACATGCGCATCGTTATAAACCGTCACGCCGCAGACGTACATTTTGACGACGCCCGGTTCGAGGGTTTGGAATTCTTCTTTTTTGCGGGTGAGAGTGTTGTAAAGTCGAATCATGGTTTTAGTCTTTCAGTCTGATAGTCTTTAGTCTCCTGGTTTGGTAACTGCGTTCCGACTAACGACTATTTGACCAACGGCTATCAGGCTATTTCTTCTTCTTTCCGTTCTCCTCGTCCACGCGGGCAAAGATCATGCGCCCGGCGGCGGTTTGCAATACTTTGGTGACGACGACTTCCTTGTATTCGCCGATGTAATCCTTGCCGTTCTCCACCACCACCATCGTGCCATCGTCCATATAGCCCACGCCCTGACCGTATTCCTTGCCCTCCTGGAAGATGTTGATGGTCATGCGCTCGCTCGGCAGGACAACCGACTTGACGGCATTGGCGAGTTCGTTGATGTTGAGGATGGTCACGCCCTGCAATTCGGCGATGCGGTTCAGGTTGTAATCGTTGGTCAGGATGGGGCATTTCAACTGGCGGGCAAGGATGACGAGTTTATCGTCCACTTCGCGCACGCCCTCGGCGTTGATGTCGCTGATGCGCACCAGCACGTTGGGAAGTTTTTGCAGTTCGGCAAGCACTTCCATGCCGCGGCGTCCGCGCTGACGGCGCAGACCGTCGGGCGAATCCGCGATATATTGCAGTTCGTTCAGCACGAAGCGCGGAATGAGAAGCGTGCCGGGCAGGAAGCCGGTTTTGGCGATGTCGGCGACGCGTCCGTCAATGATCACACTGGTATCCAGCAGGATGTTGCGATTGAGATTGGTCCACGATGAGGATGAACCGCTCTCTCCGCCGCGTCCGCTCAGAGCGGCAATGAGACCGAGCAAGTCGCCCTGCCGCATGACAAACAGGGATATTCCAAGATACGAGAAAGCCGCCACACCGATGAACGGCAGGATCTCGCCCAGCGGGGTGGGGAGCAGCGAGAGCGGGAAAGCCAGCAGGGCGGCGGTGAGAAGCCCCACAATCAAACCGATTAGACCCGCGAAGAGTGTTTCCGCGGAAAGATGCCCGAGCGATCTGCGGATGGCGCGGGCAGGTCGCGTGGTGAAGTAGGGGATCAAAATGAAACCCGATAGACCCCCCAACAGAGAAAATACCGTCTGATAGAGGAAGACCTCAGCCGTATCGGTTGGACCGAGCCAATTGGCTATCGCCCCTCCGAAAGAGAACCCCAGGATTGCAAAAATGAACAAGCCAATGAAACGGATGATAAATTCAATGATACGAAAGGAATAACTGCTCTGTTTCATAAAGAACTCCTTGGTAAAGTGCGAAATAATGCATGTATCATAGCATGACCGAAAAGCCTAGTCAATTGCTTATCGAAAGTTCATACACTCTTGTTATAATCGCAATACTGCGATGCCTGCGACAGAAAGCGCCGCTCTCCCCTGGGAAACCTTTACCATGCCCGAGCCCATCCCCCTCCGCGATACCCACCACCGCCCCTTGCGCGATTTGCGCATTTCGGTCACCGACCGATGCAATTTTCGTTGTGTGTACTGTATGCCGAAGGAGAAATTCGGCTTCGATCACCCCTTCCTGCCGCACAACCAGGTGTTGACCTTTGAGGAGATCACGCGCCTGGCGCGCATCTTTGTTTCGCATGGGGTGCAGAAGATCCGTCTCACCGGCGGCGAACCGCTCGTCCGCAGGGATCTGCCTGTGCTGGTTGGCATGTTGTCGCAGATCCCGAATCTCGATCTGACCATGACGACCAACGCTTCTCTGCTTGCCCGTAGTGCCCGGGCGCTGAAAGACGCCGGTTTGAAGAGGGTTTCGATCAGTCTCGATTCGCTGGATGACGCTGTCTTCAAAGCCATGAACGATGTGGATTTCCCTGTGGCAAAGGTTTTGGAGGGAATGGAAGCCGCCCAAAAAGTCGGGCTGGAGCCGATCAAGGTCAATATGGTGGTGAAACGCGGGCTGAACGAATCCAGCATCCTGCCGATGGCGCGTTTCTTCCGCGAGAAGGGATATATCCTGCGCTTCATCGAGTACATGGATGTGGGTTCCACCAACGGCTGGCGGATGGACGATGTGGTTTCGGCGAGAGAAATCGTCAACATCATCAATGCTGAACTGCCGCTCGAACCGCTCGACCCGAATTACAAGGGTGAGGTGGCGGAACGCTGGCGCTATAAGGATGGAAGCGGCGAGATCGGCGTGATTGCTTCAGTGACCCAGCCCTTCTGCCGCGACTGCAATCGTGCGCGATTATCCGCCGAGGGTAAACTTTACACCTGCCTTTTTGCCATCAAGGGATACGACCTCAAGAGTATGTTGCGCGCCGGCGCCAGCGACGAAGAGATTTCACAAACAATCGCTCATCTCTGGTCCAGGCGCAGCGACCGCTATTCGGAACTCCGTTCCGAAAATACGATCAACCTGCCCAAAGTGGAGATGTCGCACATTGGCGGGTGAGAAGTCAGGATGACCAAACCATCTTTCGAGCAAGAAGTGAAACAGTGCCTTGCGGATAAAGGCGTTTCGTTCCTAGACAAATCCGATTCTTTCAGGCATCCCGATTTTACGATCCTGCTCAATGGCAGTCCCTATTTCCATCTCGAGGTCAAGGAAAAAAGGCAAGCCTACAATATGAAGAACTGGCCCCGGTACATTGACGAGCCGGACCTGTTCATTTTGGACGACCTGACCGTGCGAAAATGCCTGGCTTATGCGCCAAGGAGCGGCGTAGTCATCAGGGATAATCTGCGGGGATTGTACAGTTTCTTTTCGATCGTGGACCTGGCTTTAATGCCGAGGAGAAGGCTGAACCGCCGGATCGAACGATCCGCCCCCTCCTGGAAAGGGAAATGGCTGATCAACCTCAAGCATGGTCTGACGGCAAAGACCCTCGAAGAGATATTCTCCGGCATCCGTCAATACGTCGAGGCGTCCGACAGGATTCTGTTCGAAATCATCGAATGTTATGGTCGGTACGAGGGGGAAATGATCGGGCGCGGCGGCATTACAAGAAGACCCGCCGATTGGGATACGGATATCGGAGCAACCCGGTAAAAACAGATCGGTTTTGTTGCACGAAACAAAAAACAGCGGTGTGGTCAATGATCACTTGCGCTGTTTTCCTGTGCCCAGCCGTACAGAAGCTGTGACGGGCTGCTCTTACTCCACAGAAACGATAAATTGATAATGGGGCTGTCCGCCTTCCTGCACTTCCACTTCCACGGAGGCATATTGTTCACGCACCACATCGGCGATTCGGTTTGCCTCAGCGTGCGGCATATCCTGACCGTAGAACAGCGTGATGAGTTCATGCTCGCCTGCCTGCGCCTTTTCGAGCAGGTTGAGCACGCCTTCTTCCACGGTTTCAGCCGCAGCCACCAACTTCCCATCCAGCAGGGCAATGACCTGCCCTTCCTTCACATTCACGCCGTCAATTTCCACATTTCGCACGGCGACAGTGATTTCGCCGCTCTTGACCATGCTCAGGGCTTTGGTCATCTTTTCGGCAACCGCCTCCACCTCCCCGTCGGGTTGAAGCGAGAGCATGGCGGCGAGTCCCTGCGGGACGGTCTTGCTCGGCACCACCGCCACCTGCTTCACCGTCACTTCCTTTGCCTGAGTTGCCGCCATGATAATGTTCTTGTTGTTCGGCAGAATGATGACCTTGTCGGTGGGCAGGTTTTCGAAGGCGGCGAGAATGTCCTGCGTGGAGGGGTTCATCGTCTGTCCGCCTGCCACCACCGCCGCCGCACCCAGGCTGGCAAAGATACGGCTCAGGCCGTTGCCCGGTGAAACGACCACCACCGCAATCTGCCCGGGCTCCACCGCCGAAAAATTGACGGTCTGCTGCTTGCTCTTTTGGATGTCGTCCATTTGCGCCAGCAGGTTTTCCATTGCCACTTTGGTGATCGTGCCGATGCCCATGATGTAATCAATCGGCTCGTAACGCTTCTCCAGCGGCACGTGAATGTGCATGCGATACATCCCCTCACCTTCGCCCACTTGAATGGACGTGCCCATCTCCTCCAGCCGGCGGTAGAACGATTGCAGTTCGAAGCGCTCATTCGGGAAGAAATCCACCACCACTTCGTAATCCTGTCCTTCTTCCACTTCCTGCAAGGCGCTTTCCAGTTTCATCGCCGAAAGCGGCTGAACGCTTGCCAGTGGCGTATCCAGCGGTTCTCCATAGACGTGCCTGAGCATCCCCTCCAGGATGAAAAACAGCCCCTTGCCGCCCGAATCCACCACGCCTGCCTGTTTCAGGATGGGGAGCAACTCCGGCGTTTGGGCGACGGTTTCATCAGCCGCCTGCACGACATCTTCCAGAATACCGATCGCGTCTTTACTGGACCTGAAACCTGCTTCCGCTCCCGCCGCCGCTCCCTTGGCGACGGTTAAAATCGTCCCCTCCACCGGCTTGACCACGCCTTTATAGGCGGTATCGCGCGCTTCGGCAAACGCCTTCACCATCGTCTCGGCGTCGAGCGTCTCATGATCCTGCACGCCGCGCGCAAAGCCGCGCCACAACTGCGAAAGGATGACGCCTGAGTTGCCGCGCGCGCCCATCAGCGCGCCTTTGGCGACCATGCCTGCCATCTTCCCAAAATGCTTCTCGCCCGAATCTTTGATCTCGTTGTACGCCGAAGTCAGCGTGAGGAGCATGTTGGTGCCGGTATCCCCGTCGGGGACGGGAAACACGTTGAGTGAGTTTACAATCTGCTGGTTGGTGCGCAGCCAGAGCATGCCTGCCTCCACCAGCCGTTTCAGCGATTGACCGTCAATTCTTACCTTGCGGAGTTTTTCCACGCGTGCGGGATCTACTGCCATCTGTTTTCTCGGCTCCTAATCGTTGTTGCTGATTCGCAATCCCGCCACGTGCACATCCACGCGGTTTACCTTGAGCCCCAGCGCCTTTTCCACATGATAGCGCACGGTGTTCTTTACGCTTTCCGCCACGCTGTTGATGCGCGTCCCATACTCGACGATGATATGCACTTCGATGTTGATATCCTCGCTGTCGTATTCCACTTTGACGCCCTTGGACGGCTCGCGCGTGATGGATTTGACGATGCCATCCGCCAGGTTCATCGGCGCCAGACCCACCACCCCGTACGATTCGAGCACGGCATGATAGGCAATGGTCGCCACGGCATGCGGGGAGACGTGAATCCCGCCCAGAGTTGTCGTTTCTTCGCCCATGGTTTCCTCTTCAAGTTGCTTTCACTGCGGTCCTTTTGGCAGGCGGTTTCGCCCGCGCAGACAGTCCTTGTTCTATTTTAACATCTTGCCTGCCAAAAGGTCACGTGATAAAATGTCGTGCCTTTGGGCGAGACGATCGTACCGGAATTATAGCAAGAAAGGAAGTTATCACAATGGCTAAATGCGCAAATTGCGGAAAGACCACCACCTTTGGGCACTATCGCTCCTTTTCCCAACGCGCCACCAACCGCACGTTCAAACCGAACCTGCAAAAGACACTGGTGGTCGAAAAGGGGCGCAAGATGCATAAACTGCTCTGCGCCAAGTGCATCAAGGCGATGGCGAAATCCGTCGCGTAAGGATTTCACGTCCCACCAAGAGTCACGGCGTATGCCGTGATTTTTATTTAACTGCCCGCCATCCTAATTACTTGTTTATTGCGTTCCGCAAGGCTCTGATTCCCTCCGCTATCCCCTGCGGGTATTTGAAAACGGCGGTTGCCGCCACGAAGGCGGTTGCGCCGGCTTTCCGTAACCGACCGGCGTTCTCTGCGGTGACGCCGCCGTCCACCTCCAGCCAGGCGGAGGAGCCGATGGCATCCAGCCGGCGGCGGATTTCTGCCACCCGCGCTACAGACTGTGGGATGAATGCCTGCCCCGAAAACCCCGGGTTGACGCTCATCACCAACACCAAATCTGCTTCACCCAAAACCGCTTCCAGCGACCCAAGCGGGGTGCCCGGGTTCAATACCACGCCGGCTTTGCAGCCCAGCGATTTGATCTGTTGCAGGGTACGGTGCAGGTGCGGGCAGGTTTCCACATGAACGGTGAGGGTGGTGGCGCCGGCGTTGGCAAACGCATCGAGGTGACGTTCCGGCTGTTCGATCATCAGGTGAACGTCGAGCGGGAGGCGGGTGATGCGCTTGCAGGTCTCGACGATGAACGGTCCCATGGTGATGTTGGGGACGAAGTGCCCGTCCATCACGTCAATGTGAATCCAATCTGCGCCGCCGCTTTCGCAGGCGTGAATCTCTTCGCCGAGTTTTGCAAAGTCGGCGGAGAGGATGGAGGGGGCGATAATGGCGGAGGTCATGAAAGAAACGGGAGGTCAGCGGGGGTTGTAGAGGATGAAGATCCAAATCCAGAAGGGAATCAAGCCGAGCACAGCGATGAGCGCCAGCAGGCTCAGACCGATGGTCGCCCAGTCAATTTCGGGGATGTACACTTCGGGGATTTCGATTTCGGGCAGGTTGATGGAGGGTTTGGCGTTGCCGGGAGCAGGCGGGGGCTGGGAGACAGGCTCTTTGTAGGTGGAGACAGCCTCGGGCGTCAGGCTGAGCGCCGGGACGGGCGGGGTTTCGCGCTGGGTGCCGAAGCGCAGGAGGACGCGTCCGAGTTGATCGGCAGTGCGGTAGCGGGCGGAGGGTTCCTTGGAAAGGACTTTGAGAATGATTTCTTCGAGGGCGGGGGGGATGTCGGGGATGTATTCGCGCGGGGGGATGGGGTAATGTTCGAGATGCAAGCGGGCGAGTTCCTGGCTGGTGGGGGCGTTGAAGGGCAGCGCGCCGGTGATCATTTCGTAAAGGACGATGCCGAGGGAATACACGTCGGAGGCGGGCGAGGGGGCTTCGCCGGCGGCTTGCTCCGGCGAGAAGTATTGCGGGGAACCCCAGACCACATCGGCGCGTTCGTCGGGCATGATGGTGGAGAGGGCGCGGGCGATGCCGAAGTCGGTGACTTTAAGACGTCCGTCGGGGGTGACGATCATGTTGTGAGGTTTCACGTCGCAGTGGACGAGCCCGGCGCGGTGGGCGTAGCCGATGCCGGCGCAAGCCTGGACGATGAGGGGAATGGCTTCATCTACTGCATAACGCCCGCGCTGGCGCAGGACGGTTTTGAGGTCCTTGCCGGGGATGTGCTCCATGACGATGTAGAGCTGGTCGTTGTCGAAGCCGAAGTCGTGGACGGTGACGATGTTGGGGTGCGAGAGGTTCGCCGCGGCGCGCGCTTCCTGCTTGAAGCGTTCCTGGAAGCCATGTTCGTTGGAGTAGTGTTCGTGCAGGATTTTGATGGCGACGGTGCGTTCGAGCATCAGGTCGCGGGCACGGAATACGTCTGCCATGCCGCCGGTGCCGATGCGCTCGAGCAGTTGGTAGCGGTTGTTGAGGACTGCGCCTTCTTCCATGATGGGGAGGATTATATCATCGAGGGGGAATGAGCGATGCTTCAGGGCAGTCTTTCGATGCGGCAATGTCTTTTGCTCTTCCGCTTGCCTGCTTGTTCTTTTTGAGATTCTCCAGATCGATCAAGTTGACTTCCACCCCGTCCAGATAATCAACGACTCGCGCCTGATAGCATTCATCGAATTCGACGCCCGAGATGGCTGTGACGATTTCCAGCCGCATGGGCGGAAGCCCCATGCGAACGACTTTCGGTTTTTGGAGGAATAATTCGGGGGTCAGGGCGGGGTCGTCGAAGCCAAAGTCTTTCAGGGCGGCGATGAGTTTTTGCGCGTTTTGCGGATGAACGGCAACCCAAATATCCATATCCTCGGTGGCTCGGGCGTATCCGTGATAACCGACCGCATAGCCCCGATTAAGAGATAACGGACGTCATGTTCTTTCAGTAATTTCAAGAACTCTTTGAAGTCGGGCGGTAGCGTTGGCGCCATAGTTGATTCTCCGCAGAAGTTCGACATGTTGAAGGCGTTCGTAGGGGCTTTGAGAAAGCCAGTACGCCTTTTCTTCCCTGTCGGCTTCTTCAAAGGAAGAAAATATGAGGAAGGTACCTCGGTTGATGCGAGCGGGTTGGCGGTCATCCATGTAAAAAATTATATCATTGAGCCTACTGCAAAAAGGTGAAAATCGAACCACTGAGTCACGGAGATACGGAGAATCATTAATGAAAGGGAAACCCTGTGACTCCGTGTCTTCGTGGTGAATCTTCAGGGTTTTTGCAGTGGAGTCATCATTTTGCCGATTTGCATTTTATTGTGCGGGCGGCGCAGGATGGGAGGCGGTTATAATCCCTCACATGCGAAACGCAGTCATCATCTATAACCCTGCGGCAGGACGTTTCAACGTCAAGCCGTTCATCAAATCGGCGGTGCGGGAGCTGGAAGCCGCCGGCTGGCGGGTGGGTGCGGCGGAAACCCGCAGCGGCGCACACACCATCGAGTTGGCGAAGCAGGCTTCGGCGGAGAAGAAGGAGGCGGTCTTTGCCGTCGGCGGCGATGGCACGATTGGCAACGTCGTCAACGGTTTGATCGGCTCACAGACCGCGCTGGGAGTCCTGCCGGCTGGCACCGCAAACGTGTGGAGCATCGAACTGGGTCTGCGCCCCTTTGCGTGGACTCGTCCGTGGGCGCTGCGAAAAAACGCCGCCCTGCTTGCCAATGCCCCCATCTGCTCGATTGACGTCGGCACATGCAACCAGTATTCGTTCATGATGTGGGCGGGCATTGGGTTGGACGCGCTGACCGTTCACAACCTCGAACCGCGCGTCCGCCTCGAAAAGTTCTTCACCCTGCCCGAATATGCCGCAAAGACCATCTGGCAGGCGGCGCAGTGGAACGGCGTGCAATTGCGCCTGTGGGCAGACGGCGCTGAAGTGGAGGGGCATTACATTGTGGCGGTTGCCACCAACATCCGCCACTACCTGGGCGGTTTGGCAGAACTCTCGCCCGATGCCTACCTCGACGACGGTTTGCTCGATATTTGGCTCTTCAGCGGGAACAGTTTAGGCGACGCTTTGCGTCATGCGTACAAGATGTGGCGCGGGCGCCACATCAGCGCTGCGGATGTGCGCCGCATCACGTTCAACCGCCTGCGCATCGAAAGCGACACGCCGTTTTGGATTCAAACCGACGGCGAGCCGCGCGGCTCCGCCCAAAGCGCCGAAATCACAATCCACGCCCGCGCCCTGCGGATGCTCATGCCTCCGTGCGGCATGGAACTTTTGAAATACAGGTAAACATGGACGTTCGTCAACTGTTCAACAAATGGGTCATCCTCGGCGCATTGTCGCTGGCAGGACTTTTGCTTCTCGTGACCTTTCTTTCTATTGGATGGATCCATTCGCCTCAATCCCCCGACGTGGGGTTTGCTCCCGCCTACCTGACCATTATCCCCGCCTCAACCGCCACCCCCAACGTCACGCCGACAGCGACCCTTGACCCCTTTGCCCCCTCTCCCACACCGACCGGACTCACCGTGGGCGGCTACGCCCAAATCACCGGCACCGGCGGCGAGGGTTTGCGCATCCGCTCTGCTCCTGGCTTGAGCGGCGAGCCGGTCTTCCTCGGCTTGGATTCGGAAGTGTTCCTCGTGAAAGACGGTCCGCGCGAGGCGGATGGGTACGTGTGGTGGTATATCGCAGCGCCCTACGATGAAGCGCGTGCCGGCTGGGCGGCGGCAGATTTTTTGACCTTCATCCCTGCACCGTGATGGCACGCCCCTCAAACCGACGCTAGAGAGCGTCTGCTGCGCAAAAGGGTGTCTGCTGCACAAAAGCGCGTGGGGAACGCGTTCTCCCCTGGCACCGCCCGCCAGGGCAGGTGTAACGTCCCTGCACCGAACCCCAATTTGTGGTAAAAGAATCATATGAGATGGATTGACAACATTCCCGTCTGGGGCGAGCCGGTGGACCAAAGCGCGCTGGCGCAAATCAAAAACTGCGTCCGCACCGCCGATGCCGCCGCGCTGATGGCAGATCATCACAAGGGCTACGCCGTTCCCATCGGCGGGGTGGTGGCTTATAAGGACAGCATCAGCCCCTCGGGAGTCGGATTCGATATCGCCTGCGGAAACAAGGCGGTGCGTCTCGACATTCCCGCTGCGGAGGTACGCGCCAACATCCGCAAAATTATGGATGACATCTGGGGCAATCTCTCGTTTGGCATCGGCTTGAAGAACAAACAGCGGGTGGATCATGAACTCTTCGACGACCCTGCCTGGACGCTTCCGATGATGCGCAGCCTGAAAGACATGGCGCGCGCCCAACTGGGGACCATTGGTTCCGGCAATCATTACGTGGACCTGTTGGAGGACGAGCAGGGGCGCGTGTGGGTGGGCGTCCACTTTGGCTCGCGCGGGCTGGGATATAAGACGGCGACGTTTTTCCTGCATGCCGGCGGCGCAAAAGACGGTATGGATGTGGACCCGCTGGTCATCCCGGTGCGGTCGAGCCTGGGGGCAGATTATCTTGCCTGTATGCAGTTGGCGGGGCGGTATGCCTATACCGGGCGCGATTGGGTGTGCACTGAGGTGGCGCGCATGTTGGGGGCGCATATTTTGGAGGAAGTCCATAATCACCACAATTACGCCTGGCGCGAAACACACGGCGGCGAGGAATTGTGGGTGGTGCGCAAAGGAGCAACGCCAGCCTTCCCCGGTCAGAAAGGGTTTGTGGGCGGCTCGATGGGCGATATTTCGGTGATTCTCGAGGGGGTGGAGTCAGAAGAGTCGAAGCACGCGCTGTATTCCACCGTCCATGGGGCGGGACGGGTGATGAGCCGCAACGCGGCGCGCGGCAAGATCAACCGCCGCACAGGTAAGGTCATTTCGCCGGGAGCGGTCTCGCGCGAGATGATGATGGAGTGGGTGCGCAAGCAGGGGGTCGAGTTGCGAGGCGCCGGCACGGACGAGTCGCCGCACTGTTACAAACGTCTGCCAGAGGTGCTGGGCTTCCATGCGCCTACCATCCGCATTTTGCACACCCTCAAGCCCATCGGTGTGGCAATGGCGGGCGAGCATGAGTTCGATCCGTATAAGGATTAGATGACGATGAAGAAGAGGTATTGATGAACGAGAAACCAACCGGTATTACGGTGCATAAGAAATCAAAGGAATTTCAAGTCACATGGAGTGATGGACATGTGAGCGTCTACCCGTTTGAACTGCTGAGGGCGGCGTGTCCGTGCGCCTCGTGCCGCGGCGGGCACGAGAACATGAAGTCTGAACCTGATGCAGACGTGTTCGAGAAGCGGCTGGGGGATTCGCCTGCCACGCGCATTGCCAACGTGGTTGCTGTCGGCTCTTACGCGCTGACTATCGTTTGGGAGGACGGTCACGACTACGGCATCTTCAACTGGCATTATCTGCGGGCGCTGTGCCCGTGCGGGGAAGACCGGAAGAAGTATGGGACGGGATAGATAAAGAAACCTGCGGCTGAACTCTCAGCCGCAGGTCGCTTAAGGCTTGGGTGTTGACGTAGCGGCGGGGGTTTGGGTAGAGGTGGGTGTCTGCGTGGGGGTGGCGGTGGGGGTGCGGTTTGAGGCGGGGGTACGGGTTGGGGTGGGCGTGCGGGTTGGGGTGATCAGGGATGCGAGTTTTGTTTGCGCCTCCTCACGCATGGCGGAGGTCATTGCTTGGGCGGGCAGGTCGAGCAGAAGCGCCCAGTATTCGGCGGCTTTGCGCGGTTCTTCGCGCCGTTCGTAGGTGATCGCGCCCCAATAATAAGTTAACGCCTTTTGTTCATCCGTTTCGGCAAGCGGCAGGGTTTTGTTCAGCGCCAGGAGGGCACTCCCGTAGCGTTCGCGGAGCAGGTGCAGTCGCAGGATCGCCAGATTGGCTTCGAATAGGTCGGGGTAGAACGAGATGATCCGGTCAATATCCACATCGGCGGATTCGCCCCGATTCAATTCCACGTGCGAGAGGAAACGGTAAAGATACGCTTCGCGGCGGTTCCGATCCTGTGAAATCACCTGGTCCATCAACCGAACGGTTTCCTCGTAGTTGCCTCTTTCGAATTGTATTTTTCCGAGTGTAAGGTATGCCGTCAGATCATCCGGGGCATATTGCAGGTAAAGGCCGAAATATTTGACGGCTTCTTCGTCATCTCCCATCGCCGCGTAGATCTGGCCCATCAACAGGTAGGTGGGCAGGTTGGTGAGGTCCAATTCGTTTGCGGTTTTTGCCGCAGCCAAGGCAAGGTCGTATTCCCCTTCCTGCAGGCGCGCCAGGGCAAGATAGTAATACACCAGCGGTGATCCCGGCAGGAGTTTGTTGGCTTCGCCAAGGTCTAGCACCGCTCCCTGCACATTGCCGTCGCGGATCTTGACGCGTGCGCGTTCGATGAAGGCTTCGCCGAAATTGGGGTCGAGGCGCACGGCATCGTCGAGGATCGGCAGAACATTGGCGTTCGGGTCGGCGAGCAGGCGTGCGCGCGCCAATCCCACATAGGCGGGACCAAAGTTCTCATTCCGGTCAATGGCGGCGCTGTAGTATTGCAGTGCGCCGCCAATATCGCCTTTGAAGCGGCTGGCTTCGCCCAGGTAATAGTAGGCATAGGTTGCATTCGGCTCGAGTTGGATGACGTTCAGGAGGGCGGAGATGGCGCCATCCCAATCGCCTTTGCCATATGCCGTATTGAATTGGATCAGGTAATCCGATGTCTGCGGCGAGCGTTCGAGAGGCACGTATAGCGGTGTGGCTGTATATTGCACGCCCAGCGATTCGGCAATTCCGCCGGGCGTGTTGACGACCTGCCCTTGCGGCTTGCCGCCGATGACCGTTACAGTCAGGGTGTAGGTGGGGGACGGACCGGGCGTACGGCTCGGGCGGCTTAGGTTGCGTTCATTCATGGCGGGGATGACATAGCCGAACCCGATGCCGCTTGCAATTGCGGCAACGATCAGGAGGACGATACCCAGCCTGAAGACCGGGCTTGCCCTGACAGCCGCCCATCCCTTGGGTTTCGGTTTTTCGTGTGCGAGCAGTAGTTTCTCCTCCCAGCTGCGCGGGCGGTTCATTTGGAAAGGCTGGATGGTTTCGTCGGCGGGGAGGGCGCCGTGAAGGATCAAGCCCCGTTTGGCGGCGGCATTTTCGGGGTCCAGTTTGAGCGCCGTTTGGAGGCAGTAGATGCGCTCCTTGGGCGTTTCCATGGTTGCGCTCAGCCAGATCCAGTATTCCGCGTTGTTCTGGTTGTTCTTGATGAGATCGGTCAGCAGTTCGCGGGCGCGGGCTTTGTTGCCGTCGCGCAGGGTATCCACCGCTTCACGAAAGAGAACATCGTCTGCCATGTGTTGATTTTACCCTACTCATGAGGGGGAAGGCGAATATGCGGGAGGAGAAACGGGCGGATGAACGGCGTCGGGGGGGTGCTACGCGTTGAATCTGCGCGGATGATCGTGGTTGCTCATTCCGGCGCGATGCGTGTTCCGGTGGGGATCTCGGTGTCCTTGGCGATCACCACGATCCCATCGCGAACATAATAGAGACCGCCGTCCACATCCTTGTGTCCGCGCGGGAACGGCAGAATTTGCACGCCGTCGCCGATGCGCACGTTCTTGTCGAGGATCGCCGACTCGATGCGGCAATTCCTGCCGATGCCGATCGGGAGATTCCCGCCCGGCTTCCCGGCATCGTAATAGTCGGCGCCCATGACAATGCTGTCCTTGACGACCGTCCCTTCCGCGATCTGACTGCGCAGTCCGATGACCGAGTGCGTGATCTCCGCTCTGCGGATGCGGCATCCCTCTGCCAGCAGAACGTTTTGCAGAGCGCTGTCCTCCACAGTCGAGCCGGGCAGGAAGCGCGCATGGGTATAAATCGGCGCCTTCACATCGTAAAAATTGAACGGCGGCTCCGAACTGGTCAGCTTCAGATTGGTCTCATAGAACGAGCGGATGGTTCCAATGTCCTCCCAGTATCCGTCGAAATTAAACCCATACACCTCGTGCGATTGAATGGATTCGGGGATGATATCGCCGCCAAAATCATCGTGCCGCAGATGATACGTCAGCAATTCCGCCAGCACCTTTGTCTTGAAGATATAAATACCCATCGAGCCGAGGAACGGCCGCTCCGGATCGTCGCGGCTGACATATCTTTTCTGGACTTCTGGGTCCTTGGGCTTTTCGACAAACGAGGTGATGTGTCCGTCCGCTTCGACCTTGAGCAACCCGAAACGGGACGCTTCGCCTCGCGCGACGGGTTGAACTGCCACGGTGATATCGGCATTTTTCTCCCAGTGGAATTCTGCCATCTCGTGGTAGTCCATGCGGTAGAGATGGTCGCCTGCCAAAATCAGCACATACTCCGCCCCCGTTGCCTGGATCTCGAACAACTGCTTGCGGACGGCATCCGCCGTGCCCTGATACCAGTCCGCACTCTGAGGGGTCTGTTCCGCCGCCCAAATCTGCACCCAGCCGGTGTGAAACACATCGAAGTTATAGGTTTGGGAAATGTGTCGGTGAAGCGACACAGAATTGAATTGAGTCAGAACCGCCACGCGATAGATCCCCGAGTTGATGCAGTTGCTGATGGGAATGTCAATGAGACGATATTTGCCCGCAATCGGGACGGCAGGCTTAGACCTCATCTGGGTCAGCGGGTGCAAGCGCGTCCCTTTGCCTCCTCCCATGATAACCCCCAGGACATCGTTCATTGACTTCATAAGAGCCTCCTCTGCATTGCGAATGTGCGATGAATGAGGCTATTATCTCTTAAAATGGAAGAACTTGCGAAGTTTCGATGCAACGAAAATGAACGGGTAAACCAGCAGGATCATAATGTCAATCAATATGAAAAATATATGAAGTTTCATCTCTTTCTCCTTGCGCCAAAACCAAGAACGCGAAACCGCCGCATGGGCAGTCTCGCAAACGTAGGAGCATCTACGCACAGACAACCGGGAGCATGGGTCGGACCTTCCGCTCCGGCTTGACGGTTGCCTGTCCCGTCACGTTCCGGACAGGCGCTACTCCCTGACACCTCGATGATTCGACTTGATCCGAAACAGGCAAAATGTCTTTTTAAGCGTTCACTCGTATGGTTTTAGAACTCCATGGGCACAGTCGGTGTTCTCTTGCGCCGACGGGGACGTTGGAGAACGTCCCCTGCGCGTCGAATGAGGTTCAAGCGACGACTTCAACAGCGAATTTTCAAGCATTAATCCTACAATACGCGTAATTCGATGCAGAATGGCAATACCGATAATTTAGATTGTACAGTACCCGGGAACGAGGGTCAACGCTTTTCCGCATTCGTCTAATAAAACACATATGTTTCGGCTAGATTTCACCCCTTGGTGAACGCGAATCAAACTCCCTTCCAGATATTGTGCTTGAATCGCTCATGTTTTATACTTGGCAGATAAATCCAAGGCTTACGCATCCCCATCCAACACCGCTTTATTACGGGTCGTCACTGCGGCGCTCATGACCTCAGCGGAAGATCGTTGCGTAAGTTCAGCATTTAAAAAAGGAGATTGTCATGAAAAATTTTCGTCCATTGTTTCTTTTTGCAGCGCTTATGCTCCTGGTCGGGTTGGCGTGCAACGCGTTTTCGAACGATACGCCGTCACAACCCAGCCAGCCGCAACAGCCCAGCCAGCCGCAACAGCCCAGCCAGCCGCAGCAACAGCCAACCAACACCGCCCTGCCCACCGAAATTCCTCCCACGGAGGCGCCCGTTGCCGAGCAGTATTTTACCGAGGAATTCGTGGTCAACGATAACTGGACGTACTTCGTGGTAAACGGCAGTTCGAGCACCATTACCGACGAAGACAATCCAAAGATGGATCTGTACACCGAGAACAGTCTGTTGACCTTCGATCTCAACGACAACAATTTGTGGGTCTACGTAACCTACGAGCCGTATGAATACGAAAACGTTCGTTTGGATATGCGTGTGAATAATCGCGGGGTCAATAACAACAATGTAAGCCTGATCTGCCGTTACACCGAGGACGGCTGGTACGAGTTCAATATTGCCAACAACGGTTTATATTGGATTTTTGCGGCAATTGTCGATTCAAACGGCGAGGTAGGCTACCGCGAAATCTACAGCGGCGGTTCAACCAAGATCAAATCGGGCAAGGCAACCAACGAATACTCGATCATCTGTAATGATCGTACCCTGTCCCTGTATATCAATGGCACGGAAGCCCGCACGGTCACCGAAAACAAGGTGGGATACACCAAAGGGCTGATTGGCGTTTCGGTCTCCTCGTTCGATACCCTGCCGGTGGTTGTGGATGTGGACTGGGTGAAGATCAGCGAACCGTAATCTGCCTTTTCAAAGGACGTGCGCCAGCCTGTATTCGCTTGAAAGAAAACGATCTCCGAGGCGATCGAAAGCCTCGGAGATCGTTATTTGCAGATGGGTAGAGGGTGTTCCCGAGCGTTCTCTCGGGGCAAGAGAACGCCGGGTTCACGCTGACTATTCTACAAGTCGTCTCGAAAATGTCACCCTGAGCGCAGCGAAAGGTCGCTACTGCCAAAAACAAGAGACTCGTCGGTCGCAACAACCGCTTCCTCAGAGGGACAGGGTAGTTTTGAGACAGGTTCTAACAGATTGATCATGGCAAGGTTGAAAATGCACGATGAATCTTGCGTGGCTGTGTAAAGGGAGATTTAATTGTGCGTATGCATATACACCGTGCGAACGGGGTATGGGATTTCGATCCCCCGCGCGTCGAGCGCCTCCTTGATCCGCGAGAGCGCCGCGTCCTTTGCGGCGACGGGGTTTGTCTGGGCGGTGTCGATCCAGAACAGGGCGTTGAGTTCCAGTGAAGAGTCGTGAAAATTGGAAAACCCCGCCATGGGCGCCGGGTCGGCGATTGATCCCGGTACGCCGCGTATCGCCTCCAGCACTGTGACGCGGGCGGTTTCCGTATTCGTCCCGCGGCCGACCTGCACCGGCACTTCGACAAGCCTGCGATCCGCGCGGCTGTAGTTGACGATGGGACCCGCCAGCACACTGGCATTGGGAAGTATCACGATTCGTCCGTCCGAGGCACGGATTTCGGTGGAGCGCAAATCAATCGCCTGCACGACGCCATCGAAATCCGTCACGCCGATTGAGTCACCCACATGAAAGGGTTGCTGAATCAACAGGATGACGCCCGAGGCGAAATTCTTCATCACATCCTGCAAGGCAAAACCGATGGTAAAACCGATAATCCCCAAACCGGCGAGAAAGGCGGTCACATCGAAGAATCTTTGCAGGGCTGTGATGACGCCGAATGTCGTTACGGTCACGCGTATCAGATCCGCAAGAAGGCGGGTAACCCCCAGGGGAGCGTCTCTCGCAGAAAGAACCCGCGCCACCAGCCGGCTCAAGAGCCGGGCAAAATAGGCGCTGACGATGAAGATGGTCAACGCTGTCAGCAGATTGGGAATACTCCCGATCAGATTGTCAATGAACGTATCGAGATAATTTTCCATCATGCGTCTCCTCGTCTGGTTTTGGGTATCTTAACTCAAAGCAGGGCGTGAGTCCAACGCGGTTCGGGCGCGTCATCCCCTGATATAATCCCTGCGATGCCGGTTTTGGATTCGCACTCGATGGATTTTTTCAGCCGCAGTCCCGAACAGACGCGCCGCATTGGAGCGCGTTTGGGCGGCGCATTGCAGGCTGGCGACGTCATCTGCCTGCAGGGCGATCTCGGCGCGGGAAAGACCACCTTTGTACAAGGAATCACCCGCGGCTGGGGTTCGCTGGACTCGGTTTCCAGCCCGACCTTTGTCATTGTCAATGAATACCGCCGCGCCGAAGGAGGCAAACTCTTTCATATGGATGCCTATCGCCTCGACTCCATGCAGGAGGCTGAGGAAATCGACCTCGACTCGATGCTGATGGAAGGCGCCCTGCTGATCGAATGGCCCGAACGCATAGACCCATTGGTGCCGTCCGAGCGTTTATGGGTGCGGCTGGAACATATGGGAGGCGAGGAACGGGAAATGGAATTCAGGTCCTCCGGCAAGCGGTACGATGACTTGCTTGAATTCATCCGCCATTCGATTGTTGGAGGAGATTAATATGCTGCTGGCTGTGGATACATCCACCGCGCGGGTGGGGCTGGCGTTATACGACGGGGTGCAGGTCATTGCGGAATGCGCGTGGCTCAGCGGTCGCCGGCATACGGTGGAACTTGCCCCCGCTATACTCGACCTATTTGCGCGCTGCGGCAAGACGATGGACGATGTCGGTGCCCTGGGTGTTGCGTTGGGACCGGGCTCGTTCACAAGTTTGAGAGTGGGGCTGGCTTTGGCGAAGGGGTTGGCATTTTCGCGGCACATTCCGTTGATTGGAATTCCGACCCTGGATATTCTTGCTCATGCGCAACCTGTGTCCAGAGGTCTTTTATTCTGCGCCATTCAAGCCGGGCGGGGCAGGTTTGCTCTCGGTGTGTATAAAGGTTCGAGGAAGGGCTGGCAGGCTCAGGGTCGGGCGAGAGTCGTGACGTTCCAGGCGTTGATGGAAGAGGCGCGCCAGAATCCTTCTCAGGTATGCGGCGAGTTTTTGGCGGAGGAAGTCCGGGAGATGAACGATCGTCGGATTCGCCTGGTCCCGCCGTGGCAATCCCTCAGGAGACCTGCCGTGCTGGCGGAACTGGCGTGGATGCGCTGGCAGGCGAAAGAGGCGGACGATGAGGCTTCGCTTGCACCGTTCTATCTTCATACGGAGGCATCGCCATCTGCATGAGCGTGGAGGTGCGCAGGATGACGCTGGAGGATCTGCCGGCTGTCGTGGAGCTGGATGCGCTTTCGTTCAGCCTGCCGTGGAGCGAGAGGTCGTTTCGGTTCGAATTGACGGACAATCCCGTTTCGCGTTGCTGGGTGGCGGTGGCGGAGGAAAAGATCGTGGGGATGATTGTCGCCTGGCTGTTGGCGGATGAGGCGCACATTGCCACGCTTGCCATACATCCCGCCTATCGCAGGCAGGGCATTGCCCGGAACCTGTTGACCTGTGCGCTGCGTCAGATGTCGAAGGAGGGCGCGGTCGGTTCGTTTTTGGAGGTGCGCGAGGGCAACCTGCCCGCGCAGGAACTTTACCGCCAATTCGGTTATCAGGTTGTCGGGCGCAGGAAACGATATTACAAGGATACGAATGAAGACGCGATCCTGATGGTGTTGAGCACTCTGGATCGTTTCAAAACTTGATGGAAGATCTCCCCCGTCCCTTCTCCTTGAAGGAGAGGGAAGTTAAGGAAACTATGTCTACCAAAGAAACGCTCATCAAAAAACTCAGGGATAAGACCGCCCGCGTCGGCATTTTGGGACTTGGCTATGTGGGACTGCCCCTGGCGGTTGTTTTCGCCGAAGCCGGGTTCCGCGTGACGGGTTTCGACCCTGACTCACGGAAGGTCAATTCGCTCGCCAAGGGCGTCTCCTACATCCCGGATGTGAAGACCGATGCGGTCGCAACGATCGTACGTTCGGGTCATCTCACTGCCACAACCGATTTCTCCATCCTGAAAGACATGGACGCGGTCAGCATCTGTGTGCCGACGCCGCTCCGCCAGACCGGTGACCCGGATATGTCTTACATCATTGCTGCCACCGAGGAACTGGGAAAGTATATGCACAAGGGCATGGTCGTCGTTCTCGAATCGACCACCTACCCCGGCACCACGCGCGAACTGCTTCTGCCCAAATTGGGCATCGAGCGCGGATTGACCGTCGGCAGGGATTGGTTTCTCGCCTTCTCTCCCGAGCGCGTGGATCCGGGCCGTGAGGACTGGACCACAGTCAACACTCCCAAGGTGATGGGCGGGATTACGCCATCGTGCAGTGAGGTGGCGACCGCCTGGTACGAAGGCGCGATTCGGACTGTGCATCCTGTTTCCTCGGCGGAGGCGGCGGAGATGTCGAAACTGCTGGAGAATACCTTCCGCATGATCAATATCGGTCTGGTCAACGAACTGGCGATCATGTGCGAGCGCCTGGGCGTGGATGTATGGGAGGTGATAGACGCCGCCGCCACCAAGCCGTTCGGGTTCATGAAATTCACGCCGGGACCCGGTCTGGGCGGTCACTGCATTCCCATTGACCCGTTGTATCTCTCGTGGAAGATGAAGTCGTTCAATTACAATGCGCGCTTCATCGAACTGGCGTCCGAGATCAACACGAACATGCCGCGTTACGTGGTCAGCCGCGTGCTCGATGCCATGAACGACCGCGGCAAGCCCCTGAAAGGTTCGAGGGTGCTTGTCTTGGGCGCGGCGTACAAACCCGATATTGACGACGTGCGCGAATCGCCCGCGCTGGATGTCATCGGGTTGCTGCAGAAAAAGGGCGCGCGGGTCGAATATCATGATCCGTACATTCCCCACATCCATCACGAACACGACGGCTGGCACATGGACAGCGTGACGGATTTGATGAAAGCCGTGAGCGAGGCGGATGCGGTGGTGATCATTACCAACCACAAAGTCTACGATTACGAGGCGATTGTCCGAGAAGCGAAATTCGTCTTCGATAGCCGCAACGCGACGGGCAGGGTCAAAAATAGCGGTGAGAAGGTTGTGAGGCTTTAGGTTTCACGTTTCAGGTGTCAGGTTCCAAGCCTTGAACTTGGGCGACATGACAACCGAAACTTGGAACATGGAACTTGGAACATGGGACATTATTTAGTCACCGGAGCGGCAGGGTTTATCGGCGCGCGCACCTCGGAAGTTCTGATACAAGATGGACATGCCGTTACCGGCATTGACAATATGAACGACGCTTACGATGTCCGCATGAAGGAATATCGTTTGCGGCGTTTGCAAGCGATGGGCAGCTTCGATTTTCATAAACTGGATATTTCGGAGAAATCCGTCATTGAGCATTTCAAGGGGCGCGCCTTCGACGGTGTGATCAACTTGGCGGCGCGGGCGGGTGTGCGGTACAGCGTGAATGACCCCTGGGTCTTCGTGCAAACCAACATGGTCGGCACGCTGAACATGCTGGAATTATGCCGGCGTAACGGCGTGAAGAAATTCATCCTTGCCTCCACCTCGAGCATCTACGGGGAGAATCCCCCCTATCCCACCCCGGAGACGGCTTCCAGCAGTGAGCCGCTTCAACCCTACGCGGCAAGCAAAAAGGGGGCGGAGGCGATGGCGCATGCCTACCATCATCTGTATGGAATGGACGTGAGCGTGGTTCGTTATTTCACCGTCTACGGTCCCGCGGGCAGACCGGACCTGGCTCTCTTCCGCTTTGTGCAATGGATCAGCGAGGGACGCCCCGTGCGCATCAACGGGGACGGCGAACAATCGCGCGGCTTCACCTATATTGACGATATCGCGCGCGGCACCGTTCTCGCGCTCAAACCTCTCGGCTACGAAATCGTCAACCTGGGCGGACATGAGGTGATTACCATCAACAACCTGGTCAAGCTGGTGGAAACTGTGGTCGGCAAAAAGGCGGAAGTGATCTACGGTCCGCCCAACCTTGCCGACATGCGTTCCAACTGGGCGGATGTGACCAAAGCCGGTCAATTGCTCGGTTGGAAACCCGAATACGATATGCGTGCCGGCATCGAAAAACTGGTCGAATGGTATAACGCCGAGCGCGAGTGGGCAAAGGATATTCTGACGCCGTAAGAACGGACCGCCGCCATGCAAAGAATAACCGACCCGTTGAAACGAATCGCTTCGCTTTCCTGGCTGCCGCATTTCCTTGCATTGTGCGGCGGCGTACTCTATGTGTTGCATGCGCTGGCGATTGCCCGTACGAAGACCTCCTTTCTTGACGAGGGCATGTACCTGTACAAGGGCTGGCTGTTCGTCAGCGGACAGGCAACTCCCTATGCGGAATACGGGGTGCAGACCAATCACTCGATCCTTTCGTATTTGATTCCGGGTGTGTCGCAGGTCTTGTTTGGTCCGGGGCTGGATACCGGGCGATATTTCATGATCTTCCTCAGCCTGTTCACCCTGCTGGGACTGTGGGTATTCGCGCGGCGCTGGGGCAGCGACTGGTGGGCGGCGGGTATCGTCTGGGTGATGGCGCTGAACCCGGCGGAGATCAAACTCTACACACTGGCGATCTCGGAGGGACCGGTGGCGGCGATTCTGGTCTGGATACTGATTCTGACCATCGGTGAAAAACGTCGCCTTGGGGAGGTGTTACTCGGTTCGGCTCTCACTTCCGCCCTGGTGCTGACGCGTGAGACCATGGCATTCGTCCCGCCGATTCTTTTTCTTTACATCTTCTGGCAGCACGGCTGGAAGACCGGGCTGTATGCCATGCTGTGTTCGGCGGTGTTCTTCTTCGGCGGGAACCTGTTTTATTACCCGGATAACCTGACGTTTTGGGCGATGCGCGTGCCGAGAGTCCTCTCGCCGTTCCTCGACGCGTGGCGCCTGCCACCATTCGCAAAGGGGGAGGGACTGGGCGAGTTCGAGGAGAGCAACCTGTACAGGATGGTGTTGTATTTCTTCCTGACGTTTCGCCTGCACTTCGTTTCCCTTGTCAGCGCGGTCGTCGTCTGGTTGTTGTGGTCTCCGCGTGCCGCCAGACCGATGACCGAACGGGTGCGCGCCTCCGTCTTCCTGAGCGCGCTTTTTCTGGTGTTATTCGTCGCGCACATGCAGGCGTCGTTCTTCGGGGAGTATTGCATTTCGTGCATTCTGCTGTATATCGGGTATTGCAATTTCATCGGGCTGATGCTGTTGGTCGTCGCCGCGCCGATCCTGACAAGGGAAATATCACGCGCAAGGTTGATTGTGATCTTCGCGGTCATTGCCATCTTGATCGTCGGCATCGGTTTCAGTACGCACGAGGATCTGAGCGCGGATTTTTCCAAGACGATGATCGAGCGGCTGGATACCGTCCGTGTGTGGAACGTGCTGTTATACGTGACGGCTCTTCCGCCCCTGCTGTTGTTTCGTCTCTCGTTCGTGCTGACAGTGAGCCTGCTTGTTTTGCTTTTGGGCGGAGCCGCCCTCGGCGTGAGGTACGGTCAATTACGGCGGAAACAGGCTGACGGTGGAAGGATCGGGCTGGTCGCCATCCACGCGTTGCTCGTCGCCGGTTTCGTCCTGTCGCCGACGAAAATCCTGGGCAACGGCAACGATTTCTTCAACTGCGACGGCACGGATGTGTTCGCGTCCTATGAAAAGGCTGGAAGTGAATTGCGCGCTATCCTCGAACCCGGCTCGAAGATTTATTGGGAGGGACGCATCCCCGCCATCTTTCTGTATGTGCCCGGCGTGCGGGTGTACGGTCCGCAGTTGAATCACCTGCATTATTACTCCCGGGGCGGCGACGCGGAAACGCTCCTGCGCTTCAACCGCTGGAACGACGAACTCGCGGAAACATGGCTTTCGGAAGCCGATTACATTCTCGTGCAGGAGACCGAGATGTTCCATTTGAACAAGCAGGCGCTCGAATCCGGGCAGTATGTCAAGGTGTTTTCCGCTCCCAAGGCGGAAAAATGCCGCTGGCAGTCTGTCATCCACGTCTATCAGCGCGCAGACAAATGAATTTCTACATGACACGACAACTCTCGGGCAACTTAAGGCAAGCCCTGGCATGCAGTCACTGCGGGAACGGCTTGGAATTCACGGAGGCGGGCGCGAACTGCCGCGCCTGCGGTTCGAAATTTCCGTACACCGCTTCCGGCGCGCTCGACCTGCGCCTGAGACACCCCAAACCATATCTGCTTGCATTTGAGATTCCTCCGTCCCAACTGCCGGGCGGGGACCTCGCCTTCGAGCCGTTGACGATGAATCCCGCGCCGGAAGTAAATCTTTCGGGCAGGAGCGTTCCGCGCCATCTCACGCGCGAACTGGTGAGTTACTTTCCTAAAGCAAAATCGCCGGGAAGCCTGATGCTCGACCTCGGCTGCGGCAGGGGAATTCACAAGGAGTTGTGCGAGGCGGCGGGCTTCGAGTGGGCGGGCTTGGATTACGACTCGCCGCATGCCCCGCTGTTGGGCGACGCGCAATCCCTGCCGTTCAGGGACGAAACGCTCGACTTTGTATTGTGCGTCTCGGTTCTGCAATATGTCCGTTATCCGTTTGTGGCGATCCGGGAGATTCATCGGGTTTTGAAACCGGGCGGAAGGCTGATCGGCACGGTGGCGTTCCTCGAACCCTCGCACGGAACCAGTTTTTATCATCATACGCATCTGGGCGCGTACAGCCTGTTGCAATTCGGCGGGTTCCGTGTGGAACGACTCGCGCCCAGCAAAGCATGGTCGGGGTTGAAGGCGCAAGCCAGCATGGGCATGTTCTTCCGCCTGCCGCTCGGGCTGGCGCAATCCATCGTGTTTCCGGTTGAATTGCTCCATAAACTCTGGTGGCGCGTTGCCGGTCTGGTGACGCGCCGCCCATTGGAGAACACGCGGCTCCGGCATTTCACGGGTTCGTTCGAGTTTGTCGCCGACAAGCCTGGATCCGGGTAGAGCGTGCGGAGTTCCATGTCCCTTTCGTGGAGAGACGATAACCTCCTGAAGCGCGTCCTGCGCAACAGCGGATTCCTGTTCAGCGGTAACGTGGTCTCTGCCACGCTGGGATTCCTGCAAGGCATCCTCGTTGTCCGGCTGATTGGCATCGAGGGCTACGGCTTGCTGGCGGGGACGGTTTTCGTCTTTACAACCAACGTCAACCGCCTGTTGTCCTTCCGTATGAGCGAGGTGGCGGTGAAGTACCTCTCCAAGGCGCTGGCCGACAACGACAGAATGCGCGCCGCCGCGCTCGTGAAAGGCATGGGGTTGATCGAGATCGCCACGTCCCTCCTCACCTATCTCGTCCTCTTCCTGCTCTCGCCCTGGGCTTCGCAGACCTTTGCCAAAGACCTGTCCGCCGTGCTGCTGTTTCAAGTGTACGGCATCTACCTGCTTGGCAACCTGGTCTTCGAAACCTCCACAGGCGTTTTGCAGACCTTCAAACGCTTCGACCGCATCTCGACGGTGCAGATCAGTGGGACAATTCTCACCGCCGCCGCCATCGTCGCAGCGTTCGTTCTTGAGGGGAGCCTGACTCACGTCCTCGCGGCGTATCTTGCCGGGAAACTGCTGGCGGGCTTCCTCATCGTCGTCTTCGCGGCGCGGGAGTTGAATCAGGCTCTCGGTCCGGGCTGGATGCGGATGCGTCCCGCCTCGTCCATGATCTCCGACTGGCGCGCCCTCCTCGGCTTTTCGCTCAACACCAATCTCAACGGGACCGTCAACCTGATCGTGCGCGATTCGGCGCCCCTTTTCCTTGGCGCGTTCGCTTCACAGGTCGAGGTCGGTTATTTCAAACTGGCGCACTCGCTCGTCATCAGCCTGGTGATGCTTCCCATCGAGCCGTTCATCTGGACCACGTATGCCGAGATTGCCGAAACCGTCTCCAACGCCCAATGGGACGCCACCCGCCGTCTCCTGCGCCGCGTCTCCGCCATTGCCGCCGCTTGGACTCTCGCGGCGGGCGGCGGGCTTGCCGCATTTGGCTGGTGGATCATCCCCCTGCTCTACGGCGCGGATTCCGCCCCGGCGTATCCCGCCGCGCTCATCCTTGCCCTCGGCTTTGGTTTTGCCAACATCCTGCATTGGAACCGCCCGCTCCTGCTTGCGTTTGGCAAGCCTTCCTTTCCGCTGATCGTCTCTGCCGTGGTCGGCGCGGGGCAGATTGCGCTGGTCTTTCTCCTCGTCCCGCGCTTCGGTTACATCGGCATGTCGTGGCTGATGACCGGATATTTCATCGCCTCCATCGGCGTCATCGTCTGGCGGGGGTTGGATGAGATCCGGCGCAGGTCGGCAGACAGGGAAGTAAACGGATGAAAATCGCCGCCCTCGCCGGTTCGCAAATCCCCTCCGACACTGCCAATAGTTTGCAGGTCATGAAAGCCTGTTCTGCCCTCGTGCAGCTCGGTCACGATCTCACGCTCATCGTCCCCGAAAATTCCTCGATCCTCAATCGTAAATCTGAAATCGTAAACCTAAAATCCCACTACGGTCTCCAAACCGACTTTCCCATCGAATGGCTCCCGTCCTCCAACCGCCGCCTCTTCACCTGGCAGTCTGTGCAGCGCGCCCGCGCCCTCCAACCCGACCTCATCTACTCGTGGATGATACAGTCCGCGGTCTTTGGTCTGCTGTTCAAATTTCCCACTGTGTTCGAAATTCACATCCAGCCCACCGGCACGCTCGGTCCCGCCTGGCACCGCGCCTTCGCCATGCTACGCGGACGCAAGCGACTCGCCTCCATCACGCAGGCATTGGTGGACGTGCTGGAACGACGCCGCCACATCCGCTTCAAACCGGACGAGGTGGTGATCGCCCCCAATGGCGTGGACCTGGAACGCTTCGCCTCGCTTCCCTCTACTCCTGAACCTGCCCGCCAGACCCTGAACCTTCCCTCCGCCCCGATCGTGATGTGCACCGGTCACTTGTATGCGGGACGCGGCGCGGACCTGTTCCTCGCGCTCGCCAGGGAAATCCCGCAGGCGCACTTCATCTGGGTTGGCGGTCGCCCTGCAGACGTGGAAGCATGGAAAGCGCGCGCCGAATCAGACAACATCACATTTACCGGCTTCGTCCCCAACCAGGAGTTACCTCTCTGGCAGGCGGCGGCGGATCTTCTGCTCATGCCTTACAGCCGCTTCATCATGGGCTCGAGCGGAAGCGCCGACTCTGCCAGCGTTGCCAGCCCGATGAAAATGTTCGAATACATGGCGGCGGGACGGGCGATTGTCACGGCAGATTTGCCGGTGATCCGCGAGGTGTTGAATGAGAAGAACGCGGTGTTTTGTGAACCAGATGATGTGGAAGATTGGAAATCGAAAATTGGAAAATTACTTGCCGACAAGCCGCGCAGATTAGCGTTGGGCAGGCAGGCTGGGAATGATGTGCAGGGCTACACCTGGCGGGCGCGGGCGGAGAAGATTATGAGGGGATGGGGTAATCAGTAAATCACGAAAACGCCGCGGAATTTCCGTTCTCTACCGCCACAGAATACACTGGAGAGCGCATCCAGCGTGCTTTGTGGGTGGTATGCGAATTTTGTGTAAAAAGGCAGGGCGACATTAATGTCGCATCACTTTTTGCCAGGCAAGGCAATCAACCCAAGTAGTGTAAAATCCCCCCGTATGTTTCTCAAAAACAAACTGTTCTGGATTGTCATTCTCGCCTTCGCGGCGCGTCTCCTTGTCGGCGTTTCCCTCCATCTCGGTCTGCCCCTCTATGGTCACGACAACTCTGTGGAGGATCAGGCGGGTTACGTCTTCACCGACGCACACATCCGCGACGACCAGGCGTGGAAACTCGCCGGTTCCGACCGTCCCATTTGGGATGCCTTCAGCCGCAAATTCTCCTCCGACCAGTATGGCGGTCTGCTGGCGTTCAGCGCCTTCGTCTACCGCTATTTCTCGCCGGATGCCCAGCGTCCGCTGTTGCTCATTCTGCTCTCGGCGCTGGTTGCGGCGTCCGGCGTCCCGTTTTTGTGGCTGGGAGCGCGGCAGGTCTTTGGTGAAAAGATTGCCTACCCCGCGGCGTGGGTCTTTGCCTTGTATCCCGAAAGCGTTCTGCTCGGTTCCTCCGCCATGCGCGAGCCATATTTGCTGACGTTCAGCGCCATGGCGTTTTGGGGATTTGTGAAATGGCGGGGCGCTTCGACTACGCACTCCGCTTCGCTTCGTGCTCCGCTCAGCGCGACAGTTATTGGTTTGCTTGGCATGTTGCTGGTTTCTCCGGCAATTGCGCTTGCGCATCTCATCATTTTTGCAGGGTGGGTCTTCTTCATGAACGAAAGCCGCAGCCTTTCGTGGAAGTCTGTTTTCATTTTCCTGCTCATTTTTGCGGTGGGTTTGTTCGCCCTTTCCGCCGCGCTCAACCGTTCTGGGCAGTTCGATTCCTTGTCCCCCTTACGCGTGGTCAACGACTGGCTGAAACTGACCGTCCAGTGGGATGCCTATCAACTCGAGCGCGGCTCGGGCTGGGTGCAAAAACTCTTCGATGAAATGCCCGAGTGGATGCGCCTGCCTTTTGTGGCGGTCTATGGCGTTCTGCAACCGGTCCTGCCGGCGGCGCTCTTCGAGCCGACGAATGCCCTGTGGCAGGCAATCTATATCGTCCGCGCGGCGGGATGGTATGCACTGCTTCCGGCGTTGATTCTGTCTTTTGGAGCCGCGGCAGGACAAGGGTCAAGTCAGAAGCGGAATGTCCTCCTGTGGCTGTCGCTTCTTGTCTGGACCTGGATCCTGCTTGCCGCGTTACGAGGCGGCGGCGACTCGTGGGATAATCCGCGTTACCGGGCGATTCTGTTTGCCTGGCAGGCCGTAATGGCGGGGGGGGTGTGGGTTTGGTGGCGGGAAACGCGCAACGCCTGGGGGAAGCGCGTGCTGTGGTGTGAAGCCGCTCTCCTGCTGGTTTTTACGCATTGGTATGCCACGCGTTATCTTCATTGGGGCGGTCAATTGCCATTCCCGCTTATGGTGGGGCTGATTGTGGCGGTGTGGGGGATCATCCTGGGGCTGGGGTGGTGGCTGGATAAACGGCGCATTGCCAGACCTCGAATGTAGGTTATAATTCAGCCGCTGAATTTTGAACCAAGGAGTTTCAATGCCTACCGCATTAATTACAGGGATCACGGGTCAGGATGGGTCATATCTGGCGGAATTATTGCTTTCGAAAGGTTACCGGGTCATTGGGGTTGCGCGCCGTTCCAGTACGGTGACGTACGAACGCATCAATCATCTGCTGGATGATATGACAGTGGTGCAGGGCGATCTGCACGATCAGGGTTCTCTTCTGTCGCTGCTCGAGGAATATGAACCGACGGAAGTGTATAACCTTGCCGCGCAGTCGTTCGTGCCGACCTCGTGGAACCAGCCCGCGCTGACGGGCGACATCACTGCCCTGGGTGTGACGCGCATCCTCGAGGCGATCCGCTTCGTAAACCCCAAAATTCGGTTTTATCAGGCATCCTCGAGCGAAATGTTCGGAAAGGTTGTGGAAGTGCCGCAGCGCGAGAGTACGCCGTTCTATCCGCGCAGCCCGTATGGAGTAGCAAAAGTGTACGGGCATTGGATTACCGTGAATTATCGTGAGTCGTTCAATATGTTTGCGGCTTCAGGGATTCTGTTCAATCACGAGAGTCCGCGCCGCGGGCTGGAGTTCGTCACCCGCAAGATTTCGGACGGCGCGGCAAGGATCAAACTGGGGCTGGCAAAGGAATTGCGCCTCGGCAACCTGGAGGCACAGCGCGACTGGGGCTTTGCCGGCGATTATGTGGAAGCCATGTGGCGGATGCTGCAGCAGGATAAACCCGATAGTTACGTCATCGGTATGGGCGAGACCCATTCGGTGCGCGAGTTTTGCGAGATCGCCTTCGCCCACCTGGGGCTGGATTACCGCGACTTCGTCGTTCAGGACGAACGTTTCTACCGCCCCGCCGAAGTGGACCTGCTCATCTCCGACCCCTCCAAGGCGCGCACGCAACTTGGCTGGGAGCCGTCGGTCTCTTTCAAGGAACTGGTCAAGATGATGGTGGATGCCGACCTGGAACGTCTCGCCGCGAAGAAGTAAGCCATGACCGACCTCTCGCTTGTCATCCCCGTTTACAACGAAAAGGACAACCTGCCTTTGTTGATGGACGCCGTCACATCGGCGCTGACTCCCCTCAACCGCACCTGGGAGGTCATTCTGGTGGATGACGGTTCGACAGATGGAAGCCTGGAGGTTTTGACCGAACTGGCAGAAAGGCATCCCGAACACGTCCGCGTAGTAGTCTTCCGCCGCAACTTCGGTCAGACCGCCGCCATTGCCGCCGGCATTGATCACGCCGAGGGCAGCATCATTGTCCTGCTCGACGCCGACCTTCAGAACGACCCTGCCGACATCCCCATGCTGCTCGCCAAACTGGACGAAGGCTACGACCTGGTCAGCGGCTGGCGCAAAGACCGCAAGGACAACCGCCTCACCCGCACCATTCCCTCCAACCTTGCCAATGGACTCATCTCGTGGGTGACGGGCGTGCGCCTGCACGATTACGGCTGCACGCTCAAAGCCTACCGCCGCGAAGCGCTCGAAGGCTTCCGTCTCTACGGCGAAATGCACCGCTTCATCCCGGTCTTCGCGCACTCGGTGGGAGCGAAGATTACGGAACTCCCCGTCCGCCACCACCCCCGCAAATTTGGCGTGGCAAAATACGGTCTGGAACGAACCGTCAAGGTCATCCTCGACCTCTTCACCGTCAAATTCCTGCTTGATTATTCCCACAAGCCCATGCGTTTGTTTGGAGGTACGGGCGTCAGCCTGATTGCCGTGAGCATGTTCCTGCTTGCCTACCTCTTCATCCGCAAGGTGTTCTTTTTCGTTCCGGTGCTGACCTCGCCGTTCTTTCAAATCGGCGTCATGCTTCTCATCCTTGGGTTTCAATCCATCCTGATGGGACTGATTGCCGAACTGCTGGCGCGCACCTATCACGAATCGCAGAGCAAGCCCACCTACACCATTCGCGCCGTGTTGGGGAAGAAGCGCTAACATGTCTGCCGGGTGGTCGAAAAACCGCCGACTGATCCTGCAACTGGCAGGGACGCTTCTGGCGGTCATCCTGTTGATCGTGCTGCTGCGGGAGGAAGGTTGGAACGAAATCCTGGCGGCTTTCGCAAAGAGCAAACCTGCCGACCTGCTCTGGGTGGCGTTCCTGTTTATTATTTCACGCCTTGCCACCGCAGCGAGGTGGCACGTTCTTCTGCGCGCCGGCGGCGTGAACATCCGCTACAAAGACAGCCTCGCCCTCACCTTCACGGGCTTATTTGCCTCCAACTTCCTCCCCACCACCATCGGCGGCGACATGGTGCGCCTGGCGGGCGTCATGCGCATGGGCTTCGACCGCGCCGTTTGCCTCGCCTCCATCGCTGCCGACCGGCTGATCGGCATGCTGGGGATGAGCATGACTCTCCCCCTCGGCCTTGTTCATGCCTGGAAACTCCTCGGCGCCGCCCCCGCCTCCTCCCTGACCTTCGCCTGGTTTGCTAAACCCCTGACCTTCCTCAAACGGACGCTTTCCGTCTTCAACCTGTGGCTTCGCCAACCTGCTTCCCTGCTTGCATCCCTCGCCTTCACGTGGGTTCACATGCTGTGCCTGTTCGGCTCCATTTCCCTTTTGACAGGCGACCTCGAAACCCGCATCCCCTTCTGGATGATCGCCGGGCTTTGGAGCCTGACCTATTTCATCACCCAGATTCCCATCTCCATCAACGGCTATGGCTTGCAGGAATTATCCTTCACCTTTTTTCTCTCCAACGTGGCGGGGCTTTCCTCCGCCGCCAGTTTGAGCGTGGCGGTGTTGATTCGCGCCTACCTGATTCTATCGAGCCTGCCGGGCGCCTACTTCCTTCCATCCATCACAGCGACTCTGGCTGGGCAAAAAAAGGATCCGTCATCCGGCGAAATCCTGCTGTAAAATTGGGCTTCGATGGATAAACCCCTCAATGCCGTCCGTTCCTTCTGGCTCACCATTCTGCTATTTAACATAGCCGCCAATCTGGCGATGTTCCACTTTACCCGCCTGAGGCTGATCGAACTGGGCGTGGACCTGGTGCGCGCCGCCTGGGGCGGGATGCTGATCTTATTCCTGGCAATCGCGGCGGTTTGCATCTGGCTTTTTATCCGCATCGCCGCGAACCGTTCCAACTTCGTCGAACGTGCCGAGTGCCTTGCCTTCGACTCGCTCCCCCTGAGGCTCCTCGGCGGAATCGTCTTTCTCGGCATCCTTTTCGTCATCCCCTACATCAAGTTTACCTACCGCATCGGGCAGGAAGTCAAACAGCCGGTCTACGACCCGGTATTGTTATTATTGTTCTATTATTGGGTGTGCTGGTGTTTAATCTTGCTGGGGATGGCGTCTCTCAAGATAACTTTTCGAATCAGTTGGATGGGTGGATTTGCCGTCTCTCTTTTATTGCTCGGACTAACCTATGAGGTCATGGCACGTTATAATGTAGTGACGGCATATCCGTTTTCGTTGGGATGGTCCGAAGGGAGTCGTTACTATTACGCATCCCTGTGGTTTTCCCGGGCACTCTATGGAGAGTTCGTTCCATTATCTCCTTATCATGCCTCACGATATCTGTTGCAGTCCATACCGTTCCTGTTCCCGGGGCTGGGCATATTCGAACACAGGCTGTGGCAATTCCTTTTGTGGGTTGGGATGACATCGGGCGCTTCGCTGGCATTGTCCTTCCGAGTCATTGCCCCGGAGAAGAAATGGCTTCGTTTATTGCTGGCGGCATGGTTCTTCCTGTTCTTTTTACAGATCGGCGTTTATTATCACCTGCAGGTCATGGTACTCCTGGTCTTGTTGGGCGTTTCGGACAAACACCCCTGGAGGACGGTCCTGGTCATTGTCGTCGCGTCCTTATGGGCGGGAATCAGCCGGGTAAACTGGTTTCCGATGCCCGCCATGATGGCGATTGCCCTCTATCTCCTTGAAACACCTGTGACGGGGGGAAAATTCCACTCCTTCCGGCAATTCCTGACGTATGTTTCGCGCCCGCTGGTTTGGTTCGTGATAGGCATTGTATCGGCATTTATTTCGCAATCCGCTTATGTGTTTCTGTCCGGAAATACCGCCAATGCAAGGGCTTTTACGTCAAGTTTCACCTCCGATTTGCTGTGGTACCGGCTGTGGCCGAACGCCTCGTTCCCGCTGGGGATCGTTCCCGGGATCCTTTTCGTATCCAGCCCCCTCCTGGCTGGATTGGTCATCGTTGCCAGCAGACACTGGAGGAGGCTGCATCCGTTTCGCTGGATGGGTATATTCATCATGATCCTGGGACTGTTCGCCGGGAGCATGGTCGTCAGCGTCAAGATCGGAGGCGGCGGCGATCTGCATAATACAGATACCTACGCGGTCCTTTTGGGTGTGGTGGCGGCTTATTTTGCCGGAGACAGGATACGGTCCGATGAGGCGGAAGCGGGGGAGTGGGGAATCCTTGCGCCGCCTGTGATTGCCTTTGGCGTGGTCATCCCGATCTTATTTTTGATCCCTGCTCTATCGCCCTATCCCGTTTATCAGGCGGATGCTGCTCGTGAATCCCATCGGCAACTGGTCCAGTCGGTTGACGAGGCGGCGCGGTCTGGTCCGGTGCTGTTCATTTCCGAGCGTCAACTGATCGCTTTTGGCGATGTGGACATTCCGCTTATCCCTGACTACGAGGTGATTCTCCTTATGGAGATGGCGATGTCGGGAAACGAAATGTATCTTCAGCGTTTTTATGATGATCTGAAAGCCCATCGCTTTGCAGCCATTGTCGCGGGCAGGCAAAATGTTGGCATCAAGACGGATGGCGTATTTTTTGAAGAAAACAATGCCTGGAATTCAAAGATCGCGCCTTACATTTTATGCTATTACGAACCCGTACGCGAAATCGAGACGGAGTTGAGGCGAATTCAGATCTTTACGCCTCAAGTGAACGAAGATTGTCCATTGCCGTAACATACGGAAAAGAAGGGAATATGGAGAACAGATCTGGTGAATATGCCCGGCGCGGTGATTACCACGTGAGACTCGAACAAGACTGGCCCTACCTGCCTGTGTATCTGGAAAAGATCAAACTGGCGCGCGCCTTTTTAGACGAGTGTTCCAGGCAGGAGGTCATCTATGATATGGGGTGCGGCGAGGGGGTGCTGGTGGATGAGTATCGAAAGGCGGGATATAACATTACCGGCATGGATGCAAATTACGCCTCGGCGACTGTGATACAGCGCAGTTTCCTGAATTCCGGGCTCGATGCCAATTCGGTGGATGTAATCGTATGTTTGGATGTTCTCGAACACCTTATATATTCCGACCAGGAGAAGGCAATTGCCGAATTTGCGCGCATTCTCAAAGCCGGCGGGCGCGCCTTGATGACGGTACCCAATCTGGCCCACCTTGCGTCCCGGTTGTCTTTCCTCGTCACCGGTAAATTGATCCGCACGTCGGGCGCGGACAGGCATCCGGGTGACCGCCCGGTCTGGGAATATATTCAATTGTTTAAGAAACACTTCAAGATCCGCCGTCGCGTGGGGCTTTTCCCAACATTTCCCCTTCTTTCTCTTCTTACCCTGCATTATCCGTCCAGGGTCGTTTGGATGCACAGGCTTTACAATCGTCTCTTGGGATTCCCCAATATTTGTTTTCTCAATGTGTTTTACCTCGAAAAGAAATAACCTGCCTGTGGTAGAGGATGCTCATGGAACGCCGTCATTCCGCCCTGCATCTTGTCTGTGTGGTTGCCGATCCGCAGTCACCATGGAGGCAAATGGCGCCCGGTGTGGGACCTGCCGCCCGCGTACCCAAACGGCGAATTGTGCGTCTGGAAAATAGCAAGTTTAGGACTTGCGCGTAATTGACGTTCTTTCACGTCGATGCCGCGCCTCGCGCGTTCGAGAACGCGCTCCACCAAGTTTTGGCGTAAATCCTAAAGATATAATCCAACTCAAGGAATCGGCATGAGCAACAAACCAACTGTTATCGTCACCGGCGGATGCGGATTCATCGGCGCCAACTTTGTCCGCCTCCTGATTCAAAACGGCGCATACCGCGTCGTCAATCTGGATGCCCTCACGTACGCCGCCAACCCTCTTTCTCTGGTAGATTTGGAAGGTCGCCCGGATTACACCTTCGTCAAAGGCACCATCACCGACCGCGCCCTGGTCGACTCGTTGTTCGAGAAATACCAGCCGGCAGGCATCTTCCATTTTGCCGCCGAGTCGCACGTGGATCGCTCCATTGTGAACGCCGAAGACTTCGTGCAGACCAACGTCGTCGGCACCTACACCTTGCTCGAAGCCGCGCGCGCTTACTGGAGCCGCCTGCCGCAGGAGCGCAAACAGACGTTCCGCTTCCTGCACGTTTCCACTGACGAAGTCTTCGGCTCTCTCGGACCCGAAGGCTGGTTCACCGAAGAAACGCCCTACGCTCCGAACTCGCCCTACTCCGCCTCCAAAGCCGCCAGCGACCACTTCGTGCGCGCCTTTTATCATACCTACGGCTTGCCTGCCATCATCACCAACTGCTCCAACAACTACGGACCGTATCAATTCCCCGAAAAGATGATCCCGTTGATGATCCTCAATGCCCTCTCCGGCAACCCCCTGCCCGTGTATGGCGACGGCTCCAACGTGCGCGACTGGCTGTACGTGGAGGATCACTGCAAGGCGGTGCAACTGGCGTTCGAGAAGGGAGCGCCCGGTCAGGTGTATGTCATCGGCGGGAACAACGAACAGAAGAACATCAACCTTGTCCACAAAATCTGCGATATCCTTGACGAGATTGCGCCGCCGGTAGAGGTGCCGCAACTGCGCGAACAGGGCTTGAAGAGTTACCGCGAGTTGATTCGTTTCGTGACCGACCGCCCCGGCCACGACAAGCGCTACGCGATTGATGCGGCGAAGATTCGGCGTGAGTTGGGCTGGCAGCCTGAAGTCGGGTTTGAGGCGGGCTTGCGCCGCACGATTGACTGGTATCTGCATCATCCCGAATGGGTGGATCAGGTCAGCCGCGGTTCCTACGGTGAATGGATCCGAAAGAATTATGCCTGGCGTGAGGCAAAGGAGGTCAAGTGAAGGGAATTATCCTGGCGGGCGGCAGAGGGACGCGTCTGTACCCCCTGACGATCGCCATCAGCAAACAAATCCTGCCGGTCTTCGACAAGCCGATGATCTACTATCCGCTTTCGATGTTGATGCTGGCAGGGATACGCGAGATCCTGGTGATCAGCACGCCCGAAGCCCTGCCTCTGTTTCGTGACCTGTTGAAGGACGGGTTGCAGTGGGGATTGAAATTCGAATATGCCGCACAATCCGAACCGCGCGGTCTTGCCGACGCCTTTTTGGTGGGACGCGACTTCATCGGCGACAGCCCGGTTTGCCTGACGCTGGGGGATAACATCTTTTACGGCGAAGGGATGATGTCGTTACTGCAAAGCTGCGCAAGGCTGACAGAAGGCGCCATCATCTTCGGTTACAAGGTCAGCGACCCCGAACGGTACGGCATCGTCGAGTTCGACGAGAACGAAAACGTGTTGAGTATCGAAGAGAAACCGAAGAATCCCAAATCCAGTTTTGCCGTTCCGGGAATCTATTTTTACGACAATCAGGTGGTCAAGTTTGCCGAATCGCTCAAGCCCTCTCCGCGCGGCGAAATCGAGATTACGGACTTGAACAATATCTACCTCGAAAGAAAACAGCTCAAGGCAAAACTGTTCGGACGCGGGGTGGCATGGCTGGATGCCGGTACGCACGAATCCCTGTTGCAGGCGGGCGCTTTCATCCAAACCGTGCAGGAGCGGCAGGGACTGATGATCTCGTGCCCCGAGGAAATCGCCTACCGCATGAAATTCATCGATCGGGCGCAACTGCTCAAGTTGGGGCAGCAACTTTCCGGAAACAGTTACGGTAAATATATTCTCGATCTGGCAAACGGCAGGTGAGCGGACGATGAGCGCCGAGTTTCCCTATCGCCCCGGCGACGGGTTTTCCTTCGAGCGATACGTCTCCGCCGAAGACGTGCGGCGATTCGCGCAAATTGTCGGCGACCTGAACCCGATTCACCTGGACGAGGCGTTTGCCGCCAACTCGTTCTTCAAGCACCGCATCGTCCACGGAGCCTTTCTAAACGGCTTGATCTCGAAAGTCCTCGGCATGGACTTTCCCGGGCAAGGCACTGTGTATATCGCTCAGCAGTCCGCCTTCAAACGCCCGGTGTATGTGGATACAACTGTCCGAGTGGAGGTCAAGGTGGTTGAAGTGCTTTTCGAAAAACGCCGTCTCGTTCTGGACACGAACGTTCTGAACGAGAAAGGCGAAATGTGTCTTGCCGGTTCCGCCACCGTGTGGATACCGGAATAATGTACAGGGAAACCGCAATGTCCATACCCTTCAACAAACCCACTCAGGTCGGCAGGGAAGCCGAATACATGGCGCAAGCCCTGCAAAAAAATCACCTGGCAGGCGACGGTCCCTTCACCAAAAGGGCGCACGCCCTGCTGGAGGAGGTCATCGGCGTCCCCAAGGCATTGTTGACCACCTCCTGCACACACGCGCTGGAAATGTCCGCGTTGCTGCTGGATCTGAAAGAGGGCGACGAAGTCATCGTCCCTTCCTTCACATTTGTCTCGACCGTCAACGCCTTTGCCCTGCGCAACGCCACGCCGATCTTTGCGGACATCCGTCCCGATACCCTCAACCTGGACGAGACCAAACTCGAATCGTTGATCACCCCCCGCACGCGCGCCATTGCCGTCGTCCATTACGCCGGCGTCGGCTGTGAAATGGACGCCATCCTGGAGATTGCCAACCGGCACCACATCCCGGTGGTCGAAGACAATGCCCACGGTTTGTTCGGCACATACAAGGGCAGGCAACTTGGCACGTTTGGCGTGATGGCGACGCAGAGTTTCCACGAAACCAAGAACTTCACCTCCGGCGAAGGCGGCGCATTGCTCATCAATGACCCGAAATACATCGAAGACGCCGAAATCCTGCGCGAGAAAGGCACCAACCGCAGCCGTTTCTTCCGCGGTCAGGTGGATAAATACACATGGGTCAACATCGGCTCCAGTTATCTGCCATCGGACATGCTGGCCGCATTCCTGGTGGCGCAACTCGAGGAGCGTGACCAAATTCAAGCCAAACGCCGCAACATCTGGGAAACGTATTACAAGGAACTCGAGGCGTGGGCAGAGGAAAATCACGTCCAAATGCCGTTCGTGCCCGCGCACTGTGAACAGACCTATCACATGTTCTACCTGCTGTTCCCAAACCTCGAAAACCGCCAGGCGGCGATTGCCCACCTCAAGGAACGCGGCATTCAGGCGGTCTTTCATTACCTGCCCCTGCATCTTTCCCCGATGGGCGAAAAATACGGCGGCAAACCCGGCGATTGCCCCGTCACCGAAACGATCAGCGACCAACTCCTGCGCCTTCCCTTCTACACCAACATGACCGAAGAAGACCAGCGGCGCGTCATCGAAGCGCTCAAAGAATTTTCCGTTCGATAGATGAACGTCGTCCAGCCCTCGCGCCTCGCATTTTGGCGGTTCGTGCTGGGGGGCAGCGCGGCATTGCCTTTCCTGTCCATTGGGCAGGTGATTGCACTGGGGCGCGCATTGGAAGTGGACATCCTCCTCCGCCCGTCCTGGATGGGACTTGTCGCAGGGTTGTCCCTTCTGGGAGTCCTCCCGCTTCTCGCGTGGACCCTGACCTGGTCGCGCCATCGCGAGCGCATCCTCGCCCTGGCGGAATTCCCCGAGCGCGCTCCGGCAGGCATGCGCTGGGCGGGGTGGGCGCTCCTCACCATTTCCCTGTTTGGATACACGGCTCTCTTTTCCCTCCCCTACATCCGCGGCTTGTTGGGGGACGAGGGATGGTTCAAATTATTGGTGTTCTGGTTGCTGGCTCTGGCGGGAACGATTGCGTTCAAACTCATCCGGCGCGACGCTCCCTGGTTTCCCTCTCTGCTGGGAGTGATCCTGGCTCAGGCGGCGGCGCATTTGATCGTCGTCAACTTCTCGCGAGTGACCGATTATCCGTTTGCGTTGGGGTGGTCCGAGACCAGCCGCTATTATTACCCCTCCCTCTTTTTGTCCGAGATCGTATACGGGCAGAAATATCCGTTGCCCATTTTGCATCCCACATTACACCTGCTCCTTGCGCCTCCCTACCTGTTCGAGGCGCCGATTTGGGTGCACCGATTATGGCAGGCGCTGATCAGGCTTGCGCTGGTGGGAGCAATCGTCCCGGCGATGTTGAAGCGTCTGTCGGTGCAGGGACGTGAACTCCGCTGGCTGATCGGCTTGGGGATATTCCTGTATCTCTTCATGGGTCCCCTGTATTTTCATCTTGCTGTCCCGATCATCCTCGTCCTATACGGATATTCTGGCGAGGACGACCGGAAAACATGGATCGCCGTCCTGCTGGCTTCCCTCTGGTGCGGATGGAGCCGCGTCAACTGGTATCCCGTGCCGGGAATGCTCGCGGCGGTCCTATACCTGCTGGAAGTTCCACAGCAAGGAAAAAACCTGCGGGCATACCTGTTCAAGCCCGCGCTGTGGTTTTTGGTTGGAACGCTTACCGCATTCGTTTTTCAAAAAGCGTATGTGGCGATTGCGGGCGTTCCCTCTGAACTCTTCTATACCAGCCTGTCCTCGGCGCTGTTGTGGCACAGGCTGTTGCCAAACGCCTCCTATTTTCTCGGCTTGCTGCCTGCGGCATTGCTGGCTTCGGCGCCCATGTGGCTGGTGATGTATACCGCTTTGCGTCATCGCGGCGAAGGGTGGAGTTCGATCCGCCTGGCTTTACTCTTCGCCGCCCTGTTCACGCTGTTCCTCGGCGGACTGGTCGTGAGTCTGAAAATCGGCGGCGGCACCGACCTTCACAACATGGACGCGTATTTCATCCTCTTGCTCATCGTGACCGGCTATCTGGCGTTTGCCCGTTATCGCCGTGAAGATGGAGCGTTCGACCCGCCCGTCCCGATCCATTGGACGATGTTGATTCTGTTGACGCTCATGCCGGTCTGGTCGCAGTGGAGGGTCGGCACGAGGTTCGTATCCTACGACGCCGAGCGGACGCGCCCCGTCCTCTCCGCCTTGCAGGAACGGGTGGATCAAGTCCGTGCGCAGGGCGGGGAGGTGTTGTTCATCACCCAACGTCATCTGCTTTCGATGAAGATGCTGGAGGGTGTATCCCTCGTCCCCGAATACGAACGCGAAGATCTGATGGAGATGGCGATGGCGAACCATCTGGCTTATCTGGGCAGATTTCAGCATGAGATGGATTCCCAACGCTTCGATCTTATCGTCGTGGACCCGTTGAATTACAACTATCTGGCAGGCGACCGCAGTTTTGCGGAGGAGAACAACGTTTGGGTCAAATACGCCGTCCGTCCCATTCTTTGTAATTACCGTGCCGAGGTGATCTTTCCCGAGGATGAGATCGCCCTCTACGTGCCGCGGGAAGGCGGGCAGCAATGTCCATGATTTCGTCGCAAACGGTTGGGGTTTTTTGCATTCGCCCTCTTGCAAAGCGCCAGAGGGCGCACAGTACGCCTTCGCGTAAGAGACGTTCCCCCTGGCACTTGCCCGCCATGGCGAAGCATCCCCGAAGCAAAGCGGAGCGGGAGGGCAAGTGTAACGTCGGCTGACTTATTGCGAAGTCGCCATTGCCGCGCTTCCGATCAGAAAAGCCCCCCCGTTTTTTGAGCTTTCATGGTCGTTTCGCTTATACAAACTTGATGCGCCGTGCCGCGAAGGCGACCATGCGCAGGAGCAACAGTCCGTGCTTCCAGCGCGAGATATTGGTGACGCCGTAGGTGCGTTCGCGGTAACGGATGGGCAGGTCCACGATCTTCAGGTTGAGTTTTGCCGCGCCGAAGATCAGGTCGAAGTCGCCGAAGGGGTCGAAGTCGCCGAAGTACGAACGATTCGCCGCGATCTGTTCATAATCCCTCTTGTAGAGAACCTTCGTGCCGCACAACGTATCCTTGATGGACTGTCCCAACAGCCAGGAGAACGCCATGCTGAAGAACTTGTTGCCGATGAAATTCAGCGTCCGCATCGCTTCCTTTTCCATCGGGTAGACAAGCCGCACACCGTTGATGAACTCGCCTTTGCCGGAGACCAGCGCCTCATAGAAACGCGGCAAATCCTCGGGCGGGACGGTGAGATCCGCATCGAGAATCATGAGGACATCGCCGGTTGCCTGTTCGAATCCGGCGCGGATGGCGTCGGCTTTGCCGATGCCCGGTTGTTTGAGCAACAGGCTGGGGGTCGAAGGATGCGCAGCGATCTCGCGTTGGATCGCCGCGTAAGTGTCGTCCTTCGAATGTCCTTCGACGAAGACGATCTCGGTCTCGCGCCCCATTGGCGGGACGCGCTCGAAAATGGCTTTGATGTTCCCCGCTTCGTTCCTCGCCGCAACGACGACAGACACTTTCGGCTCCTCCGCGCGAACGGGAATCGGGCGCGCAACGACAAAATTGGACAACGCGAAATGATTGAAGGGCCAAAACCGCACGAGGAAACGGTTTGCCAGCCCGCCGAACGGCAGGGGCAAAAGCACCTCCTGTGTGGCGCGGATGATCTCGAAACCCGCCAGATTCAGCAACGAACCGACGTCTTCACGTGTAAGCCAGTTTTGAAACAGGTTGGGTGTGGCGAGGTTGAGCGCCTGCGCCGCGCCGAGAATGACCTGCCAGAGCCGGCTGTAAAAGTTCAGAATGATGCGGGTGCGCGGCGTGCAGAGCCGTTTGACCTCCTCGAGCACGCGCTGCACATCCCACAGGTCGTTGACCAGATCGGAGAGAATGATAATGTCGAAGGTTTCCTCGAGCATGGACAGGTCGTGCGTATCGGCATGGATGAAAATAAGTTCCGGGTGACGCGCCTGGGCGCGCCGGATCATCTCTGCGGAAAAATCAACGCCCACGCCGCGCGCCGGCTGAAGTTCGGCAAGCAGGCGCCCATCGGCGCAGCCGAGTTCGAGAACGCGCAAATTGGGCGGCACGTGGAAGCGGTAGACCTCTGCCAGGCGGCGGTGATACCATTTGCCCAGTCCCTGCCACGTGTCTCGTTTGCGGGCGATGGCGTCCCAGTGGGCGATACGGGTTTGCTGGTAATTCCGACCAGCGGCGTCGAAAACCGGATTGATGTGTAACATGGGCATGATTGTACCGGAAACGCGGAAATTCAACGGCGGCAACACCGGGGTAGAATGGGGGTTATTCCTATTCAAAGCACGGATGGAGACACGAGCATGATACGACAACTGGCGCATCTGAATTTCGTCACGGACAATCTCTCGCAGATCGTTGATTTTTATGTGAATAAACTGGGCATGAAGGTCAAATTTACCCTTAATCACGCGCACGGACAACCCTTCGGCTACTATTTTGAATGCGGCAATTCCACTTTCCTCGAATTCTTCGATCAAAAAATGGCAAGCCAGGTCTGGGGAGGCATGATCAAGGAGTTGACCGTCGGAACGCGCTACAAACACTTTTGCCTCGAAGTAACCGGGCTGGAGGAATACTGCCGGCTTCTCAAAAGCCGCGGCTTGGAGGTCAGCGACATCACAATGGGAATGGACCATTCCCGTCAGGCGTGGATCAGCGACCCCGACGGTAACCGGATCGAGTTGATGGAATATGGCGCATCCAGTCTGCAATTGACGGGAGTACAAGACAACTCATGAACCTGCTTTCGTTTCTGCTTCCCGTTCTGGGATACCTCTCCGGCTCTTTGCCCTTTTCCATTTGGGTGACGCGCTACGCCAAAAACGTGGATGTGCGCGAGGCGGGTTCCGGTCACGCGACCACCACCAACACCATCCGCCAGGCGGGCTTTGGCTGGGGCGCGCTCGTGTTGATCCTTGACATTGCCAAAGGATTCCTCCCGACCTATCTTGCCATGCGGGTCGGGCGGCAGGATCTCCTGCCCTACATCGTTCCCCTGACCGCCGCCGGCGCGGTCATCGGTCATTGCTGGACCCTCTTTGCCCAATTTCGCGGCGGCATGGGGCTGGCAACCTTTGGCGGCGCGCTCCTGGCAGTGGACGGGTTCGCCTTTGTCATTGGGCTTGGACTGTTGCTTGTACTAACCCTCCTCATCCGTCACAGCGCGCGTGCCAGCGTTTTCACCGGCATTTTCATTGCGCCGTGGTTCTGGCTATGGAACCTGCGCGGCGTCGAATTCTGGATCGCCCTCGCCTGCGGCTTGATCATCGCCTTCCGCTTCCTGATGGACTGGAACCGCAAATACCGTGAACTCTGGCTCGACCGGGAGCAGAAAACATGAAAATAGGCATTATCACCGACTCCACCGCCGACCTGCCGAACTTCATTGCGGAACAATACGGAATCGAAGTCATCCCGACCATCCTGATCCTGGACGGGAGGGAATATGCCGACGGAAACGGCATTTCGCGCGATGACTTCTACAACCGACTGCCCTCGCTTCACACCCCGCCGACCACTGCCGCGCCCTCGATAGGCGATTTCGCTGCCCGCTACGATTCCCTCCTCGCGCGCGGCTGTGACCGTATCCTCTCCATCCACGCTGCCGGAACTTTGACCACCATCGTCAACTCTGCCCGCCAAGCCGCGCAGGATTTTCCCGATCGAATCATCCCCCTCGACAGCGGCTCCCTTTCGCTGGGGCTTGGATTTCAAGTATTAGCCGCCGCCGAAGCCGCCGAAAACGGACTCGATGCCGCGCTATACGCCGTCGAATCGACGCGCCGGCGGCTCAAGGTGCACGCCGCGTTGGACACGATGAAAAATCTCAAACGGAGCGGACGCGTTCCCGGTTTGATCACGTTTTTCGGCAGTATGCTCAACATCAAACCCTTGATCGAACTGATCGAGGGAGAGGTCAAACCCATCGGCGCGGTCCGCACCACCAAACAAGCCAACGAACGGATGCTGAACCTGCTGCTCGAAGGCGGCGAACTTGAACGGTTGGCAATCCTGCACACCGGCGCGGAACCGCGTGCAAAGGAATTTCTCGATGCCCTCATGCAAAACGCCAGCCGCTTTGTGCCGCGCGAGATCCTCATGGTCAATGTAACCACGGTCATCGGCACGCATGTCGGTTCCAACGGCTTGGGCTTCGCCGCGGTGAGAAAGTAATCCGACTGTCATGGCGAGCGAAGCGAAGCAATCCCCTGGCAAACGTGATCCGTGAAAGACGGTATTTCTTTCTAGTCACCTGACAGTTTCATTTTCCGCCCCACCGCCCGACGATTTATCGTCGGGCGGATGCCCACAAAGCCCGCTGAAGCGGGCTGGCGGTCGGTTTTAGCCGACTTTGTAGGCGTAGCCAGCGGATTTATCCGCTGGCGATGACGACAAGAGCAGGCGAAGGACTCGCGATTTTGAAAAGTGTCGGGTCGCTCTGATGGAGCGGTTGTTGTGACCGAAGAGTCTCTTGTTTTTGGCAGCAAAGACCCTTCGCTGCGCTCAGGGTGACATTTTTGAGATGACTTTTAATTTCTTTTTCGAGTTACGAAAACGCCTGTATCCCTGTCTGCGCCCGCCCGAGAATCAGCGCGTGGATGTCGTGTGTTCCCTCATAGGTGTTGACCGCCTCCAAATTCATCACGTGACGGATCACATGGAACTCGTCCGAGATGCCATTGCCGCCGTGCATATCGCGCGCCATGCGGGCGATCTCGAGCGCCTTGCCGCATGAATTACGTTTGACCAGCGAGATCATTTCAGGGGTGGCTTTGTCCTCGTCGATCAGGCGTCCCACCCGTAACGCGCCCTGCAACCCCAGCGCGATCTCCGTCATCATATTTGCCAGTTTCAGTTGAATGATCTGATTTGCCGCCAATGGACGCCCGAACTGCGGACGGTCCAGCGTGTATTGCCGCGCCGCGTGCCAGCAGAACTCCGCCGCGCCCAGAGCGCCCCAGGCGATGCCATAGCGCGCCTTGTTCAAACACCCAAACGGACCCTTTAACCCCTTGATCTCGGGGAAAATGTTCTCCTCCGGTACAAAGACCTCGTTCATCACGATCTCGCCCGTGGAACTGGCGCGCAGACTGAACTTGCCCTCGATCTTCGGAGCGGATAAACCTTTCATCCCTTTTTCCAGGATAAAGCCGCGGATCTCACCCTCCAGTTTCGCCCACACGATGAAGACATCTGCAATCGGCGAATTGGTGATCCACATCTTGTTGCCTTGCAGGATATAGCCGCCGTCCACTTTTTGGGCGCGGGATTCCATGCCGGCCGGATCACTGCCGTGGTTCGGCTCGGTCAGCCCGAAACAGCCAATCCATTCTCCGCGGGCGAGTTTGGGCAGGTATTTCCTGCGTTGTTCCTCCGTGCCGTAAGCGTGGATCGGATACATCACCAGCGAACTCTGCACCGACATGGCGGAACGGTAACCGCTGTCCACGCGCTCGACTTCGCGGGCAATCAATCCATAGGCGACGTGGTTCAGCCCCGCGCCGCCATAGTCCTCGGGAATGGTGGAGCCCAGGAACCCCATCTGCCCCATTTCATCCATGATCTCGCGGTGAAAGATCTCCCGGCGGTTTGCCTCCAGAATCCGCGGCATCAACTTGTCCCGGCAGTATCTGCGCGCCGTGTCGCGGATCATGCGTTCCTCGCCGGTCAGTTGCTCGTCGAGCAAAAAGGGATCGTCCCATTTGAAGGTTGCTTTTGTCATTATTGCCTCGGGTGAGTCGTGCGCGTCCTCGGGCGCACATGAAAGAATGCGCGCCACAACGGAGAATTGTATCAAATGTCGGAGTGGATGCCCCCATGATAAAATACCTCCCATGCAGACCTCACTGGAGAAATTACGAAACTACTTCCGTCTCGAACACGGAAACGGATACCAAGACACCGCCATCATCGGCGGACTTGCCAAAATGCTCGATTACTGGGAAGGCGAAGCCCGCGCCGACGGAATTCAGGAGGAGGTGATTCAGGCTGTCGTGCAGAGACTCCGCTCCTATGGCGGACTCAGCCCCCAGTCCCGCGCCGACGCGCTGAAAGGGTTGTGGAAAAGGATCGGGGAGACCTATCCTGAAGCGCAGCAGAAATCGCAGCCAAAGCCGCGTCCAACGTCTCCGCCGCAGCCGCAGGGACAATCCGAATCAGCCGAAAAACAGGAAGCGCCGCGCCGGGAATCCCGTGAGCGTGAACCGCATGAGTACAAACCGCGCCCGCCGGCTCCGCCGCGTTCGGAATCGGTCGCAGGCGCAAAGACCTCCGCCACGCCCGCCGCGCTCGATGCAAAACTGACCGTCCTGCAGGGCGTTGGACCGCGTAATGCCGAATCGCTTGCGCGCCTCGGCATGCATACGCTCGGCGACATGCTCTACTACTTCCCGCGGCGCTACGACGATTACTCGCAACTCAAACCCATCAGGGATTTGCTCTATGGCGAGCAGGTGACGGTCATCGGCACGATCCAGAGCGTACATTCGCGCCCCCTGCGCGGCGGCAAGGCTTCGCTCGTCGAGGTCGTTCTTGGCGACGGCACGGGCGCACTGCGCTTGAGTTACTTCAACCAACCCTGGCTTGCGAACCGCTTCAAGAAAGGCGACGCCATTTCCGTCTCGGGCAAGGTCGAGCAATATCTCGGACGTTTCGTAATGAACAGCCCCGATTGGGAGCCTGTCGAAACCGAAAACCTCAACACCAACCGTATTGTGCCGGTCTATTCGCTTACCGAACGCATCACCCAGAAATGGCTGCGTAACCAGATGAAGCAGGTCGTCACCTATTGGGCGCCTGCGGTTCCCGACGCCCTGCCCGAAGACGTCCGCCGCGCCGCGCATCTGGTGCCGTTGAGCGAAGCCTTGTTGCAAATTCACTTTCCCGATTCGCAGGAAAAACTCAAAGCCGCGCGTGAGCGACTTGCCTTCGACGAAATCTTTTACCTGCAAATGGGCGTTCTCCGACAGCGGCGCGAGTGGAAATCTGTGGAAGCCAAGCGCTTCGCCATTCCAGACGAGCGGCTGGGCGCGCGCGTGGCAGGCCTGCCCTTTGCCCTGACCGCCGCGCAGCAACGCGCCCTCTCCGAAATCCGCGCCGACCTCGACTCGGGCAAACCCATGAACCGCCTTCTGCAGGGCGATGTGGGTTCGGGAAAAACGGTGGTTGCCGCTTTAGCCGCCTCGATCGTCACCGACCATCGCGCCCAAGCCGCGGTCATGGCTCCCACAACCATTCTGGCGGAACAGCATTATCGCAGTTTCAGCGGGCTTCTCAACGACGCATTGCAACCCGGGGAAATCCGCCTGCTGGTCAGCGATACGCCTGATGCGGAAAAGGAAGAAATCCGCAATGGACTGGCGGACGGCTCGGTCAAGATCGTCATCGGCACACACGCGATCATCGAGCCGAACATCCATTTTGCAGACCTGCAATTCGTCGTCATTGACGAACAGCATCGTTTCGGAGTCGAACAGCGCGCCGAATTGCGAAGCAAGGGCACTCAGCCACACCTGCTGGTGATGACCGCCACCCCGATTCCGCGCTCCCTTGCCCTCACTCTCTACGGCGACCTTGACCTTTCCGTCATGGATGAGATGCCGAAGGGACGCAAGCCGGTCAATACCTTCGTGCTGCGTCCGCAGGAACGCGAGCGCGCCTTTACCCTCCTGCGCGGTCAGATCGAGGACGGCAAACAGGCGTTCGTCATCTATCCCCTCATCGAGGAGAGCGAAAAAATCGAAGCCCGCGCCGCCGTGGACGATTACGAAATCCTCTCGAAGGAGGTCTTTCCCAACCTGAAACTGGGTCTGTTGCACGGACGCATGCGCCCCGATGAAAAAGACGAAGTCATGCGCAAATTCCGTGACCGGCAATTCGACATCCTCGTTTCGACGACCGTTGTGGAAGTGGGCGTGGATGTGCCGAATGCGACCGTCATGCTGATCGAGGGCGCCGACCGCTTCGGGCTGGCGCAATTGCATCAATTACGCGGGCGCGTCGGGCGCGGCGCCGCCCCATCCTATTGTCTGCTTGTTCCCACCCGCGAAGACCAGACCGAAAACGAACGTCTGCAAGCCATGGCCGAATCGAACGACGGTTTCATGCTTGCAGAACGCGACCTGCGGCAACGCGGTCCCGGCGAATTCCTGGGGACGCGCCAGGCGGGGTATGCTTCGAGCCTGCGGATGGCAAGCATCACCGATGTGGCGCTGATTGAAAAAGCGCGCCTTCAAGCGCAAACCGTGTTCGAAAAGGACCCCGACCTGACCCGGCCTGAACACGCCCTGCTCGCCGAAACCCTCGGCAGATTTTGGGGCGAGGGCAGGGGGGACGTGAGTTAATACCGGAGCATTCCGAAAGCGCCGCCGCCCTCTGGAAAACCCTTTGGAACCGGCAAGGCCCTTCGCGGATTCACGGCGATCATTGATGCGGCGCATCGCATCAGCGATCGAGGACGATGGATTGCCTCTCTTCGACTCGAGATGATCAACCTGACGACGATCAGACTGGAGACTTAAGACTACATGGTCAGAGCCTTATTTCCGGGAACATTCGATCCCATTCATTACGGTCATATTGATATTGCCGCCCGCGCCGCGCGTCTTTTCGACGAAGTGGTGATGGCGGTATATGACAAGCCCCTGAAATCCCTGATGTTTTCTCCCGGAGAACGCATGGCGCTGGTTGCGGAAGCGTTCAAGGACAATCCCAAAGTCAAAGTGACGGGGTACAGCGGATTGACTGTCGAATATGCCCGCAAGATTGGCGCGCAGGTCATTGTGCGGGGGCTGCGCGTCTTTTCGGACTTTGAATTCGAATTCCGCATGGCGCTGGCAAATCACCGCCTTGCGCCCGACATCGAGATTGTGGCGCTTATCACCGCCGAGGAACACACCTTCCTTTCCTCCACAACCGTGCGCGAAATTGCCATGTTGAACGGCGACATTTCCAGCATGGTTCCGCCGTTTGTGCAGGAGGCTTTCCGCAAGAAAATCACGGAGCAGGGCGATCAGCACTCCTTCCCCAACTCGCTCCGCGATTAATCTGTGCTAGAATTGCATTAACATTCCTTCGGCCGAAGGAGAGAGCCATGGACATCCTGCAACTCATTGACCGCCTCGAGGAACTCTTCAACGAGAGCAAGTCCATCCCCCTCACCCGCAACGTGATGGTGGATGAAGACCGCATGCTCGATATCATCGATCAGATGCGCATCGCCATTCCCGAAGAGGTGAAGAAGGCACAACAGCTGCTGGGTCAACGCGACCGCGTTCTTGCCCAGGCGCAGGAAGAGGCGAACCGCACCCTGGAACTTGCCCGTCAGAAAGCCGACCAAATGGTGATGAAGGATGTGGTGATGCAGGAAGCCGCCCGCCGCGCCGAGCAGATCGTTGCCCAGGCGCGCACCGAGGCGGAGAACATCCGCGCCGATGCGGACGAATATGCAATGAACAGCCTGTTGCAACTCCAGGACGAATTGACGCGGATTTCGAACCAGGTTGCCAACGGCGTCAGGCTGTTGAAAGAGGAACTTGCAAGGCGTGAGTCCGCCTCTGTCTCCAAATTGTCAGGCGAGTAGGCAATTGCCGGATGCGTTGGAGCCTTCCGCCCCGGAAGGCTCTTTTATTTTTTGGATTTAGAACGCGATCCCCTGTAGCACGCACAAACGTATATTCAGGGCTTCACGAAAACGCGTAGAGGGCGCCCATGATGCGGCGTTTTCTTGATCTCTCCGGGATTTCAATATCAAGGCGGAGGGGGCACGGTCGCCATGGACCAATCGGTCATGAACCTCGCGCCCAATGCCAGGGCGATCCAGCCTCCGTTTGACAATCTGCCCCAGACATTCGACCCCGACGGGTAATATTCCACAATCTGCGCCGTATCGCCCTCCGAGAACTTGAAGCGGGTTTCTTCGCCGTTTTCCGCGGGCGTCTTGCGAATGGACTGTGATTGTTTGGCGGTTACGACTACCGGCAGGGTTGGGAAGGGTTCCAGACGTTCCATCTGTATCCAGACATCGCGGCTGGATACCAGAGGATAGTACAGCGCACCCACGGGCGGGTCCACCCAATAGGTTCTTTTGGTTTCTTTATTCCAGGCGACCACGACAAATTTATGGACAAGATCGGGTCTGGTCGCATAATTGAGGTCTTTAAGAGGTCCGGGATTGGAATAATTTATGGTGTTGACCCTGCCCCAGCCGTTCTTGACCTCAGCCAGCGTGACGATATTTCCGCCCATTGTCAGGCTTTCCATGTTGGGGAAGCCCGAATTGTTGAACAAAGCGGTGTTGTTGGCTTTCAGATAGAGCAGTTTTCGTTCGCTGTTGTTGTTCAGCATGTTGATGTATGCCTCCCAATCGCCGGTCAGCCTGGTCCTGTGGGTGCCGCTTCCCAGTGCCGGTTGGACGAACAATGGAACGACCTCGGGGGTAAAGTTATCCACCCCGATCCAATCCGGAGCGGCGGTACGGGATTTGTAGTTGAACATGGCAAGCTGGCTATCGTGTTTTATCCGGTAGTAATACAGCTGGCGCAGGGGCGTTGGAGAGGGGAAATTGATGACCGGAACCGCCGTGAATGTGGGGTCTGGCGTGAAGGTGCTTCGCAGCGTGGGGGTGATGGTGGGACTGGGCTGGACTGCCGCCTGTGTCTGCAGGAAGGCGGCAGCCGCGGTTTGCGCGATGTAGGTGTTGATGGCTGCCGAGTCGAGCGGTGGAACCGGCGTGACCATGGAGGGGGTGCATGCCAGAAGCAGGACAAGCCCCACCCCCCAGAACAGGATTCTTCCGCCGGTATTTTTCATTCGCCGGCAATCTCCTTGACGCGTCCCACCTGTCCATTCTCGAGACGGACTTTGATGCCGTGAGGATGGTGCGGAGATTGGGTGAGAATTTCTTTTACCACTCCTTTTGTGAGTCTTCCGGTGCGTTGATCCTGTTTCAGCACAATCCATACGATCATGCCAGGTTTGATGGCGGCGCGTGTTTGTGTGTTCATGGAATGTTAGGGTGAAGGGGTAACCGGCGTCTCCGTCGGTGTGGGGGATGGGGTGGGGGGGGGGGTCGGCGTATCGGGAACGGGTGTATCGGTCGGGAAAAGCGTCGGGGTGGCGGTCGGTTCGGGGGTGGGGGTGGGCAGGTTGAACGTCAGAACGACGCGTTTTTCGGCGTAGAAATCCTCTCCGTTCATGAGGTAGAGGCGCAGGGTGATGTGTCCGCCATCCAGGTCGTTCAGATCCCATCGGTAGAGGGTATTGGGTTCAATGAACTTGTCGCGTCCCTCGACAAGAAGAGTCCATGCGGATGAGTCGTTGCCCGTGCCGTATTCGAGCCGCCAGCCGGTGATCTCGCCGCTGGTGACGTTGATGACGGCTTTGATCTCGAGGGGCGATTCGGTGATTGTGTCCACGTCTTTGAGCGCGATGAACTGGAGGATGGGACGCGGGTCGGTGGAACTGCATTCGCGCTCGGGTTTGAAGAAGGGGTTGCGGGGGAGGTCGTGGGATTCGAGCCAGGCGCGCCCGTCGGCAGTTTTGAACCATTTGCGCGCCCATTCGTCGGGGACGTTCATGACCATTTCTTCTTGGGCGAAGTCGGGACAGGCGTCGCCGGCGATGAGGCCGGTCCAGGTGTCTATGGTGGTTTTGGTGAGCAGGTCCTGGCTGGGGGGCAGGGGGGGCTGGTCGCTGGCGAAGAATTCGCTGCGTTGTCCGCCGCGGCACCATTGGGAGGGTTCGGCGCCGGAGAGGTTGCAGATGATTCGCTCCGTGATGCCAGGCGGGATGGTGAAGGGGCGGGGGTTGTTGCCGGTGACGTATGGCACGGCGAATTGCATGAACTGCGACCAGATGGGGGCGGCGCCGCTCAAGCCCGTGGTGTTGACCATGGGGGTGTAGTCGGCGTTGCCCACCCAGACGCCGGCTGCCAGGTCGGGGGTGTAGCCCATGGTCCAGTTGTCGCGGAAGTCGTTGGTGGTGCCGGTTTTGGCGGCAGCCTGGAAGGGCAGATCGAGAACGGAGTTGCGCCCGAACATCCAGGCGCGGGCTTCGTTGTCGGAGAGGATGGAGGAGATGAGGAAGGCGTGTTCGGGGCGGATGACCTGTTCGCCTTCGGGCGGTTTGTATTCATAGATGAGGTTGCCTTCGAAGTCCACGATTTTGAGGATGGCAACAGGCGGGACTTTTTTTCCGCCGTTGGCGAAGACGGAGAAGGCGGAGGTCATGTCGAGCAGGCTGACTTCGCCTCCGCCCAGGGTGAGGGCGAGACCGTAATCCGGGCGCGTCAGGCTGGTGATGCCGAGCCGCTCTGCCATGGCGATCATGCCGTCTTTTTCGGGGGTGTTCGGGTCGTCGTAGATGCCGACGAATTGCAGCGCTTTGACGGCGGGGATGTTGAAGGAGTTTGCCAGCGCGGTGCGGACGGTCATGCCGCCGTGGAATTTGCCGTCGTAGTTTTTGGGGGTGTAGGGCGGGTTGGCGCCGTCGGGGAATTCGGTGGGCACGTCCCAGATCCAGGTGGCGGGGGTCCAGCCTTTTTCGAAGGCGGCGACGTAGGTGATGGGTTTGATGGAGGAACCCGGCTGGCGTGTGGGACTGGTTGCCATGTTGACCTGCCCGGAAATGGCGGCGTTGTTGAAATCGGGCGAGCCGACCATGGCGAGGATTTCGCCGGTGGAGGGTTTGATGGCGACCAGCGCGCCGTTGCGGGCGTTTTTGTCGGCAAGCGCCGCCACCTGTTCGGTGACGAGGCGCTGGGCTTCGTTTTGCAGGTTGGGGTCGAGGGTGGTGTAGATGATGAAGCCGGAGCGGTAGATGGTCTGCGCGTCGTATTGGGCTTCCAACTGCGAGCGGATGAAGTTGACCCAGTGGGGATAGCGGGCATCCATGTTGGGGGCGGCGAAGAGGCGGGTTTTCATTTCGTCGGCGGCGTTGAGGATGGTTTGGGCATCCACGCAGATGGGGACACTGCTGTTGCTGACTTCGATGCAGCCTCGTTCCATGCTCAACTGGTACATGAGGACGAGCACCTGCTGTTGGCGTCGCAGGGTGGCGTCGCGGTTGGTGTAGATGTCGTACACGGCGGGGGATTGCGGAAGACCTGCCAGGAAGGAGGCTTCTGCCAGGGAGAGTTGGTTGGCGGTCTTGCCGAAGTAGGTTTCGGCGGCAGCTTCGATGCCGTAGGCGAGGTTGCCGTAGTAGATTTCGTTGAGGTAGAGTTCGAGGATTTCGTCTTTGGAGTAGCGGCGGGTGATTTCGGCGGCGAGGATGATTTCGCGCGCCTTGCGCTGGTACGTGCGCTGGGCGCGTTCTTCGGGGGAAAGCAGGAGGGCGCGCGCCAACTGCTGGGTGATGGTGGAGGCGCCTCCGCCTTCGCCGCCTGTGCGGTAGTTGACCCACAAGGCGCGGACGATCGCCAGCGGGTCGAAGCCGGGGTGGGTGTAAAAGTCCTGGTCTTCGGTGGCAATCGTCGCGGCGACGAGAGCCGGGGAAATTTTGTCGAGGGGAACGTAGGTGCGGCGTCCGGCGTTTGGGTCGAGGATTTCGTAGAGCGGGTTGCCGTTGCGATCGAGGATGCGGGTGGTCTCGAATTGGGAGGCGCGGTTGCGGAGGTCGTCCACGCTGGGCAGGGTGCGGGCGATGCGGTAGTAGGAAATCATCAGCGCGGAGACGCCGATGACGGCAAGGATCACCAGCCCAAACAGGGAAAAGATAAAGGCGCGCAGAAGACAACCCCAAGAACCGCCCAGCCAGTTCAGGGAGATGTGCGGGCGGCTGGGGGGCGGCTGGCTGGGGCGCGGCGTGGAGGCGCTGCGGGGTTGTGAAATGCCGTTTGCCGGGCGGCTGGCGGGCTCGTAGGCGGCGGGTGAGACGCGCGTACTGCCCAGGTCCACCTGATCGACGCGGCGGGGCAGGGGCATGTTGTCCTTGTCCAGCGCGATCGAAGAGGGAGGCGGCGGGGTGGGGGTGCGATGCGGCGCGGCGGCGCGCGTGGTGCCGTCTTTTGCCGGTTCGACGGGAGGTTCTGCCCGTGTCTCGGCTTCGGAGTCCAAAAGTCGTTTGATGCGCCTCGCGCGTTCTTCGTCGTTGGTCATTGGCAACCTGGTGATTGATGCCTGGTAAGTGGTAATCGGTTAATCAATCGAAAATCCTGAATTTAAGATGGTTTACTCATAATCAGCACGACCCATGTGCCGCGGTGGCACACTTCATCGTTCTGGTTTTTGACTTCGATACCGATCGTTACAGAGCCGCCGCCAATGCGCGGCAGGGCTTTGGTTTCGGCGGTTTCCAGCTCGGCGTGAATCGTATCGCCGATGAAGACCGGTTTGACGAACTTCCATTCCTTCACCTCCCGGAAGGCAATGACGGTTCCATCCATCAAGCCGGTCTGCCATGCCAGCCCCGAAGCAATGGACAACCCCAGCAAGCCATGCGCAATCTGCCTGCCGAAAGGAGTTGTTTTGCTGAACTCCGGGTCGGTGTGGATGCGGTTATCGTCGCCGGAAAGCCGCGCAAATTCGAGAATATCGGCTTCGGTGATCGTCCGTTTTTCGGTGACGATTTTCTGCCCGATAGTGAATTCTTCGAAGTACAGTCCCATCGTTTCTCCTTGGGGTTTAAGATTTGTTGGTCTGATAGTGATTAGCCTGATAGTCATTAGTCTAAATCGTCTTTGGTCTGGTGATCATTCGCTTTGATGTGGACATGAGCCTGTAAGACTCCAGCCTATCAGACTATGCGATTGAATTATACCCTTTGACCTCCTGACCAACTGCCCGTACAATACAGCCCATGCGTGACTGGTCTCTTGCGCCCGGCGACCCGCTCTGCCTCATCCTGGCGGCGGATTCACGCCTTTCCACACCCGACTATTTCAACGACCATATCTGGGAACTGACCATCGGCGGGGGAGAACCCTCCACACTATCGCTTCGTACCACCTTTGGCTTGCGCGCCAAATCCATGCGACTTTTTCCGCGTTTCAGAGAAAACGGGAAAGCCGTCAGCAACCCATCCGAATTCGCCTCCCCGCCCGTCATTCGCCGCTTTTACCCAAACTTCCTCATCGTGGATTACTCGCCGCTTCCCAGCATAGACGTATCCTCTGAATACTGGGTTCCAGCCTCCAACGCCGTCGGCGGGCGCCTCACCCTTGCGAATAAATCCACCGCCACACGCAAGATCCGCCTGGAGGTATGCGCCCTGCTTGTGCCTCTCGAAGGGCAAAGCATGACCGTCACCCAGATGCAAATGGTCCATGTGCTTGCCGGACAAACAGGCGGGCTCTTCCCCGTCCTCTTCCTGACGGGCGGACCCGCCCCTGGCGCCGGTCCACACCCCTCGCTCTACCTGGACCTCGAACTGGGTCCCGGCGCGACGCGTCAACTCACCTGGGTGCAAGCCGCCACAGCGGCGCTCCAAACCTCCTTCGACCTTGCCCGGCAGGTTGCCGCACGTCCCTGGGAGGCGGAACGCGCCCGCATCGAATTGCTCAATGCCAGCCAAACGATCCACATTTCCACCGGCGACCGCGACTGGGATGCAGCCTTTGCCCTGAGCCAATGCGCCGCGTTTGGCTTGTTGTTTTCTCCCAATCAGCATTTGCCGTATCCCTCTTTCGTCTCCTCCCGCCAGCCCGATCACGGTTACTCCCCCAAAGGCGACGGCACAGATTATCCTTCCTCATGGAAGGGGCAAACCCCGCTCGAAGCGTATTACCTTGCCAGCCTCCTGCCCGCCTCCTCGATTGCCAAAGACCTGCTCCGCAATTTCCTCTCCATCCAGCAGGAGGACGGGACGATAGACGGCAAGCCCGGTATTGCCGGTCAGCGCGGGAGGTATAATGCCGCCCCTCTGCTCGCCAGCCTGGCATGGAGAATCCATGAATGTACGGAGGATAAGCGCTTTCTGGGTGATGTCTTCCCGAATTTGTACAGGTTCTTTTGGTCGTGGTTTTCCTCCGAATACGACGAAGACCGCGATGGCGTGCCGCAGTGGAGGCATATTCTGCAAACCGGTTTCGAGGACAACCCGTTGTTCGATACCTGGAATCCCTGGTCGCTGGGGGTGGATATCACGCAAGTCCACAGCCCGGCGCTGGAGGCGATGTTGTACCGCGAAGCGGACTGCCTTATCCGCATGGCGGAATTGCTCGAAAGGAACGACGCGCTGGCCTTGCTCCACGAGCAAGCCGCCAAATTGCGCGCTTCCATCGAAACCGCCTGGCAGGCTCGTACGGGGCTGTATCACTACCGCGATCGGGAAACAGGCTCAAGCCTTGCAGGCAAGGCGCTGATCAAGCAACAAGGCTCAGGGACCCTCGTTCCCAAATTGAAGTTCAAGATACCGATTCGTTTGTTGATCGAGATTCAGGCAAACGGTTCGTCGGCGAGGCGTCCCGAGATTCGTCTTCATCAATTTTCCACCAAAGCCGCGGATGAGATTGTCTCGGGCGGCCACTATCAATGGCGTGAGGGAGGGGCGGTCTACACCACGCAAAAGGTTTACCCGAAACTGGCGAAGATCGTCATCAAGAACCTCGCCGAGGAGGATACGGTGACCATCAGCACGCTCGATTTCACCACGGAGGATCATACGCTCTTCACGCCGCTGTGGGCGGGTGTGCCCGACGATCAGCGCGCCCAGATCATGATCGGACGCGCCCTGCTGGATTCGAAACGCTTTCATCGCCCGTTCGGCCTGCCTGCCTGCCCGTCTCTGACGCGTGCCGAGGCGGAAGCCGTTTCTCAAGCCGTTTATCTGCCGTGGAATTTGCTGGTCTGCGAGGGTCTGTTGCGATATGGATTTCGTTCCGACGCGGCGCGCCTGTTCGTGCATACCATGTCGGCAATCATTCAGAGCCTGAAAGTAGACCGCTCCTTTTCAGCGCGTTACCATGCCGAGACCGGCAAGGGCATCGGTGAACGCAACGCCCTGAGCGGGCTGGCATCCACAGGGTTGTTTTTGAAGATTCTGGGGGTGGAGATCCTCTCCGCAACCCGCGTGCGGCTGGAGGGGCGTAACCCCTTCCCATGGGATGTGACAGTGGGCTATAAGGGGTTGCGGGTGATCCGAGGGGCGAATAAGACGGAGGTCATTTTTGCCAACGGAAAGTCTGTGGCGGTGACGACGGCGGAGCCGACAGTGGTGGAGTTGTGAGCAAGAGAAAGGACAACAAAGGGATATGACTCTCGTTCATGAAATCCTTGCCTGGACAGAAAACCAGGAATATGGTTTTGTAGTGACAATCCCCAAATCAAAGGCTATTCAGAAGAAGAAATTGGTTACACATTTACATTATGAACGAGGCTGGTCTGGTTGCGGCTCATGACATAACTTCCATGGCAGACAAATCACCAGGAGCATTGCTTAGGCTTACATGGAGCGGCTATGAATTTCTAGGCGCCGCAAAAGACGATAAGATTTGGAGCCAAGCAAAAAATACTAGAACTTGTCTCAAAAATACCATGTCACCCCGAGGGAGCGGTGTTCAGCGACCGAAGGGTCTTGGATGAGCCATTTGGAGATGCTTCGGGGCAAAAAACGCCCCTCAGCATGACATGATCCCGTTGTCCATTATTCACATTTGTTAGATTCATTCTCCGGCAAGTTTACAACCGCCCGTCCATCCACTCGATCATCACCTTGAACACTTCCGCCTGTTGGGGTTCGTTGTGGATTTCATGGTATAGCCCATCCCATATCTTCAGGGTGACATCTTTATTCGTCTGGCTGGCGAGTTTGGCGAAGTCTTCGCTGCCGCTGGGGTAGGTGATACGATCTGCTTTGCCGTGCATGATGAGCAGCGGCGGTTTGAATTGGCTGGCGCGGGCAAAGCACAGTTCAATGGCGGCTAAGCCTGTTTTTCCAAGCCCCAGGCTGACTTTGTCGTGAACGAGCGGGTCGCGGATGTAAGCCTGCACCACCGTCTGATCGTGCGAAAGGCCGGCGACTTCCAATTCGCTTTTGATGATCATGGTTGGCATCAATGCCCCCAGCAACTTGACCATGGCAATCTTTGCCTTTTGTTCCTGCAGGGCGGAACGTAAACCGGCGCCCGTGACGATGACGCCCTGCAAGCCTTCAGGGTGCTGGAGGGCATAGGTCAGGGTGAGCAGTCCGCCCAGGCTGTGACCGTAGAGAAAGAGCGGCAGGTGAGGGTGGTTTTGCCGCTGAAAATTGACGAAATTGTGAATGTCGTTGAGGACGGTCGCCAGCGAGGGAAAATGTCCGCGCGGACCGCCGCTTTGCCCGTGACCGCGCAGGTCGAAGCCGAAGAGGGCGTATCCCGCCTCGTTCAATGCTTTGCCTGCGTGGGCATAGCGGCCCGTGTGTTCGCCCAGTCCGTGCACGAGACAGACAATGGCTTTGGGGGGGTGCTGAGGTTCCCAACCCTGCATGTAGAAGGTGATGTCGTCGTTCATGTCGGTGTTTGGTTTAGTATTCATGGGATTTTTTCCATTGAGGGGCGACGTGAGAAAACGTCGCTTATGCCTTTCCGCCGGTGATGGTGAATTCGCAGGCTTCCTCGCCTGTCGCCTTGCAGGAGGTCTCTTCCACATCGAAATTTTTCCCCGTTGCCCAAAACAGACTTTCGCGAATCAGCCCCTGGGTGACAAAACAAATCGGCGCGGAGGCAGATTGACCGTCGGCGGCGGGAGAGGCATGATCGGCGAGGAGCAGGTCGAGGTCGAGGGTGTGAATCGTAATGTCGCCCGGCAAGGCGCCCATGAATTTTGCCAGCAATTCGAGGGTCGGTTTACGGCGTGTCGGGAGCGGCAACCGCTTGATGAGGGCGGCTTGCGCCTTGCCTCCCAGGGCGGCATCTTCCAGAAGATAATGCCAGAGACGCTGCCCTACCCGGATGAGTACGCCGCGCGCGCCGCGCCCATAATAGGTGCGCAGGGCGGACTGGAGTAATGCGAAAGCCTTTGCCGCTTCGGCGGGTTTGATTTTCGAGAAGGTGGCGGGCTTTGTCCACTCCGCCGGAAGTTGTGAAAGGGACAGCATGGCGCTAAATTGATCGTTCCCCAGTTCCCTTGCCAGCGTTTCGACAAAACGAGTTAGCACACGAGGGGAAAATTTTAATTCGCTCACTCTTTGGGGTCTCCCACTTCGAACCGGCAAAATTCGTCGCGTTTGGCGAGACAGTGCGTTTCGGTCACTTCGAACTCCCTGCCCGTAGCCCATTGCACCGCCTCCGCCACCGAACCGACGTAAAGATGGCAGACGGGATGATCGCTGTGACGCCCGTTGCAAATGGCGCAGGTGGCTTCGATGTAGGCGAGTTTGCCGCCGCTTTCGTCCACCCATGCGTTGACCTGGGGGTTGCTCTTCTTCAACGCATCCGCCATGCCGTTGAGGATGAACTTGATGCGCTGTCTTTCGGGCAGCAGTTTCAAAGCCACGCCCGCCACGCCGAGCAATGCCGCCTGTTCGCGCACGCCGTATTGGAAGGACGCCCTGCCGATGCGGCGCAACATGCCCTTCCCGCCACGCCCGTAAAAATCCTCGATGGCTTGATTCAATTGGGCATATTGCGAAGCCTTGATGGACGGCTCGAGGTTGTTGGGAGGGAAGTTGCCCACAAACCTCTCTAACCCGCATGATTTGAGCACGGCGTTCAAGCCGTTGTCTCCCATCACCTCCTGCATCGAGACCAATGCCTGACGCACGAGGGAATTGATAATGACCGCCTCGTCTCTGACCATCATACCTGCCTCCTTGGGTTGGCTGGGAAAGCGCGCACCCTACGTGGATGCCTGCACCTGAAAAGTATACACGGGATACGCCTCGCCCGTGCGCCGAAACCCCATCCGTTGATAAAGCGTCAGCGACGTTCGATTGTCGCTTTGTGTGTTGACGGTCAGTTTGAGAAAACCGTTCTCCACCAACCGTTCGAACAGATTTGCCAGCAAAGCCCTGCCCACGCCGCGTCCCTGCATCGAAGGATGCACCGCCAGCCGCGCCAGATGTGCCCGCGTCCCCATGCCGGTTGTAATCTGGTAGCCGATTATCCCCTGGTCTGTCTCTGCCACCGTAGCAAACAGCGACTGTTCCAGCGCCCGCCGCAGGGTCTCTTGTGCATTATGCCAAAGCGGATCGAACGCCGCCCCATCCACCTCGGTGACAACGGGGAGATCCGCCGGGGTCATTCTACGGATGCGAATGCCCGCCGCTTCGCCCCCTGCCCAGGGCTGATACGACCACTCGAGCATCACAATACTCTGACGGCTTTCAAACGCATGCATTTCCAGCACCCTTTGGAACCATGAATGCTGGACGATGGCGGCGACGGTTGCTCCGCCGGTGAGTGCAATATCCCTGTGCGCGGCGGACCACAGCACTGCCCAGGCATTCTCCGCCGACCAATACCCCGTATGAACAAACAACCGCACCCAGGCAGTCCCTTTGGTTTCCTCGGGGCATGCCAGTGCGGCTGTGAGTTGCGAGCCTTCCTCTACCGTCCAGAAAAAACGGTCGCCCAGCCATTCGAGCGGCGAACGCCAGTCCAGGTGACGGTGGGAACGCGTCTCAAAGAAGATCAGGTTCGATAAGCGCCGATAATCGCTGATCTGCGCTGTGCGGGTGTACGTGGTGATCACTATTTGATAAACCCGATTCGTCTGAAGAACTTCAAAACCCGCTGGGTGAAGCTGGGCTTTTCCACCAGGCGCAGGGAGTCGTACACATCCATCTGGGCGGCGGTGATGCGCCCGCGTTTGAGGTTGAGGTTGGCGGCGGTTTTGCGAACGAGGGAGTGCATGTCGCCTTCACCTGCCTGTTCGAGCAGGGCGGCGGCGCGTTCGTATTCCGACAGCGCCTCATCCGCCTTTTTGAGCGCTTCCAGGGCGGCGGCACGGTTGCTTACGGCAATGCCCTGCCGTTTCAAATCGCCCGCTTTTTGAAAGACCGCTTCCGTTCCGTCAGTCGCTTCGAGGGCTTCCTGCGCCCTGCCTCCCTGCAGGAGCGCCACACTCTGGTTGTTTTTCATTTCCGCCGCTTTTAATTCATCCTGCGCGGCGGCGTATGCCTGCGCGGACCCGGCAAAGAGGTCTGCCGCGGCGGCGAAATTTCCCTTTGCGTATTCCTCTTTGCCGCGTTCCTCCAGTTGAAGGGGGGAATTGCTTTCCACGTTATCCATGCCTATAAGGTGATGTCCAGCAGGTCTTCTGCCACGGAACGCAGTTTTTCCTTGGACATGCCGCTCAACTTCTTTGCCAGTTCCAGGTAGGGGCGGTTGACCGGCAATGCCACAAACTGGCGTAACTCTTCGGGCAGTTCAAGGAAGTTTTGAATGGCTTCTTCGTTCATCATCCACTGCCCGATGGGTCCGCTGCGGTCGAAGAAAGATTCGATGCGCCCTCCCAGTGCGAAGACGAGCACCTCCAGTTCCGGCAGGGGGATGGGGCGTTCACCCAGTTCGTATGCCTTGATGCGCGCCCCGGAGATGCCCGTTTCGCTGGAAAGGGTGCGGATCGAAATGCTGGCGTTCATTCGCTCCTGGCGGAGCAGGGCGCCGATCTTGCGCTGGCGAACCGCCAGAAGTTTGGGCAGATCGAGCGTTTCGATGGGAAGCGGGGCGTTGGATTTGATCTCCCTGCTCCAGAAATGATCAATCGACAGGTCCAGATAATAGACCAGCGTCTCCAGTTCCGGCAGAGAGGGGGCTTTGCGTCCCTCTTCGAATGCGCGGAAGATTCCAGGTTTGGTACCGATTGCGTCGGCACATTCCTTGACGCTTCGGCGTGCCGCCGTACGCGCGTCGCGAATCAATACGCCCAACTTTTTGGAACGAATCGTGATCTGGGTCTTTTTATCCATGATGCCTCTATGGCTCGATTATAGCAGAGGCTGTACGCCATGATCAGGGCTGGAAAAAAAACCATATCTTTCGCGCAAACGCCGCCGGGCTTTCGCGTTCCGCTGATTGTCAGTGTCTTGCGCCGATCCCGCCGGGCGGCATGAAGATATCGGCGCTTAGCTTGAAGCCCGCCGCCTCCAGCCGCGGACCAAAGATGGGGCGGATGCCGGTGGCTTTCAATTCTCCCAGAACTTTGCCCTCCGAACCGATGCCGGTCTGTTCGAATTTGAAAACGTCCGTCAGCACGACGGTTTCGCCCTCCATGCCCGCCACTTCGGTAATGGAGGTGATTTTACGCGAGCCGTCTTTGAGGCGGGTTTGCTGAATGATCAGGTCAATGGCGGAGGAGATCTGCTGGCGGACCACTTTGAGAGGCAGGTCCATCCCCGCCATCATAACCATCGTTTCCATGCGGGAAAGGGCGTCGCGCGGCGAGTTGGCATGCAGCGTCGTCAGCGAGCCGTCGTGACCGGTGTTCATGGCTTGCAGCATATCCAGGGTTTCGCTGCCGCGGCATTCGCCGACCACGATTCGGTCGGGACGCATGCGCAGGGCATTGCGCACCAGGTCGCGAATGGTCACCGCCCCCTTGCCATCCACATTGGGCGCCTTGGTTTCCAGTCGCAGGACGTGTTCCTGTTGGAGTTGTAATTCCGCCGCGTCCTCTATGGTGACGATGCGTTCGTTCTCCGGGATGAAACCGGAGAGTACGTTGAGGAGCGTGGTCTTGCCCGAACCTGTTCCACCCGAAACGACGATGTTCAGATGAGCATGCACGCAGGCGCGCAGAAATTCGCCCATGTTCTTCGTCAGGGAGCCGAATTGGATCAGATCCTCGATCGTAAGTTTATCCTTTTTGAATTTGCGGATGGTGATGCACGGACCGTCAACGGCGACAGGGCGGATCACGGCGTTGACGCGGGAGCCGTCGGGCAGGCGCGCGTCCACGGTGGGGCTGTCTGCATCCACGCGGCGGCCCAGCGGCAGGATGATGCGGTCAATGATGCGCATGACGTGATCGTCATCGTCGAAGGTTACGCCGCTTTTGGTCAACTTGCCGTTCTTTTCGATAAAGACCTTTTTGGGTCCGTTGACCATGACTTCGCTGACCTCGGGGTCGTCGAGCAGAGGTTGAATGGGACCGAACCCGGTGAATTCATCCACAATCTCGTGAAAAAGATGCCGGCGTATGTCCTCGGGCAGGTTCACGCGGGTTTGGGTGTATATCTCGGCGAGGTGCTTTTCGATGATGGCGGCGCGGTCGCCCAGTTGAAAAGGCTCGCCCTCCATCATGCGGCTGACGTTTTCCACGAGATACCGCTTGAATTTAAGCAGATCGGCGGATGTCAGCCGGTTGAAATTGGCGGCAATGGGGGTGGACATTAAAGACCTCCTCCGCCCGATTGTTGTTCCGGCATGACCCACACGATGTGGTCGCGTTTCACCGCCAGAAACGGGGCGTGAAATAACGTCTGTCCGTCCGGTCCCTGTACTTGTACATCGGTCAGCGCCAGGAAGTTTTCGCTGCGATCCAATTCGTCTTTGACGCGCTGGTCGCGGCGGACGTGCATATACCCGCGCATCAGGTGTGTGGTGGTTTGAACGGTCGCCAGGATGGCAACCTTGGAAACGATGTCCGTGAAGATTTTGCCGTGTTCGTCATACTCGATGGTCATGGAACCTCTCTGTTGTAGAAAAACAAAACGCTTTGCAACGGTTCGACCCCGTGCCGGTGTTGCTTCTGCCAGCCATGGATGATGACCAAAGTGTAGTCCAATACCGCCCAAAACGGCTTTGCAGTTTAATTAACAGGGTTTACGCAAAACTCCCGGAGTTTGAGCGCCGATCACGGTTTGCCGTCAGCGGTCAAAAGCCGAATTACATCCAATTCATTCATGGACAAGGCGACCCTGTACGGCAAGAGTTTGCGGATTAACAATTCAACCGGGCAATCCGATTTAAGCCACAGAGACCCAGAGTCACAGGGTCTTTACAAGTCATCTCAAAAATGTCACCCTGAGCGCAGCCAAGGGTCTCCATGGCCAAAAACAAGAGACTCTTTGGTCGCAGCAACCACTCCCTCAGAGTGACGGGGATTTTTGAAACAAGTTCTAATGATTTTCCCGGTGTTTCCGTGACTCCGCGGCTAAGGCGCAGGGCTTTCAAGGCAAATTAATGGCTCGATTGATTTGAAAAAGCGCAAACTCTCGCGCTATCGCGTACGGTGAGCGACTAACTGAGATTGCGGCGGGCGCGCAGCTGTCGGGCGGTTTTGACCATGTCCGCCGCCGTTTCCTTGAAAATGATGGTGGCAGTATCTTTGGGGTATTTTGTGATGATCGGCTGATTGAAATTGTTTGCCACTGAAAAATTACTCCCCATGTATGGCAGTGTGGTTTTGATCGGGAAGCCGATGATGCCCTCCGCTTCGGACTTGGTCAGCCCCTCCAGTCCCACGGCGCGGTTCAGAATGGCGTATACATTTTGGGCATCTATGCCCTGTTCCTGAAAGTATTCCCAAATCTTTTTGGTCAGTTTGACGGTGCTTTGGTCGTTGGCGACGATCAGGGGAATGAGGTCGGCTTGCTTGATCAAGGGCATGCTGATGCGGGAGAGGGAGCGCCCAAGATCCATGATGATGAAGTCATAGGTCACGCGCAGAACGTCCACGATCTGCCCAATGCGGTCAACTTTCAGGTTGTTTCCGTGTTGCGGATCGGGGGAACCCGCCAGCAGTTGGAATTTCCATAATTCCGGCTGGGGCAGGTTCTTCAGGAAGTATTCACCGTTCGTTTGCGCCGACGGCAGGTCTGCCGCCGTTACCAGATTCAATTGACCCTCGTAACCAACGATCTGCGCGATGGAACCGATGGGGAGAACGAGATCCACCACCACTACGCGCGCTTCCGGCTGTTGTTCCTTGATGGTCATTGCCAGGTTGGCGCACAGGGAGGACGTGCCCGTGCCTCCCTTGGCGCTCAGAAAGACGATGGACAGCCCGCTCTCTCTCGATCCATGACTCGATTCCATCGTTTCCGCGTCGGTCTTTCCGGCATGGAGCAATTGTTCCAGCGCATATTGCAATTCGGAAAGCGCTTTTGCCGATTTGACGATATAGATATTCACGCCCGCCTTGAGGCAGGCTTCCCGGCGGGCGGGAGCGGGGTCGCTCGAAAAAGCCACAATGGGCATCCCGGCAGACCGCGCGTTCTGGCGCAGTTTTTGTACGAATTCGAGATCCTGAAGATCGGAGAAGGTGGGGTCGAACACTACCAGGTCGGGCAGATCGCGCCAGGCGGAGATTAACGCTTCCTTTCCCGAACCCGCCTCGAGCACGTTGAATTGTCTTTCCTTCAACACATGGGAGAGGTATTCGCGGGTGGCTTTATTCTCGTCAACGACCAGGATGGTCTTTCCGATCATTTGGACTCCTTGCCAGATTCATTCCTCGGTAGGCGGCATCAGGTACCCAAGACCGGAGCGGGTCACGATATGCTTTGGGCTGTGGGCGTCGTCTTCGAGTTTTTGGCGCAGACGGGCGATGCTGACCCAGAGGATTTCCTTGTCCGAGCGGTATTCGGGTCCCCATACACTGGTGAGCAGTTCCTCCGAAGACATGATCTTGCCAACATGATGGGCGAACTGCAGCAGGAGACGGTATTCGGTCGCCGAAAGCGAGACCGGGCTTTCGCCTTTCCAGACTTCGGCGCGCGCAAAATCAATTTTCAAATTTCCATGCGTAAAAAAACGGGATTGCCCGCCCACTTCTGCCGCGGGCTGGGCGCGGCGCAGAACGGCGCGTACGCGCGCCAGCAGTTCGGTGGCGGAAAATGGCTTGACGAGATAATCGTCGGCGCCCAGGTCAAGCCCGCGTACCCGATCCTGTTCGTCGCCTTTGGCGGTCAGAATGATGATGGGGGTGTTGGAAAACTCGCGAATGCGTTGTGTGGCGCCGAAGCCGTCCAATTTGGGCATCATGACATCCATCAAAACCAGATCGATGGGCTGGTTGGAAAAGACATCCACCGCCTGCGCACCGTCCGATGCCGTGACGACTTCGTATCCCTCCGTCCTGAGATTTGCCTCCAGCAGGCGCAGGTAGCGGGGTTCATCGTCCACAATCAGAATACGTTTTGCCATGACAACCTCCTTCACGTGATTGCGTTTTGATTGATGGGCAGTTCGATGAAGAATGTGGTTCCCTGACCCGGGGTCGATTCTGCCCAAATCTTACCACGATGTGCCTCGATAATCTGTTTGCAAATGTACAATCCCAAGCCGGTGCCTGTCGCTTTTTCGGTGCGCACCCGGTAGAAACGTTCGAAGATAAACGGCAGGGATTCGGGCGGAATGCCGGGACCTCGATCCATGAAAGAGACGATGAGCGACTGTCCCACCTGTTTCAAGCCGACAAAAATGGGGGAGCCGGGCGCGTATTTTACGGCGTTCGTATACAGGTTTTCGAAGACTTGCGCGATGCGCACGCCATCGGCATGGATGGCGGGTGCGGACCCCAGATCCAGGCTGACATCCATGTCCTTGTAGCGGGAGCGGATGCGGGTGGTGACATCCCGCAGGACGGCGTCCAGCCTGAGGGGTTGGAAGCGAAGCGGCAGGGTTTTGCTTTGCAGACGCGCCGATTCGAGCACGTTTTCGATGAGCAGAGAGAGCCGATCCGCCTCTTCGTCAATGATGGTAAGAAATTCCTTTTGGGTTTCCGCATCCCAGGAAGTGTCCTCGCGCAGGAGACTGGTGCTGTAGCCTTTGATGAAGCCGAGCGGGGTGCGTAATTCGTGCGAAATGGTGCTGACGAAATCCTCCTGCAATTGAATCTGTTGGCGCAATTCTCCGAGTTCGTCGTTCATTTTTTTCCAGGCGCGGCGTTCGAACAGGATGGAGAGAAGCGCGGCGCCGAGTGTCGCCATCTGGATATGCTCGTCCTGATAGACCGGCCCCCCGAACCGCACAAAGACCAGCGCGCCGTTCACACTCCTGCCGGTGCGCAAGGGAAGCCCCAGCAGGTACGCCTGATGAACGCGGTTTTCCGATGGGGAAATGTGTTCGGGCTCCTGTATCAGCAATTGCCTTTGCGTCAGTACTCGATTCGCGATTTCCTCGCCCCAGGCGGCATCGGCTTCCGCGTTTTTGGCGCGCCCTACCGCGCGGGCGTAGATGATTTCGAGCGTTCCGGAATTTTCATCCTGTAGATACGCCGCCACATTGTCGAAGACGAACTCCCGGCGGAGGGTTGCAAGGAATTTTTCGACGATCATGCGCGTATCGTCCCGCCCGTTGATGACCGTCAGCAATTCGTTTACGAAGGCGGCCGATTGCGCGTCCATGATCTACCTTTCGCCTGCCACAGCCAGCAGAGGGAACTTGAAGCGGGTGCCGCGTCCCTCCACCGACTGTACATCGATCATCGAGCCGTGGGCTTCGATGATCTGCCGCACGAGCGAAAGCCCCAGCCCGGTGCCGGCGTAGCGGCGCGTGGAGGTTCCGTCCAACTGATGGAAGGGTTCGAAGATTTCCTCCAGACGATTGGAAGCGATGCCGATCCCGGTATCCGAGACGGAGACGATGACCAGGTTTTCGCCCTCGCGCCGGACCTCGACGGTCACGCTTCCACCCGTGGACGTGAATTTGATTCCGTTATCAATGAGTTGGCTCAACGCCCAGCCGATTTTTTGCAGGTCGCCCTGCACCAACGGCACATCCTTGCCAATGTCGGCGCGCAGGGTGATGCCCCGTGTTTGGGCGCGTTCCAGGAATGATTTGACCGCCAGGTTGGCGATGCGGCGGATGTCCATGTTTTCGAGTTTCACGCTCAATTCGCCGCGTGAGGCCAGCGAGACCATGATGAGGTCTTCGATCAACCCTTCGAGTTTGGCGGAGGATTGCTGGCTGACCTGGAGCGCATGGCGCTGTTCCGCGGTGATCGGTCCGAGCGATTCGGTGATGAGAAGTTCGATGTATCCCTTGATATGGGTGAGCGGGGTGCGCAGTTCGTGCGAGATGTTGGCGATGAAGTTGGCTTTCAACTGGCTGAGTTCGGAAACGCGTTCGAGCGCCTTTTGCAGTTCGGCGGTACGTTCTTCGACGCGCCGTTCAAGGCTGCGGTTGGCGGCTTGCAGGGCGGCGCGCAGTTGCAGAATCTGTTCGGTGATTGCCTGGTCGAGATCGGAACGAGTGATGAAATGCAGATCGATCAACGCCTGCCCGAGCAGGATGGAATTGCCCTTGTCCGTTTCCTTGAGTTGGTAGTCCAGTGCGGCTTGCAGATTCTCTTTTGTAATGAGTCCTTTTTGTATGAGATATTCTCCCATGCGGGGCACAAGCATTTCGGGAGACAGTTTGGGCAACGTTTGTGTCATGGATTGTTCACTCATACTCTGCGCCTGATCTCCATTTGTTTGATTCAGCGTGATCGATACACCCATTCTCCATTGACCATTGTAGCCCATGATTGCATGCTGAGCAATTCATCGGGATTGCAGTTGAAGGGGTCTTTTTCGAGGACGATCAGGTCGGCAAGGAAGCCGGTGGCCAGCCTGCCGAGGCGGTTGTCCATGTAGGCGGCGTAGGCCGGACCGAGGGTGTATGCCTCCCAGGCTTGGGCGAGGGTCAGTTTTTGTTCGGGGTACCAGCCTTCGGCGGAGGGGGAACCGTCGGCGCGGCGGCGGGTGACGGCAGCGTGCAAGCCCCAGAAGGGGTTGGGGGAATCAACCGGCGCGTCTGATCCGAAGGCGAGCCGCGCGCCGTTGTCCAGTTGGGTGCGCCAGGCATAGGCGTAACGGGCGCGCTCGGAGCCCCAGTAGTCGTCCGCCATTTTCATGTCGGAGATGGCGTGGATGGGCTGCATGGAGGCGATGATGTCGAGCGCGCCGAGGCGGGCGAGGTCATTGGGGTGAAGCACCTGGACGTGTTCGATGCGGTGGCGCAGGTGCGGCAGGCGGTTTTCGCGCTCGTAGCGGCGGAGTTGTTCGCAGGCGTTTAAGACTTCGTGGTTGGCGCGGTCGCCGATGGCGTGGACGGTGATGCCCAAGCCGAGGGCGGCGGCTTTGCGCCCGTGTTCGAAGAGTTCTTCGCCGTCCAGGTTGAGGATGCCGCGGTTGTTTTCTTCGCCGAGGTAGGGCTGGAACATGGCGGCAGTGTGCGGACCGAGGGCGCCATCCATGAAGACTTTGATGTTGCCGATGCGGAGCAGGTCATCTCCGAAGCCGCCGCGCAGACCGAGTTCGTGCGCCTGGTCGAGCAGTTCGACGGGCAGGTTTTTGAGGACGCGCAGTTTGAGTCTGCCGTGGGCGTGAAGGAGTTGCAGCGCCATGAAGGAGTCGCGGCGGTCGAAGTCGTGGACGCCGGTCAGCCCCATTTTCCAGAGGATGGGCTGTGCCTGTTCGATGGCGCTGGCAATTTGCTCAGGGGTGGGGTCGGGGAGGACGCTGCTGACGAGCGACATGGCGGCTTCGAGCAGGATGCCGGTGGGGGCGCCGTGTGCGTCGCGCTGGATTTGCCCGTTGGGCGGGTCGGCGGTTTGGGATGTGATGTTTGCCAGCCGCAGGGCGGCGGTGTTGACCCAGCCGGCATGGAGCGATTTGGCGGTGAGGTAAACGGGGTTGTGGGGGGCAATGGCGTCGAGGTCGGAGGCGTGAGGGAAGCCCCTCACCCCTGATTCGCCCTCACCCCTTTCCCCTCTCCCAGCGGGAGAGGGGAACCAAGTATTTTGATTCCAGCCGTGACCGAGGACCCATTCGCCAGGTTTGGCGTGTTTGGCGCGTTCTGCCAGGCGGCGCAGGCATTCTTCTTTGGTGTCGGTTTCGCAGTCTGTTTTTTGCAGGCTGAGGGCGTAGTGCTGAAGGTGGATGTGGGCGTCGGTGAGGCCGGGGAAGATGAACCGCCCGTCCATGTTTTCGGGTTGGGCGCGGGTGAAGCGGTTGAAGAGTTCGTCGGCGCTGCCGACGGCGGCGATGCGCTCACGGTCAATGGCGATGGCAGAGGCGAAGGGTTGGGCGGGGTTTTGGGTGTAGATGCGGGCGTTGTGGAGGAGTTTCATGTCAGTTTTCCGAGCAGGGAGTCGAGTTCCTCGTCTGAATAGTAGTAGATGATGACACGCCCGCCGTTTTTGCCGTGTTTGACGGCGACCTTCGTCCCCAAACTGATGCGCAGCCGCCGTTCGATGTCGGTCACTTCCGCGCTCGGACCCGATCGTTTGCCCGAGGGCGTTTTCTTGCCGGAATATTTTCCTGCCAGCGCCTCCGTCTGACGGACGCTCAGGTCGAGGTTGATGACTTGTTTGAGCAGGGCTTCCTGGGCTTTGGCAGAAAGCGAGAGCATGGCGCGGGCGTGTCCTTCGGTGATGAGGCCGTCGACCAGCGCTTGTTTGACGGCGGCGGAGGCGTCGAGCAGGCGCAGTGTGTTGGTCACGGCTACGCGGCTCTTACCGACGCGCTCGGCGATTTTTTCGTGAGAGAGTTTGAACTCTTTGGCGAGTTGCTGGTAGGCTTCGGCCTCTTCAATGGGGTTGAGGTCGGCGCGCTGGACGTTTTCGATGAGCGCCAGTTCGAGCAATTGCTGGTCGGTGGCGCTGCGGATGACGACCGGTACGGTTTTGAGACCTGCGCTGCGCGCCGCTTGCAGGCGGCGTTCGCCGGCGATGAGGGTGTAGGCGCCATTTTTACCGGGCGCTACGATCAGCGGCTGGATGATGCCGTGTTCGCGGATGGAGGCGGCGAGGTTCTCCAGTTTTTCCGCGTCGAACGTTTCGCGCGGCTGGCGCGGGTTGCGCTGGATGAGGTCGAGGGCGACCTGGGTGACGCCGCTTGCCTCACCGCCGGGTTTGATCTCTCCCGCCGGGATGAGGGCGTCCAGTCCCCTGCCGAGACCGGTTCGTTTGGGCATGACTACTCCTTTTCGCCTTGTGTAAATGTGGCGCTAGCGGACGCCTGCTGTGCAAATCATGTTTTTCGCGTCAATTGGTTTTTATGCCGTCGCCTTTGAGCAGTTCCTTTGCCAGGGCTTCGTAGGCGGCGGCGCCCACCGAGGTGGGCGCATAGGCGGAGATGGGCAATCCGTAGGAGGGCGCCTCCGCCAGGCGGATGCTGCGCGGCACGACGCTCTTGAAAACCTGCCCCGGGAAGTGTTTGCTTACCTCTTTGACAACATCGTTGGAGAGGTTCGTGCGGGGGTCGTACATGGTCAGGATGACGCCGCGCACGCGCAGGTCTGGGAAGAGAAGCGATTGAACGCGTCCGATGGTTTGGGTGAGTTGACCAAGTCCCTCGAGGGCGAGGTATTCGCATTGCACGGGGACAAGGACGCCATTTTGGGCGGCAACCAGCCCGTTGACGGTCAGGATGCCCAGCGAGGGCGGGCAATCAATGAGAATGTAGTCATATTTACTGTCCACCGATTCGAGGGCGGTCTTGAGGCGGAATTCGCGTCCCAGTTCATCCACCAGTTCGACCTCTGCGCCCGCCAGCGCCGGGGAGGAGGGCAGGAGCGAGAGCCGCAGGCGTTCGTTGAAGAGGATGGAGGCGGGCGGCACTTCGCCGTTGATGAGCGCTTCATAGGTGCCAGCCTGCACGGCATGTTTGTCCACACCGAGGCTGGAGGTGGCGTTTGCCTGCGGGTCAAGGTCCACGACGAGGACGCGCTGTCCCAGTTGGGCGAGGTAGGCGGCGAGGTTGATGGCGGTGGTGGTTTTGCCCACTCCGCCTTTTTGGTTGACGAGGGTGTAGGTGCGAGTCATGCGATTTACGATTTGCGATTACGGTATGACGACCATCGTACTCTGTTCGATTTCCAATCTGGAGGGGATTCCGTCCAAGCCTTCGCGTTCGACCGAATGAGAGGCGAGCAGAGTGGCGAAGCGGGTGGCTTCCCACGGGTCGCGCGTGTGGAGGTAACGGACGAAGAAGGCGGCGGCGAAGATGTCGCCTGCGCCGGTGGCATCCACCTCGCGGACGGATGGGGCGCGGAAGCGGCGGCGGTCACCATGCCAGTAGAGAACGGCGCCTGCCGCGCCTTCGGTGACGACGAGGATACGAGTCTGTTCTGCCAGGTGTTCGATGAACAGGTCGTCACCGTTCACGTCTTCGCGGCTGAACACCACGGCGCCCGCCTGCGCCAGTGCGGATTCGGAGTTTTCCCATTTGCGCGGGGAAACGAGCCCAGACGAGTCCCACCGGCGCATCCAGCCCTGGGGGGTGAGCCCGAGCAGGGTGGGGGAGAATCCATCCGGGAGGACAGGGTCTATCTCATCAGCGATGGGAGCGAGATGAATGATGGGAGCGGAGCGCCAGGGAACAGGTACAAGGTCCGGTTCGATGCGGTTTGCCCGGGCGCGCAGGTATTGTGTGCGATGTCCGCCGGTGTAAATGTTTTCGTACATGGTGCTGGAATTTGACGCGAGAGAGATGACAGGAATGCCGTTCAGGGCGTCCAGAGAAACATCCGACCCTGCGGCGGTGACGATGCCAACGCGCAAGCCGAGTGCGCGGGCGGTCAACGCCGAGTAGGCAGCCGTCCCGCCCAGCCGAACGCCCTGCGGCGTGAGGTCGTGGGCAACATGACCGACGACGAGGTAATCCACGGTATCGAAGGGGACGATGCCAAGCATGAATGAATTATACCGTTTTGCATGGCGGTTAAAAAGATTTTCCTCTTTCATCTTTTGCCCAGCGGGGAAAAAAGATGAAAGAGGAGAGACGTTGGGTGGGGAGGCGGCGGTTAGCCTTCCTTCGGGTAGATCACCACTTTGCGATATGGTTCCTCGCCGGTGCTTTCAGTGGTAACGGCGGGATGGTCGCGCAGGGCAAGGTGGATGATGCGCCGCTCTGCCGAAGGCATGGGTTCGAGCGTTTGCTTGCGCCCGTTCTTGGCGACTTGGTCTGCCATGCGTTTTGCCATTTGAATCAATTGTTTTTCGCGCCGGGCGCGGTAGCCTTCCACATCCACAACGAGTTGGACGAATTGTTCGGTCTTTTTGCCGATGATCAGCGAAGCCAGGAATTGAAAGGCATTGAGCGTTTCGGAGCGGCGCCCAATCAATACGCTCAGATCATTTCCGCGCACATCCACGTTGATGTAGCGGCGGTCATCGCGGTCGGTGTCTCCATAGTGCGCCGCGACCTGCGCCTCCAGCCCCATCAGGTGAAGCAGTTTCGAGACAACCGCCTCGGCTTGATCGAGAACGGGATCATTTTCCGGCGCGGAATCGGATTCGTCGAACGCCGCAGGCTCCGCCGGGGTCTGAACGACGGGCTTCGATTCAACCTCCGGGACGGCGGGTTCCGCCTCGACGGTTTTCCCTTCCTCCGGCGCATTCACCGTCAAACGAACGCGCACCTGTGGTTTTCCAAACCCGAATAATCCCTTGCTGCCTGCGTCCAGCACTTCCACGCGGACGGCATCTGCGGTGAGACCGAGCTGGGCAAGACCCTGGGCAATGGCTTCCTCGACGGTCGGTGCGATGATTTCCAGTGTGGTTCGTGCGTTCATGCCCGTCTCCTCATGATCCTTTTTTCATGCTCTTGGGTAACAAATTGCTCCAGTTGGCTTTGCCCTGCGCCGCGTATTGGATGATGCCGAGCAGGTTGCTGGTGATGAAATAGACCGACAGTCCCGAGGGAAAGGTGAGGGCGAACCAGCCCAGCATGAGCGGCATGGTGATTGCCATGGATTGCCCCATGGCGGCGCTCTGGTCGTTGGGGTTGGTGGCGGGCGGCAGGGTGAGTTTGGATTGGATGTAGGTGGTCGCCGCGACGATGATGGCGAGGATGTAGTACGGTTCGGGTTGACCGAGGTTCATCCACAGGAATTTGCTATTGAGCGGGATGAGATTGGCAACGTCGAGAAAACCGGGGTTGATACTTTGCGAAAGCCTCAACAGGTCGAGAGGCGTTGCCGCCAAGGCGCGGATGATGCTTTGATAGAGACCGATCAGTATGGGCAGTTGGATCAGGGTCGGCAGGCAGGAGCCGAAGGGGTTGATGCCTTTTTCACGGTAGAGGCGCATTTGTTCCTGCGCCAGTTTTTCGCGGTCTTTGGCGTATTTTTTCTGGATTGCCTGCCATTCCTTGTCGTTCTGCAGGTCCTGCATGGCTTTGGCGCTCTTCATCTGCTGGGCGTTGAGGGGCCAGGTGACGATGCGGATGAGGATGGTAAACAGGATGATGGCAATGCCAAAATTCTGCCCGATCACGTTGTAGATCCACAACAGAACGTTGATAAAAATCGAGACGAAAAGATCCCACATAATCGTTCCTCTATTTCTCTGCAGGGAATGACCACACCCGGCGTCCGTTCGGGTCGAGCGCCGCGAGGTAGAAGTCGGTTTCGAGCGGGGCGACCAGTATCAAGTTGCCAGCCGCAACGGGTGTGGTGTAAATCTTGCCGCCCACTTCCTCGAACCACAGGGTTTTTCCGTCCTTGCCGATGGCATAGAGGTTGCCGGATTCGGTGGCAAGCAGGAGGTGGTCGTTTTGCAGGATGGCGTTGGCGGTAATGGCGCCGTCGGGTTGGATGCTCCAATTCAGTTTGCCGCTGGCGGCTTCGTAGGCGTAGAAGTTGCCCTTTAGGTCTCCGAAGTAGAACGTGTCTCCATCGAGAACGGGGGTGCTCCAGAGCCAGTATTCGGCGTCGAGGACGGATTGGTGTTCGCCGGTTTGGGGATCGAATTGTTCGAGTTTGGAGGCGAGCGAGCCGACGTAGAGGTTGCCGTCCGGTCCGAGGGCGGGGGAACCGGGGATGGCGGCGGCGATGTCTGCCTGCCAGAGGACGGCGTAGGAGGCAAGGTCCACGGCATAGACGCTGTGATCGAGGGAGGTGACGTAGAGGCGTTCGCCGTCGGTGGCGGGTTGCGCCCAGAGCCGCCCGCCCAATTCAACGACTTTTACAGGCTGTTTCTGCGATTGCCCATCGGCAAGGTCGAAAACATACAGGTTGCCGTCGGCGTTGGGGGCGAAGAGTCTGTCTTCCACAATCAGCGGCGATGCCACCCAGCCCGCGGCGGCGCCGGTGAAGGTCCATTCGACGGCGGGGTTTTTGAAGTCGCCGTTGGTGAGCAGGTCGCGGGGGTTGAGGGCGTAGAGGGTGTGTTTGCCGGCGGCGCTGCCGACGATGACGAGTCCGTCGGGTGTAATGACGGGGGGGGCATAGAATTGGGCTTTGTTGTCATTGGGGTCGGAGAAACGCCAGGCTTCGGCGCCGTCTTTCAAGTTGATTCCGTACACGAGGGAGGTATCGGCAAGGTAGGCGGTGGTCTCGTCGGCGGCGAGGCCGGGCCAGGTGGTGCCGCGCACGGTTCCACCGCAGGCGCTCAGGAGGATGACTCCCAGCACTGCCACACTTATGAACAAAAGTTTCTTTCTCATTGAGAATTCGCGCTCCTATGGAACGGGGTCGTAGCCCCCGGGATTGAACGGGTTGCATCGCAAAATACGCCAGACTGCCATAACCGAGCCTTTGAGCGCGCCATATTTGTAAATTGCCTGATAGCCGTAGTGTGAGCAGGAGGGGTAGAAGCGGCAGGTGTTTGGCGGCAGTCCCCTGGATATCGTCATCTGATACAGGCGAATCAAAGCCAGCAGGGCAATGCGCGGCAGATTCCAAAGCGTGCGCGGCATATCGCGCAGACGCTGTTCATACGAATAATCGTGCAGGTGGAAGTCATTCATGAACGGGAGACAGGATGTGTGCGCGTCGTAACAGGTTCGTCAGCGCGAGGCGGGTATCCTGCAGGGAGGCGGAGGCGAGCCCGGGACGGGCAATCAGAATCAGATCCCAGCCCGAGGCGTCATCCGTTGCGGGGGCAATATCCGAAAGCAGGATCCGCATCGCTTCGCGCAGGAGTCGCTTGGCGCGGTTGCGAATGACGGCTGTGCCGACCGTTCTGCCTGCCGCCACGCCCACGCGGATGCGCGCCTGGTTGCTTTTCAGCGCAATCAACACAACAAGCGGGTGGGCATAAGACTTGCCGGAACGCCGCACCCGCTTGAAATCTTCGGACCGGGCCAGACGAAACCTTTTCTGCACCCGCGACTCGTTTGCATGATCTACCAGCGAACCTTCTTGACGTGTTCGTTGGCTTTGACGGTCAATTGATAGCGGCCGCGCAGGCGGCGTCGCTTGAGTACCGCGCGTCCATCCGCCGTGGACATGCGTTTGCGAAACCCATGCACTCGCAGGCGGCGGCGAATTTTCGGCTGATACGTTCGTTTGGTCATTCTTTACTTCCTCGTTTCGAAAATAATGGCTGGTTCATTTTGCGCAGAACGGGCGAACCTCGGTTGTTCAACGGCATTGTACCCTGTTTTTGCGGCAAGGCACGACATTATACCGTACGGGTTTCGATTCAGTCAATTCAGGACTCGGGCGGTTTTCCATTTCTCACCGGGTAAACAGGGAAGGCAAGCAATTCGGCAAGTTTTTTTACGCCTTCGGAGCTGGCGACAGCGATGATTTCGTCATTTTCCTGCAATGCGCTGTCGCCGCGCGGCAGGGTCATGATGCCGTTGCGGATGATGGCGGCGATGACGCAATGTTCCGCCAGGTCCATATCCTTAAGTTGTATGCCGATGGCTTTTGCCCCGGCGGGCACCTTTTCTTCGACCACGGCATACCGCCCGCGGCGAATTTTGAAGAGCGTCATCATATCGCCCAGCGACATTTCCTCCTGAATCAAGTGGGCAAGCACATCGGATGAATTGAGTGCAACATCCACCTTGAATTTGTCGTTGAACAGCCAGGCATTGTTGGGGTTATTTACGCGGGCGATGGTGCGCGGCACTTCGAACATGGTCTTGGCGATGTAACACAACGCCAGATTGATGGGGTCGTTGCTGGTCACGGCGGCAATGACGTGCGCTTCACGCGCGCCCGCCGCCTCGAGCACGCTGGGGTCCACAGGGTGACCCTCGTAAATTACCTCGGTGGGGAGTTCCTGATGCAGGTAGGACAACAGTTCACGTCGGTTTTCGACCAGCCGCACCTTGTAATTCTCGTTGAGCAGCAAATTGGCGAGGCGCGCGCCTGTGCGCCCGCCTCCGGCAATCAATACAAACATGTTACGCCTCCGCCTTTCCCGACAGACAGGCTGTCAATTCTCTGATGCCTTTAAGAGTGGAACTGACATTGAGCAAGTCCCCGGCTTGCAGGATGGTGTCCGCCTCGGGCAAGGACGAGCGGCCCGCCCTCGTCAGCGCAACCGGGCGGCACTCTTCCAGCGTTTCCATCAGTTCGCCCACTGTGCGCCCATTCCAGTGTTCGGGGATGCGAATCTCGTAAATCTCCACCTCGCCGTTCCCGGCCGAATACACCACCTTTTCAGCGGGGTTGACCAGTAATTCTTCGACGCGCTGCGCGCCCCAAATGGTGGAGCCGACGCTTTGCAAGCCGAACGCTTCGATGACTTTACGCAGGCTGGGATCGTAATTGCGCGCGACCACCACCGGCACGTCGAAGAATTCCCGCGCGGCGTGGGAAACCACCGCGTTGAGCGCGTCTGAATTTGTGACCGCCGCCAATCCATCCGCATCGCGGATACCTGCACGTTCGAGCACGTTTTCCGCCAGCCCTTCACCTTCCAGCGTGCGCCCGCGAAAATCCGGGTGTAGTCGGTTGAATGCCTGTCTGTTGGCGTCCACAACGACGACCTGATGCCCGCTTTTGAACAAATGATGGGCGAGTTCCGCTCCTACGCGGCCGCACCCGATGACAATGAATTTCATGTGTTTTGTTCCTTCTGTTCCTTGTGTACAGGGTGGGGAACATCGGTGACGACGACCCCATGCCGGGTCAGCGATTCCTGCCGCAGAACGTCCGCGGTGCACATGTGCAGGGCGTTATGCCAGCGTTTCGGCGGCATGAACTGCGAAACGACCATGGTAAGGGTTTCGCTGGGCTGGCGGTTTGCAGTGATCCCTTCAAAGACTGCCCAGCCAATGGCTTTGCCGAGGGTCTGATGCGGCGCGTCGGCAGTGGACAAGGGACGCCCGATGAACCCGTGACTCAAGGAGCGCGGCGGCATATCGTCACTCTGCCGCCGTATGATTTCGATGGGTTTATTTTCAGGGATGAACATTGTTTTCTTGCCGCTACAAAAAGCCCCCCTCGCGCGGGTGGGGGACGAAAACGATTATAGCCCAATTTATTTGGATGTGCGCTTAAGGAATCTGATAAGGCACTTCGGTGATGACCACGCCCGGGGTGGACAACAGTTCGCGTCGCAACATTTCGGCGGTCTGCATGTGCAGGGCGTTGTGCAGTCTGTTCTCGGGAACGAAATGCGGCACGACAATCGTAATGGCTTCATTCGGCTGGCGGTTGGATAAGATTTCGTTGATGTAATTCAACAAAGGTTCCAGAAACAACCGATAGGGGGAATCCACGATTACGAGACGGGTGCCGCGCCCCCAGATCTCCCATTTTCTTCGAACCTTTTCCGTATCCTCCGGCTCCATCGAGACGTGAACGGCTGTCACATCGTCGGACAACATACGCGCATACCGCAGGGCGGCGAGGGTGCCCTGATGCACATTGCTGATGGGAACCAGCACGCGGTGGCGGACGTGATAGGGCGGAGGTTCTCCGTAATTTTCCAGGGAGAGGCGGCTGGCGAGGTTTGAATAGTGGCGCTTGATCCAGATGAAGATGCCCATCAGGGTGGGGGTGAGGACAAGCACGATCCAGGCTCCATCTCTGAATTTGGTGATCGCAAATACGCACATCACAATGCCGGTGCAAAACGCCCCGAAGCCGTTGCTGATCATTTTGACCGCCCAACGCCGATCGTATGTCATTTCACCGTGGGCTTCGGCAGGTTGAGCCGCCCGCTTCTCGAGTTGACCGATGCGCCACCAGCGGCGCGCCATGCCCATTTGGGCAAGCGTAAAGGAAAGAAAGACGCCAATCGCGTACAAGGGAATGAGGCGGGTAACGCTTGCCTGAAAAACGATAATCAGAATTGAAGCGAGCGCTCCCAACGATACAATCCCGTAGGAGTAGACGAGACGACTGCCGCGAAAAGTCAATTGACGCGGCAGAAATCCGTCGCTGGCGAGCATGGCGCCCAGGCGCGGAAAGCCCGCAAAGGCGGTGTTCGCCGCAAGGATGAGGATCACAGTCGTTCCGATGATCACCAGAAGATAAGGCATGTCCTGCCCGTCGAAGACGGTGCGCGCCAATTGAGAGATGACCGTTTCGGCTTCCGACGGGACGGCTTTGATCTCACGCGTCAGAAAGGAGATACCCAGGAAAAGGAATGCCAGAATAAACGCCATCCAGATCAGTGTGATACCGGCGTTGCGGCTGCGCGGCTCCTTGAAAGCGGTGATGCCATTCGATATGGCTTCTACACCGGTGAGGGCGGCTGTGCCGCTGGAGAAGGCGTGCAGGAGCAAAAACGCCGTCACACCTGAAATTGCCTCGCCAAAGTGTTCGATCTCCGGCGGGTTGACCACGGTTCCGAGAGAACCGGTGAACACGCGAATCAATCCTGTCCCGATGGTCAGGAACATCATGACGATGAAGAAATAACTGGGAATGGCAAACGCTGCGCCGGATTCCCGTACGCCGCGCAGGTTGATCAGCGTGATGAACCCCACACAGGCGACCGCGATGGGAACACGATATTCGAACAGATGCGGGTAAGCCGAAACGATTTGCGCCACCCCCGACGAGACGGAAACGGACACCGTCAGGATGTAATCCGTCAGCAGCGCCGCCGCCGCAACCAGGGCGGGCGATTTCCCCAAATTGTCGTAGGCGACGACGTAAGCCCCGCCGCCGTTTGGATAGGCATGGATGATCTGCTCGTACGAAATCACCACGATTGCCAACAGGGCAACGATCACAATGGAGATGGGGAAGACATATCCGAAAGCGGCCGTTCCCGCCGCGGCAAGAATGACGAGAATTTCCTGCGTTGCGTAGGCGTTGGACGATAACGCATCCGAGGCAAAGACCGCCAGCCCCACCGCCTTGCCGATGGTTTCATGGGGCGCGTCTGCTGTTGGAAGCGGGCGACCAATCAGATAATGACTGAGAGTCCGCCGGGGTTTTTGTTCAGCGGTCCGGTGGATGAGGGAGGTATCTCGATTCTCTTTAGGGTTGATCATAGTGACAGAGGTGCGGCAATATTATATACCTGCCGCTGGGGTTGACGGGTTTTTTTCTTTAGGTTGCGTGAGAGGAATTTGCAGGAAGAATGTGCTTCCCTTGCCGAGTTCGCTTTCCGCCCAGACTCTGCCGCGATGACGCTCGGCAATGGATTTGACGATGGCGAGTCCCAAGCCTGTACCGCGCTGGGCAAGCGCCTCGCGGTGAGTGCCCCGGTAGAACTTTTCGAACAGACGCTTCATATCCTCGGGCTGGATGCCAATGCCGCTGTCCTTGATGGAGAAGGTCAATGTGTCCGGTGCGGTGAGCAGTTTGATGGTCACTTCGCCGCCCTCGGGCGTGTATTTAATGGCGTTTTCCACAAGGTTATAGACCGCCTGATGCAATAATGCCTGGTCGGCTTCCACGGCGTGCGGCATATCACGCGGGATTTCAACCGAGAGCGCGATGTTCTTGCTGCGCGTCGCCATTTGCAGACCGCCAGTGACGCGTTCGATGATGTCTAGCACGGGGATGCTTTCCACTTGCAAGCCGACGCCGAAATCAATGCGGCCGAGGTCGAGCAGGTTGTTGACGAGTTTTGCCATATTTTCGACCCCTTGAACAATCATTCTGGCGTAACTCTTCTGTTGTTCGTTCAGTTCGCCCGCCATTTCGAGCATGGTGGCATAGCCGCGCATCAGGGTGAGGGGCGAGCGCAGGTCGTGGCTCACGGTGGAGACGAATTCGGATTTGAGCGTATCAATCTCTTTGAGTTGAGAGATATCGCGCAGAATGCACACGCGCCCGACGGTGCGCCCTTCGGCGGTCATGGCGGAGGCGGTGGCGAGGAAGATTTTCCCGTCGGGCATTTTGATTTCAGCGGTGCGTTTTTCGTCGGATGCCTCCTGCAGGAGGTCGTAGAGTGGTTTGATTTGGGTGACGCGCTGCAGGTCCTGGCGTTCGCCGCGGCGGATGATCAGGTTGAAGAGCTGGCTTGCCGCCGGGTTCGCCAGGATGAGGCGGTTCGAGGCGTCGGTGACCAGTACCGGGTCGGGCGTGGAATTGAGGATGGTTTCCAATTGACGCCGGCTGGCATCCACCGCCAGAAAGAGACGGATATTGGCAACCGCCAGCGCCGCCTGCGATGCCAGTGTGGTGAGGAAGCGCAGGTCGGCTTCGTTGAAGATTTTCTGCTTTTTATATGCCGCCCATAACACGCCAAAGTAGCGGTTTTCATGCCGCAGGGCGATGGCAGAGAGGGATTCGGGGTGGGGCAGGCTGGGGTCGAGGTCCAAGCCGCGGGTCCGCGAGAGAACCGCCATGACGAGCCGCTCCTGCCGTTCGGTGAGGTCGAGAATCTGCTGGTCGAGGTGGGCATAGAGGTCCTTCTCCGGTCCGCTGGCGTAGCGGATGGGAATTTCCACGAGGCCGGGCATCATTTCGCGCACCAGCACAATACGCGCCGCGCTGGCGCCGCTCTCAACCACTGCTTTGAGGACGGCTCCGAGGGCTTCGTCCAGTTGCAGGGTGGAGGCGACGCCCTGCCCCGCCACCAGCAGGCGGTTGAGTTCATCAAGGCGTCCCTGCAGGCTGACGCGCATCTGCTCGAAGGCGCGGCGCAGTTCGCCGACTTCGTCCGCCCCCTCGGTTTGGAGCGGGCGGTCAAGTTTGCCGGCGGCAATGTGTTTTGCCTCGGCGGCGAGGCTTTGCAGGGAACCGGTCACCGTCCGCAGGCTCAGCCGCAGGGTGACGAGGGCGAACAAGCCGAGCAGGATGATCATGACTGAGATGGGCAGGGCAATGTCAATGGCGATTTTCTGGGTCTCCTGCGCAGGGACGGTCAGTGCAATGGACCAGGGGGCGCCGGAAATTGGCTGGTGATAGACCAGTTGGCGGGTGCCGTTGGGCGCGGTTTCCTGGTAAAAGCCGGGTTGGGTGGGGCGTCCGCCGGTGTAGGAGGTCATCACTTGCGAGGCTTGCGAGTGGTAGAGGATTATGCCTTGTTCGTCCACGAGCATGCCGCTGCCGTTCAGGTCTTGCAGGCTGTTCAGGCTATCTGCCAGCGAACGCATGTAGGGGTTGGTTTGCAGGTCGGTGCGGGCGATGAGGACGCGTCCTCCGCCCGGTAGGACGGCCAGGAAGGCGATGCGCGCGTGACCGCTTTCGCCAGGCGGAATCGAGTACATCTGATAGGGCACGCCCTGTAATGCAATGGTTGTGCCCGTTTGCTCCGGTGCCGTCGGTTGAGGGGAAAACTCAGGGGGATAACTGGCAATGACGGCATTCGACGCGGCGTCGAACAAAATCAGTTGATTGAAATACGGGATGGAGCGCATCCGTTCGCCCAGCAGGTCAGAGAGTCCGCCTGCGTCTTCGCTCAAGCGCGGATCGGAGGCGATCTGACTCACGAGATTCTGTCCCGCTTCGAGGAACAGCGGCACACTCTGGGAGCCCACCTGCGCCACGCTGGCGAGGCGTTTTTCCAGCAGGTCGCGCGCGGCGCGCCCGGCGAGGAACCAGTCGCCGAGCAGAAGGGTGACCAGCAAAATGAGGATGACCGTTCCGGCGCCGGAGAGGAAGCGCGTTTCGATGCTTCGTTCGGCGGGGGAGGGTTGAAGCGAGCCGATCTCCCCCCAGCGGGCGGGAAACGCCGCCGCCGCAATTTGCGCCGTGAGTCCGGCAAGGAGCATCTCACCGCCGAATGCCAGAGCGACCATGCCGGCGTTGCTGATGGCATAGTCCAGCCGTTCGGTCACCGATGCGGCGGGGGCGGCAAAGAGGGCGCTCAAAATGAAAACGAGTACGTGGAGAGGTATGAGGCTGAGCGCGGCGGCAACCGGTTGGCGCAGGAGACGGAAGAAGGGGGTGCGGTATTTCTGACGTACGAAGACTGCAAACAGCCCAGCCGTCAGGCCGAGTTCGAGAACGGTGAAGACGCTGTGGGTATCCCAAAATCCACGAAGCAGACCGCTGAAGATGCCGAGCGCCGCGGCGGCAAGCGATCCGAACCAGCCGCCTGCGAGGGTCCAGGGGAGGGCGGAAAGGAGCATCAGCGTGGAACCGGGCGGTTCGGCGGGCAGACCGGGCAAGGGGGATGCGAAAAACTTGAGTCCCAAAAAAAGGGAAGCAGGGATCGAGGCAACAAGCAAAGCGAGAAAGATGCCTGTGTTGCGGCGATTCCATGTCGTTTGGTAGCCCCGCCAGTTGTAGAGCGCCAGCCCCAGCAAACCTGCAAACCCCAGCCATACCAGCCCGCCCGCCAGTGGGATGGGATTGAAATACGGCAGGCTGGTGAGCAGTGAGGTGATAAGACGCATAGAAAAGATTATAGCCCTAAATTAACCCGAATTCGGGATAGACCATTGGAACGTCCAGAAGATTCTCATGGTAGCGGAAAAACCGACCTTTCGATACTCTCCGGGCAAATCTTCGGGACGTTTGTTTCACTGATCCCGAACCGATTGGAGTACGACCTCTCTGTAGCGCGGCATGCAAAACTGGCGCAAGCGAATGCTGTTGCGCATTTTATCGGTATTGTCCGCGGTAGGGTGGAGGCAGCAGTTCCGCCAATGATTGCATAATGCGTTGGGTGCCTTCCTGCAGTGTCTGGTGGTGATTGCCCTGGTCTTTCAGGTAAAACGGCTTGCCTATGGTGAGGGTGACGGGCGCGCGTTTCAACTTCCGCATGTGACCATAGACGTTGTCGTTTTCGGTTCCGGTCATCCCTACAGGGACGATGGGCGCGCTCGATTTGAGCGCCAGGAACGCCGCGCCTTCCGTCCCCTCTTCCAAGCCGTGAATCAGGGAGTGGCGTCCCTCCGGGGCGAGGGCGATGAAGCGTCCCTGCGATAAACCGTCGAGAGCGGCGCGCACAGCCTTACGGTCCGCTTTGCCGCGATGCACCCAGATGACTCCGTAGGCGCGGAAGAGCGGTCCCACCAGCCAGTGTGCGCTCAATTCGATTTTTCCCATTCCGTCCAACAGAGCCGGAACCGAGGCGGCAAGCAGGACGGCGTCTGCATCGCCGAGGTGGTTGATGACGACAAGCGCCGGTCCATGCCGGGGAAAGTTTTCCCTGCCGCGGATGACGGGTTTGAGGAAGAGGAAGACGAGCAGTTTTGCCAGCCCGCGCGCAAGGAGGCGGAATACCCGTCGGGGCAGGGTGAGGCGGGGCAGAAAGACCAAGTCGGGGCGCCACCAATCGGTGACGGGTTTAGGTGGGGAAGATGGCTGAGTCTGCATAGACGCCGCGGTATTCCTCGGGTAAAAGGCCGGCAAGATGCCTCATCACCAGATCGGCGTTCGCCTGACGCGCCGCATGTTTCTCCTTGCCTCTGGCAGTGATTTCGGGGAGCGTGATGGGCTTGCCGATACGTAGCTCGAGCGAGGGGCGCTCGCCGCGCCGGGCGCGCTGCCAGAAATCTTCGGTTGTGCCTACCATTGCCGCCGGCACCACCGGCGCTTTGGTCTGCTCGACGATGTAGGCAATGCCGGGCAGGGCGCGCCGCATGGCTGGGACGTGGGAACGCCCTCCTTCGGGGGCCATCAACAACGGGTATCCGGCTGCGAGGACAGCGATGATGCGCTGGAACAGGGCGCGGTCATACTCGCCGCGATGGACGGGGATGACGCCGTACGCCCGCAACAACTGTCCCTGAACGGGCTTGTCGAACACGTCTGCCGCGCCGATGATTTCCAGCGGCTCGCTCCAGAATGCCGCCGCAAAGGGCGGGTCGTAGATTGAAACGTGATTCATCGCCGCCACGTAGGGCTTGCTCAGCGGGACGTTTTCTGTGCCGGTAATTTTCACTTGCGCCAGAAGATGAAAGATCCCCCGAAAGACCGCCCGCAGGAATGGGCGGCTCAAACGAAACTTCAACGGAACACGATACCCGCCGCTCATTTGCACAATGCCAGCGCCTTTTCGAAGACCTCGTTCACGCTCATTTTATCCGAATCGATGATCACCGCATCCACCGCCGCCCTGAGCGGAGCCACATCGCGGGTCGAGTCGATGCGGTCACGTTCGATGACCTTTGCCAGGATGTCTTCGTACTTCACGTTTGCGCCGCGCGCGGTCATCTCGGCATGGCGCCGGCGGGCGCGTTCTTCGGGCGAGGCGTCGAGATAAATCTTCAAATCCGCCTCGGGCAGGACGACCGTGCCGATATCGCGTCCCACCATTACCACCCGCCCGCGCTGACCGATGCGTCTCTGCTGTTTGCTCAGCGCCGCGCGCACGCCGGGGTAGGCGGAAACGATCGAGACGTTCGCATCCACGATGGGCAGACGCGTCTCCCAGGTGATGTCTTTGCCTGCCACCAGGACATCGCAGGCGCGTCCATCCGACTTAGAGGCGGGCGTCACGTCAATGGGCGTTTCCTCCGCCAAAGCCGTGACCTTCGCTTCGTCGCGCACGTCAATATCGTGATCCAGCGCGATCCATGTCACCGCGCGGTACATGACGCCCGTGTCGAAGAACAGGTAGCCGAGCGCCTCGGCGAGTTTGAGCCCAATGGTGGATTTGCCCGAGGCGGCGGGTCCGTCAATGGCGATGATGGAGGGAGAGCTCTTGCGGGTCATTGGTTATAGTTGTCCGTTCTGGCGCGCGTCGGGGAACAGGTCGTCGCGTACCCAGAGGATGATGGTCTCGATTTCGCGCGGCAATTGGCGATAGACCAGCCAGCCGAACCAGTCGGACGGCTGGATTGCTTCCCAGACGGGAGGCTGCCGCCAGGTAAAATCCTGCCCGCGATAGGCAGAGGGCAACCCCGGGTCGTTCATCAGCGGAGTGATGAGGAGCGGCGGCGGGTTCAGCGGGTCAAGGGCGGTGACGATTTTTACTTCGCGGTCGCGCAGTGCCCATTCGAGGGCGGGCGATCGGATGCCCCACACCGTCACGGGCTGGGTTGTGATGTGTCCCGTGCTGAGGAGGGACGCCTGTTGAACGGAGGCGACGAGCAGGTCAACGTGAATAGGCGGCTGGTCTGCCGACCACAGTTCCACGCCATTGGGAAGGCGCATGCCGCTTGTGCCCCAGGCGGCGGCAAGAGCATAGACGCCGAGGAACAGCGAGAACGACCACGTGACTCCGAGTCGCGCCGTGCGCGGAGACCAGCCGAGGGCAACTAGTATGACGCTGACGACTAAAATCAACAACGCGCCGAATAAAATCACATAACGCGGTCCGAACGGCAGGGTCACTACCCGGTTGAAGAGCAAAAGGGTGGTGGGGGTGAGGTGTTCGTAGGGGTTAAGCCCAATGCTGGCAATGTTGAACCCGATGTAGATGAGCAGAATGAGAAGGGCGCCGCTCACCACGCTGATTTCGGTTCGTTCTTCGGGGAACATGTCGAAGGCGCGGGAGAGTTCCTGCGCGGCAAGGATGAGCAGGGGGATGACCGTCCAAACCAGTTCGCCCGGCTGGCGGTAGAAGACAGCAAGCAAAAGGGAGAGCGCCAGCCAGATGCTCAAGCGTCTCACACGCGGACTGCCGAGGCGGAATCCGCGCAGGAGGGCGAAAATTGTCAGAAAAACTCCCAGCGGTTCGTAGGCAAGGAAGTCGAAGAGCACACGGGCTGGCGTGAAGGCGGAAGGGGCAACCCAGCCTTGCAGGTAGGCGGGCAGTGATGCGAAGAAGGCGCTCAATCCGTTGGGGGCGGTGAAGAAGAGGGTGCCGGCAAGCAGCAAGGTGGAGAGGAGGGAGAAACCCGTAATTCTTAATTCGTCATTGGTAATTGGTGCGGAGGGGTTCGCCGGGCGGAAAAAGAGGAAGGTGAGTCCGAGTATCAGAAGGCCGGACCAGGCTGAAGGTCCAGAGAGAAGCGCAAGGGCGGCGAAGATGCCGGCGGGGATGGCGCGTCCATTGTGTCCCATTCCCCAGGCGAAGAGAAGAAAGGTCAGGGCGAGGATGGTTCCGTTTGCCTGTCGGGAGAGGGCAGTGAGGGCGGGGTCGAAGGCAAGCAGGAAGGCAAGGATGAGCGCCGGGTGCGGTTTGAGGCGGTCACGGAAGAGGCAGGGGGCAAAGATGAGGGCGCTGCCGGTCAGGGCGGGGAGGAGGCGGGCTGTGAAGTTTGTCGCTTCGGTGATGAAAAAGAGCAGGCTGGTGAAAAGTATGTAAGCGGGTTGGGGGGCAAGGAGGGGGCGCTGTCCCTGCGCGAGGTGGAGCGCCTGCAGGGCAAGTTGCGCTTCGCTGTCGGTGAGGGGGCTGGCTCCCAGCTGGATGAGGCGCAAGCCGAGGGCAATAAGAAAAGCCAGCCCATAGAGCCAGCCTTCGTATTTGAGTCGGGGGGAGGTCATGGGGTTATTTTACCTGTAAATCATGGGACTTCGTAAAGGGTGACGTTTCCCTGCTGGAAGACGGGTTTGAGGAAGTTGTTGAACTTCTCTTCGTTGACGCGGTATTTGTTGCGCTCCAGCCCGCCGACCACAATGTAGCGGATATGGTATTGGTCAATAATGCGGCGCGCTTCGTTCCAGGAGGGGGTGGAATAGAGGTGTTCCACATCGGTTTCTCGCGTTCCCAGCAGGGCGATATTTCGCCATTGCCCCTCATGACCGGGCCAGCCCAACACGGTTGGCATGCCGGTGAAGGTCGAGATGCGGGCGTATTCGCTGTATTGCCCGCCGACCGCCTCCGCCACCACGCCGGGTTCGAGTTCGCGCATGAACTGGATGGCTCGATAATCGTCGGGCATGTAGAGAGCCAGATACGCCGAACCGTCGAGCGTGCGTTGATCGGGATTCTCGCGCTGGAAGTCGTTCGTCTTTGTCGGAAGGGAGAACGCGGGATAGGCAAGCCCCATCGCGAGGACAACGGTGAATATCACCCTATACGCCTTCGCCCCTGCGCCGCGCAGTTCGGCGAACATCACCGCCGCGCCGAACGCTGCCGCAATGGACAGCAACTGCCAGGCTTGATAGTAGAACTTGAAAACCGTGTTGATCCGGTAGCCGAAATTATCGCGCAGGTAGAAGAAATCGGGACCGAGGATGAGCAGCGCGCCGAGGGCAATCAGTAAAAGGATGAAGGAGGAAGGATGAAGGGTGACAGGACGTTCGTCGCCGGCAGAGCGATTGTTGGAGAATAAAAATGCCAGGGCGGGAATCAAAAGTCCAAGCAGGGTGAGCAGGCTTCCGATGTGGTTGAGGCGGCGCGCGAAACTATCGGCGATGAAGGTTGCGACATCGCGTCCCTGTGCCGCCAGAATGGCATTGACCAGCTCGGGTTGCAGTTTCCATGCCAGGAACCCGACAGCGAACATCGTCCCCAGCAGGGTTAGCACAAGTCCAAACGCCGAACCGATCCCCGCGCGCCAGTTTGCAGGCGCACGCCTCCGCCACAGATACAGCAGATAGGCAAAGAGCGGGATGAAGAGCGTACCCCACATCACCCACAGATGCGCGCCGCGCGTCGGGAACATGAAACTCGGCACAACGCCCCCCGCCTGTGAATCAAAACCGACGAAGAACGGCAGGTACATCACATAGGCTGCCACCATCAGCGGGATGCCGAACACCAGGAGATCTTCGAGTCTTTCCCAGCCCCAGCCTGATTCCCGAACCCGAGCCAGCGCGTACCCGAAAACGATCAATGCCGCGCCGGGCAGGATGTCCCACGTATTGAGGAATGCCAGCCCCCCCAGCGCCAGCGCGCTGACGAAGAAGCCCGCCGGGTTGAGTTGTAACTTGCCGAAATACAGGTCGATTCGTCCACGCCAGCCGCCCAGGAAGATGTTCAACGCGAGGACGATTGCCAACAGCATGAACGGCATCGCCAGCACGTGCGGATGCAAATCGCCCAACAGATAAGAGAAAAACGGGAATTCGTTTATCACCTCGTGCCAGGTGCCGTTCAATTCATAATCCTGCACGACGCGCGAGGCGCGCCACCACCAAAAGAACTTGTCCGGAATCCACGTCAGGGGTTGGACGGGCGCGTCCCTGAGTTCGGGAATGTCCAGCCAGGTCCAGAAACTCGAGGCGGCAGTGCCGTCCGCATGGAAGCGCCAGAAGAGACCGGCGTGGTGCAGGGAACGCAGAAAACCTTCGAGGTTGGAGACGATAAGCAGGAAAAGAGGAGCAAGAAGGGATGGACCGAGAACGGCGGACGGTGGGCGGCTATCTTCCCCGGTCTTGGGGCCACGGTCTACGGTTTGTAACAGGTTATAGAGGATTCCATACGCGCCGAGAGCGGCGAGACCGAAGATGAGCCCCAGCATGAGGTTGTGCGCGACCGGCGCCGGGGTGGACGTGAACTTCGCCAGCATGGCGGTCATGATGTAACCAAAGTGATAATACGAGATGGCATACCCCGACAGCCACGGGTCGTGCGGCGGGAAGACGGGCGAGCGCAGGATGGCATTGATGAACGCGACCTCCATCCATTTTTCGCCGCCCGCTGTGGTGATTTCCGGATTGTTGGCGCGGACGAATGCCATGAAGCCGAAGGCGATGAGGAAGAGGAGTTCGGTTGCGATGATAAGTCTGGTGTTTTCTTTCAGCCATTTGACCGTGGACGGCTGACCGTGAACGGTTTCGGACCCGGTCTTCGATTCACGGTCTGCGGTCATGAATGCCCACGCGCTCAGGCCTGCCAGTACCGTCAGGCTGAGCAACAGTCCGCCCAGGTCGTTTTGAGCAATTCCGAGACTGGCAAACAGCCAGAAAGCATATCCCCAAACCAGCAAGCCAAAGGCGCGTGAAAGGGTGTAGCCGCGGTCGGGCAGCGCGGGGAAAAGGCGGTATGCCAGCGGGACAGTGATCCAGCCGAGGAGGGTGATGAGGAGGTACCAGGAGAGGAAGGAGGGCATTGGGAGATTGGTAATTGGTGATTAGATGTTGGGGAGGGTGAAGGAGCCTGTGGAGTCGAAGACAAAATCGAAGACGTTCACGACTGCTGCCAGGTTGATGGGACCGTAGATGTGCGGGAAGAGGTCGTGAGCGGGGACGCCGGGGGGTGGAGTCCCGCCAGAGGGCGGCTCCCATTTCACAGTCGAGGTGAGAAGCGAGGGTTCGATCATGAGCAGGACGAGGTCAGACTGTCCCTTGTAGAATTTTTCGGCAACCGGCAACACTTGAGGCAGATTGGAGCAGTGGATGAAGCCTTCGGTTTGCAGGCTTTCGGCGGTGTATGCGCCTTTTGCCTGCGCGGCTTCCCAATCTTTGCGGGAGGTGATGTGGAAGATCATGGCAGTACCTCGTAGATGACCGTCTGCCTGTCGCGGTATACGGCGCGCCAGAGCGTGCCTTCGAATTGCTCGAACTTGGCGATGCCTTCGGGGGTGTAGGCGGCGCGCTCGAGTTGCCCGACGATGATATACCTCACGCCGTAATTTTTGAGGAAATTGCGCGCGGATTCGGCGGTCAGGCTGTTGTAGAAATCATTCACTTCCACGCCTCGGTCAATGACTTGTTGTGAGAGCAGGACTCGTTGTTGCTGTTGATGCCATTGCCAACCGATCACACCGGGCAGGCCGGTATAAATCGTGAAGCGGGAATGCCATTCGTATTGCCTGCCTGCGGGAGCAGTTTCCACGATGACAGGACTCCCTTGAACATTATCCTGCATCCAGCGGATGGCGCGGTAATCTTCGCTTAAATTCAGGCGTTGACCGTAAGTATCATATTGTGCATATTCCATGAAGATCATGGCGTCGAGCGTGTGCGGGGCTTCGCGAATCCAGCGGTCGCGGATTTTGCCAGAGGTGCCGGTAATGGTGAACAGCAGCGCCCCGGAGACGAGGAAAATCATCATGCCCTGCCAAAAGGCGCGCCAGCCGGGCAGCCATTGAACGACAGCCGGCAAAGTCCATGCCAGGGCGGCGCCGCAGGCGGCGGCAAGCATGAACCAGGCTTGCAGGTAGAACTTGAAGATGGTGTTCTGCCGCCCGATGTCGCCGCGCACCACCACCACTTCGACAAGGATCGTGATGAACAACGCCGTTCCGATCAGGAACAGGACGAAGCGCTTCTCGTCGCTCAGGTGCGGGTTCAGCAATAACACGCCTGCCCATGCCGCCAGCGGCACGGCGATCCAGCCGACGCTGGTGCCGTGAAATTGAAGCGCAAGCATGAGGATAACCAGCGTCACCAGCGCGCCTTCGATGAGCAGTTGATAGGGTTTGAGTTTTTGCAGAGCAGAGAGCGGCGTCAGGCGCATCCACTCGCGGGTTTCCCACGCCATCCATACCGCGGCAATGAACAGGAACACGCCCCACATCGTCAGGTAGGAGGCGAACGGCGTGAAAGGTCCGCGCCAGGGTTCGAGGGCGCTGTATGCCTGGCTGTACCAGATGCGGTACGGTTCGTAGAGGAGGCGCGCGAGCAGGTAGAACGCCGCCGCCGCTCCCGCTGCCAGCCCGATGCGCTTGTAGAGGTTCGCCGTTTCGGAATAGCGCAGGATGGAGTAGCCCAGGGCGATGATGCAGATGAGCAGATAGGTGTATGAGTCGGATAGATTGGTGGGATACGCCGCGCCGGCAATCAGCGCACCGATGACGATTCCCAGCCCCGCCGACGCCCTTCGATCGAACTCAGGGGAAGCCTGATTCTTCCACCTCGCGCGTGCCGCCACCACCGACAGCGCCCAACTGAGCGCCAGCAAGGCGATGGGCATGACGAGCATGTGCGCGTGCAGGTCGCTGTAGAGGAAGGTGAAGAGTGGGAACTCGGTGATGGAGTTGTCCGGGCCGGGGGGGACGACTCGGCTCGGGTTCCAGTACCAGTCTCCGGGTCCGATGGGAAGCGGGATGCCTTTGAGGGTCATGAGGAATCCCTGAATTGCCCACGTCAGGCGCTGGAAGAAGGGTGCGTTCCAGTCGAACATGCCCGCCGCGCCGAGTTGCTGCATCTTCTGGTAGAGGAGTTGAAGTGTGCCGAGGTTGCCAAGCAGGATGGCGAGGGCGGAGGCGGAAAGACCGCTTATCAAGGATGAAGGATGAAGGATGAAAGATGAAGATTCGCCCTCTCCCTCCGCCCTCTCCCAGCGGGAGAGGGGACTCGAGAGGAGATTCCAGCCGATGGAAAATGCAGAGATGCCGACGATGGCGAAGAGTGTGGGCAGGATGAAGTTGTAGGCGATGGAGGGAACAATGCCTAGCAGTTTGACGGGCGTGCCGGCGATGACGAAGCCGTAGTAGTAGTAGTTGATGTAGCCGCCGGCAAACCACGGGTCGTAGGGCGGGAAGGAGGCGCTTTTGATGACGGCGTTGAAGTAGGAAAAGTCCATGGGGCGCTCGCCGCCTTTGAAGGGATGCCACATGTCGGGGTTGCCGAGGCGGATGAGCAGGTCAATGAGGAAGAAGGCGAGGAAGAGGCTTTCGATTGTCAGGAAGTATTTTCGTTTGGTCTGCCATTCTTCGCGCAGTTCGGCGCGTTGATGCCAGCCGAGCGCTGCGCCTGTGAGGAGGAGCGCTCCGAAGGCAACGGCGATGGTCGTGCGGGTGTAGGGGATGCCGAGCGAGCCAGCCAGCCAGGAGAGGTAGGCGAGGAGGAGTAATCCCAGCGCACGGCTGAGGGGGTAGCCTTTGTCTGCAAGGCCGGGCATGGCGATGCGGATGATCGGGTATGCCGCCAGCCCCAGAACGAGGATGAAGAGATACCAGATGAGCAAGCCAATGACGGGATATTTGTTCTGGAGCCAGTCGTAGTCGAACAGTTGTGACCATGTTCCGCCGGCGCGTTGGGTGGCGAGCCGCTCCGCCGGGAGAAGCAGGGTGGAGAAGTCGTCGAACTGGCGCGGCGTGAGGCGGACGACTTTGCTCAGGTCAACGGTGTTGAGCGCGGCGCGCACCTGTTCGGGGTCGAAGTCTGCGTTCTTTTTGAAGATGAAGACTTTGGGGTGGTCGTAGAAGGTGAAGGCTTCTTCGGCATACTGGTCGTTGATTTGGATTTCGCCAAGGAGGGGGAGGTCGAGTTTGGGGAAGGTCTCGAAGACGGCGACAAGATCGAAGCCGAGCCTGCCCTGGTAATCTCCCGGTTGTGCCTCGTAATAGCATTTGATGATGTCGGCGTTGATGGGGCAGCCCATCAGTTCGCGGTAGTAGAGGGTGGTGAGAGGGTAGCGTTCAGGCAGGCGGGTGATTTGAGCGTATTGATGGTTGGTGGGGATGAAGAGGTAATCGGCTTCGGCGAGGGTGTTCACGAAGCGGTTGAGTTTGTCTTCGTTGTCGTCCCAGTAGACTTGCAGGTTGAGGTCGCCGCGGTAGATGCCGCCGAAGGCGTCGTAGCCGTCTATGCGGAAGGGGAGCCCGTAGTCGTAGTCGGTTTCGTTGGCGATGGCGGAGCCGTTGATGAGCAGTCTGCCGGCGTCGAGTTCGAAGCGCAGGAAGTATTGCTGCCCTCGGGAGGCGGGGATGGGTTTGTCAAAGGTGAGGGTGAGCGGTTGTCCGCGCGGGTCTGTGCGGGGGGAGAGGTCGGCTGTGAGGGTGGCGGCGGTGGCGAGAGTCTGTTCGGGGGTGGGATTCGGCTGTTCGGACAGGAGCAGGCTGAGGGTGGAGAGGGAGGCGGAGGTGTTCGCGGCGTATCCGAGTGTGATGGATTGAATCAGTCCGTCGGTGTTGGCGATGAAGGTCGTTTCGTAGGGTGCGCCGGCTTGAATGAATCCGCCACTGGGGAAGGGCAGGGGCTGGTTGTAGTTTCCGTTTGCCGTTTGATAGCCAATGTTGATGGGACCGGGGACGTTTTGGAAGATCCAGCGCGAGGCGGCGATGCGCGGTTCGTCGCGCAGGTAGATGTTGTGGAAGGCGAACGCCCAGGCGGCGGTGAGGACAACGACGAGAACAGCGAGGATGCCGCGAAGGATGTTGGCAGGCTTGAGGAGCCTGTAATTGGTAAGTGGTAATTGTTCGAAGACGAACCATGCTGCCATCATGGCGAGGAGCGGGTAGATGGGCAGCTGATAGCGCATGGTGGGGTTGAATTGGAGGGACTGCCAGAGGAAGTAGGCGGCGGTCCAGCCCCAGAGCAGAGCGTGCCGCCATTCGCCTTTGAGGATGCGCCAGCCCATGTAGAGAAATCCGCTCCAGGCAAGGATGCCAAGGGGAAGACCCAACCCCCAAATGGTCAAATTTTCAAAGGAATATAAGTGAGAACGCCGCGCCCATTGCAGGTTCCAGGGCAGGTCGGCGTCGCCTTTTGCCTGGATGCGCTGTTCCTGGATGTTGGCGATCCACTGTTCGTTGGGGAGGATGCCGTCGAAGGCATAGGGTTGGAAGATGCGGAAGGAGAGGAGGGCGGCAAGTCCGCCGGCGAGGAGGCAGGCGGTAATCAGGAAGTAGTAATTGGTAAGTGGCGGACTTCCGGTCAACCGTCCGCGGTCCACAGTCAGATAGCGGATTGCAAATGCGCCGGGGAGCAGAAACGCCAGCGGATAAATGTTGACCTTAGACGCCATTGCCATGCCGAAGGCGAAGCCAAAGCCGAGACTGTGGAGGAAAAGGGGGTGGGTGAAATGATGGGTAAGTGGTGATGGGTCATTGAAAGCAGGGGCATCCAGAATCTGCACCACAAAGTAGATGGCGAGGAAGGCAAAGGCGTTGACGAACAGGTCGGTGGTGAAGAAGTGAGATTGTTGAATCTGCATCACGGTCAGCGCCGAGAAGAGCGAGGCGAGAAGCGCCACCCGCCGTCCGTACATGCGCGAGACGAGCAGGTAGAGGAAGAAGAGGGTGAACAGGTCTGCCAGCGCGGAGAATTGACGCCCCAGCGTTTTGACATCGAGCTGCCCGGTGGCGTCTACCGCGAGGCGGACGATGGTCATTGGCAGGTTGCCGTAGACGAAGAAGTTGTAGCCGCGGTTGTAAGGGTTGAGGGGAGAGGTGCGGCTGTCGAAGTATTCGCCGAGGGTAAGCCAGCGTTTCTGGTCGGGGGGGCAGGCGTCGGCGGGGGTGGATGCGTCGGCGCAGACTTGCGCGCGCAGACTGCCCAGCACGCCGGTCAGGAAGTTCTCGTCCGGGTGCTGATGCTGTCCCTCGCCCCAGTTGACGCCGGTCAGGCGTAAATACCCCGCCAGCAGAAAAACCAGCAGGAAGAGAAGGTCGTAAAGCCAGGAATGTTTTTCGCGAGTCATAAGGTTTCCTGTCATTGCGAGCGGCGGGAAGCAATCTCCAACTACGGCAGGGGGATGCTTCCTGCAGATCGCAACGGCATCATTGTTGCAGCACCAAATAAATCCAAAAGTCGTGACCGGGCACGTCCGAGTCGAACAGGCGCAATTGCCCGGCAGGGTAGAGCGTTTTCAACAGGTTCAAAGTGTCCGTGTCGTTGAACTCCGGCGCTTCCACGTTTGCCCGCACCATGAAAAGTTTGGGTCCGCTCACTTCGAGCGTGGAGGGCAGGTTTTCCCGCCACATCGCCATGTCGCGGTTGGGAATGCCCGCCCAGACGGCCGGCAGGCGCGTGTCCACCCAGTGCGGGTATGGCACGATCCAGATTGTATCGGTGCGCCCGTAGTTTTTTTCGAACTCTTTGATGACCTGTCCCATGTCGGAGGTATTCCATGAACCCTGACGAAAGGCGCTGTAATATTGATGGAAGACCAGATCGTAGTTTTGATAGACGGAGACTGCCAGCAGGAGTCCTGCCACGCTCCAGGCGAAGACTGCCCGCTTCTTTTCCGCCCCGAAACCTGTTACCAGACCATCGAGCGCCATCGCCCCGACAATGAACGTCGGGATGTACGCTGCGCCGGCGCGGTTGAGCGCCGGGTTTTCGGCGGGAAACGCCAGCGAAAGCGACGACGGCAGTTGCAGCATCGGAATGGAGACCAGCAGGAACAAATCCAGCCAGTGACGGTTACGAATGTAGCGCACGAGGACCAGCACAACGCCTACCGCGAACAACGCCGCAGAGACCACGTCCAGGGCGGGGCGGTGGGTGACGGAGTGCACCCAGATTTCGCCGTCGTCGAGGTTGAACATGCGCAGGGCGTTCCAAAAGTTCGAGAGGAAAATTTCATACGCGGGACCCGGCAGCGCCTGCTCGGTTCCGCTCAAGCGCGAAAAGGCGCGAAAGCCGAACTCCGCCGGGTGGTCAACCCAATAGCGCAGGAGGGGCAGGAAGACGAACAGGGAGGTGAGCGCAAGCATGGTCAGCCAGAGGGGCAGGTCTTTGCGGGCGCCTTTGGATTGAGCATGAAGCCAATAGATGACGAACGCCGCAACGATGACGAAGGGCACGATCCGCATGGGGCTGTAGCCGTGCAAGCCCAGCCCGAGGAAAATGCCAGAGAGGAGGAAGTCGTTTCGGTTCCGCGTCCGCAAGCCGCGGATTAAGAAAAAGAGCGTGGGCGCGGCGAAGAGGGGATAGAGCGGAAAGCGCAGTCCCACGCGGCTGATGACGTTGGGCCAGTAGCCGATGCCCGTCAGGAAGAAGGCAAAGAGTCCCACGCGCGGTCCGCCAATTTCTTTGCCGAGCAGGTAGACGAAGGGCAGCGTCAAAAAGCCGAGCAGGGCGGTGCCGAGTTTGAGGCTGAGAAAAGAGAGACCGGTGCCGAAAAGTTTGGCGACGAGGAGCGTCCAGTACATCTGGAAGGCTTCGCGCCCGGTGTTGCGGGAAAAGAAAATGCGGGTTTGTCCCTGCGAGACGTCGTACACGTCGAGGATTTTTTCGGCGTGGTCGCTGAACGGTTCGGGTGGCACGGTGGAAGTCTGGTAGAAGCGGAAGAAGAACACGAACGCGGTGGCGGCGATGAGGAGGAGAGTCCAGAAATTGAAGCGGATGGAACTGGATGCGGCGCTCTGGTCTGGCTTTTTGATCCAAAAGGCGAATACAAAAGAAACGACAGCAAGCAGCCAGATACTGGTGTTGGTGATTGTGAACAGGTTGTCCTGGAAGAGCGTAAACGCCCAAAACGCCAATGGGATGCTGATGAGCAGAGGGAGCCGCCGGTAGGTGAGCGGGTCATTCCCCTCTCCCTCACCCCTATCCTTTTTCCCACTGGGAGAGGGTCGCAGGGGGGATGGAAGGTTCCATTCGCCGCGATAGATCGCCCAGCCGAGCATGGCAAACGCCGCGAGGTAGAAGGCAACGCCCAGAGGAGATGCAGTAGCGGGCGGTTCGAAGGCATTTTGCCCAATCAAGGCAAGAAGGAGAGCGAGGAGAGCGCGCCAGGGAAAGGGTTGGTAACTGGCAATTGGTAATTGGTGTTCTTGCGATTGGCTGCTCACCGTTGATGGTTCGTCGCTCGCGGCGGGAAGAATATGCTCCGATGCTTTGGACAATTGAATTCGTTCGCCGCCGAATCGAAATAATGACTTTACATAATCGAGTACGCTGGGTTCTTGTTGTTGGGGTTGCTGTGTCTCGTGGTTCATTTTTTTTTCAATGACTGACTGCCGATTTCTCATTACTGATCACTGCTCACTCACTGATCACTGATTAGTGATTACTGTTTTCTCGCAATCACAATGATGCTTTCTCCCCAGCGATAGGGAAGGAAGACCAAGCCTGTCATTGCCTGGAAGCCTCCAAGCGAGCCGAAGAAGAGTTTTTGCAAGAAGGGCGGGACAAAACGGATGTATGGCACATCCCAGAACCCGTCGGCAAAGATGCGTTGAATGGTAAAGCCCGCGCTCTCAATGTGGGAAATCCATTCGGCGGGAGGCTTGAGGGAGATGTGAGTCGGGTCCTGGTAGCCGATCCACTTTTCGCCTTTCCAGGGTTTGAGCAGGGAATCGAGGTTGGGGGTGGCGAGGATGAGCGTGCCGCCGGGTTCGATGACGCGCCCGATCTCAAGGATGGCTTTGCGGGGGTCGGGGAGGTGTTCCACAATGTGCTTGATGATAACGACGTTAAATGAGTGATTGGTAAATGGCAAGTCCTGCGCGCTGGCGGTTTGCAGCACAGACTTGTTCACGACCTCTTTGGATTTTTTCACCGCCCAGTGGTTGATGTCAATGCCGTAGGTTTCGAATGTGTCTTCGAGCTGCCCCACGAGATGCCCCATGCCGGATCCCACCTCCAGCAGGCGCGCGCCGCGTGTGCCGTATCGGCGCGCCAGCATGGCATAGAATCGGTTCGACCACCAATACATGCTGTATTTGGCAAAGGTGATGTTGGCGTAGGTGTGGGAGGAAAAATAATGTTCGTCGAAGGACATGGGGGCTGGTAATTGGTGATTGGTGATTGAGTTATCGTTTGCGGGCGATGTAGAAGGTGAATGTCCCGTTTTCGACAGGTTCCGGCGAGGCGTATCGTTCTACGAATTTCCTCGTAAAAAACAAATTCCATCTCGTCCGCGAGAGGATCCAGTTGCCGGTGAGAATGCGCGCGAACACGGATGGAACGCCGAAATAATGTCCCCATTCTAACACGCGCATCGCGGAAGGCGAAAAGTAGTGCCACCAGCGCACCAGTTCGAAGCCGGCGCGCTCCAGGCGTTCCTGCCACACGTCCGGTTCGTCCGCGTGATGGACGCGCGAAATCTTTCGAAACCATTCTGTGTAGCCTTTGCCCAGCAGGCGCGAGAGCGAGAGCTCGCTCAGATAGCGCGTGTTTGGCACACAGAAGTAGAACGGCGCGCCGGGCTTCAGCACGCGGGCGGTCTCTTGAAGCACTGCGTCAATGTGCGGGATGTGTTCAAGCACCGAGTTGCTGAATCCGCTTGCGAAGTACGAGTCAGGAAAGGGGGCGCGTGAACCGTCGGCTTGGACAAGGAATGTGTAGGCGCCGTAGCGCTTCGCCTCGTGGATGGGCGCGCGCCAGGGGTCGAGTCCCACGTCAATTTTCCGGTCGAAGGTCAGCGAGGCGAAATGACCGTCGCCGCAGCCCACGTCATAAACAGGCGCGGGCAGGGGCAAATCCTGATAGTACGAACTTTCCACTGCGCGCAAAAAGGCGCGGAAATAGGGCAGGTCGCGGAGATGGAGGAAGAGAAAGTCTTTATTCAATTCTTGATCTCAGGGGTGGGCTTGACGATCCAGTATGCCAGCGCGCCCAGCAGGGGGACGGCACAGATGAGGAGCGCCCAAAGCGCCAGCGCCGCGCCGCTCAACTTTTTCTTCGAGAGGTCTATCAGCGAAACGATGGGCAGCCCAATCAGCAGGGCAATCGAAAGGAGTTGAACGAACAGAAAGCCAAAGTTGATTCCTATCACTTCCATCTTTACCTTCCTTTCAGGCGTTCGAATAACTTTTCATATTCCTGCGCGATCGAATCGGGGTTGTAGATTTTTTTGATGGATTCGATGTCGCCTTTGAATTTGTGCGGTTCATTCAGGACCTCGAGGATGGATTCCGCCAAACTGACCGCATCTCCAATTTTGGCGACTCTGCCCATGCCGTGCAAGGTCACCGGCTGCCGCACCCCCGGCAGCGCGGAAGGGACACATGGCACGCCGTTCATCATCGCTTCGATTTGCACCAGCCCGAATGCCTCGGTGGAGTTGAGCGAGGGAACGGTCAGCACATCAAGGTTGGGGTAGAACGCCGCCATTTCCACCGGCTCGAGGTTGCCTAAAAATTTCCAGTGACCGGCAATTTCATATTCCCGAATGCGCGGGATGAGACGGTCGTAATATGCCTGTTCGCCCATCACGTTTTGATACGTCCCCGCAAAGAGAACCTGCGCCTTTGGGTATTTTTGTAGAATCAACGGCAGGGCATCGAGCAGCACTTCCACGCCTTTTTCTGCGGCAAAGCGCGCCGCCATGCCGATGACCGGTCTGCGTTCCGAAAGGTGGTGTTCGCGCGCAAATGCCTCTACCGCGCCGGGGAGTGGATTCGGCAGTTCGACGGGAGGCAGGATGGGGGTCAGTTTGGAGGCGTAGCGGGAGAGGTAGGGGGAGTGGTCGGCGTAGTCGCGGGTGTAGGTCACGATGTGATTTGCCAGAATCCCCGCCAGGTTATTTTGGAAGTCCACCACGGCGTTGACGAAGCGGTTGAACAGTCCGCTGGGGAGTTGCAGGTCGCAGTGATAGGTGAGGACGGCGGGCTTGCCGAAGAGGCGTCCGCGCAGGGCGACGCCGGGCGCGTCGAACTGGGGCAGGTGGAGTTGGACAACGTCGTGCTGTGCGACGAGTTGGGTGGCGACAACGCCGAAGGTGGGGGCGATGACGCCTTTGCTGATGCGCGCCGCCACAGGGATGCGAATGACTTTGACGCCGTCCATCGTTTCCTCGCGGGGGAGTGAGGGGTCGTACTGCGTGGTCATCACGGTGACTTGATGTCCGCGTCTTGCAAAGGCGCGCGCCAGGCGCTCGGCATAAATGGTGAGACCCGAGGTATGCGGGCGATAGTAGGTGAGTACGGTCAGGATTTTCATAAGGCGGGGGGATTATACACTGGCGACTCATATCGAGGGATTGTTGATAGAATGGGCAGGATTTCTGTGACTGAGGTCATCCATGCAAAACAAATACTTCAATTGGATTGTCATAACATTGAAAGAGTCGGCCTGGGCGCCGCTGGCTGTTTTTGGGTTTTATGTGTTTGGGTTGTTCACCCGCCTGTATGACTTGTTTCCGCCGCTGGATGTTCCCACGCATTTCATGGGCGGGGTGGTGATTACGTATTTCTATCGCGTTGCCATTCGCCATGCACAGAAATGGGTGGGGGAGATTCCGCTTCCCGTTCAGGTCGTCTTTGCCTTTACCTGCACCGGGACGACGACGGTCTTCTGGGAGTTCTATGAGAACTTTGCAGACCGCTTTCTGGGCACTCACATGGTGCGCGGACTGGAAGACACGATCGTGGATTTGATTTTGGGGGTTTCGGGGGCGCTGGTGTTGAGTGTGTTGTATCGGAAAGTATCGGCAGACTGAAGCCCTCCTCCGTTCGGGAGATTTTTTCGATATTCCCGGCGGTGAAAAGGCATTTATTCCGAATGGATGTTTCTTCTCAACGTGAAATGCCGCCGAAACCGAAGAGTCAACGGGTTTTACACCCCTTCCTTGCCTCTCAGCGGCACGAATGCCACGGGGAGCAGGGTTTCGTGCGAGAATGACTCACCTTCCCGCCGCCATAACTCGAGAATTTGCCCTCCACGCTCGCCGACAGGCAGAATCATTCGCCCGCCATCCACCAGTTGGTCCAGCAGAGATGGGGGGACACGCGGTCCTGCGGCGCTGACAATGATGGCGTCATATGGTGCGGACGCCTTCCATCCCTGCGAACCGTCTCCCACATGAATGAAGACGTTCGAAATGCCGAGGCAGGCGAGTGTCCTTGCGGCGCGCTCTGCCAGGGCTGGGATCAATTCCACTGTGTGCACTTCAGCCGCAAGGGCGGAAAGAATCGCCGCCTGATAGCCGGAGCCGGTTCCCACTTCGAGCGCGCGCTCGTCGCCGGTCAACTCCAGGGTTTGCGTCATGTAGGCAACGATGAAAGGCTGGGAGATCGTCTGATTGAATCCGATGGGGAGGGGATTATCGGCATAAGCGGAAATACGATGTTCGGCGGGGACAAAAAGATGCCTGGGGATGGTTTCGAACGCGTCGAGTACGCGCCGGTCACTGATGCCTCGTCCTCGTAACTGGCGCGCCACCATGAATTTTCGCTCTTCGAGAAAATCCTGCGGCAGGTTTGCCATACGCTTGCTGTCCATTGAATCACCGATTTGACGCAAGGTGTTCGTACCGCAACTCTTCGGTTGCCCTGGAATCCGGGATGAAACTCGCGGCATTGCGTAACATGAGTAAATCAATTATATGTCAATTGGAAACGAAAATCCGCCTCTTGTATTTTTGCCGCATATTCTCTATACTCGATACAGCCGCGAAAGAACCGCGTAGAGTGCGCTGTTTGCACAACCGGTAAAAAAACGGCATCGGAGAACGAATACCGCACATTCGTGGAGCGCAATATAGCGCCTTCCTCAAACTCACAAAGGAGAGAATCCCATGCAATTCGATATCAACAGCATTTCAGCAGTTCTCGGCGTGTTGGGCGCATACTTTGCAATCCTGCTGGTATTGTCGGTCAGTGTGGAGACCATTCTCGAGCCGTTTTCGTTTTTCAAGGGGTTGCGGAAGCAGGTCAACCCGGATGATGTGGTAAGGTCGGTGCGGGAGTGGCTGCCCGAAGGTTCGGGCGAGGCGGCAAAGGTGGTTGCCATTCAGACGGTTGCCGAAAAGACCAGTACCGACCTGAATGAATTGAACCGCATGGCGAAGGAGGTGGCTGAAAGCGCGGTCAAGGCGCTGGAGGAGATGGGGCTGGAAGAACAGGTGGACACCGCCCGCAAGGAAGCCGCCATCAAACTGGCAATCCTGCGCGAACGGTATGCCGCCAGCACCAAACAGCGCATCACCATTTTGCGCACACTTTCGGCGCTGATTGGCATCGCCCTGGCGTTTGCCTTGCAAATCAACACCTTCGATATCCTCGGCTCGTTCTTTTCCCCGCAGGTAGCGGCGACGCTTGGCACACCACTGGGGCAAATCGGCGGGACGGTGATCACCGGTTTGGCGGCGAGCGCCGGCAGTTCCTTCTGGCATGATATGCTTGGGCGCGTCCGCAATCTCAAGGAGACCACCAAACAACTGGAGAAGGTCGTTGCCGGCAATGAAGAATGAGAAAAAGAACCGCTCTTCGATGGAAGGGCGGTTCTTTTTATGGCATCCGGCGTCCCGAAGGGTTTGCCGCCCAAATCGCGCTCTGCAAAGCCTTCGGGACGTTTCAATGGTCTATTTCGGACTCGGTTTTTTCGATCTGGTTGCGGCGCCGCATTACAACTCGCCTGTTTCTTCGCTCAGGCTGGGGACTTCTTTTTCAATCTCCTCCGGGCTTTGACCCTTTTCCAGCCGGTCCACCACTTCGTCAAATTCGGGCGGGAGTTCCTCGCCCATTTCCCTGCCGAGTTTTCGCATCATCTTTCCCATGGCGCGGGGGTCATCTTCCAAGCCGTCGAAGCCGCTGAAGTCGTCTGCCATGGCTTCCATGCGGCTCTCTTCCGATTTGGCGATGCGTACCTTCGTCATCCGCCGGCGGATGTTTTTGCTCCCGCACAGAGTACATTTGACGGTCTTTTTGCCGTATTCGGCAAACGTCAGGAACACGTCGAAGTGTTGGTTACAGTCGTTGCAGATAAAGTCGTAGGTGGGCATGCGGTAATTTTAACGGAATCAGGCTCGAGCGGGGAGAGCTTGCGATGTGTCTCGGTTCTGTAGCGCGGTACTCGTGTCGCTTGAAACTGCCGGATCAATCTCGCGCCGTCGCGTCCGGCGAGTTGCCACTTGCGATTCCGTTCAATCGGTTGTATTATCATGCGCCGGGAGAACTCTCACGGGTTCAAATATTTCCAAAAGGAGAAGAAAAAAATGAAGAAATCACTCTATCTGCTGTTTGCAGTGACGACGGTGTTCGCGCTGGCACTGGCTGCCTGCGGTCCCGCCGCCACACCCACTGAGGAGCCTGCCGCTCCTGCTCCCGCGCCGACCAAAGCGCCAGAACCCACCAAGGCACCGGAACCGACCGCCGTCCCTGCCCCGGAACTCGGCACGGCCGATAACCCTCTCATCATGGCGCTGGCTCCCTCCGCCACCACGCAGGAACTGCAGACCGGCGGTGAGGCAATTGCCGCCAAACTGAGCGAGATGACCGGCTACACCATCAAAACCGTTGTGCCGACCAACTACGCCGCCATGATCGAAGCCATGGGCGCCGGACAGGCGCATATCGGCTGGCTCGCGCCCACCCAGTACGTTGTCGCGCACGGCAAAGGCTATGCCGACGTGGCGCTTGCCACCATCCGCTTTGGCTCGGACCACTATGGCTTCCAGTATGTTGCCAATGCCGCGGCTGGTTTCACCTCCTACTATGACGCCGCCACCGGTAAATCCACTGCCGACGCCGCCACCGCCCTGGCTCAGTTTGCCGACAAGAAACCCTGCTGGACCGATCCTCTGTCGTCCTCCGGCTACGTGCTTCCCAGCGGCGTACTGGCGCAGAATGGAATCAAGGTCAAGAACGGCGCTTTCGTTCAGGGACATCCCACCGTCATCAAGTCCGTCTATCTCAGCCCCAAGGGTGAAATCTGCGATTTCGGCGCCACCTTCATTGACGCCCGCTCGAACGTCGTCAACGATTTCCCGGATGTGAACGACAAAGTCGTCATCGTTTGGGTCTCCGAGCCGTTCATCCCGAACGACAACGTGTCCTTCGCCTCCAACGTTCCGGCGGATATGCGCGAGAAACTCACCCAGGCTCTGCTCGACCTGGCTGGCACCGAAGAGGGACGCGCTCTGCTCAAGAGCGGCGGTTACAGCATCGAAGGTCTCAAAGTGGTGGATGATACCTTCTACGATGAGTATCGTCTCTACCTCGAAGCCTCCGGCATCGACCCGACCACGCTCTTCAAGTAAACCATCCCCAAACGAGAGGGAGGACGGTTCGTCCTCCCTCTTTTTTCACCCCTCCCCCATCCCCTCTCCCAGCGGGAGAGGGGCGCAGGGGGAGGGTCACGAGGCTATCCATGCTGCGAATCCAAAACCTCTCCAAAACCTATCCCAGCGGTACGCAGGCGCTCAAAAACGTTTCCTTCGATGTGAAGGACGGCGAGTTTATGGTGGTCATCGGGCTTTCGGGTTCGGGTAAATCCACCCTGCTGCGCTGCATCAACCGACTCATCGAGCCGACCGAAGGCAAAATCTTCTGGGATGACCTGGACATCACCGCCGCGCCGCCTGCCGATCTCCGCCGTATCCGCCGCAAAATCGGCATGGTCTTCCAGCAATTCAATCTCGTCAAACGCTCCACCGTGCTGACCAATGTCCTCTCCGGGCGGCTGGGCTACGTCAACCCGTGGACGAGTTTGCTGGGAATCTGGTCTCAGGAAGACCGTCAGCACGCTATCCAAGCGCTCGAACGCGTCGGAATCGCCGACAAAGCCGGCAGCCGCGCCGACGCCCTCTCCGGCGGACAGCAGCAACGCGTCGGAATCGCCCGTGCGCTCATGCAGGACCCGAAACTGATTCTCGCCGACGAGCCGGTCGCCAGCCTCGACCCGGTGCTCTCGCATTCCATCCTGCAGTATCTCGAACAACTCAACAAAGAGGGGATTACCGTCATCTGCTCGCTGCACTTTTTAGACCTGGTTCATCGTTACGCCACGCGCGTCGTCGCCTTGAAAGACGGCGTGAAAGTGTTCGAAGGCGCCGCGCGGGAGATTGACCGCGCCAAATTCAAAGAAATCTACGGGGAAGAGGCGCAGGAAGTGCGCGCCGCCTCGCTGTGAGGGTGGAATCATGCCCAATGAAACGGTAAACAGCCGTCCCGTCGTGCGAAGCGGAATCGCCTCCGCGTTGCTGCCCGGGCTGGGGCAAATCCTGCTCGGCGAACGCTATCGCGGCGCAGGCATCCTGCTCGGCTTTCTGCTCATCCTGGCAACCACCCTGTGGTATGGCAAGCCGGTCTGGTACGTCTCGCCGTTGCTCATCTGGCTGTGGAATGTTTGGGATGCCGTCAGCCTGGCAGGCGGGCGGAAGCGCTCGATTCTCCTGCCGCTGTTTTTCGGGTTGGCTGCCGCGTATGGCATCGGCTGGCAGGTGGTGGAGATTGACTTCAGCAAAGCGGACATGGACCGTGCCATGGCAATTCTGCGCCCGATGGTGCGCCCCGATTTCGTCCAGACCCGCCGCGAAGTGAACCAGATGTGGGTGCCGGTGCAGGTGCCGTGTTCCAGCGAACCGCCCGCCGCCCGCCGCGAAGACGCCGGCCGCATTGCCACGGTCATCCCCGATTGCGGCGGCGTGGGAGAGACGCTCATTGTTACCGTGAGCGGCATGTGGCCCAACGCCGGGATGAACATCTTCTGGCAGAACCCCATCGGCAATCCGCTCATGCTCGGCGAGGGTGAAATCACCATGCTCACCCTCACCAGCGACGAGAACGGCTCGATCACAACCACCATTCGCGTCCCCACCACGGCTTTGGTCGCCGCCCCTGACCCCACCCTGCCGCAGTTCCACCGCATCTATTTCGAGCAATACCGCCCCACCGGCGGCTATGAACTCTCCTTCATCGGCAGCGAGGTGTTGAAAGGCGCGCTGGCCACCATTGCCATGGCGCTGCTGGCAACCGGGCTGGCGATGGTTTTCGCCGTTCCGCTTTCCTTCCTGGCGGCGCGCAACCTGATGAGCGGCAACCCGCTCACCTATGCCGTTTACGTGGTGGTGCGCACCCTGCTCAACATCCTGCGCTCCATCGAATCGCTCATCATCGCCATCGTTTTTGTCGTCATCGTCGGGCTGGGACCGTTCGCGGGCATGCTGGCGCTCGCCCTGCACTCGGTGGCGGCGCTCGGTAAACTCTACTCCGAAGTCATCGAAGGCATAGACCCCGGCCCCATCGAGGCCATCCGTGCCACCGGCGCCAACTGGCTGCAGGTTGTCCGCTATGCCGTCATCCCGCAAATCATCCCGCCCTTCACCGCCTTCACTATCTACCGCTGGGACATCAACGTCCGCTCTGCTACCGTCATCGGCTTGGTGGGCGGTGGCGGCATCGGCTTTTTGCTCATCGAACTCATCCGCGTCAACAATATGCGCGGCGTGAGCGCCGTCTTCATCGCCATTGCCGTCATCGTCATCGCACTGGACTACATCAGCGCCAAACTGCGCGAAAGGCTGGTGTGACATGCCCATCGCGCGCATCGCTCGCAACACCCTGCTGACGGCGCTCGTCATCGCCGCCTTCGTCGTTTCCTACCGCGTCACCGAAGCGGACTTTCCCCGCCTGTTCCGCGACCTGGCCAAAGGCAAAGACCTGCTGACCGCCTTCCTGACGCCCGACGTGTTCACCCGCGACGTGGAAACGCGCACCGTTTCCATCGTCTTCCCCATCCCCTGCGGCTCCGCCCCGACCGAGAGCCTGCTCCCCTCCGAGGGACCGCGTCTCGTCCCCAGCGTTCTCTGCGCCGCGCCGCTCGAAACATTCACCCTGCAAGGCTTCGACCTGCAGCCCAACTCCGAAGTCGTCATCCGCTGGCGTTTACCCGATGGCCGCACCATGACTGCCATCCGCACCGAGACCGACGCGAACGGCTACTTCACTTACGAAGTGCAGGCGCGCCCCATCCAATCCACCGTAGATGGCGTTGCCAGCCGCCTCGAGGTGGATACCCTCACCCCGGTGGGTGGGCTGAAGCCCAGCCAGGCGCTCAAAGACGTGATGGACAACATGTTCGTCACCATTTTCATGGCGCTGCTCTCCACCACCCTGGCGACGGTCATCGCCGCGCCGCTCAGTTTCCTGGCGGCCAGCAACATCACCCGCAAGGGCTGTCTCGGAACGGCTGTTTACTACCTCTTCCGCTCCTTCTTCAACCTGATGCGCTCCTACGACCCGCTGGTGATGGCGACCGTCTTCGGCTTCTGGCTGAGTTTTGGACCCTTCCCCGGCTTTCTGGCGCTCACGGTGGTGACCATCGCCTCGCTGGGCAAACTGTTCTCCGAAGCGGTGGAAAACATTGACGCGGGACCGGTGGAGGCGCTCAACGCCACCGGCGCGCCGCCTCTGCACGTCGTCCGCTACGGCGTCGTCCCGCAAATCGTCCCCGATTTCATCTCGTACATCATTTACCACTGGGACATCAACGTGCGCATCTCCACCATCATCGGCTTTGTGGGCGGCGGCGGCATCGGCTACTACCTCAACCTGAGCATCAACGATTTCAAGTGGAATCAGGCTGGCACTGCCATCTGGGCCATCGTCATTGTCGTCTGGGCGATGGACTTCCTCAGTTCCGAAATCCGCAAACGGTTGACGTGACTCATCTCTGCATATCATCTTCTCCCCCATATACCACCCGCGTATTTGGGGGAGTTTTTCGTTGATTGCAAAATGCTTGTTGATTCTCGAAGGTTTGTGGGTTATAATTTTTTTTGGTTATGAGTTGGGGAGTAAGTTTTTCCCAAAGCAGGGCTTACACAAAGGTCCGCGTAGAACACGTTTTATGTGCTGTATGCGTAAGCCCTGAATTTTTCACTACAGAGGAGGTGAGAGTGGCAAGCGATTACTTAGAATCTTCGCAAAACGATGCCGAAGAGATCGCCAAGACACTTCAGCAGGTGGATATGTTGCTGGGGAGTGAAAAACTTAACCAACTCTACGAGGGGGCAGCAGAATTACGAAAAAATGTGCGCAAGATGCTGGTAAATATCCGAACAGACCTGGAAACTTTGAACAACCTCGAAAAGGAAGACCCTTTCAAAAACGATCCATCCTTGGCAAACCAGCGTTATAAACTGATCCAAAAAATCGAAACCACCAAGATAGATTTTGAATTTGAGATTGTTCCCGCCCTGGAAAAATTGACCAGGCAGGTGGTCGAAAAAAGCAAACAAGATCCGCCGGAACAGCTTGACGAAAAAACCTTACCCCCTCCCCCTCCCGGTGAGCGCTGGACGGTTCAAAAAGTTCTGGATACCGCCAGTCAATTCGTTGAGCAGGCGGCGCGTGCCGGAGCGATTTTTACCAAAGCATATACGCTGGCAAAAGCCCTGGGGCTTGTGCTGGGTGTTCCCATTCCCTGACCATTTGGTGGAAGCGAAATTCTCATGCCGCCCGAATATGACGAGAGAAGACAATACTTAAGCAAAATGGAGAGGCTTCTGGCATTCTTCTCTTCCGATTCTGCCTTTGTCACTTCCACTTTTAATTTACCCCCTCAGCTGGACATTACTCGTCAGGAAAATTTTCGCAACAAACTGAAAGAAAATGTAACAAGGTTGCGAGCCAGTATTTTTGGCTTGGAAAGTGTGGACGAACGGGATAAGTTTGGAAACAACCCCGCGCTCGCCATTGAACGAGACAAGCATTTGCAAGATTCCTCGTCAGTGCTGACCTACTGCCAAACAGATCTATTCCCCACCGTCCTTGCTTTATATAATCACCTGCTGATAAAAGAGGATGCCAGGGAGTTGATTCCCCTCCTGAGAGATATCCTACCGGAGGAACAGCCGGATGCCCGCCGAAGGAGCGGGGGGAATGAGACAATTGCCAGATCCCAGAGCAGGGACAATGAAACATCCTTTCAACAATCTCGCAGTGAGGGGGCGTCTGTAGACATTATCAGTGTGGGACGCGATTTGCTGGAAAAGATAAGAAAACACCAAAGCAAGTTGGACGCCTACGTGAACGGATACATCAAGTCGCGCGAACAGTGGGTGCAATGCAGCGAAACCCGAACCAAATTGTCCGACGGTAAAGAGAAACGGCAGGACATCTACAGCCGCGAATTCTGGAACAAAGTCAAGAGCCAGCTGGGCAAGATCAAAATGACCGAAATCGTTCCGGTCGCTCTGGCCGACGAATTCGGGCAGGATGATATTTTCAATGCGTCACTAGGCAGGGCATTCGAGGAGGTGGAGAAAGTGTCCAAATCTCCCGACAGCTTCCGCCCTGCGGAAATCGAGAGCGCAATTGATAATGCCTTAAGTGAAATGGACGAGGCAATCACTGCGGCTGACCTTATTGCCAAGGAATGCAGAGAAAATGCCCGGGTCATTCTTGGAAAAATTGATGAATTGATTGACGAAATTTTCAAGCACAACAAATATACTTCGGAGACGGCTAGGGCTTCCGCCACCAGCGCTCCACCGCGACAACTCCAAAACGAGTCAATGCCTGCCATGGAACATCGAGAAAGCCCTCCAGCCACGCAAAGCAGGCAGGTGTCTGGCAATTAATACAAAACCGTATCGCATAATGAGGAGAATGGACCATGGATAATGTTATCCCTGCAACGTTACCCGACTGGGTGCCTGTCAGTGTGACAGCCCTGCAAACGTTTCTCAAATCCCATCCTGATGCCGAGCGCCAGGTGCGCGAGATTCTTGACAAACGTCTCGCTAAAATAGACGGGACCACCTGGAGGTCTATTTTTTCAAGTTTGGATAATTACCTGGGAAAAGAAAGCACTGATCTCCTGTTCAACGTTGCACAACCGCCCGATCAGGCAAAACGACTGGAAGATATCAGGGATGCCGCTCCGCATGATGTCATGAATTTCCTGCGCACCATCATTTCGCTCTATGGACCGGAACTTGCCAATGCCTTCCTGATTTCGAATCAACTTCCCAACAATTGGAAAATGTTTTATCGGGATGTTTATTATGATTACATCAATAAACGCTCCCACATTCGCGTCCGCCTTGAGAAATATAATGGAGAGGAGCCTTTCGTCGAAGGAGACGCAGATTCGATTCTCGAGTTAACCATATTCATGATTCAAACCCTTCTCTTTTTGCCAATTCCCGATCTCATTGGGACGCAAATGGCAGATCGGTTTATCGAGGAAGCAAATAGATTGATCGAATTCCTCCGCCCGCCAGCCGCCGCACCTTCAGGCGAAAATGCCGAAGGAAAACCAGCAAAATAGATACCCCAAACATTCAGTGACCATGATGCGTCGTGTCTTGACGCATTGCCAAACAGCGTACCAATCGTGCGCTGTTTTTTTGTTGGGAAGGAATCGGTTATACTTTCGCACGCAAAACCTATGACTGACCATATCCGTAACTTCTGCATCATCGCCCATGTGGATCATGGCAAATCCACCCTTGCCGACCGTCTGCTGCAACTGACCGGCGCCATCTCCGACCGTGAGATGACCGAGCAGGTGCTTGATTCAATGGACCTCGAACGCGAAAAAGGCGTCACCATCAAAGCCTCTGCCGTGCGCATGTACTACACCGCAAAAGACGGTCAGCGCTATGAAATCAACCTGATTGACACTCCCGGTCACGTGGATTTTGGCTACGAAGTCAGCCGGGCGCTCAAAGCCTGCGAAGGCGCGGTGCTTGTGGTGGACGCCACACAGGGCATCGAAGCGCAAACCCTCGCCAATCTCTATCAGGCGCTCGACGCCGACCTGACCATCATCCCCGTCATCAACAAAATTGACCTGCCCTCCGCCCGTCCCGACGAAGTGGCTGAAGATGTGGGCAGCCTGCTGGGGGTCCCGCCTGAATCGGTCATCCGCATCTCGGCAAAGGAGGGTGTCAACGTCGAACAGGTTCTCGAAGCCATCGTCACCCGCGTCCCGCCGCCCAAAGACGCGGACGACGCCCCCCTGCGCGCCCTCGTGTTCGACTCACATTATGACTCCTACAAAGGCGTCATCGCTTATGTGCGCATCTTCGAAGGTTCGTTCAACCCCACCGACGTTCTACGTCTGTTTGCCACCAACGCCGACATGAAGCCAGTGGAAATTGGCATCTTCGCACCCGGCATGAAACCGGTGGACCGGCTCGGGTCGGGAGAAGTGGGCTACATCGCCACAGGGTTCAAAACCGTGCATGAATGCCGCGTGGGAGATACGATCACCAGCGCGGCGCGCCCGGCCGCAGAACCGCTGCCCGGCTACCGTCACCCCAAGCCGATGGTCTTCGCTGGAATTTACCCCGTCGAAGCGGACGATTACACCGACCTGCGCGATGCGCTCGAAAAATTGCAGCTCAACGACGCCTCGCTCACCTACCAGCCCGAAACCTCGCAGGCGCTGGGGTTTGGCTTTCGCGCCGGCTTTCTCGGTCTCTTCCACATGGAAATCATTCAGGAGCGCATCGAACGTGAATACGACCTGGATGTGTTATTCACCGCGCCGTCTGTGGAATATCAGGTCTTGATGATCGATGATGAACTCATCCCGGTCGATTCCCCCGCCGAATTGCCGGACGAATCCAAAATCGTCGAAATCCGCGAACCGTGGATGACCATCGAAATCATCACCCCTACCGAGTATTACGGTCCCATCATGGAACTGGTCACCAAACGGCGCGGCATCTTCAAAAAACAGGAATACCCCGCGCCGCACCGCGTCCAACTTGACTTTGAGATTCCGCTCTCCGAAATCATCGTGGACTTTTTCGACGACCTGAAATCCCGCACGCGGGGCTACGCTTCGCTCGATTACCAGTTCCTCGAATACCGTCCCGACGAATTGCAGAAACTGGAGATTCTCGTCAACGGCGAGCCGGTGGATGCACTGGCGACCATCGTCCATAAAAAGGATGCCTACCACAAAGGTCAGCGGCTCATCACCAAACTGAAAGAGTTGATCCCGCGGCAGTTGTTCGATGTGGCAGTGCAAGCCTCGGCGGGCGGACGCATCCTCTCGCGCGCCAACGTCAAAGCCACCCGCAAGGACGTGCTCGCCAAATGTTACGGCGGCGACATCACCCGCAAGAAAAAACTGCTCGAGAAACAAAAGAAGGGTAAAAAACGTTTGAAGATGGTCGGCAACGTGGAAATCCCGCAGGAAGCCTTCATGGCTGTCTTGAAACTGGACGAGGAATAAGGGAGGCAGACAGGTAAACACGTAGTCAGTACTTCACGAAAGCGCGTAATTGGCGTTCTCTAACGCCAGTTTTGCGCTAGAGAGCGCACACTACGCGAGGTTTTCGTGATCTACTGATAATTGATGTTTCCTGTCCGCTGTAACATTCACACCCAAAGGAACAAACTATGAAAGAATGGAAACGCTGGCTCCCCGGAGCCGTCATCAGCATTGGCTTGATCATCGCCATCCTTTCGGTGGTGGACTTGAAAGCCATGGTTGCCGCCATCCGCAACGCCAACTACGTGCGCCTTTCGATTGGGCTGGCAATCGGCTTCGTCTGGATGGCTATTCGCGGCATGGTGTGGTGGACTCTCCTGCGCAACCGCGGAACATTCAAAGATGTCTTCTGGTCCTTGAGCGCCGGTTATTTGCTGAACAACGTTCTGCCTTTCCGCCTTGGTGAATTGGGGCGCGCCTTCCTGCTCAGTCGCAAATCTGACCTGAAATTTATGGAAATTCTGCCCACCGTGGTTATCGAGCGCGTGGTGGACCTGGGCTTTTCGGCGGCGCTCCTGCTGGCGGCACTGCCCTTCGTGGTGAACGTGGAAGGCGCCGACCGCGCTGCGTACATCGTCGGTGCGGTTGTGCTGGCAGGGCTGCTTGCCATGTACATTCTGGCGCGTACGCATCAATGGGCGCTCGATCTCTTCCACAAACTGAGCGCGCGCTGGCCCCTGCTTCAACATGCCGGAGGCAGTTTCCTCGAATCGTTCTTCGCCGGGTTGAGCGTCCTCACCGATGGCTGGCTCTTCCTGCGCTTTCTCTTCTGGATGACGGTCAACTGGGGAACAGCCATTATCTCGTATTACTTTATCATCACGTCCTTCTTCCCCGAAGCCACAGTCGTGTGGGCAATGTTCGGGCTGGGGATGGCGGCGTTCGGCGGCGCGATTCCCTCCCTGCCGGGGGCAGTCGGCACGTTCGAGGGAGTCTACACCTATGCCATGACCGTCCTGTCCGGCGACGAATCAACTTCTTTTGCGGTGGCGTTAACCACCCGTTTTTACAACTATCTCAACAGCATGGTGCTGGGCGCTATTGGTCTGTCCATTCAAGGGCAAACCCTCTCCGGCGTGTACCAGCAATTGATGAACTTGAGGAACAAGCAGAGCAATGACTAGAAACTACCTGATTACCGGCGGAGCGGGATTCATCGGTTCGAACTACGCCCGCAGGTTGATTCAACGCAACGAGCATGTCATCATCTTCGACAATCTCTCCCGCGCCGGCGCGCAGCGCAACGTGGATTGGCTGAAGAGTCAGTTTGGGGACGACGCCTTCCGGCTCATCGTCGGAGATGTGCGAAGCGTCAGCCAGATTGCAGAAGCGGCAAAGGACGCTGACATCATCGTCCATTTGGCGGGGCAGGTCGCAGTGACGACATCCGTCACAAACCCCAGAGAGGATTTCGAAGCGAACGCGCTCGGCACGTTCAACACGCTCGAAGCCGCGCGTCTTTCGGGACGCGATCCCATCTTCATTTACGCATCCACCAACAAGGTCTATGGCGGAATGGAGGATGTGAAGGTGGTGGAGGAGGCAACCCGCTGGCGTTATGCCGAGCTGGAATATGGCTGCCCCGAAACCCAGCCGATTGATTTTCACTCACCCTACGGCTGCAGTAAGGGCGCGGGCGATCAGTACGTGCGCGATTATGCCCGCATTTACGGCTTGCGGTCGGTGGTCTTTCGTCAGAGTTGCATTTACGGACCGCGCCAATTCGGCATCGAAGACCAGGGCTGGCTGGCGTGGATGATCATTGCCGCCGTGACGGGACGCAAAATCACCATCTATGGCGACGGCAAGCAGGTGCGCGACATTCTGCACGTGGAAGACCTGTTGAACGCCTACGAAGCCGCCATTGAAAAGATTGACGCGGCAAAGGGACAGATCTACAACATGGGCGGCGGTACGCGCAATGTGATGGCGGTTTGGGCGGAATTCGGTCCCATTTTGGAGAGGTTGCTTGGGAAAAAGATCGAAGTCGCCCGCGCCGACTGGCGCCCCGGCGACCAGAAGGTCTTCTACGCCGATACACGCAAGGCGAAGCGGGAACTCGACTGGGAGGCGAAAATGGGCTTGGAAGATGGCATTGAGAGGCTGTTCAATTGGGTGAAGGAAAATCGGGAGTTGTTTTAAGGCGGATGCGCGCCTTCATTCACTCACCTTGCGCCATCGCGCGCGATAATGAAAATTGACAAATAAATCCCGTAACCGCGCGGTTGGCGTTCTCTAAATGCACTCGACAGTGAAAATCCCTAATCGAGGCGGAGCAAAGGTGTGAGCAAAGCCCTTGCAACGCCTCACTATCCACCATCAACGGCCCCCCGTCGTCCCATCAGGTATAATCCCCTCGCTCCACCAAACTGATTACTGCTTGCACCTTGCCGCAGGCACAGGTGAAAACTGGTCACTGATCACTATGTCTTCCTCCTTCCAATCCCTCCTCCTCACCCTCCAAAACTTCTGGGCAAATCACGGCTGCCTCATCGCCCAGCCCTACTACACCCAGGTCGGCGCAGGGACGATGAACCCCGCCACCTTCCTGCGCGTGCTCGGACCCGAACCGTGGAATGTGGCGTACGTCGAACCCTCCGTCCGCCCCGACGACGGGCGCTACGGCGAAAACCCCAACCGCTTCCAGGTGCATTACCAGTACCAGGTCATCCTCAAGCCCGATC
>JACAET010000008.1 GCA_013388685.1 Chloroflexota bacterium | reverse complement strand
TGATCGCACAGGCAATCCGGTAAATTGTTTTATTTTTTGAAAGGAAGCGGCGGCAGGCAGCAAACGATCGAACTCGTGTCGGCGTTTACCAGCGCATCGGCTTCCGCCTGACGGATACATGCATCAACCGCCATTTGTAGAGAGCCGGTTAATCAATTCCCCAAAGTCTTGAAGCGGCGGGCGCGATCTCTGTCAGAACGCTGATATTTGAACACGCGCGGCGCGCCTTCGTTTCCCTTGGCTTCGCCTCTCAGACCCTATGAAGACGGCTTTGGCGGATCAACAGGCAGTTGGAGGTAAAACGTACTGCCGGTAAAATGGGTCTCGTCATGCCCCGCGCTTTCCGCCCAAACTTTTCCGCCATGCGCGCGGGCGACTCCTTTCACAATAGCGAGCCCCAACCCGGGACCTCCGCCTTTGTACGAGGTCTTGCCAGAGGAGTGGATAGCCACGCTTCCCACCTGATAGAATTTTTCGAAGATCAACTCAAGATGCTCCGCGTCTATGCCGATACCGCGGTCTCTCACCGCCACCTCGACACCAGGCGTTCCGTCGTTCATTCTGACCGGGCGCGTGGTGATGATGATCATGCTGCCATCGGGTGAGTATTTGATGGCATTGACGATCAACTGATACAGCGCCTTTTGGATGAGAGAAGGATCTCCATTGATAAGGGGTACCCCCTCGGCATGCTGTGCGTAGATACGGATCCCGCGTTCGGAGGTGGCTTTTTCGAAGTTGTGAATCAGGTCGTCTATGATGCGTTTCATCGGGACGGGGACATTGGCGATCTTCAGGGTTTCCGTCCCGATGCGCGTTACATCCAGCATCAGGTTGACCACCTCGTGAATGCGGTCCGTTCCCTTGAGGATGCCGTCAATGACCTCGCCGATGGAGCCGTTCGTATTGATGTCCTTCATGGCGCGCAGAACGTTGACATATCCGTTCAGCACCGTCAGCGGGGTGCGCAGTTCGTGCGCCGCGACCTGGATGAATTCCATTTTGTTGCGGTCCAATTGACGCAGCACCTTGTTGGACTTTTGCAGGTCCTCGATCATGGTTTGATCGTTGGCGCGGATGCGGTCGAGCGTGATGCGAATGATGTCCATCGCCATGCGCGGACTGCGGGCGAGAATGGTTTCGAGGTCCTGTTTTTCCATCTCCAACACGGTACATTCGGACACGGCGCGGACGGTTGCGGCGCGAGGCGCGTTCTGGATCAACGCCATTTCGCCCACCAGATCGCCCCGACGCGCCACGCGCAGGATACGGTCGTCCTCTCCCTCGATCGTTTTCTTGGTGATCTCCGCCTGACCAGCCGCGATGATATAAAGCACGTCCTCGTATGCGCCCTCGCGGCAAAGCACGTATCCCGGCGGATAGGTATGGAACTCGGTCAGATCTGCCACTTCGCGCAATTCGTCTTCGTCCAACCCTTTGAAGGCGAGCCTCAGGAGGGCAATCTTTTCGTGGGTATGCACATCGTTCATTGATGCAAGTATACCCATGCCTTGAGCCGGTGATTACAACAATTCGATTGCAACAGGCTGGCGGTGAATGCCGCCGCCCAATATACGCCGTTTCATACCGTTCGAACAAAAGACCCGGCGGGGCAATCTCACCGGGTCTTTGTTGACTTTTTTGTCGGCCGCAGGTTATTCTTCCACGATATTGATCGGCATTTCATTCCTTGTACTCAGCGCTGCCACGCTGACCTGCGCCGCGATCTTCTGAGCGATTTCAGTCAGGGCTTTGGCCACCGCGGAATCGGGATGGGTGACTACAATGGGCCTGCCGCTGTCACCTCCGATGCGCACGTTCGGGTCAATGGGCACTTTGCCGAGGAAGGTCGCCCGGGTCGCCTGCGCCAGTTGCTCACCGCCGCCGGAACCGAAGAGGTCCACGCGGGTGCCGTCGGGCAGGTCGAGGTAGGACATGTTCTCGACAATCCCCAGAATCGGCACTTCCAGCGTGCGGAACATGTTCAACCCGCGCCCGGCATCTTCGAGAGAGACCAGTTGCGGCAGGGTCACGACGACCGCGCCGCTGAGCGGTAGAGCCTGTGCCAGCGAAAGCGCCGCGTCGCCCGTGCCGGGCGGCAGATCCACGATCAGGTAATCGAGTTCGCCCCACTCGACATCGCCCAGAAACTGACGGATTGCCGAGTTAAGCATCGGTCCACGCCAGATGAGCGGCTGACCGGGTTTCACCAGCAATCCCATCGAGATCATCTTGATGCCATAAGCCTGCGCGGGGATGAGTTTTTGTCCCTGCGGCGGCGGAAGTTTTTCCACGCCCAGCATGGTCGGGATGTTGGGACCGTAGATGTCCGCATCCAACAGACCGACACGCGCGCCCGCCTGCGCCAGCGCCACCGCCAGGTTGACCGCAAGGGTGGATTTGCCAACACCGCCCTTGCCCGAGCCGACTGCGATGGCGTTGCGAATGGGCATGTTGACCAGCCCGCGCATACGACCGTCGTTCGGCACGTCCGAATCCATTTTGATGACGACTTCCTTCACGCCTTCGACAGACATGACAGCCTGCCGCGCCTCCGCCTCGATTTTTCCGCGCAAGGGGCAGGCGGGTGTGGTGAGCATGACGGTAAACGAGATTCTGCCGTCTTGAATCTCCAGATCGCGAATCATGTTCAGCGTGACCAGGTCCTGATGCAGTTCGGGTTCCTGCACTTTACTGAGTGCCGTCCGTATTGCCTCTTTTGTAATTTGAGTTGTCATTCCACTTTACCTGTCAAAAATTCTTAGAATGTGTCCGAAAAGTCGGTCTTTGTTTGTGTGGGTACGTATTCTGCGCGCTCTGGCACAAGGAGCGACGGTAGAGAACGTCGCTTACACGGTAGTTTTCAGACACTCGCTTAAAAGCAAGGGGCACAGATATGCCCGCAACACCCTTGTGTGCCTGTGTGTGCTTTGCGGCAGACTATGCCGCTGGTTTTGCGGCTGCCTTTGCCGCTTTCGCTGCTTCCTTTGCTTTGCGGGCTTCCTCTTCCCGGGCGTAATTCTCCGGACGGATGCTTGCATAATACGAGGCAGGCTTGAGTAGCTTTTCGAGGCTGTATACGTTGCGTCCGTACGAGGCGATCTCGAAATCGTGATCCATCTTGATCGCGTCGAACGGGCAATATTCGGCGCAGAAACCACAGTTCATGCAGATGTCGGCGTCGATGTAAAACTCGGTCGGTTCAGGGATGGGACGTCCGGTGTTCGGGTCGTTCGAGCGCACGATCCAGATGCATTGCGGCGGACAGACCTTGGCGCAAATTCCGCAGGATGTACATCGCACCTCCTTCTTCCCGCCCTCCCCTTCATCGTACACCAGGAAGGGCACGTAGCGAAATTCCTCCGGAATGATTAATTTCTCCTCCGGGTATTGCACGGTGAATATGCCGCGCGCATGTTTACTCGAGCGATGTCTGACGCCCTCCTCGGTAAAGTAGCGTTTTTTGCCGCTCAACAGCCATGAAATATCCTCGAGATACGTGCTCCAGAATCGCCTCCAGGTGACGCCCAATCCTTTGAGTATGCCTTTTCCGTACATATAATCTCCTTTGCGCAGAAGAAATTCTCGAAGGCCAATGGCGCAATCGAGAATGCGCCCTACGCGGGGTAATCTATCTGTCCAACTCGCCCATCACGATATCGAGCATGCCAAGCAGCGCCACAAAATCCTGGATCTTCGTCCCGATGCACATTTGCTCGAGGCAGGTAATGTTTACAAATGACGCGGGTCTCACGTGATAGCGCCATGGATTGGGCTTTCCGTTAGAGACGACATAGAAAGCCAGTTCGCCCTTGGGCGACTCGATGCGCCCATACGCTTCACCCGCCGGCACCCGGACCTGATACTGCGGTTTTTGGGAATTGATCGGTCCATCAGGGATTTGTTTGACGGCTTGTCCGAGAATCCGCAGCGATTGACGAATCTCATCCACGCGGATCATGAAATTGTCGTACATATCGCCGTTCTGGCGTACTGCCACATCGAAATCGAAACGGTCATAGATGCTGTATGGGTCGGCGCGGCGGATGTCATAAGGCACGCCCGCGGCGCGCAGGACGGGACCCGTAACCGAATACTTGACTGCGGTTTCCGCGTCCACCACCCTGACGCCTTTCAAACGAGCCACCAGAACTTCATTTTCCGCCAGCAGGCGTTCCATTTCGTCGGTTTTGGCGGGCAGGCGGTCGAAGACCAGGTCCTTGATTTTGTGCATGGCGGCGGGAGACACATCGCGTACAACGCCGCCAAAACGCAGGTAATTGCACATCATGCGCGCGCCGGACACTTCCTCGAAAATGTCGAGAATCAGTTCGCGCTCCTCGAAGGCATACAAGGCGGGGGTGTACATGGCGCCCAGATCGTTGAGGAGCATGCCGATGAAGATCAGGTGGTTCTGGACGCGGCTGAGTTCCGCCATGATGACGCGGATGTATTCGGCGCGTTCGGCAACCGGGATGTTCATCAACTTTTCGACCGTGATGGCGTACGCCAGGTTGTTGCTCATGGAGTTGAAGTAATCCAGACGGTCGGTATAAGGCATATTCTGCAGGAAGGTGTTGCGTTCGCCGATCTTGTCGTGGTTCCGGTGAAGATAACCGACAACGGGTTTAAGACCGACGATGGTTTCGCCGTCGAGCGTGAGGGCGGCGCGGAAAACGCCATGCGTGGAGGGATGATGCGGTCCCATGTTGACCACGATGCGGTCGGTGTTCATCCCGTCTTCGCTTTCGACGGTGTAGCGCTTGAGCGCTGCGTAAAGGCTCTCTTCGTTATCGGGAACCCATTTCTCAGGATCGAAGTTTGGTGGGAATTTGAGGTTGTCGTTGAAGGGGTTCCTTTCCTCCGCCAGGATGTGCTTGCCTTCGGGCCAGCGGCTTTTGAAGGGTTTGGCTTCCTCTTCGTAGAAGGGTTCCTTCCAGTCTTTGCGCAGGGGGTGTCCTTCGTAACCTTCCCACATGAGGATACGGCGCAGGTCGGGGTGCCCTGTAAACCTGATGCCCATCAAATCCCATGCTTCACGCTCCTGCAGATCCACACCGGGGTAGACATGGATCAACGACGGAACTTCAACGGGGTCCACGCGCGGCACCTGCACGCGGAAGACAAGTCCCGGTCCGCCGGTGGTTTTGTAGGCGTGATACACCACCTCCATCTTGTTTTCGGGAAGATAATCCACCGCGGTGACGGCGGTGAGCAGATCGTAGCCGAATTCGTCGCGAAGGGCGGTGGCGACTTCGACCAGTTTTTCCTTTTCGACAACGAAGCCGGTATAGCCGGGGCGCGTTTCGGCGGCGACAACGCCCGGGAAACGGGCGACCAGGTCAACGGTCTGGGTTTGAACCGGAGCGGTCATCATGCACCTTCCTGTACTGTAGCGGCGGCTTTGATCTCCGCGCTGCGGCGCGGGTCAATCAGGTCGGGTCCGAGGATCGGAATGGGTACAAAGTTCGTGTCTTCCTTTGTCTTCCCGTTGTACCATGAGACCTTTTTGATGCTCTGCCTGTCAATTTTTTCCTGCAATTTGATCATGCCGGCAATCAGGGCTTGCGGAGTGGGAGGACAGCCGGGAATGTACACATCCACCGGCAGAAATTTGTCAATGCCTGCCACGACGTTGTACCCTTCTTTGAAGGGACCGCCGCCCGAGGCGCAGGCGCCCATCGCCACCACATACTTCGGTTCGGGCATCTGGTTATAGAGGCGGATGATGGCTGGAACCATTTTCTTGGTGACCGTGCCGGAAACGAGCATCATATCCGCCTGGCGGGGGGTGGGGCGCATGACCTCCATGCCGAAGCGCGCCATATCGTAACGGGAGGCTTGCGCGGCGATCATTTCGATGGCGCAGCACGCCAGCCCAAACATGAGGGGCCATACCGACGAGCGTCGCCCCCAGTTGTAGAGGCGGTCGAGCGTGGTGATGGCTACGGCATTCTGAATATCCTCAGGGATGTCGTATTGGGGCAGACTTAATTTTTCATTGTCCATTTATGTACTCCTCGTACCAGTCTTGATAGATTGCATAAAGGATGTCGTCGTTCGCGAGCGCGGGATCATCCTCGAATTCCGAAAGCGCCAATGTCCAATCATAGATTTGCTTGAGCGTTACTTCTTCGATGTTGATGTTCGGATGCTGCCTTCGTAACTCTAAAGCGATGGCGTAGGTCGATTCCCAGTTGAGGGTCATTTGCCTTCCATTTTTCGTTCCCTGAAATACAGGAACAACGGCAGCGCGAATGAGAGCCCAATTAGAAATGTCGCCAGAAGATACACCCATGTGTTCTTCATATCCAGTTTCTTTGCTTCTGTGAACATGAAGAACCAGAATACGATCACAGAAACCAGCAGGTCCATGGCTGTGCCGCTTAAGATTTTGCTGGCGGTGAATTGTTGAAATAGCGCAGTCAGGTCGAAATCATTGACTTGAAGAAAGAAATAGTAAGGTGCGATAAAACCGATAATGGCTAAAACGAGAAAGGCAGTTTTGCGGCTCATTATTCTTTCCGATTGTCGATCTGCGCACGCTGCAGTTTGCCGGAATAATCCACATAAATGGATTTCCATTCGGTGAACACTTCGAGCGCGGCTTGCCCGGCTTCGCGGTGACCGTTGCCGGTGCCGCGCACGCCGCCGAACGGGAACTGGATCTCCGCGCCGGTCGTTCCGTGATTGACGTACACCAGCCCGGTGAAAATATCGCGCATGGCGGTAAAGGCGCGGTTGATATCCTGCGTGAAGATGGAGGTGGAGAGTCCGTATTTGGAACGATTATTGACCTCGATGGCTTCCTCGAGCGATTCGACTTCGATGATCGAAAGCACGGGACCGAAGATCTCCTCCGCTTCAAGCGTGGACCCGGGCTTGACTCCGTCGAACAACGTGGGCGCGTAGAAGAAGCCTTTGCCTCCCACATCCGCCGTCGACGCGCCGACCAGCACCCGCGCGCCTTCCTTCTGCCCGATTTGCACGTAGTTGTGGATTCGCTCCAACGCGACCTTGTTGATAACCGGACCGACGTCCACGTTGGGGTCGAGACCGTCGCCGAGTTTGAGTTTCTTTGTCCGTTCAACCAATGCTTCTTTGACTCTGCCTGCAATCCCTTTTTGGACGATGAGTCTGCTCGCGGCGGTACAGCGTTGACCGGTCGTGCCGAATGCCGCCCAAAGCGTGGCATCGGCAACGAGTTCGAGGTTGGCGTCGTCCATGACGATGATGGCGTTCTTGCCGCCCATCTCGAGCGATACTTTCTTGTTCAATCGCGCCGCGGCTCCGGCGATGGCGCGACCGGTGGTGGTCGAGCCGGTGAATGAAAGTACGCGCACTTCGGGATGCTCGACGAGCGCCCTGCCGACGTCTGCGCCGGGCGCCATGAGGAGGTTGAAGACACCGGGCGGAAGTCCTGCGTCCTCGAACACCTTGACGAACGCGGCGGAAATGGCGGGAGTCTCCGGCGAGGGTTTCCAGATGATCGTGTTGCCGGCGATCAGCGCCGGGAATATTTTCCATGATGGGACGGCGACGGGAAAGTTCCAGGGTGTGATCAGACCAACCACGCCGGCCGGATCCCGGACTGCCATGCCGAATTTGTTGGGCATTTCCACGGGGGCGGTGTACCCAAGCAGGCGGCGTCCCTCGCCGCCCATGAAGTACGCCATGTCAATGGCTTCCTGCACATCGCCGCGCGCCTCCGCGATGACTTTTCCCATGTCACGAGTCAGAAGTTGGGCAAGTTCCTCCTTTTTCTGTTTGAGGAGGTCGCCGACTTTGTAGAGCATTTCTCCGCGAAGTGGCGCGGGCGTAAAACGCCATGAAGGAAAAGCCTTTTTTGCGGCATCCACTGCGAGGTCAACGTCTGAAATTTCGGCTTGTGCAATGTCTGCCAGCAGGGCTTCATTGGCGGGGTTGATTGTTTGGAATGTCTTTCGTCCTTTGACCCACTTGCCGTTGATGTAATTCTGAAATTCCATGTTACGACTGGGCTCCGTTGATGTGCCGGTTGGCACAAGTTTCGATTATAACCGCTGGTCGTTCAAAGTCAACGGAATTTTGTAAAGATATATTTATAAAAACAGGAAAGTGAGTATAATCACCCCAAATGATGACAACTGCACGTCATAGAGTCCTCGCCTATTTGATGAAAACACGCAGAGCCTCTGCACAGGATATCTCGCGTGCGTTGAAGATGTCCGCGGCGACGGTGCGGTATCATCTCAGAGTGTTGGTTGCGAGTGGGCGGCTGGAGGCGCGGACTTCTCAAGACAACGGTCAGGGAAGGGGCAGGCCCCAGAAGGAGTATTCTCTTCCGCTGGGGGTCTTGGGGGATAATCTGGCGGCGTTGAGTGAGGCTCTTTTGGCGGAGGCAGGCTCAGGTTTGGCGATGGAGGCGGTGGCGAAGCGTCTGGCTGGCGAATCTGGGTTTGGGAATCAGACGGGCGTAAGGCGCTTAACTCTTGTCGTGGAAAAATTAAACCAGATGAATTATCACGCACGCTGGGAGGCGGGGTCTGGAGGTCCGAGGGTGATTTTGAGTCACTGCCCGTATGCGGCGATTATCGAGAGGCATCCGAGGTTGTGCAAAATGGATGAGGCGCTGCTCAAAGATTTGATGGGGCAATCGGCGGAGCAGTTGACGAAGATCGGACGGGATGGGAGCACTTCGTGCGTGTTTGTCATAAGACCCTAAAGGTCACCGAAGGCTTTGGTTTGGGGGCTTTCTTGTTTAACTATCGAACCCCAACCCCAGCCAATCCATTGTTTTGAGCCATAAATTTTCCCGTCCGCCGTTGCGGTCTGCCTGCGCCATGGACCAGCGGGAGAGGTGAATGCCGATGGAACGCAACGGTTCAGGCGGAAAGGGTATCGGTTTTGCGCGAACGAATTCGAGTTCGGTGCGTTCGGTCTTTTTTCCGTCGAGAAGATCGAGCATGACCTTTGCGCCGAAGCGGGTTGCTCCGACGCCCAAGCCGGTAAACCCCATTGAATAAGCGGTTTTGCCGTGATGCGCTGTTCCCCAGAACGGGGCGAAACGCGAGCAGGTATCAATGGCGCCGCCCCAGGCGTGCGAGAAGCGAATGCCCTCGAGTTGGGGAAATGCCTGGAAGAAGTGTTCCGCCAGTTTTTCGAACATCGTCGGCGATGTTTCGAGGTGTGTTCCGAAGCCGTTGTTCCAGTGATAGACGGCGTCGTAACCGCCCCACAGGATGCGGCCATCTGCGGTGGTGCGGAAGTAATGGAACTGGCGGCTTGCATCGCTAAGGCCTTCGCGTCCGTGCCAGCCGATTGCTTGGCGTTGAAGGGGCGAAAGAGGTTCGGTCATGAGAGCGTAGTCGTAGACGGGGACAACGTAATACGAGAGGCGCTTCAGGAGCGGCGGATAGGCGTTGGTTGCCAGCGCGACGCGGTTTGCACGGACGCGTCCATGGAGGGTATGGGCAGTGATGTAATGTCCATCCTCTTCCAGTTTCGTTACAGGGGAGTTCTCATGGAATCGCACGCCCAAATCGAGACAAGCTTTCTTCAACCCCCATGCGAGTTGCGCGGGGTTGACCATGGAGGCGTCAGAATGTTTCAACCCCGCGATGAAGATGGGGGATTTTATGACCGTCTGGAGTTCGTCGCGGTCGTAAAACCGGAGGTCGAGTCCGTACGGCTCGGCAAGTTTCATCTCCTCTTTCATCTCTTCGATGTGATGCGGTTCGGTTGCCACGCTGATCTCCCCCGAACGGATGTAATCGCATTGGATGTTGTAACGCTCGAGAGTCGCTTCGATCTCGTGCAGGTTTTGGAACCCCATTGCCAGCAAAGCCGGCAGTTCATGCTTCCAGCGCGCGAGTCCGTTTTGGAATCCGTGCGTGATGGATGCGTCCAGGAAGCCGCCGTTGCGCCCGGAGGCTCCTTCGGCAACCCGTTCCGCCTCCAGGATGACAATTTCGCGGTGCGGGTTCGCTTCGAGAGCGAGCAGGGCTGTCCACAAGCCGGAAAAGCCCGCCCCAATGATGAGGAGGTCCGTCGTAATGTTTTTTGTTAGAGCAGGTTCGGGGGAGGGACGAAGGGGGTCATCCAGCCAGAAGGGAATGTGTCTTGCGCTGGAAACAGACTTTACAGATCCGGGTCTTGGGTTGTTGGAGTAGATCATGCTCTCATGGGGTGTTTTATACCTCTTGGGTAGTGTGATGGCATAATTGTACCTGAGGGCAGGCGTTTCGTCAGGCTTGGATCATCGGTAAACCACGAAAACCTTGCATTTCGTGAGGTATGGCTATTCACCGCAATTCATCGAGGCGTGTCACTTTCTCAAAGGACGACGTAAGCCATTTAGGTAGTCGGTCGAAAATCATTCGACGCGCAGGAGACGTTCTCCCCTGGCGCCTGCCCGTCAGGGCAAGTGTCAAGTCCCTGTCGGCGCAAGAGAACGCCGACTGTGCCAATGGATTTCTAAAAACATACGACCGACCACTTAGGCAAGCGTGAATGATGAATTTTGACTTGCCCGCAAGCAACGGGAGGAGAGTCTCACCAGCAGGGACACAAAGAAAAGAATACCCGCTACTTTTTTCGTTCGCCTGCGTACACAAGGATGAAACAAACGACAAAGGAGATTGAAACTGATGACCACTCAAAAGAAAGTTTTACGGCGCTCGCACAGCAACCGGATGCTTGCGGGTGTGTGCGGCGGGCTGGCGGAATTTTTCGGTATCCGCGCGTTCTGGTTTCGGCTGGCGATGATTGTCGCGTTTATTCCGGGCAGCGTGCCGGGTTTGTTGATCTACCTGATCCTGTGGATGGTCATCCCGAACGAATAGGACGAATCGCCCCATGCAAAAGCCGCGCGGATGAGGCGCGGCTTTTTGTTGTGTTTTCTGTTTTACGTCTCGGGAATGAATTCCTTGTGTGCGATCTCGATATTTGCCGCCCTGAGGAAGTTCATGGCGTTTTCGTCATTGCGATAGGAAACGCTGTAAACGATGCGCGCGATGCCGGCGTTGATGAGCGCCTTGGTGCAGTGGATGCAGGGCAGGTGTGTGACGTAACACGTCGCGCCGCGGGTGGAGACCCCGTGCAATGCCGCCTGAATGATGGCGTTCGTCTCGGCGTGGATGGTGCGGACGCAATGCCCGTCCACCATGAGGTGACCGACTTCGTCACAGTGCGCCTGCCCGGCGGGCGAGCCGTTGAAACCGGTGGTGAGGATGCGCTTATCGAGCACCAGCACACAGCCGACGGAGGCGCGGTCGCAGGTGCTTCGTTCGGAAACAGCGTAAGCGATTTTCATGAAGTATGAGTCCCAATCAGGGCGCATGGCTTTCTCCTGAAGATGGGATGGGGGAGATTATATAGCGCGTAGGTAGTTCTGTCTTATCGAAAGCAACCCGGAAAGGGATTTTTCCGGGCTGCTGGTTAGGTATGATTGAGCGCGAGAATTATTTTGTCAATTCAATGGTTGGGCTGCTTGAGTTGGGTTGGCTGTAATTTTCATCTGACTGGAAGTAGATGTCCACGTCGCCGCCGCCATTGACGATGTAGGTATAGCCGATGATTTGGCTGTGCAATTCGAAGTTGACACCGCCATTGAAGGTAATCGGTCGCCGCGGCGCAAGAAATGTCCCATACAAATGGATGTTTGAACCGCCATTGAAGGTAACACCGCTTGTTGTGGTGTTCCAGGGCATGTGAACCAGGAGTCCGGCAAAAGGATCTCCTTGTGGAGGAGCGTGCAGGTTGAGGATGGAACTTCCGTTCCAGGTAATGTTGCCGGTTTTCAGGTAAAAGTATGCATTGTTTGAGGAAAGTTCTGATCCACCATTAACGGTAAAAGACCCGCTGCCGGTGGAAAACATGCGCAGTCTATCAGCATGGAAAATAGCATTGCCATTCAAAAGGAAGCTGGCGTTATTGCCGTAAATTTCAAGGTCATTGAAATTGATCACGCCGCCACCGTTCAAAACAATACTCTGGTTTTGTAAAACAATCTGCACCCTGCCGTTCGGTCCCTTCAGTTGGGCGTTACCGTTTAAGTTGAAACTTCCATTGATGCAATAGACGCCGGGGGTCAAGATGGCAGTATAGCCGCTGTTAATCGTAATGTTTGTATAACTTCCAGGCGAATAAGTGATGGTGCTGCCGCTTATTGAGGGTGCTGGAGCGTTGCCGCTGCAAGTAGGTGGAGCCTGGGTGGTTGGTATGCTTGCAAATGTAGTCTCGTCTATGGTTTGCGAAACCCCACCATTGACGCCGCAGGTGATGGGATCGTAGGAAGCGCTGCCGTTGACTTTATAACAACCCACTACCTGCCCCATGGCGTCCATTTGCAGACTGGCGCCGCCGTTGATAAACAAAGCCTGTTGATGGCTACAATTTACATACACGCCACTGTTGTGTGTGTAGAGGTCGGCGCTGCCATTCAAAAGGAAGCATTGGCTATAATTTCCGCCTTTTGTCGCCACCATTGCCGCGCCATTGAACAATGGACCGCCAGATGAAGAGGAGGAGGCACCCCGGGCTCGGGCAATGGCTTCAACAGTGCTGGTAAGTTGATTTCTCCCCAGAACACGCATAAAAGTAGCAGGAATGACAGAAGTAATCCTCACGCGAATATATTCGGATGGATTGGCACCTGAAGGAAGATTGGTGCAGGTGACGCCACTTTCGCTGCAGAGATTGACTTGTACGGTAGAGTCAGCATCATTACTGTAGCCATTACTGGCAGAGCGGTTTAATGCAGCTGCTGTGTAATCTTCCCCCTTGACTTTGGCAAGTGCTGCCGCAAGGGCGGCGGTATCTGCTGCGTTCTGGGCATGGCGTTTATCCTCAAATGCCCGCCCGCCGTCCACTGCCAGAGCAGTGAACCCAATCAAGGCAATGATCCCGAAGGTAATCAATATCAATGCCTGTCCTTTTTCCGAAGAATAATGTTTCATAATTTGCTCCTGAAAAAAAAGATGAACCTATTTGCAAGACAAAAAGCGCTCCAAAAAGATAAAGCTGGTTACATACACATTTGAAAGTTTTTTCTCGAAATTGCTTTTTTGTAAGGATAGGCGTAAAGGAATTTTTCCTCTGGCTGCCAGACGGAAGGCTGAGAATCAGGTTACATCAAAATCATTGCAGAGACATTGCACGAGGTTACAAGGTTTACCTCCCCGTCGTTCTTGTCTATGGACCTGGGCGAAAATAAAAAGAGCCCGATCAAGATCGGGCTCTTACGTTGCATTTGCAAATCTATGGCGTGGGGGTGGAAACTTGCTCCACTGGAATGCCAAGCACCCGCGCCAGTTCAAGGGTGTATTGGTCATGTTCTTGACGGGCAAGACTGATGCCTTGGTCCACGGTGGCCTGGTCTGCGCCGCCCATGAAAGCAACCAAGGTATTGATCACTGCGTTCATGTGCGAGATTTGGTAGGTTTTGAGAGTAACAAGGCAGGACGGAGTGATTTGATCTTCCGCATTGCGGCGTATCCGCTGGAGGTCCGCAATGGAGGCGGCAAGTTCCTCGCGCGGACGGCTGGCGGCCAGAGTCGAAGCGTCGTCGAATTCCCGCATGAAGGCATGAATCTTCTGGACTTCGGCCTGAATGTTCTCCGCCGCGCACGGGTCAGGCGTACTGGTTATCGGAGGCGGTGTTGCAGTAATGACGATGTATTGAATATCCGGCGTGGTGACGGCAACCGTCGAGGTGGAGGACGGGGCATTGCCGCAGGCGGCAAGCATAGCCATCGCGAACAAGAATGGGAGAAGAACGTTGGTTCGTTGCTGAATGTTCGTCATGGAATATCCTTAAGGATCGGTTTGCGCAGTTGGCCGCAGTACGATATTCATATCGCTTGAACATGCGAGACCATGGTCTCGCGCAACTGCGTAAGGTGAGTGAGTTAAGAAATTGAGGAACAGCCTAGGCTGTTCCTCAATTATAGCAGTCCGCAGTGAAATGCGTTTAGTTTCCGCGAGGGTTACGGCGTTACGACAACGCAGATGCTCGTGTCGGTGAAAATATTGCCGGAACCGTTATTGGCAAAGACCTGCGTTCCATCGGCAGTCAGGGTGGCATAGAGAACGTTCAAGCCATACAGAAGATTGTCGGCAAAGGTTCCGCCGTTGACTTGAACAATCTTCTGGCAGACACCGTTCACTTCCACGCCATGACCGCCGTTGTTGGATGCGACGACATTTGTCAGTGTGACATTGTCGGTGGCGTTGATGGTCAATCCGTTGCCCATGCCGTTATTGCTGAATGTACTGTTTGCGACGATGACCTGTCCGCCGTTCAACAATGCGCCAAACAGATTGTTATCGCTGGCGATGGTGTCCGTCACCATGATGAGACCCGGCGTAGTGACATCTAGCCCGTGCCCGTGGTAAACAATGCTTCCCTCGGGACACCAATCGAGCAGGCAGGTGAAACCGCGATTGCCCGTAAAGACACTTTCCGCGATGAAGACGTCTCCGTCGGCTTTGATGGTTGCACCGATCAGACGGTTTTCTTTTGCTTCCACTCGCCAGATATCCACAACGCCGCCGGCATCAACAAGCAAGCCGGTATCGTCAATGAAGATATTGGAATCCGACACGTTATTGTTGAACTGGCTGTTGTAGACAGTTACATTGTTGCCGATCAGCCAGGCGCCCCACAGGTTGTTGTAGTTGGCTTGGACGCCGTTCAGGAAGATGTCATCCGGGGCTTCCACCGTCAAGCCGTAACCGTAGAAGGTAAGCCCAAAGCAGGGCGCAAATGTAACGGTCTGGTGGCCAGAGAAGAAGGAACTGAGGATGGTGACTGCCTGTTCGGCTTTGACATCCGCGCCGAAGAGTTGATTGTCACTGGCGTTTACACCGGCAAACTCGACCTCGCCCGTGCCAATTACCTTCAAACCGTAACCGGTGGGATCGGTAATGACACCCGAACCGTTGTTTGTAAAGAGGCTGTTTTCCACGGAAATATCATCGCCATTCAGATTGGCACCATAGAGATAGTTGCCATTCGCTGTAATGTCTTCGACGGCAATATCGCCCAATGTAGCCACTTTCAGACCGTATCCGCCGTCCCGATGGAGGATTTCGCCGGTGAAGTAATCGTAATAGTAGGCGATGTGACCGTTAAAGGAGGATTGAGCAATTGCCACCAGGTCGCCTGCGACAATATCAGCGCCGAACAATTGATTATTATCGGCAATGACATCCACCAGCGCCACAGTTTCGCGGCTGATCACTTCAAGGCCGCGCCCGGTCAGGTCCAACCCCCATTTGGAGCTGTTATTGCTGAAATTGGCGGTGTCTATCGCTACATCCTTCCCTTCGATATGCGCGCCGTACAGGTAATTGCCCTTCGCTTGGACATTGAATAGTGAGACTTCACTATTCGTGACGACGCGTAAACCGTAACCGAAGTATTGTTTTTCGCCACCACAGGTATAAACGTAGGATGTGTTCCCGTTGAAGAAACTGTTGGTAATCGAAACAGGACCGGCGGTTGTGATAGTCGCACCATATAGTTCGTTGCGGTTGGCTTTCACACTGGTGAGACTGACCAACCCGGTGCCGACGACTTGCAAACCGTAGGTCACGGCATCCTCCCTGCCTTCAGACCTGTTCCTGGCAAAGATGCTGTTGGAGATGCTGACGTTCGCGCCGTCCAGGGATGCGCCGTAAAGATAGTTATTGACCACCTTCACGCCGTTGATATTGATATCTCCATCGGTGGTTATTTTCAACCCGTAGCCATCGTATACCCAATTGTAATTGTAGGTTACGCCCTGATTGCCGCTGAAGAAACCGGTGTCAATGTTCACATTGCCGACTGCTTCGATATCCGCGCCGTAAAGACGGTTCCACTTTGCCTTGATGGAGGCGATGTTGACCGTACCGTCGCTAACGACTTTCAACCCATATCCCACAGGATAATCGGCGGTGGGATTGTTGCCATTGTTGCTGAAGGCGCCTCGGGTGATACTGACATTTACGCCATCCAGGGAAGCGCCAAAGAAATAGTTGTTGTTGGCAACAATATCTTCGATGATGATGTTGCCGCTGCTGACGACCTTCAATCCGTAACCCGTGCCGTAGGTGGTTGTCCATTCGTAGGAATAGGCGTTCCCTGAGAAGACACTCCGATCGATGTACACGGATCCGCCAGATGTAATATCTGCACCGAACATCTTGTTCCTGCTGGCGATAACTTCATAGAGATTGGTCTCCCCGGCGCTTACGATCTGGAGACCGTATCCGTCGTTATATTCATTGCCGTTGCCCCGGAATTCACTGTAATCCACCACGACAAGCCCGCCAGCGTTGATGTTTGCGCCGCCCAGTTTGTTGTGATTGAACTTCGAGTATTCGACCTTTACGTCGCCGCCCGCGTGGAGTTCGGCTCCGGCTTGCGAATTCGTGACCGTCACTTCATCAAGGCTGATGTTGTCCTCGGAATAAAGGGTCAGTCCCGTCTGATCAGAGACACCCGAGACGCTGATATTTTTGAGGGTCAGCGAACCAGCCCAGGGGTTGGTGCTCGAACCGATGATGATCGGAATGTTGAAATTTGTAGATGTAAAAGTGGGATCTCCATTGACGTCGGGATCGTAGGATGTATCCCAACCGCCTTGCAAGGTCAGGTCGTATTGATCGAAGGTGTCAAAGTCGTATGTATTGAAATCTATTTCGGTCTCGCCGCCCAGATAGTCGCCCTGCTGGATATAGATCGTCCCAGCCTGCTGGTATGAAATTTCATTGGCTTTCAGGTAAGCCAGCAATTCTGAAAAGCTGGTGAAGGATTGGGTACAGCCGTTCTCCCCCGGCGTGGGAACCTGACCGGCAGGACACCAGATCGGGTCATAGCCGGAAGCGATCGCCTCCTCCGATTCCTGTGAGGCAAGCGGTACAGCTTCCCCTTCGGAATCCAAGATGGTCAGGGTTGTGTTTTCCGGCAGCTGCTCAAGGAGCGTTTCCACAGGAGGCTCATCGGAGGGGGGCGGCGGTTCCTCCGTATCGGTGGGTTGTTCTTCGTCCAAAGCAGGCGCCGACGACTGATCCTCTGGCGTCGTAACACCGTCATCCGCATAGGCCGTTGTAGTGCCTATTACGCTGAACAGGAAGGCGAGGATCGTCAGAGAAAGGAAAAGTGCACGGATAGATTTGATCATGTTTTCTCCTTCGTTCATTATTCAATTTAGTACAATCATAAACAAATTAGAGACGCTTGAAAACAATTCAAGTGTCTCTAATTGTACAAATTTTAAAAGGGCTGTGTCAACATTTAAGATTAGAAAAGGTTACAAATTAGCCCAAATGTCCTATTTATTTGATCAAATCCATGGTGGGGTTGTTTGGCGGGTTATAAATGAAGTTGGCATCAAAATAGATGTCGGACTGCCCGCCACCGTTGATCTTGAACGTATACCCGATGACCTGCCCGTAGAGTTTAAAACCGGCTCCGCCGTTATAGGTCACATCGGCATGCGGCATAAGAACGGTGCCGTACCAGGTATTGTTCGAGCCGCCGTTCAATTCGAAATCGTTCGGGTTATCCCAAGGCATATAGAGTAACAACCCGGCAAACGTATCTCCGGCAGGGGGGGCATGCATATCTGCACTCGCCTGGGCATTGAAATCAATCGTGCCGGTTTCCGAGTAGATATAGGTATCCGTCGAAGTGAACACAGCGCCGGCATTCAGGGCAAAATCACTGCTTCCGTTGCCGAAGAAGCGGAAGCGGTCCGAGTTGAGCGTTCCGAAAAGATCGAAATCCGAGCTGTTGGCGTAGATTTCAAGATCATCGAAGTCGTTACTGGAGCCCTTGAGGTCAATATCCCCCCCATTCATGACAAATTTTACTGCGCCGGTTCCTTTGATGCTTTTGCCGCCCGTTAATTGAATAGTGCTGCCATTGAGGAAACAGTACGTTCCGGCTTGAAAGGTGGTGATGGAGCCGCTGGGAGTAAGATTGCTGTTGAAGTAACCGGTGCCATCCGCCCCCGGTGAAACGGTATTGGTGGCGGAGTTATATTGCGCCGCGCTGGTGCAGTTTGGGGTGGGTAAAACGGTAGGAACGTCGGCAAAGGTATTTTCGTTGACGATCTGCTGGGCAACATTGCAATCAATGGTTCCTGTGCCGCTGATGGGGAAATTGATGTTGTTTGTACAGCCTGCCACCTGCGCGTTGGCGTCCATGCCAATATCCGCACTGCCATTGAGGAAGAGCGCCGAACTGCCGGTGCAATTTACGAAGATACCGGTATCGTGCAGGGTGAGGTCGGCTGAACCGTTCACCTTGAAGCAATCATCGGCGTTGTCGTTTCTGACCGAATACAGCCCCGCTCCAGCGGTGAATGGATTATCCGTAGGGCTTCCCTGGACGCGTGTGATGGCTTCCACGCGATTGGTGACGAATTCCCTGCCCAGGACACGCGCAAAGGTCATTGGAACGTTGGATGTGATTTTCACCCTGATATATTCCGCCGGGTTCGCACCAGTTGGCAAGCCGACGCAAGGATCGCTGGTGCCGACAACGGTATTACAAAAGACGACAGATACCGTGCTGTCCGCGTCATTGTTATAACCATTGCTCAGAGCACGTTCCAATCCCTTGGCTTCAAAGCCAGCGGGGTCGTTGCGTAGATGCGCCAAGGCGGCGGCTAACGCCGAAGTGTCGGCGGCATTTTGAGCATTGCGTCGGTCTGAGAAGACTCTCCCGCCATCCACTGCCAGGGCAGTGAAGCCAATCAGCGCGACAATCCCGAATGCGATCAGGATGAGCGCCTGTCCCTTTTGAGAATTGGTCCTTTTCATGTCTGAACTCCTTTTTTATCCTGTGAGCCTTTTGAAAAATAAAAGATAAATAACAAAAAAAATAATATGACCTGCAGGCTCGGCAAAAACCAAGGTTCAGAAATGAATTCTGTACTTATTTTATGCCAAAATGAGGATTTTTCAATAAGCAATTGACCCAACAGTATTGATATGCGCCCTCCCCAAAAAGTACTATTGGGGAGGGCGTGCAGGTTACTCCACTGTGACACTTTTGGCGAGATTCCGGGGCTGATCCACATCCAGCCCACGCAGGGTGGCAATGTGATATGCCAGCAGCTGCAGCGGCAAGACGGTGATCACGGGCGAAAGCATCCACGGTGTTTCGGGCACCCAAAGGACGTGATCTGCCATGCCTTTGACCAGTTCGTCGCCGTCCGTTGCGACGGCAATCACCTTTCCGCCGCGTGCCTTTGCCTGCTGAATTTGTGAAATCATCTTCTCGTGCCAGGGGTCTTTCGGCGCCAGGCACAGCACGGGCATGTGTTCGTCAATCAGCGCGATGGGACCGTGCTTCATCTCGCCGGCCGGGTAGCCCTCGGCGTGGATATAGGAAATCTCCTTTAATTTCAACGCGCCTTCGTAGGCGATGGGCATATTGATGCCGCGCCCCAAATACAGGCAGTTGCGAATGTCTTTGAGGGCATGGGCAACGGCTTCGACTTCGCTTTCGCGTTCGAGCGTCCGGCCCACCAGGTCGGGGATGAGGCGCAGGTCAGAGACGAGGCTGCGGCGGCTTTGGGCGTCTAGTGTGCCGCGCAGGTCTGCCAGCAGAATCGCCAGCATGTATTGGTCAACCAGCGGGGCGGTGAAGGCTTTGGTCGAGGCGACGCCGATTTCAGGTCCGGTTTGCATCGAGATGAATCCGTCGGCAATCCGCATGGCTTGTGAGCCGATGGCGTTGACGATGCTCCAGAGTACGGCGCCTTTGCGGCGTCCCTCTTCCATCGCGGCGAGGGTATCTGCCGTTTCTCCCGATTGCGAGATGGCAAGCACCACCGTGCGGTCGTTCAGGATTGGGTCGCTGTAACGGAACTCAGAGCCGATGACCACCTCCACCGGGATGCGGGCGATCTTTTCAATGAGATACTTGCCGACCATGCCGGCGTAGGCAGCGGTTCCGCAGGCGGTGATGTAAATCCGTTCGATTTTCTTTGCCAGCGCTTCGGTCAGATTGAGGTCGGGCAGGCGGATTTTCCCGTTTGCAAAGTCCACGCGTCCTGCCAGCGTGTCGGTCAGGGCGCGCGATTGTTCGTGGATTTCTTTCTGCATGAAGTGACGGTACTCGCCCTTCTCTGCCGCCACCGGGTCCCACGAAACGGTATGCACCTGCGGTTTGACTTTTGCACCGTCCAGCGTTTCGATGGTGACCGTGTCCCGTGTCACGACCGCCATCTGCCGCGACTCCAAAAAGATGACATCGCGCGTATGCTCCATGATGGCGGGGATGTCGCTGGCGACGAAGTTTTCCTCCCTGCCCAAGCCAATCACCACACCGCCGGCATTGCCGATGCGCGCCGTGACGATCTTATCCGGCTCGTCGGCAGACATCAGCACCACCACGTTCGCCCCCTGAATGTCATTGAAGGTTTTGCGCGCTGCTTCGACCAGTCCCGCGCCGGTGGCGAGATAGTGTTCGACAAGATGTACGATGGTTTCGGTATCGGTCTCCGATTGAAATTCGACGCCCTCGGCGGTCAGTTCATCTTTGAGCTCGAGGAAGTTTTCCACGATTCCGTTTTGGACGACGACCACGCGTCCGGTCTGACCGAGATGTGGGTGCGCATTGCGCGCGGACGGCGCGCCGTGCGTCGCCCAGCGCGTGTGACCGATGCCCGGCGCGCCTTCGACGGGCGACTTGGCAACAAGATCGATCAATTGGGATAATTTGCCCGCGTCTCTTCGGACCTCGATCTGATCCTCGCTCAAAACCGCGACTCCCGCCGAGTCGTAGCCGCGGTACTCCAACCGCTTCAGACCGTTGATAATGATCGGCACCGCGTCGCGCGGTCCGATGTAGCCTACTATTCCACACATTTTGGGTTCCTCCGAAATTTATTCTGTCATTGCGAACGCCATAGCGCGAAGCAATCTCCACCAAGTGTGGGGGATTGCTTCGTCGCAACAAACACTCCTCGCAATGACATAGTGTATGCCATTCCCTTGCGTTTTGTCCGCACGGTTGCCCGCGCGGCGTTTGCGGCAGGGTTTTATGTTCGGAGGGAAAGAAGACGGGCGATGGCGCGCCCGAAGGGCTTCCGCTGATCTTTCGATTTTTTCTAACCCTCACCCTGTCCTGTGGACATCCCTCTCCCGTTGGGAGAGGGGCAGGGGCGGGGGAAAGATTAACTCCACCTCGCGGTGGAGAACCCTTGTCCTCGTCAACTTTAGTCGTATAGACTGATTGCCAGACCATCTCATAGTTTTGTGGTAATCGCGTTTCTGAGACCATGCAACTATAAGACTCTATGACTACAAGACTATAAGACTAAAATCCATGCGCTGTCTTTCCCGGGAATGGCGCCGGTTCACCTCCTTTGAAAAAGTACGGGCGGGATTATACCTGATGCACCTGATTCAGGTATCGGTCCCGCCCGAGGCGTGTATTTGGTTGGCGTCAACAGGACGAATTGAGAATTGTATCCGTAACCGAGGCGCTGAGCGGAATGGTGTTCCCCATGAAAAGCGTCGCGAACGGCATGAAAACCTGGTGGTTATAGGAGGCGGTTACCGTGACGGCACTCGTTCCATTGACACAACCGTTGCCGGTGACCGTGACGGTCACAGTCACTGCGGACGTATCATTGAGGTTGAGAGGAGACGAGGACGCGTTTCGTACACGCGCAATAATGGCAAGGCGATTTGGATCATTTGCCGCCGCGCTGGCAGGAGGATTGATCGAACCGTACAGCGCGCCTTCCTGCGCCGCGTCGCGCAGTTGGATGTATTGGAAAAGGGCAATGCCGAATTCCACCGCGCCCGCCAACAGCCAGAGGATGATCACCAGGCTGATGGCAAATTCGACAAGGCTTTGGCCGCGTTCGAGTTTGGACTTGTTCATATATGTCTCGCTGTGAATAGTTTACCAATTTTATCCCATCGGCGCAAAGGCAGATGCCTGCTCGAACCTTTGGGAGATTCGGACGCATGAGCGTCAGATCACGAAAATCCGGCGTAGAATGCTTTACGCTCCTTGTTGAGGCGGCGATTATTCATGCGCAGTCTGCTTGAGCGTCACTGTCTCGCAACCGGGGTTGGCAAAGAAAAGTTCCACGCTTTCCGTATTATCCCAGCGGTCGAACGTCTGATGGAAGAGGAATTCCAGGGCAGAGGTCGAATTTGCCGGGATCGTGGCGGCAGAAGTTGGAATGATGATCGCATCCGGTCCGATTTCGTTCCCGTCCCAGATTACGCCGCCGCCCAGATAAACCTTGTCGAGGATCAGTGTCTTGTCGGTGCCGGTCTGGTGTCCTTTGTCGTGATTCCATGTGACTTTGATGGTGCTGATCTGCAGCAATTGAGCGAACGGATTCGTGATGTTGATGACCATTCGGCCGTTCAACATTTTCAGTTTCGACAGGTGGGTGGCAACCGAGAGCGTGTTACAGTTCGGGATCGAAGGCGCAACCACCGCGACCGTATGAGGCTCCGTGTCTGTACTGCCGCCATGAGTGCCATCTCCGCTGTATGTGGCGGTAATCGTTTTCGAACCGGTGGTATTGAAGACGATATTGCAGCTGCCCGTTCCGCCGGAAAGGGTGATGGTGCAGTTCGTGTCCGCGCCGGTGATGGCAACCGTGCCGGTAGGCGTTGTCGAGCCGCCCGATACGACAACTGTGACGCTCACCGCCTGTCCGGGATTCGACGGGTCCGGCAGATCAGATGTGATATTGGTGATGGCAGCGGGTAACGAGACGGTATGGCTTTCGGTGTCGCTGGAGCCTGAATTGTTGGCATCACCGCCATATGTGGCAGTGAGGGTCTTGCTGCCAGTGGAGTTGAACACCACATTACAACTGCCTGTCCCGCCGGAAAGCGTGATGGTGCAGTTTGTATCCGCGCCGGTGATCTCGACCGTGCCGGTGGGCGTGGTGGAGCTCCCTGTAACCGTGACGAAGACCGCAACCGCTTCGCCCACCTGTGATGGGTCTGGATTATCGGATGTGATGATCGTGGTCGTTACGCCGGGCGGCAACACGGTATGACCTTCAGTGTCATTGCTTGCAGCATGTTCGGTGTCGCCGTTATAGGAGGCGGTCAGGGTTTTTGTACCGGTGGATGCGAAATTGACATTGCAATTGCCTGCTCCGCCGGAAAGCGTGATGGTGCAGTTCGTATCGGCACCGGTAATGGACACCGTCCCGGTGGCGGTTCCCCACGCGGTGGAAACGGTGACAGCCACGTTAACCGATTGATTGGGAACCGAGGGGTCGGGCGAATCGGCAGTGATGGTAGTGACCGTCGAGGCGGGGTTGACAGTATGAACCTCTGTGTCGCTGCTAGCATCGTGATTGGCGTCGCCAGTATAGTCCGCCGTGATCGTTTTCTCACCGATGGAGGTAAACCGTACATTACAAGTGCCTGTGCCCGAAGAGAGGGTGATCGTACAGTTCTCGTCCGCGCCGGTAATGTTGACAGTGCCGGTGGGGGTGGATGAAGTCGCCGTGACTTGCACGGTGACCGCCACATACCCGCCAATTTCAGACGGGTCGGGCGTATCTGCCGTAATGAGGGTAACCGTCGGGGTTTTCGGCGGCGGCACCGAAATCGTCAACAACAGCGTGCGCGAACTCGAGGCGGTCATGGTGCGAGAAATAAAGGGGACCAGAGAGGGAACAATCGCGTTGTATCTGTAATTGATGGTAACGTTGATGCGGTCTCCAGTGATAGCGGAGACTCCAGTGTCCGCGGTGCCGTCACAAGTGTCGTAATCAGTCGGGTTGGGGTTCCCGCTAGTGGGACGGTCATAGGTGATGGTGATGTCCGCATCGGTGAAGGCGTTGAGAAAGTCGCTGTTATTCGCGGCTTGTCGTATTCCGGCGCAGGCTTGATAACGCGGAACATTGTAGGCTGAATCAGTGCCGGAGGTCGAACCGTAGCGGGCGGCTTGACGGGTGGCGTTGTTCACCGAGGACACAATGAAGATAAACCTGCCCGTTTCGATCAAGCCGTAGACCACCAACAGCAGCACAGGCAGGACAATGGCAAACTCGACAATCGCCTGTGCCCTGCTCTTTTGGGAATTGAATTTCAGATGATTCATGGTCGTTCCTATTCTCCAAGGTTCCTTCTTCTAGTTTAATGGCTCGGTTGTCCAACCAAATAAGACATTCGTACTAAACGAAGGCGCCTGGGTTTACACTTTTGTAAATCACTCACCTTAGACAGTTGCGCGAGACCATGGTCCAGCATTTGCAAGCGACATGAATGTCGTGCTACGGCAAACTGCATAATATCCGTAAATCAAAAGAAATAAAGGATGTAAAACGCTCCCAGTACAAGCGAGGGACCGTAGGGGATGAACGTCATCAGACTGTTTTCGGCGTAGCGGCGCTGGATGAGGTAGGCGATGACCGCCAGCAATCCCATCGCGCCTCCTGCCAGCGCCCCGGCGGTGATTCCCAAAATGACGTTGGGCCAGCCAAGCATCAGCCCCAGCACGCCGCTCAGGTACACGTCTCCGCCGCCGAGCGCCTCTTCTTCATCCTCCGCCTGCCCGGCGGCGCGCATTTTGCGGGCGCGGTAACGGGCAACCACCTCGCCGAGTTTGTAAAAAAGGAACATGATGGCGAAACCGACAACTCCGCCCAAAAGGGAGATCAGCATCCCGGCGAGAACGCCGTCTTGTTTGCTGTAAAGGTAGGTACCGGCAATCAAGCCTAAAACAGCGCCGGCAATCACCGTGGGGAACAGGATGAGGCGATGCTCGATGTCAATGACAATGATGACGCCGAAGTAGGTCAGGACGATCAGGCTGAGGGGCAGACCCAGCCCGGGACGGGGGAACAGCCAAAGGTACAGAAAGGAAGCGGCGGCAAGGATCAGCACGATCCACGTGCGCAGGCTTCGCCGTTTTCCGCAGGTGCGGCAGGCGCGCAGGGTCAAATAGTCTGCCCAGCGAAAAGGGGTTTGACAGCGAGGGCAGGCAGGCTGGCTCAGGCGGCGGGTGAAAGGGAGAACGTCGGCGAGGTAGTTTACCAGCAGCCCAGCAAGCCAGCCCAAAAGAACGGGGACAAGCAATTCAAACCACATTTTTATTATTATAGCCGATAGAGGCGGCAGATTTTCACGGTGGCTCTCATGTAAGTTTACTGTAATGTGCTTGCAGGAGATTGTGAAGTGCCTTACAATGTTCGGCAACTTTCCCAGGAGATGACCATGGAAAAATTCATCATCGAAGGCGGTACGCCGCTGAACGGCGAGGTGACGCCCGCCGGAAACAAGAATGCCGCTCTGCCCCTGGTCGCCGCATGTTTGCTGACCGAAGAACCTGTTGTGTTGCGGAACATCCCGCGCATCAAAGATGTCTCTGTGATGCGGCATCTCATCGAAAGCCTGGGCGCGCAGGTGGAAGAACTGGACGCCACTTCGTGGCGCGTCACCGCCCGGGACCTGAGACCGGCGGACCTCGACCCGGACCTTTGCCGCCGCATCCGCGCCTCCATCCTCGTCGCAGGACCGCTCTCGGCACGCATCGGCGAGTTCAAACTGCCTCCGCCTGGTGGCGATGTCATCGGGCGGCGCCGTCTCGATACGCACATCCTCGCTTTACGCGCCCTCGGCTCGGAGGTCACCTACGACCGCGGCTTTGCCTTCAAATCGAACGGTTTGCGCGGAGCGGATTTTCTGATGGACGAAGCCAGCGTAACGGCAACGGAAAACGCCATTATGGCAGCGGTCACGGCAAAGGGGGAGACGGTCATTCGCAACGCCGCGTCCGAGCCGCACGTGCAGGAGTTGTGCCATTTTCTGAACAACCTTGGCGCGCAGATCGAGGAGATCGGATCGAATACACTCCGTATTCATGGCGTGCCGAAACTGCACGGCGGCGAGTTTACGATTGGACCGGATTACCTGGAGGTGGTCAGTTTCGTTGGCGCGGCAGCGGTGACACATGGAACCGTGCGGATTAGAAACGCCGGCGTGGAAAACCTGGGCATGATTGCACATATCTTCGAGCGGATGGGAGTGCGCTGGAATGTGGAAGGCGATGACATCATTGTGCCGGCTGAGCAGGAGTTGAAGGTTATCCCTGATTTGGACGGCGCGATTCCCGAAGTCAAGACGAACGTCTGGCCCGCCTTTCCGACGGATTTGATCAGCATTGCCATTACGGTGGCAACCCAAGCCAGCGGCTCGATCATGTTCCACGACTGGATGTTTTCCGGTCGCATGTACTTCACCGACAAACTGGTGGGCATGGGGGCGCGCATCATTCTGTGCGACCCGTACCGCTGTCTCGTGCAGGGACCCAATCAACTCTACGGCGAGAATTTGGAAAGCCCCGACATCCGCGCCGGCATGTCGCTTTTGCTGGCGGCACTGACGGCAAAGGGGACTTCGGTGGTGCGCAACATCGGTCAGATCGAGCGCGGCTACCAGAACGTGGACAAGAAACTGATTGCGCTGGGTGCGAAACTCGAACGGGTGAAGGAATAGGCTGTGTGCAACTTTTCGCTTTTGTTTGCATCTAAAAAGAGGCGAACCGTAATTAACGCTCTGTGGGTGTTGTCTCAACCACGGTTGATATCATTTTTCGCATGAGGAACAAAGAATGTCCGATAACGGAAACGCAAAACACGTCAAAGTATTGATTTTAGGGTCGGGACCGACCGGGTACGCCGCCGCGTTGTATGCCGCGCGCGCGGAGCTTCAGCCCGTGGTGTTGACCGGCATGCAGTTGGGCGGTCAGGCGGCACTGACGCACACCATCGAGAATTATCCGGGCTTTCCGGACGGGGTGGGCGGCGCCGAATTGGGCGAGTTATTTCAGCAACAGGCGGAGCGCTTCGGCGCCGTGACCGAATTCGATATGGCGAACGCGGTGGAGTTGTCCAACCGTCCCTTCCGCGTGACGACCGATAACGGCGAGTATCTTGCCGATGTGTTGATCATCGCCACAGGCGCCAGCCCAAATCACCTCAACATCCCTGGCGAGGTGGAGTTGACCGGGCGGGGCGTGTCGTACTGCGCCACCTGCGACGGCTGGTTCTTCAAGGATAAAAAGGTGGTGGTGGTAGGCGGCGGCGACAGCGCGCTCGAAGAAGGCTTGTTCATCACCCGTTACGCCTCCTCGGTGACCATCGTCCACCGCCGCGACACCCTGCGTGCCGGCGCCATTTTGCAGAAGCGCGCCATGAGCCACCCGAAGATCAAGTTCATCTGGGATACAGTGGTCACCGGAACGATTGGCACAGATAAACTGGAGGGGGTGAAACTCAAGAATGTGAAAACGGGCGAAGAGTCCACGCTGGAGACGGATGGTCTCTTCATTTTCATCGGTCATACGCCGAACACGCAGATGTTCAAGGGGCAATTGGAGATGAGCGACCTGGGTTACATCAAGGTCAATGAGAAGATGGAGACGAACGTCCGCGGAGTGTTTGCGGCGGGCGAGGCGGCAGACCCGCATTTCCGTCAGGTGGTCACTTCGGCGGGGATGGGGGCGGCGGCAGCCATTTCGGCGACCAGGCTCCTCGAAGCAGAATCGGAATAAGGTCAGGAATGAGGCGGACGGTGACGCCCAAGGGCGTCACCGTTTTCTTGTCTGCAGTCAGTCATCTCGAACAAATGACAAATTGTACTTTGTCCGGTCGGGTTTTCGGATAAAATTCGTACACATCGTATTGTTCAACTGGAGGATCCATGAAGAAGATTTCCATTATTGGCGCCGGAATGACCGGCGCAACCACAGCCCACTGGCTGGCAGAGCGCGAACTTGCGGACCTGGTGCTGGTGGATGTGGTGGATGGAATGCCGCAGGGCAAAGCGCTCGACATGCTGGAGGCAATGCCGATTATCGGCAAGGATGTCGAGATTGTGGGCGCAAACGAGTACGCCGCCACAAAAGACTCAGACATCATCATCATCACGGCGGGCTTGCCGCGCAAGCCGGGTATGAGCCGTGATGATTTGTTGTCTGCCAATGCCGAGATTGTGGGGAAAGCCGCAACGGAGACATTGAAGTATTCGCCGGATGCCTTCTACATCGTGCTGACTAACCCGCTGGATACCATGGCCTACCTGACGATGAAGAAGACCGGCCTGCCGCGCAACCGTGTGGTGGGGCAGGCGGGGATTTTGGACTCTGCCCGCATGCGCGCCTTTGTGGCGATGGAAACCGGTGTGAGCGTGGAGAATATTGATTGTTATGTGCTGGGCGGTCATGGCGACGAAATGGTTCCGCTCACGCGTCATTCGAACATCGCCGGGATTCCGCTTCGGGAGTATTTGCCCCCCGATCGTCTGGAAGCGATTGTCAACCGCACGCGCAAAGGCGGCGGCGAGATCGTGAACCTGCTCAAGACCGGCTCGGCATTCTATGCGCCCTCTGCCGCCTGCGCCCAAATGGCGGAAGCCATTCTCAAGAACAAGAAGTTGATTGTCCCCTGCGCCGCATATATGGACGGCGAATACGGCTTGCATGACATGTTCTTCGGTGTGCCGGTCATGCTGGGCGCAAACGGCATGGAGAAAATCATCGAGTACCAACTCGACGATAAGGAAAAGGCGATGTTCGACAAATCCGCTGCGGCGGTGAAGGAAACGCACGAGGCGTTGAAGAAACTGGTGAGTCTATAATATCCCTCTCCCCTTGCCCGTCTCCCAAAACAGGAGAGGGGTTGGGGTGAGGAATTAATGGAGGAATTCATGATACTGCACGAAAAGATTACCGCTCAATTGCCCGCCTGGCGCGAGCGGATGAAGTCGCTGGCGAAGGAACATGCCGATGTAGTCGTGGATCACGTGACCGTGGGGCAAGTGGTCGGCGGGATGCGTGATGTCAAGGCGCTGGTAACGGATATTTCCTACGTTGACCCGGCCGAGGGCATCCGCTTTCGCGGCATGTCCATCCCCGAGGTGCTGAAGGCGCTGCCCAGGGCGCGCGGCGGCAAGATGCCGCTGGTCGGTGGGTTGTATTACCTGCTCATGATTGGCGAAGTGCCAACGAAGGGGCAGGCGCAGGAAGTGGAAGCCGAATGGGCGAAGCGCGCTGAGATTCCCGACTACGTTTATAAGGTACTCAAGGCTATGCCGAAGGAAATGCACCCGATGACCCTCTTCTCGCAAGCGGTGCTTGCCCTGCAGAACGAATCGGTGTTTGCCAGGCGCTACCACGAAGGGATGAAGAAGGATGAGTATTGGGAAGCCGCCCTCGAGGACAGCCTGAACCTGACCGCCAAACTTCCGCTGATTGCCGCCTTCATCTATCGCATGAAATACTTCGGCGAAACCAAAAAGATGAAATACAACCCGCGGCAGGATTATGGCATGAACTTTGCACGCATGATGAACGTGGAAGACCGCAAAGGATATGCCGACTTGGCCCGCTTGTACTTCATCCTGCACTCCGACCATGAATCCGGGAATGCTTCGGCTCACGCCATGCATCTGGCTGGCTCCACCCTCTCAGACGCCTACTACGCCTTTTCCGCCGCGCTGAACGCCCTCGCCGGTCCGCTGCACGGGCTGGCAAACCAGGAATGCCTCGGCTGGCTGTTGGAGGTCCACAAGCAATTCGGCGGCGTCCCCTCGCGCGACGACCTGTATAAGTTCGCGTGGGATACGCTCAACAGCGGCAAGGTCATCCCCGGTTACGGTCATGCCGTTCTGCGTGTGCCTGACCCGCGGTTCACCGCGCAAATGGAATTTGCCAAGGCGCACTTTCCGCAAGACGACCTCGTCCGCCTTGCCGATCTGGTCTTCGAGGTGGTGCCACAGGTCCTCCGCGAGCAGGGCAAGGCAAAGAACCCCGCCCCCAACGTGGACGCCATCAGCGGCACCCTGCAATATCACTACGGCGTGCGTGAATTCGATTTTTACACCGTGCTGTTCGGCGTCGGTCGTGCCCTCGGCGTGACAGCCAACTACGTCTGGGCGCGCGCCCTCGGCTGGCCCATCGAACGCCCCAAGTCGCTGACCACGAAGATGCTCGAAGAGATCGTGGCGAAGGCAAGTCAGCCTGCGTAACTCTGCAAAGCAAAACTCCCGAAGTCGAAGAGGCTTCGGGAGTTTTTGTTATGGCAGTTCGATGATGAAGGTCGTGCCCTTGCCCAATTCACTTTGCACATCAATTCTCCCATTGTGCGCGTGGACAAGTTGCTTGGTGATTGCCAGCCCCAGACCGCTGTGGGAGCGTTCGGTACGCGACCTGTCCGCGCGCCAAAAACGGTCGAAGATGAAGGGCAGATCTTCGGATGCGATTCCTGCCCCTGTGTCCTTAATCATGATCCGCACGTTTCTTTCTGGACTTGAACCTGCTTCTGTTTCGAGAAAAATTTTCCCACCTTTGGGCGTGTGACGCAGGGCATTCGAAACAAGGTTCGATAGCACCTGCTTGAGGCGGTCGTAATCGGCGGTGAGTTCTTGAGTCGGATTGGCAATGTGTGTATGGAGATTGATATTCTGGGAAACGGCTTGAGATGAAAAACTCGAAGCGAGATCCGACATCAGGTCAGCGAGCAGGAAGCGGGTGGGATGAAGCGGAAGTTGTCCTGCCTCGGCAAGCGAGAGAGTTTGCAGATCGTCCACCAGGCGGGTGAGCAAATGTGTTTCGTCGAGTGTGTCTTTGAGATGTTCGGGCGCAGGCTGGTAAACGCCGTCGAGCACGCCTTCGAGGTTGCCTTGAATGATATGAAGCGGCGTGCGCAGTTCGTGGGCGATGTCGGCGGTGAGATTGCGGCGCTGCTGCTCGGCGCGTTCGAGTTCGCCGACCATTTTGTTGAAACGCTTGAACAGGTCGCTGAACATGTCTGATCTATTTTCAGGCACGCGGGCAGAGAGGTCGCCTTCCTCAACTTTGTTGATTGTGTTGAAGAGCTCCTCGAGTGGTCTGCCAAAGCGGGTGTACAGGTTGAAGATGGTGATGAGAACGATTGCAGCCAGAACGACAGGCGCACCGCAGACCAGAATCCAGAGGTTCTGAACGCCGGAGTATTGTGAAAAGAGGAAATATAGGATTGCCGCAACGCCCCCAACAAAAATGACGGCGGAGATAACGAAGAAGATCGTGAACGCCAATGCACGACTTACGCGGCGGGTTCTTGATGGAGGAGATGATGATTTTTCAGACATGGGGAAACCCTTCGCGGAGTTTGTCCTGAGCGAAGCCCAAGGGCTCAGGGTGACACATGAAGACGATAGCCGATGCCATAGACGGTTTCGATCGAGGGATCACCTGACGCGGCTTCGAGTTTCTTGCGGAGATTTTTGATATGAGAGTCCACGCTGCGGTCGAGGCTGGAGGCGGCGCCGTGCAGGTCTTCGAGGAGGCTTTCGCGCGTGAGTGTTTGACCGGGGCGGCTGGCTAGCAGATGCAGAAGTTTGAACTCGTTTGGGGTAAGTTTGAGCGGGCTGCCGTTGAACGTAACCGAATACTTTTCTGCATCAATTTCCAACCCGCCAACGCGGACAACACCCGGTGCTTTGACTTCGCCGCGTGTTCTGCGCAGCAGCGCCCGCACACGCGCCACCAGCATACGGACAGAGAACGGCTTGGTGATGTAATCATCCGCGCCAATCTCGAGGCCGGTCACCTGGTCAATTTCCTCGGAGAGCGCGGTGAGCATGATAATGGGCACGTCGCTTTCCTGGCGCAGAATGCGGCAGACTTCGCGTCCGTCAATTTGCGGGAGCATCAGGTCGAGGATGACGAGGTCGGGTTTTTCGCGGCGGGCAAGCATCAGGGCAGATGGACCGTCGCCTGCCGTCAAAACACGAAACCCATTTTTTTCCAAATAGTCCCGTGCAAGGCGTGCAACCTTGGGTTCGTCATCCACGACGAGGATAAGTTGCGGCATGGGGCGAGTATAAAATAGAACGCGATAGGTGTGTTGGGATTATGCGCTTTGTTTCCAGATTTCCCATTTACCCGTCCCTCTGACGGGCAGCCCCTCCCCTATCCATTCGAAGAGAGAACCATCATATACGGCAACATTTTCCTGCCCAACGATGAGGTGTGCCATGGCATTGACAGCCGCCGCAATACCGCCACCGCAATAGGTGATGATGCGCTTGTACCCGCTTTTTTCTTGCAGGCGCAGGGCGAGTTGATCGTCTGGCAGAAGGTAATCCAGGCCTTGCATCAGGTCCATGGAGGACAGACATGTAGAACCTGGTATGTGAGCGCCTTCATAACTTTCAAGGGGCAGAACATCGACCACAGAAATCTCCTTGTCTTTGAGCGCTTCAATGACCTCCTCTTTATTGGCGAACATACCCGCTTTGAACTCTGGATGGAAAACCACCGGTTCATACTGACGGGCAACCTGCTCGACCTCCCCGCCAGCCTTCTTCCACGCCGACAGCCCCCCGTTGAGAACGCGCACGTTGTTATGACCCGCATAACGGAGCACCCACCACGCACGAGCAGCGTATGGCAACATTCCGCAGGCATACACAACCACCTCCGTATCGTTCGAGATACCCGCAGCGCCGATCTGCGCGGCAAGTTTATCGTCAGGCAGAAGCATGTACTCATAGGCTTTGCCTGGGTCGGAAAACTTCTCGTGGTCAAAATAAGTCGCGCCGGGGATATGCCCCTGTTGGTACATATCATCCACGATGGACGCGTCGAAGATTCGGATGTTTTCCTCGTTGACTCTTGTCAGCAGTTCCTCCGCCTCGATTATGATGTTGTGTCGATTCATGATACAGACTCCATATGTTGGTTTATGCCCCACTATATCAACTCTTTGTGGAGGAATTATGGATGAACCTGTCAGAGATTGTGGAGGTTGTTCGGACGGAGACAGGTAGCAGATTGGGGATGAGGCGGGCAGTTTCCGCTCTGAAACAAGACGAGCCGGGGTTCTGCCTGGCTCGTTTTGCGTTCTGGAAATTCCTATCCTGGTATGGTGAGGTGTTTCTTTTCGCCCTTTTGTTCCTTTTCGTGCTTGAGTTTTCTCTTTTCCTTCAGGGTATGTTTCGGTTTCTTTTTTTGTTCTTTTTGACCTTTGTCTTTTTTGCCAGCGTGACTCATACATGCCTCCTTTTGGGATTCATTTGAAATGTCTGAGAGAGTGTTTTGAAATTCTCCCACAGATGAACACAGATAAATTGAATTTACAGGCGCTTCTATTGGAATTTCCATCAAAATCAGCGTTTATCTGTGGTCAGTTTCGACTTAAAAACACACACTCTTAACCAAAACCCTGTTTCAGCCGTTCTTCGAATTCAACTGCAATGATGCCTGCGGTTTGTGGGGGAGTTTCTGGCTCGGTCAGGTAGTGTTTGGTTAGTTTATATTTCAACCCCAATGCTCTGTTCACGGTATGAACTTCCTTCGGCAGCCAGTCCGGATGATAGTTGAAGATAACTTTTCCCCAGCCAAGCATTTCCTTCAGCCTGGTTGTGATTTCGAAATACATTGACTCAGGTACAGACGCAAGCCAGCGTGAACCGATTAGATACAGGTGGGGATGGGCTGATTGGTTCTGCTCGTTCATGTCGAGCAGGTCGTAATAGCCGCGGTCGAAATTGAGATGAAAGCCCTTCGCGTGGAACATTTCTTCTGACGCCGCAAACTCCGCCTCCTCCGCCGCCGAAGCCTTGACCCCCACCCGCAGATAATGGCTTTGCACTGTTCGTTGCGAATACAGGCTGATGTCATCCCTGTGCAGGCGGATTAAGTCGGGCGGGGCGCCCTTGCGTGGAAAGAGCAATTCGAGGTCTTCCACGTTCTCGATGTGACCGTCGCTGGGGAAGCATGAAGTGACATAACCGAAAATCACCAGCGGGCGGCCATCCCGAATCCGCTTGAGGGGCAGGCGGCAGAAATGGTTTTTGGCAATCCAGTTTACGTGCGCGGGGATGAGTTGATGTTCGAACAGTTTGGTTGCCTGCTCCACTTCCCCCAGCGTGATACTGCCAAGCGGACGATACTTTGAGCCGCCCTCCCTGCCATCCTTCTGCCCGCCCTGATCTGCAGGCAAACGGCTCGTGCGCGGAGGCTCGCTGGTCTTTCCGACCCAGTGATAACCTTGTTCCGGCTCGTTCGCTTGGGCGCGGAGCAGGCGCGGCAGGGAAAACGGCAGATGCAAAACAGTTTCGAGCGTCATTTCATATAAGAATACGCCCGAATCCCCGTCTCTGCAAGCGGTTTCGGGCTTTTAACCACAGATGAATGCAGACGAATTGGATTTACAGATGATCCCCTCGGAATTTCCATCAAAATCAGTGTCCACCCGTGTTTACACCTGCCCTTGCAGGCGGTGCAAGGATCTGTGGCGAATTGCGGCAAAAAAATACTTTCTACCGTCCGCCGAATAATTTCTCCCGAATCTCCCGCCTCGACAAAACCGCCTCCAGCGCCCCGCCGCCGATGGCAAGCGCTTTATCCGATACAAGCCAGCAATAAGACGGGTCGTCGCGCGGGTCCACATCGCCGACCTTCATGCCCTGATTCACCCTCAAACCATCATGAACCAACCCCCGCAGCACGCCCCCAAACGGGCTGCTCACTGACCACTGCTCGCCAATCACTGCAATCACTTCCCCACCCTCCACATGTTCGCCAATCTTCTTCACACTCCGCAAAACCCCGTCGGCGGGCGCGCGCAGCACCCGGCGCGGGTCGCCTTCGGGTTCGCGGCTGTCGGGTTGGGTGGCTCCCTCCCAGTACACCCGTCCCAGCGTGTGGCTGCGGCGGGTTTCGATCACAGCGTGGCAGTTGCGTCCGGCGGTGAATCCGGGTCCCAGTCCGATGTGAAGCGGAACGGGGCGAGGCAGAGGCGCGGGCGGCTGTTTTGTCAGACGGGCATCCACCACCACCAGGAACGGCTGACTCTTCAGGATTTCCAACTCCGGGTCAACCAGCACCGGAATTTCACCCGCCTCCAGCGCCGCCGAAAGTTGATCCGCTTCGACCAGCCTCCCCTTCACCCCTTCCACCTCCCACATCCCCTCGTACACCGCCTCTGCAAACGAGACCGTGCGCCGCACTGCCAGCGGTTGAGCGAGCTCGGTGATGATGACGCCGATGCCCGCGCGATGCAAACGAAGGGCAACGCCCGTCGCCAGGTCGCCGCCGCCGCGGACCAGTACAAGGTTATCTTTGAGCATTGGTCTTTTGGGTGGCTTCAAGTTGCTCAGGGAGGGCATTTATGCGGGCGTTCTGTTCCTGCAACAGGTGACCGAACGAATACAGCAGGAGATAGACGAACAGGAAGAAGAATGTGTACAGCAAGGTGAACGCGGCGAGCCTGCGGCTGGGGTCAATGACCAGACCGAGGATGTTCATGGCGGTTTCGGCGGGGTTCTGCAAAATGTCCCACGAGTTGAGCCGCACGAAACGACCGATGTACATGCCAAAACTGCTCAACCCCGAAATGACGAAAACGAACGCCCAGCCAAGCCAGCGCCCGAACGTGCGCATGACAATATCCTGCATCAGGTAGAGCGAAACCAGTCCGAGCAGCATGGCGGTCCACGAACACCAGACGACGATGATGACATCGTACCAGAGCGGCGCGCCGCTGGAAGCGCGGGCGAGGTCTTGCAAATCGGTCAACATGTAGGGCGCGTTGGGGAAGAAGATCAGCCACAGGAAGGTGACGAACGGGATGATGAGGTACAGCCAGATGCGCCGCCACGACACGGCATGGGCGATGTAGGCAAGGATGAAGGGAATCCACGCCAGAAAGAGATTCCAAATCAAGCCGAGGTGCCTGTCCGATTCGCTGTACACCACGCGCGCCGCCACCAGCCCAATGCACACGGCGCAGGCAAGGTTGAGCAGCGTAAAAACGGCGATGTTGTAGCGATGGCGGATGAAGAAATTACGGAGTCGGTTATACATGGTTTTCTGCCGCGAATTCCGGGTTGCGTCTCAAAGGCGTGAGCGGAAAGCAAGCCCGAAATGCGAGAATCCTCCTCGGGACGTTCTGCATAAGGTGAGTGAATCAGAAAGCACTCGGTAATTCAGTTCAGCCACAGATAAATGCGGATAAACTCTGATTTTGATAAACCCAGTTTGTATGAGTATTGGTATGTCAAAAATTGTGTAAAAATGTGCTGCGAACTTATGAAAATTCACAAATAAATACCGTAACCGCGTAGTTGGCGCTGCCGAAGGCGTCTAACGCCAACAGGCGCGTGAGAGAACGCGCCCTGCGCCACGTTACGAGATTATTTTATTAAGGACCATCATGTCGCGCTGCTTTTACACAAGATTCGCCATACGAACATGTATGAGTGCACATTCCTTGATATGTAAATTTTTGGTTTTGATCGAACCGAATCTATTTCATCAGTGTTCATCTGTGGCTAATAAAACGAATTGTCGAATGCTCTGAATCAGTGAGAATCCGTGTCATCGGTGGCTGGCTTTTCACATCTCGTTCAGAAAATAGACGAAATCCACATCGCCCGGCGAATGCCCGAAATCGGTAAGCAAGGCGGCGGCTTCGGCTCGATGCTGGGTGCCGTGGTTGACGAGGTGAACCATCGTGTGCCAGAGCATTCTCTCATACGGCTCTCCCTGCGTGGACTTGTAGGAGAAGCGGCTGTTCAACCGTTCGTCCGTCAAATTCTCCACGAACGACATCAGCAGTTTCTTCTCCTCCGCCCAGCGCGCCCGCAGCGACTCGAACGTCGGGAAATCATCGGGCTTCAAGCGCACAGCGGGCGAAGTCCCCTCCCAGCGGTGGCGCCAGATCCACTCGGCGAACAGCGTGTGCGTGAGCGTGCCGCGCAAGCCGCCATGCGGGAAGGACGCCGGCGCCAGAAATTGTTCGGCGGTCACCTTGGCGGCGGCGTTCAAGATTTTCGCGTTCGCCCACTCATTGTACTTGTAAAGCAGGGTGATGTCTTGTTTGTTCATGATGTTTACCTCACAGGCATATATTGCGCTCTCTGGCACCGACGCGGCGTGAGAAAACGCCGTTTACGCATTTCTTTTCAAAAACTCCAACAAAATGGGATTGAACTCGTCGGACTTTTCATAGTGGGGGATATGCCCGCACTCTTCGATGACGTGCAATTCCGCCTGCGGCATGGCGGCGCGCAGATCATCACTATGGACGAGGGGAACCGTCGTATCGTTCCGTCCCCACACCAGCAGAACGGGCTTGTCCATTTTGCCGACGGTCTTATAAGTCTCAATGAACGAGCCGAGCATGTTGTTGCGGATGGTGGACAGAATGGCGCGCTTGAAGCCCTGGTATTGCATCTGGACTTTGTACTTGTCGAGGAACATCCCCACCAGTTCGGGATCGAAGAAATCCTTTGCCGCGCTCTTGAGCAAACTCTCGCTTCCCACCAGACCGAAAACCGCCTCCGCCAGGCCGGGCAGTTTCATCGCCTTGAGCATGGGCGAAAGGGACACCGCTCTCGCACCCGCCGGGTCAATCAACGTCAGCGATTTGACCCGCTCCGGGCGGCGGGCGGTAAAGGCGGCGGCGATGGGTCCGCCCATGGAAAGACCGATCAGATTGAGGGGTGAGGTGAAGCGCAGTGCGTCCAGCAGGTCGAGCAGCTGGCAGACGAAGAGGTCCATGTTGTAGCGTGCGCGGGGGCGGTCTGAAAAGCCGCGTCCGAAGAGGTCGTAGCGCAGAGTGCGGAAGCCGTTTTGAGTGAGGAAATCGAAGGTCGGGTCGAAAATGAAATACGGAACGGAAAAACCGTGAACCAGGACAACGGCGTCTCTCGCCCCTAATGCCTCTCCATCAGGGAGAGGGGAATCGTTTGACAATTCGTAATGTGTTACGCCGTCTGTCAGCGAGACGAACGAACCGCCCGCAGAGCGGCGGGCGTCGTCGTCCAGCGGCTTGGTTTCGAAGAGAGGGAAGCGCATGGGGACACGGTTAAATCTTCCCCAGCGACCGCAGAACGCGCTCCGGTGTGAAGGGGAATTCATCAATCCACACGCCGGTGGCATCGTGGATCGCCGCGGCAATGGCGGGAGCAACAGGCAGGTAGGGAAGCTCGCCCACCCCGCGCGCCCCCCAGGGTCCGTTCGGGTCCGGCACTTCGACGAGGACAGTCTCGACCTTTTCGGGAATATCGAGCACCGTGGGGATGAGGTAGGTGCTGAGTTGATCGGTGAGGACATAGCCGTTTTTCGTCTTGTACTCTTCCTGAATGGCGTATCCCTGTGCCTGCACGACCGCGCCTTCCACCTGTCCCTGCACAAGGGCGGGGTTGATCGCCTGCCCCACGTCGTCGGCAGAGACGAGGCGCACGACGCGCACGTGACCGGTTTCGGTATCCACTTCCACTTCGGCGGCTTGGGCAACCCAGGCATACGCGAAGTTGGGTGTGGAGTAGCCGGTCTCAGGCTCGAAGTTGGTCGTGCGCGGCGCGAGATATTTGAACTCGCCTACCGCAGGGCGCTCCTCCGCTTTCCATTTTTTGAGCGCAATCTCCGCCGCGCCGCGAATGGCGTTGCCAGACATGAAGGTCATGCGCGAGGCGGAGACCGAGCCGGAAGTGTTGGTCACTGCCGTATCCGAAGCCACCAGCCGCACTTTTTCCAGCGGGATGCCCAGCGCCTCCGCCGCCATTTGCGTCATGACCGTGTGCGTGCCCTGCCCAACCTCCGCGCTGGCGTGATAGAGAATCGCTTCGTCCACTTCTGCCTTGCCGCGCAGTTCGATCTTTGCCCAGCAATTTTCCTGATAACCGAACGAAAAGCCGATGTTCTTGAAGCCAGCCGCAAAACCTTGACCACGGATGACGCTCCCCTCTCCCTTTGGGAGAGGGTTGGGGTAAGGGCTGGTCGTCCAACCGAACCTGTCTCGCGCCGCCTCGATGCACTGAATCACACTGACGGGACTGGGCGAAGGTGTGCCTACGCCCATGGTGTCGCCATCTTTCAAGGCGTTCTTCAGGCGGAACTCCACCGGGTCCATGCCGAGTTTTTCGGCAAGTTTATTCATTTGCATTTCTGCCATGAACAACGCCTGCGGCGCGCCGAACCCGCGAAACGCCGCAGAAGGGACGTTGTTGGTATAAACGCCGTACACATCCGTCTTGACGTTGGGGATGAAGTAGGGTCCTGTTGAAGTGATGGTGGAATTGCCCAGCACTTTGTTGGTGGTGTACATATAAGCGCCGGCGTCCCCGATGATTTCGTTCTCGATGGCGATGACCTTGCCCTCTTTGGTGGCGCCCCACCTGGCGCGCAAGACCACCGGATGCCGCTTGCCATGCCCGATGATGGACTCCTGCCGCGACCAGATGACGCGCACCGGCCTGCGCAGTTTCCACGCCGCCAGCGCCAGGATGATCTGCACCGACATATCCTCGCGCCCGCCAAACGCTCCGCCAATGGCAGGGTAAATCACGCGCACCTGTTCCAACGGCAGGTTCAACGCGTGGGCGATTTGTTCCTGGTCTTCGTGTGTCCACTGCCCGCCGCAGACCACCGTCACGCGCCCCTCGTCGTCAATATATGCCAGCCCTGCCTCCGGTTGCAGGTAAGCGTGTTCCTGCACGGGCGTGCGATACTCGCTTTCGACGATGACATCCGCCCTGGCAAACGCCTCCTCCACATTCCCTTTGCGGATTTTGTAATGGACACAGATGTTGGAATCTCCAATCTCTTCGTGGACGCGCGGCGCGCCGGGTTTCATCGCCTCCAGCGGATCGGTGACCACGGGCAGATCCTCATATTCGACCTCGATCAACCTCGCCGCCGCCGCCGCCTGTGCTTCGCTTTCCGCCACGACAATTGCCACCTGATCCCCCACAAACCGGACCACATCCGCGCCTCTCACCCCTTGCCCCTCTCCCTCAGGAAGAGGAGATGGGGTGAGGGTGGGTCCGCACAGGACGGGTTGATCCTGCCACTGCAAGCCATACTCGTTGACCGGCACATCCTTCGCTGTGAACACCGCCGCCACGCCGGGGGCGGCTTCCGCTTTGCGGGTGTCAATGGATTTGATACGGGCATGCGGACGCCCCGCAAACAAAACCTTCATGTGCAACATGCCCGGCATCGAAAGATCGCCGGAGTAGGGCGTTTCACCGGTCACTTTGCCGCGTGCATCCACCCGCGCAAGGGATCTGCCAATATTGTTATAAGTGGTCATGTTCCTCTACGTGTTCAATCGTATGGTTTTAGAAATCCATGGGCACAGTCGGCGTTCTCGTGCGCCGACGGGGACGTTGCACCTGCCCTCCCGCTCCGCTTCGCTTCGGGGATGCTTCGCAATGGCGGGCAAACGCCGGGGAAAACGTCTCCTGCGCGTCGAATGATGTTCGGACTATCTAGCGTTTGTATTTCCTGGTTTTGACGCGGGGCGGCGGAATATCCATCGGTCCGTACGGCGAGGGAGCCAACAGCGAATACAACCATCCGAAGATGACCGACAAAATCCCGCCCACCAATACCATCACCACAACGGTAAGAGCCAGTGTCGCCGGAAAGTGGGGAAGACTCTCAAGATAATTCAGGATACCCCTGAGACCGGGGAGGGCGTTGAAGATGGGCGGAAAGGTGATGGTATCGTACCACTGCGGCGGTATGACCTGATATCCAAACCGGCGGCTCGCCAGAAGGTCGCCAACGCCGTAACTGAAAACCGGTACGATCAACATCAAAAGACATCCGATTCCGCGCATATAAGGATTGACCTTGTCCCGCTTGGGCATGGAGGTCTTTTTCAAGCGGGTGCCATATTTACCCATAGCTCACCTCTTTTCCTGTATCTCGACCGCATGTTCGATCGCCTGCACGATTTTGTAATAACCCGTGCAACGACATAGGTTGCCGGTAATGGCTTGTTCGATCTCGCCTCTCGATGGATTTTGCTTTTCCTCCAGCAGTTTCACTGCCGACATGACAAAGCCTGGCGTGCAATACCCGCATTGCACCGCGCCATCCAGCACAAATACCTCCTGTACAGGATGCAAATTGCCCTCCTGGGCAAGACCTTCCACCGTGACAATCTCGGCACCGTGCGCGCGCGGCGCAGGGACGAGACAGGCCATCACAGCCTTGCCGTCCAGAAACACGGTGCAGGCGCCGCATTCCCCCTCGGCGCAGCCTTCCTTCGTGCCGGTCAAGCCGAGGTCTTCGCGCAGAAATCTCAGCAGGGTTTTATCATGCCCACTGTTGACGGTGTATTTTCTTCCGTTGACTGTCGTCTCGATGGAACTGGTGGGAAATTCCGATCGTTGACGTTCGACTTCCAACGGATGTCCCCACAACAGCACCGCATCTTCCGGGACCTGTGCCTGAGTCTCCCCCTCGCGCAGTGACCTCAGCCCGCGCCGGGTGCACACGCGCACCATTTCGCGGCGGTAGGCGGCGGAACCGCGGATGTCGTCAATCGGGCGGGAGGCTTCCATCGTCAGGCGGGCGGCTTCCTCGATGACCTCGTCGGTCAGCGCTTTGCCTGCCAGCCAGGCTTCGGCTTCGGGGGCGTGGATGATGGTGGGGGCAACGGCTCCCAGCGTAATCGAGGCTGATTTAACGGTATCCGCTTCGAGGTCCAGAACGACCGCAACGTTGACCACAGAGATCGCCTGAGCGCGGCGCAGAGCCAGCTTGACGAACGTCCCACGCTGTGTGGGTTTCATCGCCGGGAAGGAAATTTCGAGGAGCATTTCATCCGGTCGCATCACCGTTTTGCGGACGCCGGTGTAAAAGTCTTTGAAGGGAATGATGCGCGTGCCGCTTGTGGAAGCGAGGGTGACGGATGCGCCGAGCGCCATGAGCGGGGTGATGGTGTCGTTGGCGGGCGAGGCGGTGATGAGGTTGCCGGCCACCGTGCCGCGGTTGCGGATTTGCGGCGCGCCGACCTCCCATGCTGCACGCGCCAGAGGCGCCGCCCGCTCGCGGATGAGTTTCGAGGCGACGCACTGGTTGTGGGTGACGAGCGCGCCCAGGTGGATGATGCCGTCTTCGTCGAGGGTAATCTGGTCGAGGCGGGGGATGCGCGTTACATCAATGAGGGTGGAAATACCTTTGCGGACGCCGCGTTCGAGTTCGAGGATGAGGTCTGTGCCGCCTGCGACAATGCGGGCGCCTTCCCCCTGTTGGGCGAGCACAGCCAGCGTTTCGTCAATTGTAGTTGCGTTGATATAGGTGTGCCACATGGATGATTCGGCAGGAACGGAGAGTTTCTGCCTTTGCTTTGCTATGAATTCGATCCCGTCACCGCTTCGGTGCGTTTATCGTAGGTTTCGTTGGCAAGGCGCGCCAGCGTGGTGAGGTTGCGGATGGCAGCGGGCAGGGCGGCTTCGTCTCCCATGCTGGCTTCCACATTGTCATTGGCGCGCGCCACCTGTTCGGCGAGGTCGAAGAATGCCGCGTCGAATTGGTAAATCGCTTCGAGTTCCTTTTCGTTGATTTTGACGGCATCGAACAGCCCGGAATAGCCGCGCGGCGCGTTGCTGATGCGGTCAATGAAGGTGCGCAGTTGAATGGCGGCTTTTTCCATGTCGTCCACGTAGGCGATCATGCCGCCGCCGACCATCTCCTCCTGCAGTTGAGAGGCGCGTTTCCATTGTTCCTCGAAGCGGCGTGCGACAGTATCCCGCAGGAGTTTGTCGGCGTCACGCCGGTTTTGTCGTTCCACGTATCCGCCAAAGCCGGGGATGTAGGACGCCAGTTTTTTGAACGGGTCCTGCATGCTGGTCACTTTTTCAAAAAAATCGTTCATGGGTGTCTCCTGTCGAAGGGTGAAGATGGCGCTGTGGCGCTACGAGGATATACGGGGTCTCCTCGGTTTTGTCGCACGAGCCCATTATAGCCGTACTTTCTGGTTATAATCAAGAAATAAACTTTTCCATCGGAGCGGCTGGCTGACATTTTGGGGTGAAACCCTCATCGAAACCAAATTAAATCATCGGCGGCTTGAACGCACGCCGGTCAAGGAGATGCACTATGACGACCGATCTTCAATCCCTTTTGGACGATAAGGCGGAACACCTGCTTGGATTCAATTCGCCCAAAATTCCCAAAGAACGCCTGCATTTGCCGGGTCCCGATTTTGTGGACCGCATCTTTGCGCAGTCCGACCGTAACAACCGCGTGCTCGGCAACCTGCAGCGAATGTACAACCATGGCCGCCTCGGCGGGACGGGGTATCTCTCGATCCTGCCGGTGGATCAGGGTATCGAACACTCGGGCGGCGCCAGTTTTGCCAAGAATCCCGATTACTTCGACCCGGAAAAGATCATCGAACTCGCCATCGAGGGCGGGTGCAACGCCGTCGCTTCGACTTTCGGCGTGCTGGGTGTCATGTCCCGCACGTACGCGCACAAAATCCCGTTCATCGTCAAGATCAACCACAATGAACTGCTGACCTACCCGAACAACTTCGAGCAGATTTTGTTCGGCACGGTGGAGCAGGCGTATGACATGGGCGCGGCGGCGGTCGGCGCGACGATTTACTTCGGATCGGACGACTCGCACCGCGAACTGATCGAAATTGCCGAAGCCTTTGCCCTCGCGCATCAACTTGGCATGGCGACCATCCTGTGGTGCTACCTGCGCAACCCTGCTTTCAAAAAGGACAAGGATTACCACGTCTCGGCAGACCTGACCGGTCAGGCGAATCATCTCGGCGTCACGCTCGAAGCGGACATCATCAAGCAGAAACTGCCGGAAAACAACGGCGGTTATCTTGCCCTGAATACCGGCGAGAGTTCCTACGGCAAACTCGACAAGCGCATCTACAGCGACCTGACCAGCGATCACCCCATTGACCTGTGCCGCTACCAGGTGGCGAACAATTACATGGGGCGCATCGGGCTGATCAACAGCGGCGGCGCCTCGGGTGCGAACGACTTCGCCGAAGCCGCGGCGACGGCGGTCATCAACAAGCGCGCCGGCGGCATGGGGCTGATTTCCGGGCGCAAAGCCTTCCAGCGCCCGATGGCGGAGGGCGTGAAGCTGCTCAACACCATCCAGGATGTGTATTTGGATAAAACCGTCACAGTGGCGTGAGGGTTGGATCTTTCGCGGAATCAGAAGAAGCGCCGTCACCGAGACGGCGCTTCTTTGCCTGAAGGGACTCGTCGGAGGGCGCTGAACGGCGTTTTCGATCCCGCATCGGATATCCGCTTTCGGGCGGGTTGCATGGGGCAACCGCTTCGAGCGCGCAAACCAGACCGCGTTACGGCGTGACCTCGTCCAGCATGGACTGGATCAAGCCGGCGTCCCCCTTCAATGCGCCGTTGACATACGTCCCATACAGGATTTCCATCGCATCCTGCGCGTCGTAGGAAAGCGTGACCACCACGAACGAGACACCTCGATAACGAACGATGCCCGCATCCGCCAGAATGGGTCCGCCATAATAATAATAGCCGTTCTTGCTCATGGCTTCGGCGTTCATGTTTCTCGCCATGTTCTTGAGATTTCCCCGCGCAGGACCCTCCAGGTCAACTTTGAGAAGTTCGAGAGCGTTCCGCCGCGTCGAGGTATCCTCCAGAGTGTATAACGCAAGATAAAACTGGAAAAAATCGCGCGGGCTCATCACATTTTTGACCGCCGCGCCGGTACGACAATTCAACAGGGCGGTTTGAGTCGCGCACGCATCTTTGAAGCCGTTCGTAGACAGCGGCGTGCCGACCCATTCTCCGTTCTCGCCCTTTTCGTAGACGATATTCCAGTTATACAGACCCCGCCGAGGCTCATCGCCCCGGTAGTCAATTCCTGCAAATGCGTAGAACCAGGCGTTGAAGGCGGTGATGGCGTTCGGACCGCCGCAGCGCGCCTCGATAACGGGCGGCGAATCGGAAAGACAGTTTTCATTGACGAACCGGAGCACGTCCGCCGTATCGGCATTGCCGCTGTACGCGATCATTCTGTAGACCTGTTGCAGGATGAAATACCGCCGGTCAATGGGACCCCCTTCCCCGCCGTTGTTGACCGCCCTGTTTCGGGTAAAAAACGCTTCGATATTCCGCCAGTTGTTGACGTCGGGCAAATAAGAAACAACCGCCTCCCTGTACGCGTCGCTCACATACCACGCGTTGCGGACGGAACGCGGATCGCGAAAATACGCCTCCCAGGCGGGGTCGGAAGGATCCCAGTACTTCTGACAGTTCGAAAGGAAATATACCAATGCCGGACCCTTGAAAGCCGATGCAAATTGAAATGCCGTATCCGCGTTGATCGAAACCAGTTCGCGCCCGTGCGTCAAATCATAGATGTAAATGCCGACGTCGTCGGCGGTTTTATCCGGCAGGCAACTTGCAGGGGTAACGCCGATGGCGTCGAGAAATCGTCGGTTGTAGTCGGGTTGTGCCGCCTGGGTGGAGGTCGCCGTGTAGACCGGCGTGGGGGGGCAGTGGGTGGCGGTGGAAACCGGGGCGGGCAATGTCTCCGGTGGAGGGGAGAGACTCGCCGCAGCGGGCGTCACAGGCGCGGGTTGACAGGCGGAAACGAAAACCAACAGTGCAAAAAGGACGGCGCTTTTTTTCATTCCCCGTACCTTCATGGCGACGCGCCGACAAAACCCAACGCATACAACGCATCCGCGTAGCCGGGGTGAATGGATAGCGCCCTGCGCCAAGCTTCGATCGCTTTGGCGCCCTCCCCTTTGCGATACAGCGCCCAGCCGTGCCAGAGCCAGGCCTCCTCCGACATATCGGTGCGCTGCAAAGCGTATTCCGTCAGCGCCAGCAGATCATCGGTTCGCTGGGTGTGAAAATTGGCAATGAACGGACCGAACTGGTAGCGGAACATGCGTTGGGGCAGTCCGAGTTCACGCGCCTTGTCGTAGGCGGTGTTCGCTTCCGCGTAGCGTTCGAAATATACGAGATTGCTCCCCAGGTTGAACCACGCGAACGCGTCGGAAGGGTCGTTTGCCGCGGCGGCTTCGGAGGCGGCAAGGCTGATTTGCCGATTCAGGTTCGGGTCCCAGTTCGAGCCGAGCAGTCCGCGAAGTTCATCCTCCTCCTGGGGCAGGTAAATGAACATGTACAAGTAATTGAAGGGCTTCCACTCCGCAAGAAGGCGTTCGTATTCCACCGCTTTATCGGGTCCGCGATACGGGTCTTGCGCGGTGAAGGTGCGGGTTGTGTCGTCGTAACCCGTCAAGAGAAGATAATGCGCCGCCCACAGGTCGTCGTTGACCCAGCCGGAGTCTTCCGGATTCAACGAGGTGGTGCCTTCGATGATGACCGGATAGCCCGCCGCGAGCAATCGCTTGAGGGTTTCGAGATCGCCGCCCACGCGGTACTCGATGCGCAGCCATCCCGCGTAATTGCGGACCCAATATGCCATCTCTTCCGGGTTGACGTTTCGATCGCCGTTGACAGGTTTGATGATTTCGGAGATGTCGAGTTGTGTGCCGTCCCATCCATACATGCGCAACATCATCGCCAGCGCGGCGGGACCGCAATTGTTCGGTCTCTGCTTTTCGTAATCGGGAGAGGGAAGGAAGGCGGATAACGGAAGCGGTTCGGGCGTAGACGAGGGGGTTGTCGCGCGTCCGTCCTCTGCCGCCGGAACGTCCGTTTCCGTAATCGAGACCGGCGTGGAGGTCACAACATCCGTCGGGTTGGGTATGGCAGTGGGAACATCCCCGACCGGGTTGAGGATGTTCCTGAGATAGGTTTTTGCAACTTCATAACGCCACGCCGCGCGTTGGTGGATGGCGGGAATCTGCAAAAGTATGACTGCCAGCGTCAATATCGCCGCCCCTGCTATGAAGAGGGTTCTTTTCGACATATGGAAAGTGTATCAAAGGAGGATGAAGGAAAATTAATGTGAGGGCATGGAAGGTCGGTGCGGAACGATCCGCGCGCAGGCGCCGCCGAAATCTTGAGGCGATCTATTTGTGCCCCAATAATTCCAGCGCCGCCGCGATGGACGGGTCGGTTTCGAAATAGAAGGTGTCCCATTCCGCGTATGCCGGAAGATCGGGAACAATGCCGGTCTGCTCCCAGTCATCCTCCGAAAAGGCGGAATCGAACGTTTCGGAGGCGATCCACATCACGGAACCGTCTTCGAAGTCGTAGCCGTGCAACACCTCCACGTTGCCCAAACTCGTTTCGCCCGTGATTTTGGCGCCGCGCGCATCCCGCATCACACCGGCGAAGATCTCCCCAAAACTGACCGTCTCCTCGCTGACCATCACCACCAGCGGGACGGTCTGCGAATTGTGAATCGGGTTTGCTTCGATCTTCAAGGCGCGCTGATCGCGGCGACTGGTGAAATCTCCCAATTTGCCGCCCACAAAAAAGGACATGATCGGGTATGCCACCGTGCTGGTCCCGCCGCTGTTCAGGCGCAGATCGAGGATCAATCCGTCGAGCGGACCAAATTCCTGCAAGGCGGCTTCGATCTGCACGGGCAGGGTTTCGTCGAAGAAGGACGGGATGAAAATGTAACCGATCTTCGAGCCGTCCGTGGTCGAAACGAGGCGGGCGTCAACGGGAACGCCGCCCTCGATCTCGGACCGAATCAGCATCACTTCCCGCGGGGATTCGCCGGGCGATTGAACGGTCAGAATCACGGCGGTGCATTCCGGTCCGAGTGTGCGAATGCCGGTCTCCGCCGTAATGGGCTGTCCGTCCACGAGCAGAATGCTGTCGTGCGCCTGCAAACCGGCATATTCGGCGGGCGATCCGGGAAACGTGGAAATCACGATAATTTTCCCCTTCTCGAAATCCACATTGCTATACAAGCCCACACCCACAAACCTGGATTCTCCCTTGAGTTCCGCCTCCGACTGCCGAACCTCCGCGGGTGAAATAAACGAGGAATGTTCATCTCCCAGTTCATTGATCATATTTTGCATTTCGCGGTAAAACGCTTCGGTCTCCAGACCGGCTTCGATCATGGAACGGTAGCGTCTCACGATCGCTTTCCAATCCTTCCCGTTGTAATCCGGGTAGACGTAAACCCGACTGACGATTTCGTCAATGTCGTCGAGGATCCGCAACTGCATTCCCTTCGAAATCCGTTCGTTTGTAAATTGAGGCGTGGGTTGAACGGCAAGTTCTGGCGGAATCGTCGCGAGAGGCGCGGAGGCGTCGCATTGAGGCGGAATATACGCCGGCACCAGCGGCGTGGGCGATGGAGTGAAGGTGGCGGTGGGGGTAAAGGTCTGGGTGGCGGTGGGCGTTGCAGTCGGCGGAACAATCATCTGCGTGATGAAATTGCACGCCAGCAAAGACAAAACCAAAAGTCCAAAAAGGGTTCGTTTCGTTTTCATTGATTCCATTCTCTCGCATGTTCCAATAAAACCGCTATCGGTTTGAGATCGCGGATCGGCACAAACCGATTCTTTACGCGGGTTCTGTCATACTGAAAGACACGCGCACCCTCCTGAAGCGGACTCGCCCGCTGATTGAACTCTTCGCGCGTCAACCAGCCCGCCAGCAAGACATTCATGCCATACACCCAAATATTGCCCCACTCCAACGGGTGGATGAGATACGTCTCTTTTCGGACGGGGCTGTGGATTCCGATGCGGGCATCCGGCAAAGACTTACTTTGGATGTACGTCACCGAAAAGAACTCTTCTTCGATCTGGACCCGCGTTGCCGGCGGCAACTCCACGACGGACGTTCGCGTCTCGCGCCCCTCGACCTGCCCAGTGACCTCGACGATCTGACTCTCCTCCGATTCCGATTTCAGGACTAGCCTCCCAAGCGGTTTCCACGCGGATGGGCGCAGCCACGAATCCGGCATGACATGCACCAAATGCACCGGTTGGTTTTTGTAGATCGCCTTTTGTATATCCTCCACAGACGCGGCAACCAGTCCCGCGAGAAATGCAAAGAGATAAATATCCCTGTCCGTATGCCCTTCCGCCGCGTTCTGATCCGAGGGAATCAGCGCGGGCGCGTTCAACACAACCTGCGGATTGCGCTTCATCTCTGCGATCTGTTCACGGTAGGTGATCAAAAATGATTTGATGTCGCACCTCCGCCCGCCCAAAGCCACGTCATAACGATCCGGCTCGGTGAACGGCGTTGCCCCCTTCACATCAAACGGAACGTTCTGTTCCGCAAGATAACGCCGAAACGCCAATTCCACCGCCACTCCCGCCGCGATGCGACGAAGGCGGTCATATGGCGAGCCGCCCATGCGGTTGTACGTGTACGGCAATGAATGGAGCGCGTACGCGATCCCGCCTTCGGTCAGGTCACGGGTGTAGGGGAGGTGAATAAGGTGGGAAGAATTGACCACAGGGAAATACGGATAAAGGGAATTACTCATTCCTGAACTGCAAACAATAGTGATGGAACGTATTGCTCACCCAAGCCGAACCCATCCCAAACGGAGCGAGAGGCTGATTATCCTGCAGCCAGATCTTCTCGTCTTTGAGGGCATAAACCCTGCCAAGTTCGCGGGCGATATCCCACGCCAGCGGGTAGATTCTTCCGCCTTTCTTTACGTTCTTGACGATGATGGTGAGATAGGCTCTTTCCCGCAGAAAGGGTTTCAACCCCGCATACATACGCACCAACCGGGCAAGGAATTCTTCATAATCGGCGATATTCCCCATGTCATTCGGGTCGTCCGAATAATGGACATCCAGCGAACCGGAAGCGCGGCGTTTCTTTTGAGTCTCTGCACCTTTGGCGCGCAGCATGTCCCAATAGGGAGGGGAAGTTAATACATAATCTGCAACGGGCAATGGGTACGCGGTAATCTGGGCGGCATCGCCATTGATGATTTCGGATTTTAGCTTTTCGATTGAGCAGCCGAGAGATTTTCGTTCCTCCTCGATCATCTGTTTTGCGATCTTTGCGTATTTGGGATTCAACTCGATGCCGTAACTGTTCCGTCCCGCGCGCAATGCCGCAATAAGAGTGGAACCCGTCCCTGCCATGGGGTCCAGCACGGTCTCGCCCTGCTTCGTGAAGAACTCGATGAACTCCTGCGCCATCGTCTCCGGGAATTTGGCGGGATGCACCAAAACCCCCTTTTTACGAGGCGGCGGGTTGTGGATGAACCACGATTTCTGGAACTTCAACCATTCTTTGTTGGTCAGGTCGTTGAGTTTATTTTTCATATCGCTATTTGAGATGCGTCCGCTGTCAAAGCCACAGGCAAAGCGACTGGCACTCCCCATGATTGTACAACATTCCAAAGCCTGAGTGACGTCCGGTTGTCGCCGATCGGCGACTGCAAACGAAGGCATCGAAAAAAGGGGCAAAATTTGCAGAAACAAACCGCCAGAGGGGCGCCCGTCAGCAACCCTTCTAGGGCAAGTGGCAGTCCAACTCCGTCCGATTCGTATATTGGACGTAACAAATCGGGCGGTCAGGGTTGGCATCCGCCACATTTTGCGCCCACGGAAACGGTCCCGGAACCGCCAATGCCGGGTACGTTTCCCGAAGGGTTTCCAGATACCAGTCGAAATGAAGCAATTCCTCCGCGATCACCGCCATATCAGGACGTTGATCGAGCGCAAAGTGAAAATACCAAACGGCGAACACCGCCTTATCTCCCTTGATGAAGACCAGCGCATCTTTCGGGACCTGTACCAGGACCTGCCTCCCAAACGCTTCCGCCCGCCGATCCTGCGAGGCATCCACCTCGCCGACGATGCCGAAGGCACGCAAGGCAAAGTAACCCAAAAGCAGAAAACCCGCCGCCCACAAAACAAACCGGGGCTGCCATCTGATACGATTCAGGGGATGCCCCACCCCCAAGCCGATCCAGACGGCAAATGCCAGGCTGGCGGGGTGAAAATAAACGTCAGAATCGCCGGAGGCATACAGGATGGCAAAAACACCGAAGACCAGTCCCACCCAAATCGTGGACAAATACAAACGGGAGGGCTTGAAGAAGACGATCAAGCCCGCGACTGCAAGCAGAAAGCCGAGCCAGCCAAACTGGTGCAACAGGAAAGATGGTACGTCTGGCATTCGTCCCCCAATCTCTGCCGGCGAAAATTGCAGATAATAACCCCGGTACAATTCTCCCGACACAAGCCACCAGAATTGTTTCAACGTGACGGGATTTCCCCAGTTGATGGGAGGCCGGCTCCATGCGCGGAGAGGAAGAGTCAGATAGATGGATAAACCGGCCAAAAGCCAGATCAGTTTTCGGAGTATGGAGGAGGCGGAACCTCCCGACAGAGGCGGAAGGTTATCCCGCTGGCTGGGGAAGAACAAAAACGGAAGCAGAAGTGCGGCTGTGAGGTGATTCCCCATCGTCAATCCCATGAGCGAGCCGTGCAGAAGGTCGAGATTTTTCTGATCCCAACGAGGCGGATGGACCAAGCAAAAGAGAAGAGCGGCGACCAGAAGAGAATGCAATGCATACACTTCGGTGATAACCGCCTGCGACCAGACAAGCGGCGAAAACCCAAAGGCAAATCCGGCGGTCAAACCAGCAAGCCGCGCGGCGCCGGACGCGCCATCCTCCATCTCCCGCGCCACAAGCTGATAGACGAAAAGAGAAGCCAAAACGGTTGCGGCAGCCGATAACAGATGGGTGCGATACGCCAGTGAACCGACCGGCATCCATTGGAAGAGTCGCGCCAAGAACAGGTAGGTTGGGTAACCTGTAGGATGAGGAATGCCGTTGGTGTAGGCGGCTGAAACAAGATCGCCGCCGTCACTGCCGTTGTTTGCCCATGTCAAGCCGGGCGCAAGGGTGAGGAGGTATGCGGTCGAGAGCGTCAGTAGCAGTGCCAGTGGAGGGAAATGACGGCGAATGAATTTTGTAATTTGCATGTCTTAATGGACAGCGGGGAAGAGGCAAGCCTCTTCCCCGCCACAGGGCATTCATTCAGTTCGAACAAGCACATCATTTGCCGACGAGCGCATAGACTCCCGAAAACGGCGTGAAGGCGCAGACGATTTTCTTGTCAGCGACCACCTGCGTATCGAGCGCCGCCCAGACGGCAGGGGCAGAAGTCATTGTTTTGAACCGCGCCCAGTAGAAATCGTAGAAGAAGAACTTTACCGTCTTTTCAGGCGGCAGTGCATAGCAAGCGACGATTTTTCCATCCGTCGCGGGAAGTTCGTGAATCAGTTTCTTCTTATAATAAACGCGCAGGAAGAGGAACTGTGCCTGGGGTTTTCCGGCATCTGCGGGAATCCGTTTGAGTTGGAATTTGGGATTCCACAAGAGTGCCTCCACACAATAGCCGGGTTTCAGGTCTGTAATTTCCAATACGACCACACCCCCGACCGAATAGGTGTCGTTTACGCAGGCGGTAAGTTTCGAAGGCGGTGGTTTGACAGAGCCGGGTCCCTTCTCGGAAAGCGGGGCGGAAGAAACAATCCGCCCAGAGGCGGTGAAAGAAGCCGGGCTGGCGGATTCAGCCCAGGCGGATTGTCCGCCTGCCATCAGGAAAACGCCCAATACGATGCCGATTGCAATGATTACGCGAAGAAATTTGATATTCATGGTGCGGGATTTCCTTTCTTATTATATCCTATCCGGTACGGCGCAAGATGACGGGGCTGCAACGACCTGGCACTCCGTGTCGGAGAGGTATTGCGGTGGAAAGCGTCAGGGAAAATGTTCGCCCGCGCTCATGTTGCGCAGGAGAGTGCATCGTGTGTTTCGTTTTCGCGCCTTGCCGATACTACAGCAAGGCAAAACTGCCGTATGTATTTACTGGACGTGGAAAACCACTTCAAGATACACATCGGTACGCAGGTCGGTTTCGAGTATGACATCGCTCCCCTGAATCAACGCATCCAGGTTGACCGATTGTACCGTGGCATGCGCGGGCAGATGCACGCGCAGAACGAGAGAATGGGCGCGTGTGCCCGGCTGTTTTTGCACTTTCAAACGATACGCATACAAGCCGGTTCCAGCGTCACGCGCGATAACAGTGGCGGGGAGGGAAAATTCGAAGCCCGTATCGAGCGATTCGCCCGTCGGTACGACGAGAAGCGTTCCAAAGCCCTGCACGCCTTCCAATTCCTCGTCGAGAACGTCCACGCGGGCGGGCACATCCCTGCCATGCAGCATCCATTCAGCGGGAATCTCATGCGGCGAGGCGGCAAGCAATTCGACACCGGATTGTTTGTATACGCGCGTATACGTCCAATAACACCGATCCATGGCGTACAGGTAATCTTCCGGCGCCGGACCGGCATCGAACTGGATACAAGGCACGTTTTTTCTGGAGCCGTTTCGATAGGTGATCATCAGCATGGCTTTCGGGGTCGAAAGATTTGTCAGGTCAACGTCGTAGGCGAGGCGGATGTCCATCAGGGCGTTGGTTTTGTTAAAACCGATGTTGGTATCGGTCGTCATGAGAAAATCACCCGGAAAAGGACGGACAGCATGATCCCAATCCTCCCGCGCCAGCAGGGCGGTCACCACCGGATCGTCGAACTGCAATAACAGGTGGCGTTCCTTCAACGCCTGAACGACAACGCTTCCAAGACGGCGCCAATCGTTCTTTTGCCCGTCAGCCATTCTCGCCAGGATGGCATCGGCAAGATCGCCGATGAACTTCTTGCGATACCAGGTCTTGGAAACGGTTTCGCCTTCGGGCGGCGCTTTGGCGGAACGCATATACTCGATTACATTTCCGCTGGTAATCGCATACGGCACGCCTTTCACATCCAGCGGACCGATGGCTTGCAAAAGAAGCACGAGGAATTGTTGATCAAAGGCAATGACACCATCCAACGGTTCGGGGTGAGTGTATGAATACAAATATTCAGCCCATCGGGCGTTCGTCGGAAAGTCGGCAAACCAGTTCGAATCCCGCAGAATCAAGACTTCGGCATTCATATACTCTTGCAATTGCCAGGGAGCGGCGGGAAAAGGTTTTGACCAGTCCTCTTCGTCGTCCACGCCTTCGAATGCAAGGCTTACGATTCTTCCATCGCGAACGACCAGTCTACCTACCGTGGTGATAAAACCGCCCGTCGGGCGCAGTTCATCTTCGTTTTGCACGAGGATGAGATATGTCCTGGAGCCGCGACCATCGGCTCCCCCTACGATAGGGAGAACGCTCGCAAATGAAAGTCCCTTGTCCATCCATCCAAGAAGCGGATCGAGTTCTTGCGTAACAAGTTCCTTCAAACGGGGAGACAATGCCTCCTCGCGAATTTGCCCCCGAAGTTCGAGAGCACGGTCGAGTTCATCGCGCGCAAGGAGCAGGCTGGGCTGGGCACCCGCAAGCAACGCCGTCAGACTCGCCGCATCCAGCGCAGACCCCGGCTCGGAGACCGCGTCCAACACCGGCTCCGCCGCCTGAAGGGATGCCAACGATGCATCTGCCAGGCGGCTGGCAAGTTCGACAAACACCGGGGCGTTTGCCAGATCGCCGCCATGAACGGGAACCCAGCCAAGAGCGGGAGCGATCCAAATCAAAGGTCGCGCCTCACGCGCAAATTCGTCCAACTCGTCCCGAAGATGAATCAGTTCGGATTCAAGCAGGTTGAAATCCATGTCTTCGATCGGCGAGCGCGCCAACTCACGCAGGCGCATGACATCCCGATAGAGTCCGGCTCCTTTTTGATAAACCCGCCATCCCTTTACGCACCCAAGGGTCAGACATACAATTAACAAGACCAGTAATACCGGTCTTGTGCGCGGTTTCAATCCCGTTTTTTTCTTCTGCGCTGAAAGGTCGGCGGCGCCCATGGTCATGTAACTGCCTGCCCGGTTTCCATTGGCTTCACCCGCGGTTCGCTTGCAGGCGAATGGCCAGATCGCAAATGTTCCCGAAGCCCGTCCGAACGAGCGAAGAGAGGATCGCCGCCACTTCCATCATGGATTCAAAGGATGCGATCAGATCGGGAATATCATACTCTCGTCCTTCCGCCGCCTGCGACAAAAGATGAATCCGGTCGCCGCTTTCCGGGAATTCGATCTGCAACGCCTCTTTGTGTCCGCGCTCCATGACCAGGATCAGGTCGTGCGAAGCGAGAAGCGATCGGGTCACCGGTTTGGAAAGATGACCGGCAAGATCAAGACCATAGTCGCGCGCGATTCGAGAGATCGCCGGCAACACAGGCAGCCCGGACGAAGCCCAGGTGCCGGCGCTATCAACGGTCCATATGCCCGCAGATCCAGACTCGTCCGCGGTTTTGCGAAAAAAAGCGGAAGCGAAAGGAGAGCGGAAGCGATTGGCTGTGCATACAAATAATACGGATGGCATCGGAAAAACCTTAAAGTCTTTTGTACCGCCTAAAATGCATGAGGCGCGCTGGCGTATCCGCATGCGACGTTACTTCCCATTTTACTTCGCTCTGATGGTGAAGAGTCTATCCCAAAAATATTCTTGCGCCATCCCGTCCGGACATGAATGTCCGGGCTGTCTCATCCAAAGCCGTCGGAAGACGGCTAACACCCGGTTATTCAGTCCGCTTGAGCAGACTTCGTACGAATAGCCCGGAGATTGATCTCCGGACGGCTTTGGTGGGCAAGCGCCAACGAAGAACATCTCCTGCGCGTCGAATGAGTTTTGACCGACTGGTTAGAATAGCGGACAGTTCAAAAGTCAATACCCCACAAGAGTGTTGGATGGCGGGGACAGCGCACAAATGACCAGAGCGGGCAACAGCGTACGGATGAGGCGGTCAGCTGCTGGGATTATCAGTAGGGCTTACCTCTTCCAAATCCACATTGGCGCTGGAAAAGTACCCCTTTTTGTCGCTGTAGGGCGAGTAATATTTGTAACCGCCATAGTAATAACTGCGGTTACGCGGAATGCGGTTGAGCACCACGCCCACCACTCTGGCGCCCGCCCGACGGTATAACTCCATGGAACTGCGCGCGGCTTCGGCACTTGTCTTCCCCGGTTTGATGACGATGAGGACGGCGTCCACTTTTGCCGCCAGCACCTGCGCATCGGCAACCAGGGAGGGCGGCGTGTCAATGATGACCATATCAGCAGTGGAGTGGAGTTCGTCCAGAATCCAGCTCATGCGGTCGGAGCCCAGCAATTCCGCGGGGTTGGGGGGCAGATTACCGGTCGTGATTACGGTTAATTTCGGCAAATCAACTTTATGACGGAAAACCTTTTGTACTTCAATACGGTCGCGGAACAGGTTGCTCAGCCCGTCCATATTGGGCAACCCCAGATACCGATGTACGTTGGGATGGCGCATGTCGGCATCCAGGAGCGTGACGCTGTTTTTTGCCTGGCTGTAGATCGCCGCCAGGTTGACCGCCACGGTCGTCTTCCCCTCGGATGGCTCGGGGCTGGTCACGATCAGGGTGCGGATGGGCTTCTGGACGGCGGCATACTCGAGATTGGTGCGAAGTGAACGAAACGCTTCCGATACAGGAGAACGCGGTTGGCGCGAAACGTATACCTCCCCCTCCTTGCTTCGGTATTGCATCTCCGCGATAAAACCAAGCACAGGGACGCCCAGGATGCGTTCGACTTCATCCGGCGTTTTCAGGGTGTCGTCCAGATACTCGAACAGAAAAACGATGGCGGATGCCAGAATCAAGCCCACCACCGAGGCAAGCACGGTATTCATCACAGTGCGCGGGCGAATGGGAATCACCGGCACGGAAGCGGGTTCGATCTGGACGATGTTTGGGGTATTTTGCAAACGCGCCAGCCGGATGGTTTCGAGATTGTTCAACAGATTGATGTAGATTTGCTGATACAAACCCAACGTGGACTGCAGTTGAACCAGTTGCGGATCGTCGCCACTGCCTTCGATGGGTTTACCCAAAACAACGAGATTCGAATAGATTTCCTGATAGACGCCCAACAAAGGCTTGATTTGGTCGATGCGCGCCTGTTTTTCCGCAATGAGCACCTTGTTCTGCCCAAACGGCGTGGAGAGCGCTGCGATCTCTTGTTCCAGAGTCAGAATTTCATCCTGCAAGGGCGCAATCTGCGCCTCGATCTGGGCGATTTGTTCCTGTAAATTCTGATTGGAAATCTGGCTGATGATGGTTTGCAAACCCGAAATTTGCCCCTCCATTTGCTGGATCTGGTCGCGCAGGCTCGCTTCGGCGGAATTGAAACGTCCCGCCTGGAAAGTATCATTCTGCTCGATCAGTTTGACCACCAGGGTATTGGCGATCAGGGCAACGCGTTCGGGGTCCGGGTCTTCCACAGTCAATTGGATGACTTGCGTATCGCGAATCTGCTGGATGCTGATCTGCTCGGGATCGATCTCATATCCGAGCTCCGCAGAGGTCGCCTCCAGCACGGGACGCGTCGTCATCAACTGGATATAGGTTTGAGTCAACTGCTGGGCGCTCAGATAGGTGTAATCGGACACGCTTTCCTGCGGAGGGCGCATGACCATCACGCGCGTGGATGCCTGATAGATCGGCGTCTGGTAAGCGCTCGCAAAATATCCTCCTGCTCCGCCCAGGACCACACCCAGGATTAGCAGCCAAAGCCAATGCTTGATAGTTCGAATATAGTCTTTCAATTCCATCCGAAACTCCTAAAGAACCTTGCAACAGGGATTATACTGGTGCGCGATCCTAAGCTTTCATATTGTACCCAAGAAGTGTATTTTTGACGAAATAGATTATCAACATCATAAGGGCGCTACCCGCCCGATACGAACCAGAGAGGACTGGACGGCTTCGACCACCAGCCTGATCGAGGCTTCTGAAAGCGCCGGATACAGCGGCAGAGACACTTCGCGTGCCGCCATGATCTCTGTAAATGCCAGGCTCTGGGGAACCGGAAGGGGCACGCCGCGATAAGCACTGAACAGATGAACCGGCGGGTAGTGAATGCTGGTTTGAATTCCCCGCTCTTTCATCGAGCGCATGAATTCCTCGCGGGACGCGTCATCCGGAAGCAGAATGGGCATGAGATGGCAGGCGGAGACGCCGGGGTGATTATCGAAAGGCACAAGCGTCTCCGGGCATTGCTCCTCGAGCAAATGGCGGTAGAGCGCGGTCTTTTCCCGGCGCAGCCGATTATTGTGCGCAAGTTTCCTCAATTGGACACGCCCCAATGCCGAACGGATTTCATCAATACGGTAGTTATAACCCAAATCCACCACATCGTAACTCCAGGCGTGTCCCTTGTGGCGATCCCAGGTCAGGCTGGTCATGCCGTGCGAACGCAAGAGACGCAGTCTGTCCGCCAGGCGATCGTCGTTCGTCACCAGCATACCGCCTTCGCCGGTGGTCATGTTCTTGTTGGAAAAGAAACTGAAACAACCGACCGTTCCCCACGTGCCCAACATGCGCCCATTCAGTTCGGAACCGAGCGCGTGCGCCGCATCTTCAATGACCATCAATCCGTGTCTTTCAGCCAGCGCAAGGATGGCGGGCATATCGCAGGCATAACCGCCGTAATGCATGACCAGGATGGCGCGCGTACGCGGCGTAATGCAGTCTTCGATTTCCTGGACGGATATATTTAGGCTGTTTTCGCCTTCGATATCGGCGAAGACAGGAACGGCTCCAGTGTAGCGGACTGCATTGGCGGTGGCGACAAATGTCAGCGAGGGAAGAACCGCCTCATCCCCCGGGCCCAAGCCTGCCGCCACGCAAGCGAGATGCAGCGCCGCCGTGGCATTCGTCACCGCAATGGCGTGACGCGCGCCGATGTATGCGGCAAATTCCTCCTCGAACTCTCGTGTCACGGCGCCCATCGTCAGCCAGCGGCTTTTCACCACCTGCTGAACGGCTTCTTCCTCCTCAGCGCCAAAATCAATGTCGGAAAGCGGCACAAGCCAATCCACAATTACTCCTCGGGTAAAAATTGTTCGCGCATAACGGCAAAATCTCCGGCGGCTTGGGCGTAATCGTCGGGGCGCCCCAGGTCCATCCAATACCCGTCGAAGGGGTAACCGACCACTTTTTCGCCAGCGGCGATTAATTTCAAGACGAGTTCGGGGAAATCAAGATACAGGTTATGGGGGATGAATTTCAAGACCTGCGGCTCGAAAACATAGATCCCCATGCTGACCGTGTAATCGTAGATGGGTTTCTCGATGTAACCGATGATGCGGTTGTCGCCGTCGCTTTGTACCACGCCGAGGTCAATTTTGACCCGCCTTTTGTGGACGGCAATGGTGGCGGCGCTGCCCTGCGCCTTGTGAAACGCAATCAATTCGCGGAAATCCAGCGTCGTCAGCACATCTCCGTTGGTCACCAAAAAGGTCGAATCCAGCCCGTCAATCAGGGAAAGCGGACCCGCCGTGCCGAGCGGTTTCTCTTCATAACTGTATGAGATGTTCATCCCCCACTGTTGACCGTCCATGAAGAATGAGCGCAGCAGGTTGGCAAGATGCCCCACCGTCAGCACCACATCGGTAATGCCGGCGCGTTTCATCTGCTTGAGCATCACCTCCAGAATGGGCATATCGCCGATCGGCATGAGCGGTTTGGGCAGAATTTTCGTGTACGGCGAGAGGCGCGTGCCTTTGCCCCCCGCCAGAATGACCGCCTTCATACGTCTCTCTTAAAACTCATACGCACCTGCTTTGTAGCGATGCAGATTGCCGCGAATCCATTCGATGGTGCGCACCAGTCCCTCGTCGAGCGTGACCGAGGGTTTCCATCCCAGGCGCTGGACGGCGAGGGAATGATCGGAAACCAACCGAAGAACTTCAGACGCTTCCGGTCTTAACCGACGCCTGTCTTCTGTTATTCTGACGCTTCTGCCAATCTGACGGAGGATCCGCTCCGCCAGGTCGCCAATCGAAATCTCCTCCCCCGTCCCCAGGTTGAAGACCTCGCCCTCCACGCCGGGCGCTTCCGCCGCGCGCAGGAAGCCGTTCACCGTATCTGTGACAAACGTGAAGTCGCGCGTCGTGGTCAGGCTGCCAAGTTGAACTTCATCTTTTGCCAGCGCCTGCGTGATGATGGTGGGAATGACCGCCCGCGCCGACTGGCGTGGTCCAAAGGTGTTGAACGGGCGCACCGTCACGGCAGACAGGCTGTATGCGGCGATGAAACTTTCCACCAATTTATCCGCGCCGATTTTGCTGGCAGCATACGGCGACTGTCCCTGCAAGGGATGTTTTTCATTGATCGGCGTCTGCCGCGCCGTGCCATACACTTCGCTGGTGGAGGTATGCACCAGCCGCTTTACGCCCTGGGCGCGGCAAGCCATCAGCACGTTGAGCGTCCCCATAAAATTGACCGACGCCACCTCCGCCGGGTGAACATAAGAATAAGGAATGGAAATCAGCGCCCCCAGGTGAAAGACCAGGTCACAGCCTTTGACTGCGTCAGAAACGGCATGTTCATCCCGCAGGTCGCCGGTCACCACCTCGATGCCGGCAAGGGCGTCAGGCTCGAGCAGTTTGAGCAGCCCCGGGTCATTGCGCGAGGTGTAGCGCACAAAAGCACGCACTTCCGCTCCTTCTCGAAGCAGCGCTTCGACCAGATGGCTTCCAATAAACCCGCCTGCCCCGGTGACCAGTACATGCCGTCCGCGCCAAAACCCGCTCATACGGCAACCTTATCTTCTTTTCGCTGCGCGGCAAACGCATCAACGGCGGGTGAGGCGCTGTCAGGCACAGGCGGCGTCAACTGCCGGTGCAGAAGGTTGAGCACCTCCGAAAGCATCACAACATGCAGACCGGTCTTGTAACAAACATGAAGAATGCGGCGATTATCTTCCGGGGAGATGCGGGCAATCGTGTAAAAGATCACACCCACGTCGTACCGGGTGACCAGCTCCGGAATATCCGCGGTGGAGCCCAATACCTTCAACCCTTCGTAACGCATCCCCTGCTTGGCGGGATCGTCATCCACGATGCCGACGATCTTGTAGATGCGTTTGAAATCGCGCCTTTGCAACAGCCATACCGCGAACTCGCTTCCCTCCCCCGCCCCGACCACCAGGACGCGCTCCGGCGCGCCAAAGGTGCTGTTACGGAGGTCAATCCATCGGCTGGCAAGCCCTGTAACCAGACGCAGGCGGTAGCGCACGGCAACAAAACCAAGCAGAACAGACAACCCCGCCGCAGAGAGGAAACGGGCAGGCGGAAATATGGATGGATGATATACCAGTTCCAATGCAATGACCGCCGCCGTAACCAGAACGGAGGATAAAAATAACCTCAAGACATCCTCGGCGGCGGGGTGCGACCATGAAACCGATCTCAAGCCGAGGAGGATATTGAAAACGCTAAACAGGAAGGCAAGAATGATTGACATGGAAATGGCGCGATCCAGTCCCAGATTGAGCGGACCGCTCATGTGCCAGAGCGTACCGGTCAACCCAATGCAAAAGAGCGCAACCAAAAAATCGATGATGAACCAGTTCAAATAGCGGTGCGTGAAGCGGGAAAGAGGTCCCACAAAGAGCCACCCCTCTGAAATCTGTTGCTCACTGAAGCGCGGAATGAGAATGACAAACGTCCAGAACAGGGTATCGATGTCGGTCAGCAGGTTGTGATGACGGACGTAGAGTTGATCCAGGCGGAGTTTGTCGGGCAGGATGTTTTCGAGGTAGTCGTCAATCACACGGTCGGGGCGGAGGCGCTTTTCTTCATCCCGATACGAAATGCTGGCGGGACTGGTGATGCCCGGGCGCATGGACAGGATCTCGTCCCGCACGGATGGCGGCCAGGTCTTGGCGATCTCCGGCGCTTCGGGGCGCGGACCGACAAGACTCATCTCGCCAATCAGCACATTCCACAACTGCGGCAGTTCGTTGAGTTTGGTGTCTCGCAGCCACTGCCCGAGGGGTGTGATACGCGGGTCGTCCCGCCCCGTAACCGGCGGACCGTTATAGCTGGCTGGCTCTTCGCGCATGGTGCGAAATTTGAGAATGCGAAATTCCCGCCCAAACCTGCCGACACGCTTTCCCCAATAGAAAACGGGACCTGGCGAATCGCGCTTGATGAAAATTGCCAGCACCAGAAACAAAGGCGAGAGAAGGATCAATCCCAGCGCGGCGGCGGTCACATCCATCAGTCGTTTGAGGATGTTGGAAACTCGATTCTCGAAGCGGGCATATAACCCGGGCAGAGAAAAGGGTAATTGCTGGAAGACAGGGGTGTTTTGCATGATGATCGAATCCTCTTAAAAAATCACTTCGGTTGCAGCGGCGGGGGCAGAGACTGTCGCTCGAGCGGCAGCCGTTCCTGAAAATAAAAACGCAGCATGCCTTCGGCTTTGGAAAGCGCCGGCTGTTCAGGCTTCAGGCGCAAACCCGCTTTGAGCAGCGCATGGCTGAGCGGGTTCATCAACGGGCGCAGCCACGGGTGAAAGACCACCCTCTGCCGCACAGGTTTGGCAGTATAACGCATGTGGAACTTGAATTCGTCCACAGTGGGGGGGGCATCGAGGGAATGCAAGCCATAAAATATCCAGGGAGGGTTTTGTCGGCTTAAGACTTCTCGGGTGAAAACATAGGTCAAGGCATTATTCACACCCAAAGACAGGTATTCGGTGCGGCTTTGTTGATACAGCACATTGCAGCAATCTTCATACAGAAAGGCAATCAAGGCGGCAGTCAGTTGACCCTCCACCACAACCGCCCACGCCTCGAAGCCCGGTAACCCTTCGGCGCTCATGCAAAGTCGCTCCCACCATTCGCGGCTTTCAGCGCCTTCCCGTCCCTGCCGCTTCAAGGTATCTGCGCGCAATTTCCACCCATCGCGCGCCAGACGCGGGAAAGAGATTTGCTCAACGGCTCCGCGCTGCAAGGTGCGGCGCACATCGGGACGGGTCTTTTGCGGCAGAATGGACAGAGGATATTCCCGCTCCATGAATACCACATGATAACTGGCGGCTCCCGATGCACCTTCCCACGGCGTGGAATATCGCAGCCCAATGGCGGAATGTTCCCGCAGCAAATGATCGAGCTCAGTCTGTGTAGGCACAATCAGCCAGTGGTATGGAAAGGCTTGGAAGGTACGCGGACCTGCCTCCGCCCAGTAACTGCTTGCCGTGCGCAATACGCGATGCCCCTGGCGGCGAAACCATTCCGCAAAAACTTCGGGCGTCATGGCTGGGCTCCCGGCGCACCGGCAAGACAAAGATAGCGGGGAGCCCAATTTAGCATGGAAAGTGACCTGCCCGCAAGCGACGAATACACACGATAGTAGGCGGAAGCAACCCAATGGCTCACAGGGTTGGGGCGAACCGGACTCGAAGCAACATACCACGCAAAGGGACGGAGACCGCTGTTTTCGAGCAGGCGCTGTAACCCTGCAGGAGTGAACCAGTACAAATGCGTATCAGGAGTGAGGCGGCACCAGCGGCGTTCCATCAACAACGCCACCGCTCCCCGGCTGCGCAGGAACATGTACGCCTGTCCGGCAATTTCGATTGCCACGATTCCCTTCGGGCTCAGAATGCGTTTTACCTCGTCCATTTCTGCGCGCGGATCATCCACCAGATACAACATATCCAGCATCGTCACCAGGTCGAAATAACCATCGGGGAATTGAGCAGAGCGCAGCGTACCGGGAACAACACGGGCATCATACGTTCGGGAGGCATACTCAGCGGCTGTGGCAGACAACTCGACACCGTACCTCTCCCATGAGGAGGGGGCAAAAAAGCGGAAGAGATCGCCGCTGCTGCATCCCACATCCAATAACCTGCCGCCGGGCGAATGCCGTTGAATGTAATCCGCCTCCTGCTTCAAGGCAGGCAGGCGGAGCGACTCACGCGCCAGTAATTCAGGGGTATAGTCCCACACCGTATCTCCATTGGAATGACGGACTTCCCGAGGGAAACGAGGCGAGGCATACACCGTGTCGCAATCCAGGCAGCGCACATAACGGGCGCCGCTTTTCTCCTTCAGCCAGATGCGGGTTCGAGAAGGACCACAAACGGGGCAGTCAACATATTCGAATTTCATTCCAGGTTCATCATCTCCAGAAAAATCCTTTCAAACCCAGCCGACGCCGATTGCGGCGAATGATGCTGCTCCGCCCATGCGCGCCCCTTTTTTCCCATCGCCTCACGGCAGGCAGGGTCGTTGCGCAGAGACAGAATCGCCTCTGCCAAACGCTGCGGGTTGGCAGGCAGCACACACAGCCCCGCCTGCGAGCCGCACACCAACTTCCACGCATCGCTGTCCTCATCCACGCTTGCCAGCACGGGCCTCCCGGAGGCAAAAATGGAAAACAGTTTCGAGGGCAGGGATGCCGAACCCATTCCCTTCTTCATGACCACCAGAGAAACATCGGCGCTGGCAAGCAGTTCGGGCAGGCATTCACGCGGCTGATGCGCCAGGAAACGTACGTTCAGCATCTCACGCGCCTGTTTCTCCAACCCCGCCCTGCCCGCGCCCTCTCCCACAAACAAAAACAGGATGTCTCCGTACTCTTTCAGCAGGTCTGCGGTTTGCAAAACCGTCTCCAAGCCTTGTGAAAGACCGATGTTGCCCGCATACAAAACCACAAAACGGTCGTCCAGCGCATGATCGTGCGAAAAAGAGTTGCGGCGCGGAAGCGGTCGGATGAGGGCAGTATCCAGCCATGGGGGAATCACAGCCATTTGATCAGGAACAAGCCCATGCGAGGCAAGATCCGAAAGAAATCCGGCGCTCAAAACCTGTATGCGGGAGGCGCGTCTCAGGCAAAAGTCTTCGAGCATGCCCACCAGTCGAATGAGCAACGGGCTTCTGAACAATCCCATGCGCACACCGACCTCCGGATACACATCCCACACTGCATAGAGACAGGGTTTGCGTCTCAGCCGGCAGAAGAAGACGAACGGCAAAAACGTTTCGAGAGCAGGATTGGTGACCAGCGCCGCTTCATACCGGACCCCGAAACCTGCCAGCACAACCAGAGCCTGATACACCCCGAAAACCCACAGGCGGTGGAACAGGTTTGTGCGGTCACCGCTCGGCACACGCACGCGGCAAACCCGCACCCCATTTTCCACACTCCAGCGCCAGGCACCTCTTCGATAGTCAGCCGCGACATATCCGCTCGGGAAGTGCGGGACAGCACACAAAACTACGACTTCGTGCCCGCGCCGCGCCAGTTCTTCACAGAGCAATGCAAACATCGGCGCGCTGGGACCGAGATCGGGAGTGTAATAAGGGGTGACGACGAGGAGTTTCAAAAAATGTTTCCGATAAAACGAACGGGATTGCCGGCAACGACGGTGTATGGCGGAACATCCTTCGTAACCACACTACCTGCGCCGATCACGCTCCCCTGCCCAAGCGTCACACCCTTCAGGATCAGACAGTGCATGCCAATAAAGACATCGTCTTCAATGAATACGGGAGCGGTCTTTGCGGGTGCAGAATTCAATCGCCGTGCTTCCGCCTCCAGCGGGTGGAAGTCGGTATCCATGATGATCGTATTCGCCCCTACATTGACATTGTTGCCAATGATGATCTTTTCGGCGGCAATGATGCTTCCGCCGGTCATGGCAAAGTTCTCCCCGATTTGCAAGAGTGCATTTGCGCGCCACGTGCACAAAATAACGGGGTGACTGGCTCCCAACGGATTGGAACGCGCCGTCGAACGCAATTGCAGACCCGAGCCAAAACGCATGACACTGCCGCGATGCTTTTGGACGATGGGCAAGCCATAGAACCGCCAGCCGTGCCGCCAGGGAATATCATTCATAAAAAACAGCAGCCTCGCCCAGGGATGAACGAGCAAACGGAGCAGGTTGTTGCTCAACTTCCAGGGCGTCTCGCGCCACTCCCGGAATAGGGATGTCATGCCTGTGCTCCCTGCAAATCCAGCAGCGGCTTCCCCTGTGACAGGATTGCCTGAAACTGGGCAAGCATCTGCCGCGCCACCCTATTGATGTCAAAACGCTGGAACGCCAATCCCTGCGCCCGCATTCCCATTTGTTTAAGCCGTGCACGATCACTCAGCATTTCTTCACAGGCTGTTGCAAACGCCTCTGCCCGGCAGGGAACCTGCCTGCCGGCTCCCGCCGCGTCCACCCACCTGCCCACCGGCACATGCTCCGAAAGCAAAACAGGCACGCCGCACGCCATCGCTTCGACCGCCGCCATGCCAAAACTTTCCATAAGCGAAGTCATAAGGAACAAATCGGCATCTGCCATTGCCTGAAGCAGGTACAAGCCGCTCAGCAAGCCGGTGAAATGCACACGGTTGGCACAGCCGAGGACAGAGGCGCGCGCCTGTAAACGGGACTGCCCTTCCTCCTCATCCGGTCCCGCAAAGACCAGATGCACATCCTTCCGTGCCAACATGCCGAGCATTTCCACTGCCAGTTCGGGATTCTTCACACGGTGCAGGCGACCGAGCATCAACAGGATGGGAGCGGTATCGGGGATTCCCAACCTGCCCCGAAGCAGCCCGCGCGGCGGGAGGCTTTGCCACTGCGAAGTCTCGATCCCATTCGGGACAACGAAGGGGGGCGCTTTCAACTTCAGACGTTGCACTGCCTCAAGTTCCACAAAGTCGGTGCAGTGCAAAGCAGCCGCATGATTTAATTGCCTTCTTCCGGCAAGCGCCAAAAACACCCGCTTTTTGAACGGTTTCTGTTTCAACGCCCAGGGCAGCAACTGTCCACGCGGCGGGATAATGTAAGGTCTATCCCATTTGCGGCAGGCTTTCACAGCGGGACCGGTGGGATGGGTGAAAAAAGTTTCCAGCACAACAATATCATGCATTTTGACCATGCTCTCACAGGCGCGCGCCAGGGCTGGAGAGTGAAAGAAGGTACGGGGCAGGACGCCGGAAAGCGGGTAGTAATGAACCGTCACGCCGTTCACGTCCACAGGCTGCTCGAGGGGGACATCCAACGTTTTGCCGCCGTTGGCATTCGTCGTCAGCACAGTGACGTGCGCGCCCTGCCGCGCCAATGCCTCGCACATGGATGAGATGCTTTTGGCGGGTCCGCCATACACGTAAGCGGGTTTGTAGTAACTGGAGATGTAGAGGATTCGCATGAAATGATTACGCGGCTCGAGCAGGCGGGGGGACGATATACCCTTCGGACGGCTCAACCAACGCTCAATGCCTTCCAAAACCGTTGCTTGAAATGCGGAAACAAATAATAGGACTGAACGAGATCATAACCGGCGCGCCCCATACGCTGCGCTTCTTCGGGGTGGTCGAACAGCCACAAGACCGCCTCCGCCACCTGTGCGGGCGAACGGGCGTCATCCACCAGCAAGCCTGTTTCGCCGTCGCGGATGACGCAGGGGGTAGCGTCGGCGCGGGCGCCAATGCATGGTTTGCCGCGGCTCATCGCTTCGAGATAGACCAGCCCAAAGCCTTCACCAATGCTGGGCATGGCAAACAACGCACAGCGGCGGTAAAGGCGTTCAAGCATGTCCTCTGTTACAAAGCCGGGCATGAAGATGTTCCGATGCAGTTCAGCGGGCAGTGATCGAGCGCGCGTTCGCAATCGTTCGAAATCGTCGCCTTTGCCTGCCAGAACCAGTTGGGCATCCGGGTATTTTGCATGGATCAGCGGGAAGGCGTCAATCAGGACTTCCTGCCCTTTGAAGCGCTCGAGGGTAGACATCCGCCCGACGTGTAGAATCACGCGTCGGTCCAGACGGAGGCGGGTTCCGTCCAAAGAAGCCAATTCCAACGCCTCTGCCTTTTCTTCCAAAGACGTGTGCCGCCATGGATCAAGAGCCAGGTCGCAGACTTCGATAGACAAGCCCGGGAAGCGATCCGCCACGCTTTGCCGGGTGTACGCTGAAATGGCGAGGCGGCGGGAGGCGTTCTTCAACCCCAGCCTGCCTTCGAAATCGGGGCGCGGCGGGAAGACCTCCATGCCGCACAGCCAGACGGTGTACCCGGCAAGACCCAGCCAGCGCAGGGGGGCAAGCGCCGAAGCCAGGTTGACGTGATCCACAAGGATGAGGTCGTAGTTGCGGGATAGCACGGCGCGCCATGCCGAAAAAACAAAGTTCAGTTTATTCCCTGCAAAGGCGCGCATGCGAACGGAACATCCCTGCGGGAAATACTGTTGGTCAAGTTTTGGCTCGTTCTCGGTGAGGGTGAATATCTCAAGCGCATAGCGTTCGGCAAGCGCGGCAATGGTCAGCCGGTTGAGCGCTGCAATGCCCCCATCGGAGTCGAAGGCGCCGGTGAGGAGAAGAAGACAGGTTTTCATGGATGACGGAATAGCCATCCTATGCGTTCACCTGAGGGTCCGAGTCCGAGGGCGGGGACCAGCGCGGCATGCACCATCTCCCGGCAACCCATAAGAATATCCAAAGAAAGGTCATAACTTTTGCATAGTGCGCTATCGTTGACCAAAACAGTTGATCGGGAAGCAGGGGAACGAGCAAAAACGCCAGATACAGTCGGGGCGAACGTTGAGTTAACTTCCAAAGCAGGATGCTGAATATGCCCATCAAGATATAGATGGACACGCCAGGCAAACCCCAGTCTGCAATGCCGCTTGCCAGTGGAATCGAAATTGAGTCACCATAGAAAAAACAATACCGTGCGTAGTGAAACAGGATACTGCCGCGTTCGGTGTAATTCCCAGATGGGCGCAGAAACGATGGCAATCCCTGAAGGAGGGCTCCGATCATGCCTTCGCCGTAAGCAGGCGCCGCCCCATACTCCCGGCACCGCAACAGCGCGGAGGGCAGTTCGAAACCGGCTGTGCGATATTGACGATCTAAATCCAGGCTCCTCACCGCCGCGGTAACAAGTCCGGACGAATCGATGGACGAGAACAGGGACAGGTTCTCCGCAATCGTTGTGTTCCCGCCCTGCAGCGACTTGACCGCTGTTCCCAATCCAAACACAGCGCTCCCCACCAGCCCCAACACGAGGAAGAAAGTCAATTTGGGTTGTCTGGGTTTCAATGTGATCCAGCATAAAGCCATGATGACCAGGTTGATCAGCATAAAGGTGCGGGAACGCAAACCGATGGAGAGTATCAACGAGAACGCCACGCCCAAAAACGCCAGCATCCGGCCGCGTTTTTTCCCTTCTCTGGCAAGCACGGAGACGCTAATCACAGCGACCAATGTGACAAATGAATTCACCGTCGCGATCAGCCAACGGTCGAAGTCGCTCTCCGCGCCGCGAAAATACCCGCTCACAAAACTGTACTTCAACGAAAGGTATACGAATATGACCGCGACCAGAGACATCGCGCCAAGAACCTGACCGGGTTCCCAATACAGATCCTGGAATCGAACGACAGGACGCCGAAGGGTCTTACGGAAGATACCGAAAACAACTAGGCAATACAAGATCAGCCCGATGGCGCTGAGCAGGGCTGTCAGCGGGTAATACTCCAGGGTATCGAAGTGCGCGACGTAGCGCGCCTCCCCGGTAATGCGGGCGCCCAGGTTCCCCCATGTGTAATACATGAACATGGTGGGACCCACAAAGAGCAGCATCATCGGGCTGAGCAGAAGGTCCAATTGGTACAGGCGGAGCATTGCCCAACCCAGGATCGCCGCGTTTACCGCCACGCATCCAGAAAGCAGGAGACTGGGGTCGGGATCGAGAATGAAGAAGCCTGTAAACGTCGTAAGCGAGACGAAAAACAAAAGAAGCCAGACCCTGCCGGAGACGGGACGAGCCGCTTCGTCCATCAAAAGCGGACTCTGCGTCCGTGAATGCGCCCTTTGTGCGGGCAATTGAACTGTTCCATCACGCAACACAAGATTCATCCTGTGAGTTCATTCGAGTCATTATCCAATTCCATCCATCCTTAATTTTAATCCAGACAATCTGGTCTGCAATAAGTTCCTTTCAGATGAGGAGAGCCAAAAGCGCCAAAACATCGCCGCAACGACCAGGACGAGGAAACAGGAAGAAAGCGTCCTGCCCCACAGCCCAATGGGACTGGTCGAGAGAAAGCCTGCAAGCAAAAGGAGGAAAAGGCTTCCTGTGATCAAACGCGGAAGGGTGGTCATGCGGAACTCATCCCATGGCGCCCCGACCCAACGACACGCAAGTTTGTAGATCCACGCCATCACGACCGCCTGCCCCAAAATGAGCGCCATTGCCGCCCCCGCCGCTTGATACGCGGAGACCAGGAAAACCCCGGAACCCAGGGTGATCACGCCTGAGGTCACCTGCACCTTCATCAGGTCCGCCTGACGGTTGAGGGCAAGACCAAAGACAGAACCGACCAACACGGGGGCATGCATGGCAAGGTAGACGGCAAGCACGAGAATAAGGAACGGGTCAACATCCAACCTTCCAGCCGTCCATGCCGTCAGGACATCCCCTCCCAGGAGGGATATACCCACCGCGCAAGCCAGCATGAAAGCGCTTGCCAACTTGAGGATGAGAAGATACCAACGGGATAACCGTCCCGGGTCGTCCTGCAATGCCGCCGCGCCGGTGATCTCGGGCCATAGGACGTTCATGCCCTGTTGCACGATTGTCCGCACAAAATTGACCAACAGGAGGGATGTGGAAAAAAGAGCCACCACCAAACCGCCGGCGCGGTTGGACAACGCCAGTGTCATGCCCATCGAAACCATGGTTCCCGCCAGTGAAACAGCAAAGAAGGTCAACCCGGGTTTGATGAACGAGGCCGCCAACGTCCATTCGGCTTTTGCCAGTCCAATCGTAAACGGGGAACGTTTCCGCACGTCGCGCAGTTCGATCACGACCAGCACCGTCATGGACACTGCGACCGCAACTGCCGCATGGACCGGCCCGCCGCCGAGTATTGCAACAAGCACGGGAATATACAAAATAATCGTCCGCTCGAACAATCCATACGTTAATTGCCGCGGCATTTGCCTTGTGACCTGAAACAAACTGAGTAGCAGCCCGCCAAAAATGGAGTAAGTTGCCATCGTGCCAAAAATAATCAGTATCATGCGGCCGTGTGACTCCGAAATCTGATTGATTTTCATCCAGGATAACAAATTTGGAGAAAGCCCCAATACCAGCACAACCAATAAAGCCAGACCTGCAAACAGGATATACAGGAACAGGGCAGATTGCAACAATCGAGAGCCCTTCTCAATGTCACCTTTCACATAAGAGGCTATGAGAAGATTACAAACATAGGATTGCACCCCAAGATTTAATATGGACAAGCTGGATGCCAGATTGGTCAGTACAAGCCATTCGCCGTATACCACGGTTCCCCAGTATTTCAACAGGAGAGGAACCATAATGATTTGCGCCGTCATCGTGACAAGCAAAATTGTGCCCGATAACCCAAAACCTGATAGCAAGCGTCTTATCATCTCAAAAAATCTTTATAGGAAAGGACTGGTAAGTATGGCTGCAAACCTGGAAAAAATTCCGCCGCGGGATGATAAGTACCGGTTCCCATTCCTTACAGCATCTTTCCAGCCGTGCCGAATACTATTGAGATAATTCATCAACAGGGAAATTTCAATCTCGGTTTCACGCCGGATCTTCCAAAAAACATATTGCCAACCCTGATACGCCAGCGGCAAATGCTTGCGGTGCGTGCGAATCACCTGGTCGGTGATGTCCCAGTTCATGCCAGCGTAGGCGTGTCCTGGCTCGCGCCCGCGTACGTATAACAACAGCTCATTTACGTAGCCAACATCCCCAATGGCGCACAGGCGCATCCACATGTCAATGTCGCTGCATGCGCCGAACTCCGGGTCGAAGAGGCCGACCGTCTCCAGGGCCGATCGGCGAATCATGCTCAACCCAGTCACAGGGCTGGCGAGGCGTGAAAGCATCCTGCGCCGCCACATCCTCCCATCGCTGACTTCCGGATACCCGCAGACAAAATACGATTGCGGCAGGGGGTTTCCCAGGTAATCGCATCCCTGTCTGCCGGGGTGCACGAAAACAACAGACGGATTGCGCTCCATCACGCCTGCCATTTTTTCCGTCAGGGTCGGCATGTAGATGTCATGGTCGTGACAAATCTGGATATATTTTCCCCTCGAAAGAGCGATCCCCGCATTCAAGGCACCGGTGATCCCGCCTTTTTCCGGCGGACGGATATACCGCACCCGTTCATCCTTTGAAGCAAGTTCGCCGGCTGTATCCGGCGTTGTGTCCGTCGAATGGTCGTCACAGATGATCAGTTCCAGTTCCTGCAGGGTTTGGTCCAGGATCATTCGAGCGGATTGCCGGAGAAATTCCGCCCGGTTATAGGCCGGCATCACCACACTTACCAGCGGTCTTTGGATATTTTCCGGCAATGGCTTCAGAATGGGAGCCGTCACATCAAACCTCCCCCACGATCCGAATCTCGGGAAGCGGAACGATGAAACGACCGCCTCGTTGCAGGAACGTCTGTTCCTTTGCCACGATCTCCGATTCGTAATTCCAGGCGGTCATGACCGCATAATCGGGGAAATCATCGTAGAACACCTGGGGAGGCACGATGGGAATCAACACGCCCGGCACGATCTTTCCATAGCGCAGGGGCGACATATCGAGGACATACTCGATCAGGTCTGCCCCCAGTTCGCAGTAATTCAGCATGATGGTCATCCGCCCGGCTGCGCCATAAGCCACCACCCGCCGGCCGGCTCTTCGCAGGTCGCCGATCAGTTTTTTCATACTGACGCGGCGGGCATACACCTGCCGCACGAAACGGTCCACATCCAGCCTCTTTTCCATCTCCAGCATTTCAATAACCTGCGGTGACGCCTGACGGGACGAAGACGCCCGTGCGGCGATGACCCGCACGGAACCGGCATGGATGGAAATGCGCCTGACGTCAATTATTTTGAGATCGTGCCGGGCGAGCAGTTTCACCAGTGCGGCAAGCGAGTAATAACAGATATGCTCATGATAGACCGTGTCGAACTGGACGGTCTCGATCAGGTCGCCCTGATAATGGACTTCGAATATGAAGACGCCCTCCGGTTCGAGCAGGGTCGTAACCCCGCGAACGATGGCGTGGATATCGTCCACGTGCGCGAAGACGTTATTTCCGACCACGATCCGCGCCTGCCCATATTGGGAGCGTATCTGCCCGGCAATGGTCTCGTTGAAATACGCCTGAAGGAGCGCCCACCCCTGCTCCTCGCTGGCACGGCGGGCGACGTCCGAAGGATCCACACCCACCGCTCTTGCCCCCGCCTGGATGAGCGGGCGCATCAGGACTCCATCGTTACAGCCGAACTCCACTACCAGCCTGCCGCGCGCCGAAAACGCCTCGACGATCTCCGGTCCCATTTTCGCGAAATGCTCGATCAGCGTGCGCGTGGTGCTGGAAGCATAGGAATACTGGCTAAAGATCTTCTCCGGCGGCACCGTGTCCCACACCTGCATCAAAGTACAATCCACGCATCGCACCAACCGTAATGGGTAGGCAATGTTCAGGGTTGACACTTCTTCGGGCTTCATAAACCCGCCCGCCAGGGGCATCATGCCATAGTCAATTAACAGGCGCAGGTTACCCGACCCGCATCCACGGCAGGTGGTGCGCGTATTGAAATCAATCGGAATTCCAGTTTGCAAAGTATTTCTCTCCAAATTCATTTTCTACCCCTCGAATCCTTGACTGTATCGAGCGCCGCCCGGACTCCTTCTACCATGTGTGCAAAAGTATGGCGTGATATTTTTTCCCGCCCGGCGTTCCCCATTTGCTCCCAGAATTCCCGGCTCTCATAAGCATGTTTCAAGGTTTCGACCAAAACATTCTGATCGTGCAGTGGAACGATCCATCCATTTTCCTTTCCAACCAGGTCCACCGCGCACCCCGTTGCGTCACTTACGATGACAGGGCGCCCGCATGCCATGGCTTCGTTGACGACCAACCCCCAAGTCTCGGTAGGTTCCGAGAAGAGACAGAGGACATGACCCAACACATACGCCAGCGGCATTTGAGATTGATTCAAAAAACCGAGAAAGCGGACGTGCGCCAATCCCAATTCCCTGACCCTGGCTTCAAGACGGGCGCGCAGTACTCCCTCGCCTACAAAGACCAACTGTGCCTTTCTTCCCAATCCAGCGGAATGATAAGCCTCCAGCAACTCGAGCGGATGTTTTTTGGGAATCAACTTCCCACAAAACAGAAATGTTGGCAGGCCTTCATCCAGTCCGTATTCCCGGCATAGCCGTGCCCTTTGCGGCTTTAGCAAGTCAGCGGCGGAGGCGAACCGTTCGTTATCCACACTATAAGGCGTCGGGAAAAGACGTTCATCCGTCAACCCTAAAGCGGTGAGAACTCGACGGCTCTGCGATCCAATGAACAACCCGGCATCCGTGTGGCGGACCAGCCAACGCAGGAGTCCGATGCGCCATGCCGGCTTTGGGATCGCCGCATAACTGCCGGGCGTCATCTCACATAACAAGAGGATGGGAACCCGGAAGAGGATTGCCAGAAACCAGATCAACCAGATAATCTCTACGAACCAGCCCATCAACAGAAGGGGCGAGCGATCCTGAAGCGCCCAACCGAACATTGGCATGAAGATGCGGATCTGTTCCGACTTTGAATACACGCCGGTTTCATTCAGAAAAATCCGATACGGGTACCCTGCAAGCAAGTCTATATCCCACTGAATATCTCTGCCGAAATCCGGATCGTATCCCTTTCGTCCCGCCGTCCCCGCGTGATAGTACCCCACCTCAATATCGAGTCCGGAATCCGTCAACGCCTTGAAGAACGGAGCATGATATTGGACGGGGTGAGAGGCTACAATCTTCAAATTTTTCATGTTTTGTCGTCAGTGCGGCTAGACACGCATGGAAAACCAAAGAATTCCAGGAACAAACGAGTAACCGACATCCATGAATAATCTTCGTTCAAGCAACGCTCACGCGCAGCCTGCGCCACTTTCTTACGTTTCACATCATTGTGCGGAGCAAGCCAGTAATCCAGTTTCTCCCGCAACTCTGTTACATCGTCAAAAAAGACAGCTTCTTTATCTTCCTCAAAAAGCCGAATGTGTTCCTCCGTGCGCTGCGCCAGCATCAGCGCGCCGCCGCAAGCGGCGATTTGGAATGTGCGACTGTTATGCTGGTCGCCTTTTTGTAGTTCCTTGTCGCTGCCATGCGGCTCCCACCCCACCCAATGCAGGGCTACTTTGCTCGCAGCATAAATGACAGGGATTTCCTGCTCATGCACATCGCGTCCCTGCCAATATGCTGAAACCAATGGAATGTTCTCCCATGAATTTCCCCATAAGCGAAACTGATAAGGAAATTCACGAGAAAGTAGTGTTTGCAAATCCATCCTGCGATGCAATTCCATTGTTCCAATGAAGGTCACATCGGCGCCATATCGTTTCATTGCTTTTTCCTCCAATTGCAGCGGGCGATGCACAGATGGTTCATAACCAAACCTGACAACTTTTACATTCCTGGCGCCTGCGGCTTTGAATTCCGCTTCGTGCCAATGCCGTGTGGTTGCCACAAGATCAAAACGATCAATGACTTTTGAAAACCGGCTCCCCTCTCGATTCACCCATTTCACGTCATGATAAAAACACATCACAGGGATGTTCTTTGCACGGATGGCTTCCAAAGTGCGTCGCCAGCAAAAATGGGCGTTCGTTATGTACACCAGGTCGGGCTGAAATGTATGTACCAAAGCCAGCAACTGGCGGTTCCACTCCGCCTCGATCAAGGGAGTCAACAAACGTCGGGCAATGCGTCCACGTTTCGTTTCCCAGGCCGGGAAGAGCGCGGTCTCGTTCAAAAAGCGGACGATCGCGCCGCAACGTTCAAAAGCGCGCGCAATATACAAACTGTTTGCGCCGGGCCAGTACTGCCCCGTGAACAGTACCCGAACTCCCGTCGAACTTCCCATGCTCAATCTTGATACTCCAAATTCATTTGATGCGCAAGAGAGCGCATCCTACGCCCCTTGCGATGATAAAAAATGACCGACTTTAAAACGCTCTCTTCGGCGGATTCACGCGCTCCGCCCTCTCGACATGCATCCCTGCATGTGAATCCATTTCATGTTCTATGCCGCCTTCTGTGACCATCCAATCGGTCGTTTCTGACGGTTGTCCTTGCGTCTGTCTATACGCAAAACAATACCGGCGCCCGTTCGAGAAAAGCCGCTTTCAATCCTGTGCTACTTTCATGGTAGATTGTTTCACCAGCCACTCATCCAGCAGGTCCTTGCGGAAGCGCCATGACTTGCCAATACGAAAGACCGGCAGGTTCCCCTGCTTTGCCAGTCGGTAGACCTTTGCCTGGCTCAGCCGCAGGTACTCCGCCACCTCGCGCACGGTCAGGATGATAAAGGTTTCATTGGGGTTGCGGGTTTCGTTCGGCATGAAGCGCCTCCGTCACAGTTTTGCCATGTTAAGGGGTATGGGGTCGTGAAAAAATATGCACCCAGTGATAAAAATGTACAAAGAAATGACTTCAATTACAAAAAAATACGAACACATGACGATGAGTTCGTACATTAGTTACTGGGGTCGAGCCTGTGGGCGGGCGCGCTTCACTTCACATGAAATATGCACTCAACAGACCTTCCGGATACTGTCCAACACCGGAAGGTCTGTTCACAAGCAATCAAACCTGCCTTATGGAACGCTAAAATTCAAAAAGGATGTCCACGTGCCGTAGCCGTAAGAGCCATAGTCTAGGATGCGCCACTTGTAACTACCGCTCAAGCCCGTGGTCTCCGGCGGGGAGATCGAACAAGCTGTGCCGCCCGAGCAATTTGTCTGTGTTGTCATATACCACTTACGGAAGACCATCACCGTACCGTCCGCTGTGTACACTTCCAGGAGATAATGGGTCGCGTCGCTCTGACCCGTCCAACTGAAGGTATTGTTCCAACTTCCTAGCGTTCCCGACGGGGCGATCAGCAGCACGACGTCCAATTCGTACGCCCCGGCGTCGCACACCAACCCCTGCGGACGCGTCACACCGCGCTGGTCGCTGGTCGCACATACCGAATTATTTCCCACATCCAAAGCGGAACTGCCCGCGCCCAGAGCCATCGTCTGTGTGAAGCCGCCGTTGCTTGCCAGCGCCCCCAGGTTGGGATTTGTCGTGATAATGTTCGAGCCGCCCGCAAACCCTCCCTGCACCACGCTGTACGAGAGGGTCGTCGTACCGGTCCCATCGCTGGTGATCTCATCATTGATATCACCCCAGAAGATGCTGTTCATAATCACCGGGCTGCTATTTACAGCATTGCGGATGGCATCCCCGCCCGCCGTGCCGGAACCGTTCAGGCTGTTGTTGCCGCTGAAGGTCACGTTGTTCAGAGTCGGGCTGCTGGTCACGTTCATCATCCCGCCGCCGCCCCAGGGCACGCCGCCCACGCTTTCGTTTGAGATGTTCCCGTAAAAAGTTACATTCGTAAGCGTCGGGTTGGCGTTTTCGTTCAACATGCCGCCGCCGCGACGGTTGGCAACATTGCCATAGAACGTCACGCGATTCAAAATACTACTGGCGTTACTGTTATACATCCCGCCGCCACCGTTGGCGGTGTTATTGTTGAACGTTACATCGGTGAGGGATGGCAGGCTGGGCGCGTCGGAAAGAGTCAACGTCTGGTTGTTCATCCCCCCGCCCGCCCCGCTCGTGGCAGTATTATTGCTGAAGACCACGCGGGTCAACGTCGGGCTTGCGTTCTGGGTGTACAAGCCGCCGCCGCGCGCTGCGGTATTGCTGCTGAAGGTCACATCCGTAAGGGAAGGTCTGCTGTAGGAGGGTTCCGGCAGCGTGTTGGTGGAGATCACATACATCCCGCCGCCGTTCGAAATGGCAAGGTTATTGGTAATAATCAGGTTGGCAAGAGTCGGACTGCTGGAAGTCAGATAAATGCCTCCGCCATGACCGGAACTACCATTCGAATTGCCGCGCGTGATGGTAAATCCATCCAACACTGTCGAGGCGGAAAGATTACTTCCTTGTACTACCTGATAAGAATTGTCTGCCGCCACGTTGGGTGTTCCAATATCGCCGCTCAAGACCGTTCCATTCGTGGCAGGATTCGAATTGCGCATGACAAGGCTGCCTTCGTTCCCCGTAAATCCGCCATAGATCGCTACACCTGCCTTGAGTACAAAACTGGCATTCCTGTCCCCCAGTGTTTTACCGCCGCCGCGATCAGGATAATAAGTGCCATTTGCCACCCAAATCTGTTTGCCGCTGGTGGCAGCCGCCAACGCATCCTGCAAATTGGGGAAAGCGGTGCCCCAACTGCACCCGTCCGGAGATGAAGCGGTCGAGTCAACGTCCACATAAATAACGCTTCCGCAAACCGGGGTCACATTCAGTGTGAAGGTCTTGAACGCCGAATTGAGACCGTACCCATAGGCGCCATAATCCATCACCCGCCATTTGTAATCGCCATTCGGCAGGTATGCCGTCTCGGAAGGCGTGATCGAACAAGCCGTCCCACCGGAGCATCCCGCCTGCGCGCTGGTGTACCATTTGCGATGCACCTGCGTACCGCCGGAGGTTTGCACTTCGAGCAGGTACCAGGTTGCATCGCTCAAACCCGTCCAGGTATAGGTGTTGTTCCAACTGGTCAGCGTGCCGGAAGGGGAGATCGGCGTATTGCCGCGCATATTGGCGGTGACGCTCTTATTCGCATCCATCGTGACATTGAGCGGATTCGCCGTCCCGCTGCCATCCCCGCTCCAGCTGGAGAACCCATACCCGGTACCTGCTACAGCCGTCAACTGCACAACGGATCCCGCAATATAACCGCCCGGACAACTCTGCGCCGGGGCAGTTACCGTCCCGCTGCCCGCCGGGTTGACGTTCGTGGTCAGCGTATAACAGGCTGTGTTCAAGGTAAAGGTCTTGAACGCCGAATTGATCCCATAGCCATAGGCGCCGTAATCCAGCACGCGCCATTGATAGTCACCGTTTGCCAGGCTCAGATCGGTCGGCGTGACGGAACAGGCGGTGGCGCCGGGGCATCCGGTTTGGGAAGAGGTATACCATTTTCGGAAGACCTGAGTGCCGCCGGAGGTCTGCACTTCCAATAGGTAGTGGGTCGCATCGCTCAAACCCGTCCACGTGAAAGATTTGTCCCAACCGGTCAGCGTGCCGGAAGGGGAGATCGGCGTATTGCCGCGCATATTGGCGGTGACGCTCTTATTCGCATCCATCGTGACGGAAACCGGATTGGTCGTTCCACTGGCGTCCCCGCTCCAACTCGAAAAGACATATCCGCTGCCGGGTACTGCCGTCAGTTGCACCACCGTCCCTGCCAGATAGCCGCCCGAGCAGGTTTGCGTCGGGGTGGTCACTGTTCCACTGCCCGCGGGGTTTTCATTGATGGTCAGGGTGTAACAGTTGGCATTGAGTGCGAAACTCTTGAAATGGGTCCAGATGCCGTAACCATACGCGCCATAATCCAGCACGCGCCATTGATAATTGCCATTGGAGAGGCTCAGGTCGGACGGAGTAAGCGAACAGTTTGTGCCGCTTGCGCATCCCGTTTGCGCCGATGTATACCACTTACGATACAACTGGGTCATCGCAGGAGTGTACACTTCCAGCAAATAATGGGTTGCATTATTCACGCCTGTCCACACAAACGATCCATCCCAGGAGCTCAATGTGCCGTCCGGTGAAGTCAGGGTCGAAATGGTGCCGTCGGCAAGGTTGATTGTCACATTTTCCAGCACAGGGGTTTGACCCGAATCGGTCGTCGAGAGCGTGGCTCTGTATTGGATGTATTGACTGCCGGGGTTGGTGATTGTCCCGCTGGCGGCTTGCCAGTTGGTCCAGGAGACGTCGGGGCTGGGGGTGTTGCCGCTTCGGGCTTCGAAGCCGACCGAGGCCCCGGCGGGAAGCGTGGTCGTTGCCGTCAGGTTGAGCCAGTCCACGAGCGTTCCGGCATCCAAAACGCGCGATGTGAAAACGCAGGAGGTGGATGTCGGGATGTTCAACCGCACTGCCCCATCCCCGATCGTACTATCCACCACGCAATCCCCCGCCGTCCCGGAGTTGAAATCTGCAGCGGTGGTGTCCACCAGGGCGTTGGGGGTCAGGGAGAAATCGTCCACAGCCAGCCCATCATCACTGCCGCTTGCATCCAAATCGGTCCATCGGATCCAGAAAGTGGAGCCGTTTGGAATATTGAGCCCGGTGACGACATGTCTCATCGTTACGCGGTTTGCAGAGGCGTTGCCGTCCAACGAACCAACCGTCCCGCTTGTGACGGGGGCTGTAAAGTCGAGGGCGTCCACATCCGTCCAGGTGCCGGTGGTCAGGCTGGTCGCATCTGTGCTGTATTGGAAATCCATGCGGTCGGTGCGGCTCGTCGCGCCGAGGCGCCACTGTTCGCCCGTGTAACTGATGGTCAACAAACGAATCGCCGCGCCGGTGTCGTTGGAAAAATTCGCACCGATGATTGTCTCCAAATTGGCGGAACGCAATTGTCCCAACGCACGCTCGGCATCGCTGTTTGCGCCAAAACTGTAGGTGTCTGCGGTGTTGTCAGAGCCGGTGCCGGCGCGATAGGTGGTGTTTGCATTGGTCAACGATTCTACAAAATACCAACCATTCGGTACTACATCGGAAAAGCCGGAAGTTGCGAGGGTGTTGAAGTTCTCCGCATACGTTACGCCTGACAGCAGGCTGACTATCCCAGCGGCGTAAACCGTTTGTGAGGGCATTCCAATCGCACCCACCAATACACTCAGAATCGAAAGAAGGGAAAGAAAGCGGGTTTTGATAAACGGTTTCATTTCAACTCCTTGAAGCGCCCGGCAAGCAATTCGATTCATTCTTGGCGCTTCGCCATCTTCCTCACGAACACTTTTGCATGCATTAATCCATGGCGGTTTTCACAGACAAACGCTACCGCGGGCGATACGTTGTATCTATCGGGCTGGGAGATTAAGAATTCGCTTTAGGGTATTACACGACGTTCAAAGCCCAAGACTGTTACACGGGAGGCGCTTCGATTGAGTTCTTTGAGGAGCAAGATTTCAAAGGTCTGCCCATTTCTTGAAAAAACTCTCTTGTCTGTATGATAGCAAAACAAGCGGATGATTCAAGTGTTATTTGTCATATCATACATTCGAGTGTTGTGTGAACAGGCGTAGAAGACGTTCTCCCGGGCGCTTGCCGCCCTCTCGAAGCATCCCCGAAGCGGGGAAAGGGGTTCTCTTCAGAAGGCAGATAAAATCACGCTTCCGGCGATTTTATACCTGCGGGCGGTGCCAGGGGAGAACATCGCCTGCGCACAAAACGGCAGGTTTTCAAACACACGCTCTAAGAGAGTGTTTTATAAATCTGTTGAACGTGCGTAAAAGACGTTCTCTAACGTCTAAACATGCGCTAGAGCGCGCGCAGTCTACGCGCAATTTGCGGACGAAACGGCACTCTAAGTCCTGACAGAAAAATAACTTTTCGGATACGTAGTATGCTTGCAAAGCAGGTCAGATAAGACCGAGTTTACCGTAGAATTGCGAGCCATGAGAACAAGAAAGCAGAAACCAATCC
>JACAET010000012.1 GCA_013388685.1 Chloroflexota bacterium | reverse complement strand
TAGCTTGTTCCGTATAATGAAATATTCAATATTCTACGGAACGGCGTGAACAAGGATAACAAGGTATATCTTATGGACTATATCAATACTCACCTGCTCTCAACCACCCTGTTCTTCCCACTTCTCGCGGGATTTCTAATGCTCTTCCTGCCAGAGGACGAGTCCAAACTTCACAAGTGGTTTGCCCTCGGCGCGAGTCTTGTTCCCTTCGCGCTGTCCCTTTACCTGTGGTCCAGCTTCCGTCCGATCCAGACCGGCTACCAGTTCGAAGAAATGTATGTCTGGTACGCGGCGATTGGTTCGTCACTTCATCTTGGCGTGGACGGACTTTCCCTTTCGATGGTCCTTTTGACCACATTCCTTACCCCGCTCGCCATCCTTGCCTCGTTCAGCATCAATGACCGCACGAAGGCATACATGATGCTGTTCCTCTTCCTTGAGACGGGTATGCTTGGCGTGTTCATGTCCATCGACCTGTTGATCTTCTTCGTGTTCTGGGAGATCGGTTTGGTCCCAATGTACTTCCTCATCAATCAGTGGGGGAGCGCCAATCGCAACTATGCCTCGCTCAAGTTCATGATCTACACCATGGGTGGTTCGCTTGGGCTTTTGCTTGCGATCCAGTTGCTTGGTGTCTTGTTCAAGACCTATGATCTTCAGGTGATCACTGCACAGTGGTCAACTTATTCGAGCGCCATTGGCGGCATTCCTGCCAGTACGTTCAAGACCATTGCCTTCTGGGCATTTGTTATTGCGTTTGCGGTCAAGGTCCCATTGTGGCCCTTCCACACATGGCTGCCTGATGCGCATACCGAAGCCCCGACCGCTGGCTCAATGATCCTGGCGGGTGTTTTGCTCAAATTAGGCGCGTACGGTTTCCTGCGCTTGATCCTGCCCTTGTATCCAACTGAGGCAAAGGTCTTTGCGGGTGCGTTGGCTTTCCTTGCGGTTGCCGCGATCGTCTTCGGCGCATTCGGTTCCTATGCCCAAACAGACTTCAAACGGCTGGTCGCATATTCGTCGGTCAACCACATGGGCTTTGTAGTGCTGGGTATCGCCGCGGCCGCTTTCGCCGTCGGGACGGATGATGCGAGAATCGCCTTGAACGGAGCCATCCTCCAGATGTTCAATCACGGCTTGTCGGCGGCGGGCATGTTCTTCCTGGTCGGCGTCATCTATGAACGGACACATACGCGTAACCTGGAAGAGTTTGGCGGCCTGTTCCCGCTGGTTCCGGTTTATGGCGGCATCCTGATCTTCACCAGCATGGCTTCGCTTGGACTGCCCGGACTCAACGGCTTCATATCTGAATTCCTGGTGGTGCGAGGTTCCTTCGGCGTGGGCGTGAATTCCGTGCCTGCAATGGCAATTTACACAGCGGTTGCAATGCTCGGACTACTCTTCACAGGCGCGTACATTTTGAAGGGAATCAAGAAAGTATTGCACGGACCCCTAAACGAACATTGGGCTCACGGCGAACACAAGTTGACCGAGATCAACACGCGCGAGATCGTTGTCATGGTCCCGCTCATGGCGTTGATCTTGTGGATCGGTCTGTATCCCGCCTGGATACTAGACGTGATCAACAGAGCGGTGGTAATGCTTTTCTAAGAAACTTCCCGTCATTGCGAGGAAGCCCGAAGGGCTGACGAAGCAATCCCCGTAAAGGATTGGAGATTGCTTCGCGGTGCGGAGCGCCGCTCGCAATGACGGTTGAGAGGTGATTATGAACTTTCCGGTACTAAGCGTCATCACATTTACGCCGATGGTCGCGGCATTGATCATATTGATGTTGCCGTCCAATCGGAGAAATGAAACCCGCGCTGTTGCATTGATGGCGGCGACTTTTGCGCTCATTCTTTCGATCTGGACGTACTTCTCCTACGATCAGGTTGCGGCGGGTTACCAATTCGTCGAAAAATACAACTGGCTTCCCGTGTTGGGCATCAGCCTGCACTTCGGCGTGGACGGTATGAGCGCTCCGCTCGTTCTGCTGACGGGTGTGGTCATGTTCACGGGCGTGCTCATCTCGTGGGGCGATGAAGACCCGCACGTCAAGGCTGGCATTCAGGACAGACCGCGTGAGTTCTTTGCCTTCCTGTTTATCCTTGCCAGCGGCGTGTTCGGCGTATTCGTCTCACTCGACCTGTTCATGCTGTTCTTCTTCTATGAGATCGCGGTCTTCCCAATGTACCTGCTCATTGCCATCTGGGGCTGGGTGGTGACCCGTGAATACGCCGCCATGAAACTGACTCTTTATCTGTTCGTCGGTTCGGTGGTCTCGCTGGTCGGTGTGCTGGTCATGTATTGGGTTCAATATCAGAATACAGGCATCCTTTCCTTCGATATGCTGGCAATGGAAAAGGCCGGTTTCTCACAGGCGTTCCAGAATATCTGGTTCCTGCCGGTCTTCCTCGGTTTCGCGGTGCTTGGCGGCATCTGGCCCTTCCACAACTGGTCGCCGGATGGACATGTCGCCGCGCCGACCGCCGTTTCCATGTTCCATGCAGGCGTGCTGATGAAACTGGGCGCATTCGCCGCCCTGCGCGTGGGCATCATGCTCCTGCCTGAAGGCGCCAAATACTGGTCCTGGCTCATCATGGCTTTTGCGGGAATTGCCGTCGTTTACGGTGCTTACATCGCCTTCGTCCAGACCGACATGAAATATATGATCGGCTTCTCGTCCGTCTCGCACATGGGACTTGTCATGCTCGGTCTCTCGACCCTCAACCAGAACGGGCTGACCGGCGCCGGTGTACAAATGTTTTCACACGGCGTGATGACGGCTCTCTTCTTTGCTGTCACCGGCATGATCTACGACCGCGCGCATACCCGCATGATTCCCGAACTGGGCGGCATGATGAAAATTATGCCTTTCGCGGGCGTTGGTTTCATCATCGGCGGTCTGGTTTCGATGGGTATGCCGGGTTTCTCCGGCTTCGTGGCGGAGTTCCCGATCTTCATGGGCGTCTGGCAAACGCATTGGCTTGTGGCAGTCATTGCCAGCATCTCTATTATCATTACGGCAGCGTACATCATGATAAACATCCGCAAAGTTTTCTTCGCTGAACTGCCCGAAAAATTGCAGGGGCACGTGGGCGACATCACCGTGCTGGACAAAATCGCCATTGTGACGCTTTGCATCCTAATGGTCGGTCTTGGTTTGTTCCCAAGCCTGATGGTTCCTATGGTGCAAACCGGTGTTGAAAACATTCTCCGCCTGTTGGGAGGTGCATAATGTTCACATCCACAACTTTCCTGTCCATCCTCCCCGAGGTGCTCATCCTCGTCCTCGCTGTCCTGATCTTCATTGTCGAACCGTTCTGGAAAGCGGAACAACGCCGCAATACGGGATGGCTCACGGCGGGCGGTTTGCTTGCCGCTATGGCATTCAGCCTGATCTTCGGTCAGCCGGGCGAACCGACCACTACCTTCGGCGGCACGATCCGCTTCGACTGGCTGGGTTTCTTCTTCAAGCTACTGTTCATGTTTGCAGGGGCGGCGACGGCTCTGCTCTTCATGGACAACGAAAAGATCGGTCATCGCGGCGAAGCCTATCTCTTGCTCCTCGCCTCGCTTCTTGGCATGGATCTGATGGCTGCCTCTGCCGATCTGGTCATGCTCTACCTTGCGATTGAGACTACCTCCATACCGTTATATGTTCTCTCCGGTTTCATGCTGACCGACAAAAAGTCCACCGAGGCGGGCTTCAAGTACCTGCTTTTTGGCGCGCTGGCATCGGCGTTCATGCTCTATGGCTTCAGCCTGGTCTTTGGCTTTGCAGGGACGACCAACTTGTATCAACTGGTTGGAATGTTCAAAGCGGGCAGCCTGTCCCTTGTCGCTGTTTTTGGCGTGCTGACATTGATACTGGTGGGGCTTGGCTTCAAGGTCTCGATTGTGCCGTTCCACTTTTGGGCGCCAGATGTGTACGAAGGCGCGCCGACACCGGTCTCGGGGTTCCTGTCTACGGCTTCCAAGGCGGCGGGCTTTGCCGTTTTGGTGCGCCTCTTCTTCGTTGCCTTTCCTGAATTTTCCGCCGCATGGGCGCTGTCTCTTGCCATGCTGGCTGCCATTACTATGACACTCGGTAACCTGCTTACGCTTCAGCAGACCAATATCAAACGGCTGCTGGCGTATTCCTCGGTGGCTCATGCAGGTTACGCCATGATCGGCGTGGTTGCTTTCACAAAATTAGGCGTGACCAGTGTAATCTTTTACCTGGCAGCATATATTCTGACGAACCTGCTTGCCTTCGGTGTCGTCATGGCATTCAGCCGGGTGACCGGGGTGGATGATATCAAGGATTTCGCCGGAATGAGCCGCCGCAACCCCTGGCTGGCATTGATGATGCTTGCCGCTTTTCTGTCGCTGGCGGGCATGCCTCCGTTTGGCGGCTTCGTGGGAAAGGTGTTCGTCTTTGCGGCGGGTGTGGAGGCGGGGTATGTCTGGCTGGTTTTTGTGGGTATCGTCAATTCGATCATCGGCGTGTACTACTACCTGAATGTAATGAAGTATGTGTATCTGTACCGCATGCCGAATGAGGATGAAGAAAACCATCCTGTGCTGTTGACTCGTCCGTACACAATCACGCTGGCCGTGCTGGCGATTGGCGTGATCCTGATCGGAACGGTCTTCGCGCCGTGGTTTGACTGGTCGGAGGCGGCGGCGTTGACGCTTTTCTAGAGGCGGAGGCAGGCTGACGGTCCAAAAAGAGGCGATGGAAAGTCGTCCAGATTATTGTTTGACACACCTTCAGCCCCTCGTTTATAATCGTGCAACATGACACAATCGGAACAAAAGGGCAGAAGCATCCTGACGAACGTTTTGATCGTACTGATCGGGCAGGTGGGATGCCTGACCCTGGTGATCATCTTGGCTTCGGTGCTTCTGGGTTTGTGGCTTGACGGTGTCTTTGATACAAAGCCGGTGATTACGCTGGCTTTGTTGTTTGCGGGAATTCCTGTGTCGGTGCTTGTGATGCTGAACGTTGGGCGCAGAACACTGGCGCGGTTGAAGGATAATTTGGAAAAGGAATCTGATATTTCGTCATAGGAGGCGGACTTTGGAAAAAGAAACACGCAGACCCTGGCGTAGATGGGTGGTGTTGGTGCTTCTCATTGCCGGTTTTGTATTGGGCGGAGTGTATAAGCCCGTTCAGCCCGAGATTTTGGTCGCGCCGGAAAAACTAATGGAAGAACCGCTTGTCGAGAACTTCCTTGGGACCGGTCCCTTGTATCTTGTCAACACCCTTCCCACGCTGGCGATCACCATCGTTTTAATTCTGCTGGTGGCGTTCTTTACCAATCGGTCGCTGAAGCAAAGTCAGCGTACCGATCTGGTGCCGCGCGGCATCGGCAACCTGATGGAGTCTTTCTTTGAGCTTCTCTACAATCTGACGGAAGGGTCGGCGGGAACTCAATATGCCCGCACGATCTTTCCCTGGTTTGCGACCATCATGTTCTATGTGCTGTTTGCGAACCTGTTGAAGTTGATTCCCGGTTTTGAATCCATTGGCGTACTTCACCATGCTCACGGGGAGGGTCACGCCAAGGAGTTGTTGTTTGGGAACTGGTATTTGTTCACCGACGAAAAAGGTGAATACATCCTTGCTCCGTTCCTGCGCGGTATTTCCGTGGATTTGAACTTTACCTTTGCCCTTGCCTTGATCTCGGTTGTCATGATCCAGGTGGTGGGGTTCCGCGCTCAGGGGATCGGATACCTGAGCAAGTTTTTCAACACCCGCCGCATGTTCAAGGTGCCGTTTTTCGGCGCGATGGACTTCCTCGTCGGTTTGCTGGAGTTGATCTCGGAACTCTCGAAGATTCTCTCTTTTGCCTTTCGTTTGTTCGGCAACATGTTTGCGGGCATTGTGCTGGTTGCCATCGTGGCGGGGCTTTTGGGCAAGTTTTCGATCCTGCCCGCGATGGTCATGTTGTTCGAATTGTTCGTGGGCGTCATTCAGGCGTTTGTGTTCGGTATGTTGACGATGGTCTTTATGGCGCAAGCCACCCAGGGCCACGGCGAAGAGCATGCAGAAGCTCACTAATACATAAGGCGCATTCTCCAATGCGCCGCCCGGCGAATCAAAGCGCCGGCTACATCAAAAAATAAAGGATAAACCCAAGGAGGCTTTACATGGAAGGAAACATTTTAGATGCGATGCGCTACGTCGGCGCGGGTCTGGCAATGATTGGAGCGGCGGGCGCAGGGGTGGGAATTGGTTTGAGCGTACAGGGTGCTCTTACCGGCATGGCTCGCAACCCCGATACCTACGGCAACCTGTTGACCAACATGATCCTGGGAATCGCATTCTCCGAAGCGATCGCAATCTACTGTCTGGTCATTGCGTTCCTTATGCTCTTCAAAGTCGTGTAAGCGGATAGGAGCAACAGATGGAAGCACTTGGTATCAATCTCGGTCTGCTCATCGTTCAGATCATTGCGTTCGCCATCGTTTTTCTGACGTTGAGCGCCTGGGTATACAAGCCCATGCTGAATATGATGGAGACCCGCAAACAGAAAATCGCGCAAGGTCTCGAAGACGCCCGTGTGGCGGCTGAAGCCCGCGCCAACGCCGAAAAAGAAGCGGCTAAGATCATTGCCGATGCCCAGGCGGAGGCGGGCAAGATTGTCCGTGAAGCCACCGAGCGTGCGGAAGCGGCCGGCAAAGACGTGAGAGCCGCCGCCGAAGCCGAAGCCGCCAAAGCGCGTGAAGCCGCCATGGCGGAAGCCGAGCTCGAGCGCAACCGTATCCTTGGCGATCTGCGGAGTCAGGTTGCCTCGCTGGCGATTGCCGCCGCCAACAAACTGGTTGGCGAGGCGCTCGACGAGAAGAAACAGCGCGCACTGCTCGATGAGTTCTTCTCCGGCGTCAAATCCGGCAAGGTGGTTGTGGTGGAGGGCGAGTTCCAAGGCGAAACCGCCGAAGTCACCAGCGCCCTGCCGCTCACCGGCGAAGAACAGGAAGCCGTCAAGAAAAACTTCAAGGCAAAGGAAGTCACCTTCAAGGTCAACCCCTCCATCCTGGGCGGGCTGGTCGTCAAAATTGGCGACAAAGTGCTCGATGGTTCGGTGGCGGGCAAACTCGAAGGTCTGCGTCACAGTGTCAAATAAAATCAGACTTCGGAAGATTCGAAATCTTCCGAAGTTTTTTGTCGGGTTTTGGTAAAATTTCCAAAACCCTTTTTTGTTTAACCATGTCACAACTCAAATCGCTCAAACACATCTTTGCACAATTGCCGCATCCCTTTAACATCGCCAACGCCCCCGACATGACGATCAACGGCATTGCCATTGACAGCCGCGCGGTCCAGATGGGGCAACTCTTTGTGGCAATGACCGGCGGAACAACGGACGGTCACGCCTACATCCCAAACGCAATCGAAAACGGCGCCGCTGCTGTTGTAGGAGAAAAGGATTTGAGCGGACTCCCGGTTCCGTACCTCCGACTTGAAAACACGCGTCGGGCTCTGACGTGGATGGCTGGCGCCTTTTACGATTGGCCCGGTCGTACGCTGACAGTAATCGGCGTAACCGGCACCGACGGCAAAACCACCACCACCAACCTCATCTACCAAATCCTGCTTGCCGCCGGCATCCAGGCGGGGATGATCTCCACCGTCAACGCGGTGATTGGAAATGAAATGCTGGACACCGGTTTTCACGTTACCACCCCTGATGCGCACGATGTTCAGCGTTACTTGGCAAAAATGGTGAATGCCGGTCTGACACACGTCGTGCTGGAGACCACCTCGCACGGCTGGTCACAGCACCGTGTGGATGCCTGTGAATTCGATGTCGGCGTCGTCACCAATATCACGCACGAACACATGAACGAGCATGGCAATTTCGAAAACTATCGCGCCGCCAAAGCCAGGCTGTTTGCCAGTCTAGAAACCACCCTGCCCAAGCCGCAGGGGAATCCGCGGCTGGGCGTCATCAACCGTGACGACCCCAAATCGTTCGATTTCCTGAAGGATTTCATCACGGTGAACAAGTTGAACTACGGATTGAGCGACGGGGCAGATGTCAGGGCTGTGGATATTTCATACAACCCGTCGGGGGTTCATTTTACGGCGCAAAGCGGGGATTTTCGTGTGCCTGTGACCAGCAGACTGGTGGGCGCGTACAACATCTCGAACTGCCTGGCGGCGTTGACAGCGGCGGTCTATGGGCTGGGGGTGGAGCCTGAAACGGCGGCGCGCGGAATTGCCTCGCTGGAGGGAATTCCGGGGCGAATGGAACGCATTGACCTGGGGCAAGACTTTACCGCCATTGTAGACTTTGCCCACACGCCAAACGCCCTGAAGGTGACATTGGAGACTGCCCGTCGGATGACAAGTGGACGGGTGATTTGCGTTTTCGGCTCGGCAGGATTACGCGATAAGGAAAAACGCCGCATGATGGCGGAGACCTCCGCCGAATTGGCAGATTTGACCGTACTGACTGCCGAAGACCCGCGCACGGAGTCGCTGGAGGGGATTCTCGAGGAGATGGCGGCAGGCGCAAGGTCCAGGGGAGGAAGCGAAGGGGAGACGTTTTGGCGCGTCGCCGACCGCGGCGAAGCCATCCGTTTTGCACTGCGGCTGGCGCGTCCCGGGGATATGGTCCTCTCTTGTGGGAAAGGGCATGAACAGTCCATGTGTTTTGGGCAAACCGAATATCTGTGGGATGACCGCACGGCGATGCGCGCCGCGCTGGCAGAATTTTTGGGGGTGGAGGGACCGCCGATGCCTTATCTGCCTTCAAGCGATACCCCGGAAGAAGTATGGTTGAAAGGTTGAAAACCATCTTCGACTTTCGACCGAGGAAGATTGCGGAATTGTTTGGAGAGGCGAAATGACGAATTGGGTGATGCCGGTCACCCTGACCGGTAATTATGTGCGGCTCGAGCCGATGACCGAGGCTCACATCCCTGCGCTGGCGGAAATCGGCACGGGGCAGTCGTTTTGGGATTTTATGCTGTATGGAAGGATGGAAACCGAGGCGGATATGGCAAACTGGGTGCGCGACCTCCTCTCCCGCGCGGAGAAGGGGACCGATCTGCCGTTCGTTGCCGTGCATCTGGCTTCGGGGCGGGTGGCGGGGGCAACGCGCTATCTGAACATCATGCCCAAGGACCGGGGACTCGAGATCGGCGGGACGTGGTATGGGGTGGAGTTTCAGCGAACGGCGGTCAATACCGAGTGCAAGTATCTGCTATTGCGGCATGCCTTCGAAACGCTGGGGTGCATCCGCGTGCAGTTGAAGACCGACCTGCGCAATGAACGCTCACAACGCGCAATCGAGCGCATCGGTGCGGTGAAAGAGGGCGTCCTGCGGAACCACATGATCCTGCCGGATGGGCGGATACGGCATTCGGTCTTTTACAGTATCATTGATTCGGAGTGGGATGGGGTGAAAAAGCGGTTGGAGGGAATGCTGGCAAAGCAATTTCCAAACGCTTCCTAACGCAAATTTCGACGCTGGAGAGCGTCTCCTACGCTTCGGCGCAGGCGGACGTTCTCTTACCTCTGCCCTCACCGTGCGCTGTAATACTAATGACGGCGCTTTGAATGTTCCTGTTGACAGCAACCAAAATACGGATATGCGGTATCTTATTCTCCCTGCGATCCCATGGCGTTAGGGGATGTGCATGTTCAATGCCGTGCCGGCCATGGTTTCCTCTTTGCCTAACGGCAGAATGACGTGAAAGTGACTGCCGGGGAAATTCACCTCGTCGTAGCCGGTGCTTTCCACCCAGATGCGTCCGCCGTGAACTTCCACGATGCCTTTCGAGAGAGCCAGCCCCAGCCCTGCTCCGCTCCCTTTGAAGCGCGTCTTACTGGTGGAGTGTTTGGAGAGATCGCCGGGCTGGTAAAACTTGCTGAAGATGATGTCTCTCGCTTCGGGGTCTACACCCACGCCCGTATCGCTGACGATGATTTCGATGCCACCGTTGGGCATATCTCCGCCAGTTTGTGAGGAAACGGGTCTGGCGGCGACTTTGATTCTGCCCTTGTTGGGCGTAAACTTGATGGCGTTATTGAGCAGATGCTGGAAGAGTTTTTCGAGAAGATTCGGGTCAGCCTTGACCTTGGGCAGGGGTGGAATTTCGACGCTCAGCGCCTGTTCGCGCTCTTTGATGGTTTTTTCGAGCCTGTGCGCCACATCCTTGATGACGATGGCGGTATCCACGGAGGTCAGGTGGAGCTGCAGGGCGCGCGCGTCAATCTGGGCGATGTCGAACATCGAATCGACGATCTCGTGCAGCCGCTTGGTCCCTTTGGAAATTCCCTTCAGCATTTCGTGCGCCATTTCGGGGAGCGCCTGATCTTCGAGCAGCATTTCTGTGTAGCCGATCATGGTGGTGAGAGGCGTGCGCAGTTCGTGTGACGCGATGCTGATGAAATCCGACTTGGTTTGATCGAGGCGTTCCAGGTCGCGTTTGGCTTTGTCGAGGTCGCGGTATGCCTGGCGCAATTCTGTGTTGAGTTGGATCAAGTTTTCGACGAGGCGCGCATTCTCGAGCGCGACGGCAGTCTGGTTGGCGAGGGTGGCGAGGGTGACAAGATCGTCTTCGGAATAGCGATTACCGCTGATCTTTGCGCCGAGCGCAAGCATGCCGATCCATTCGCGTTTGGAAAAGATGGGCAGGTACACTTCGGCTTCGAGGCGCTGGAACCATTCCCTTTCGGCGGAGGTGACCGCCCGATACGTCGGGAGCAGGTCTAGGTCATATTGAAGAAGCGGAGTTTGATCGAACAGGAAATGTTTGACGACGGGGTTTTCTTCGTTGAGCGACAGGATTTTGATCTGCCGTTCTCCCGGATTTCGGACCGCACGGATGTTGTAGGTTTTTGTCCCTTCGCCGGCGTTTTCCGTATCCACGAGGAAGAGGAAGCCGCGTGTAATATCGAGCGCTTCAATGATGAGCCCCACCGCCACGTTTGCCAATTTTTGCATGTCGAGAATGTTGCTGATTTGCTGGCTGTAGGCGTGGAGCGTTTTCGTCGCGTGAATCTCCTCCGTTTTGAACCACTTGTTCACCAGGTTGCGGATGAGGGTTAGGAGCGGCGTGAAGATGAAGGAAAGCAGAAGCGCTATGCCCGCCCCCACGAGCAGGGGGCTGAAATTGGGCATCGCCTCGAACACGGTTTGCGAGGCGGTGAAACCGGCGACGTAAAATCCCACGATGAAAAGGGTGGTGATGATGTAGGTCAACACGCGGCGCGCGATGACGCGCAGATCGGGCGGGTTGTGGGTGGCGATGATATAGGCGGCGATGAACGCCGCCAGCAGGCGCAGCAAGCCGCCGGGAACCGGTCTGCCCACAATGAGCAGACCGTCGTTGATCAAAACCAGGAAGAAAACCGGCGTCCAATAGTTGAGGCGGTTGCGGAGGAGCGGCTGGCGGGAACGGGCGTAAGCCGAGCGCACCGCCACCAATGCCCCCACAGTGAAGATGAACCATCCCAGGGCGGAGAGCGCCGGCGCAAAACGTTCGCGCGTCAGCGTCACCGTCCCGTTCGTCCACACCACTTCGCCCAGCCCCAGCGCGTTGGACAGGATGGCGGCAATCGTCACGCCCCATAAAATGCCGACAGCCAGCCAGGTCCAAATCTCGCGGCGGGTGAACTCGAGCGCGGCAAGCAGGAGAATGACAGACAACAGCATCGCGCCGTACAACTGAATGTCGTTGAACGTCAGGGGGGGTAACTGCCACCGTCCGCCGCGCCATAATGCTTCGCCCACTCCCAGGAACATGGCGATCACCGCATAAGCCCCCAGAAGAGCGGCGGAGGTTTCCTGCCCTTCGTGTCTGCGCAAAACGGATGCGACCACGGGCAGGTACAATGACGCCGCCAGAAACGACAATATCATGATGAGAACGGGCTGGGACATCGGCGCAAAGTATAACCCAATTCATCCGATATTGTATTATTATTGCCGTATGCACATCACCAGAACATCCCGCGACGCCTACCAGTTCACTGCAGATTTTTTTCAACCCGATGGACGTGTCACCTTCGACACCTTTGCCGCCGCTCGGGCCTTTGCCGCCCAAATGTCGGCGCATCGGACTCAACCCGTGCCTGCCTCCGACCTGTACGCCTTATCCCTCATCGACGAGGCAATGCGCCTGCTTGTTCGGCGCTTTGCCCCTTCCACCGTTCTACAACAGGCGGTCGCGAATGTCAGCGAAAGGATCGGCGCAGAGCGGGCTGATTTCACCGCCCAAAAATTCGTCTGGGAATATCCGCCCGATCCCGTCTATCGCGGGCGGGAACAAATCGAAAACTACCTCTCGAAACTGACCGACGCGCGAGTCCAAACCGCCGAAGAGTTAATCTATGTCTTCATGCACAACATCAATCCCGCCGTGTTCCCTCTGCTCGACCTCGTGGATGACGAACCCCTCGAACCCACCGCCTACAAAACCCTGATGGCGGAATTGAAGACCTTCTTCGAACGGGCGGCGAAAGAAACCCCCATTGCCGGGAGCGGCGGCGCCTCCCTGTTCGAAATCCTGCAAGCCCCAGCCCGGGTCTCGCCGCATTCGCTCGAAGGACAATTGCAATATATCCTTGCCCAATGGGGCGGTTGGCTGGGTGAAACCTTCGCCTCGCGCATGCTCCGCGGTATAGACTTCCTGCGGGAGGAAACCGTCCGTCGGCACCTCGCGCACGGTGATTTCAAACCCGAAATCCTCCCGCCAACCTACACCGGCGGCGAATACGCGGAATACGAACGGTACAGTCCCGACAAAGATTGGATGCCGCGCCTGGTCCTGATGGCTAAAAACACCTACGTCTGGCTCGAACAACTCTCCCGTAAATACGGACGCTGGATCAAGACGCTCGACCAAATCCCCGACGAAGAACTCGACCTTTTGAAACAACGCGGCTTCACAGGGTTATGGCTCATCGGCCTGTGGGAACGTTCGCGCGCCAGCCAGCGCATCAAACAAAGAATGGGCGATGCAGAGGCGGTCGCTTCGGCGTATTCCCTCTATTCCTATGACATTGCCGCCGACCTGGGCGGCTGGCCTGCGCTGGAAAATTTGCGCTGGCGCGCCTGGCAGAGGGGCATCCGTCTCTCAGCCGATATGGTTCCCAACCACATGGGCATCGACTCGAAGTGGGTCGTCGAACATCCCGACTGGTTCCTCTCCCTGCCGTATTCGCCGTACCCGTCCTATTCCTTCAATTCCGAAAATCTTTCGGACGATCCGCGCGTGGGGATTTACCTCGAGGACCATTACTACGACAAGACCGATGCCGCAGTTGTCTTTCAGCGCCGCGACCATCAGACCGGCGATGTTCGTTATATCTATCACGGCAACGATGGAACCTCCTTCCCGTGGAACGACACCGCCCAACTCGATTACCTGAAAGCCGAAGTGCGCGAGGCGGTCATTCAAACCATCCTGCACGTGGCGCGCAACTTCCCCGTCATCCGCTTCGATGCGGCGATGACCCTTGCCAAGAAACATATCCAGCGTTTATGGTTCCCCGAACCCGGTTCGGGCGGCGCAATTCCCTCCCGGGCGGAACACGGCATGACGCGGGGGGAGTTCGATGCGCTCATGCCGAACGAATTCTGGCGTGAGGTGGTGGACCGCGTCGCCGCGGAAGTCCCCGATACCCTGCTGCTGGCCGAGGCGTTCTGGCTTCTCGAAGGGTACTTCGTCCGCACGCTGGGCATGCATCGCGTCTATAACTCCGCCCTCATGCACATGCTGCGCGATGAAGACAACGCCAAGTATCGCCTGGCGATCAAAAACACCCTGGAGTTCGACCCGCAAATCCTCAAACGCTACGTCAATTTCATGAACAACCCCGACGAAAAAACCGCCATCGAGCAGTACGGCGACGGCGACAAATATTTTGGCGTATGCACCGTGTTGGCGACCTTACCCGGTCTGCCCATGTTTGGTCACGGACAGGTGGAGGGTTTCCGTGAAAAGTATGGGATGGAATTCCGCAAGCCGAAATGGGACGAAACTCCCAACGAGGGACTCATCGCCGGTCACGAATGGAAGATCTTCCCGCTGCTTCATCGCCGGCACCTGTTCGCCGATGTGGAGCATTTCTTCCTTTACGACTTTTACACGTCGAACGGCTCTGTAGACGAGAACGTCTTTGCCTATTCCAACATCCACAACGACGAACGCGGACTCGTCCTCTACCACAACCGCTTCGCCGACACCAGGGGCTGGATCAAAGCCTCCGCTGCCTATCTTGATAAGGGGACAGGTGACTTGCGGCAAAAATCCCTTGCCGAGGCGTTGGGTCTGCCCTTCGAAGGCTACGTCATCTTCAAGGATTACGTCACACACCTGGAATACATCCGCTCGTGCGAGGAACTCTGGGGTAAGGGACTGTACGTGGAACTGCACGCCTACCAGCATCATGTCTTCATGGACTGGCGCTTCGTGGACGATGAACGGTGGCGCGACATTTATACTGCCCTAAACGGTGCCGGCGTCGCCTCCATGCAGGGACGTTTCGATGAGATGTTCGGCGTGAAAGAGGAGGCGGCTGCCGAGGACGTGAAGATCAAGAAACCGCGTAAAAAGGCGGCTGTGAAAACGGCAAAGAAAACGCCATCCGAAAAGAAATCCGGGTCGAAGAAGGCGGCGGCGAAAAAAGCGCTCGCGAAGGCATCGAAGCCAAAACCGAAAGGAACGGGGAAGGAAAATCCATGAAACTCAAACTTTATTTCCTGACTCTTTTCATCTTTTTGGGTCTCGACGCGTTCTGGCTGGGATGGGTCGCTCCGACGTTCTATCGCTCCCGGATTGGGCATTTGATGGCTGAGGAGGTCAACCTGCTTGCGGCAGGTTTCTTTTATTTGATATTTGTCGGGGGGGTGACGGTCTTTGTGGTCGGACCGGGCGTCGGCGGGGAAGGGATGCGGAGCGTCGTCCTGCGCGGCGCGTGGTTCGGACTGGTCGCGTATGCGACGTACGATTTGACCAATCTTGCGACGCTGCGCGATTGGTCCATGACCGTTACTATGGTGGATATGTTGTGGGGGACCGTCTTGACGGCGGCGACCTCCGCGGTCAGCGTGTGGGCGGGGAGAAGGTTGCTTTAGTTGCCGGAAAACCTTTTATAGTCGTCGGGGTTTTGCCGCGGCGGCGGATCAATGAATTGCCGTTTCGCCTTTTGCAGATCTGCTTCGTGTTTCAGTAAAATCGAGACGGTCTCCTCCAGCACATTCTTATCCAGGCTGGAGGCATTCAATGCCACCAGGGCGTTTGCCCAGTCCAGCGTCTCGCTGATGGATGGCGACTTGCGCATGTCGCCCTTGCGGAGTCTTTGCACGAATTCCACGGCTTGCTGCGCCAGTTTGGGGTTCAGGTCGGGGACTTTCAGACGCACGACGGCAAGCTCCTCCTGCAGGGTCGGGTAATCAATGAACAGATACAGGCAGCGCCGCTTCAAGGCTTCGGATAATTCACGCGTGTTATTGGAGGTGAGCACAACAAAGGGTCTGTGTTTTGCCGTGAGCGTTCCCAGTTCGGGGACGGAGACTTGAAAATCGCTCAGGACTTCGAGCAGAAAGGCTTCGAACTCGGCATCGGCGCGGTCGATTTCGTCAATCAGCAACACGGTCGGTTTTTCGCTCAAAATGGCTTTCAAGAGCGGGCGCATCAGCAGGAAGCGTTCGGAAAAAAAGACATCCTCTTCTTTGGCGAGTTTGTCGGCGGCTTCGGCGAGCGACTCAGCCTTGCCGAGCGTGTCGTTCAATTTATCGCGCAACAATTGGGTGTATAACAACTGCTTCGAATATTCCCATTCGTACAACGCCTTGGATTCGTCCAAGCCCTCGTAGCATTGCAGGCGGATGAGTTCGCGTCCGCTCGCCCCGGCAATCGCTTTCGCCAATTCGGTCTTTCCCACGCCGGCAGGTCCCTCGGTGAGGAGCGGTTTGCCCAGTTTCTGCGCGAGGAACACGATCGTGGCGATCTCGTTGGAGGCGATATATTGTTGCCTGCCCAGTTCGGATTTGACAGAGTCGGTCGAGTCAAAAAGGTTAGCCATGGTTCTCCCAGATATTTTTCAACGGTTCGATCTTCTTCCAGCCTTCGCCCTTTTCACCTGTCGAACGTCCGGATCGGTATTTGAACCTTCCTTTGCAGGTTGCAAGCCAAGTTTTCGGTAAACTTCCAGATTCGCTTCCAATTCTCTTTCCAGTGTAAACTTGTTGAGAATGGATTCTCGCGCGTTTTTTCCGAGACTGGCTCGTTTCTCAGGGTGTTCTAACAATTCCAGGGTTTTTTCCGTCAACATGTCTGCATCATTGACGTTCACCAGAACGCCATTCTTTCCGTCTTCCAAAACGTCTTTCACCCCTCCGGCGGCTGTGGCGACGACGGCTTTCCCGCACGCCATCGCTTCGAGGAGGGCGTTTGGCATGCCGTCTCGCAGGGAGGGATGTACAAACACGTCCATCAACGAGTAATACGCGGGCAGGTCTCGGTGAGGAAGCTGTCCTGTGGCGGTCATCGGTAATTGACGATGGGCTTTTCGGAATTCCTCGAAGGAGTATTGGTCTTCGCCCTGCCGAACCTCGCCGACAATGAGGAGGAAAACGGGCATTTTCTTCGCGGCCTGCGCGCAGGCAGACAAGAGAGCGGTCATGCCCTTCTTTTCCCGCAGTTCGCCGACAAATCCAATGACCGCGATGTCATTTTTGATGCCGAGAGAAGCCGCCAGCGCCTCGTTTCTTTCCATCGGCTTGAAATGCCCGGCATCCATTCCGTTTGGAATCAAGAAGATTTCCCTGTCGAAAAACGCCTTTGCTTTCCTTGCCAGTTCGCTTGCATTCGTGGTGACCGCACCGGCATTCTGCAGCGCGTACATCCCATGCGAAAACTTCGACGGGTCGAACGGAGCGCGCTCGATGTCGTTGCCGCGAATGGAAACAAGGCTTGGAATATTGAGGTATTTTCCTGCGTACGTCGCGACGAATCCCGCCGGGGCGAGGAAGTAGGCATGGAGAACGTCGAACGGTTCGCGTTTATGCTCTGCAATGACGAGTTCGCACCAGTCTACGAGCGTATCGTCCACGCGTTTGTGCGCGCCGAAGCGCGTGATGTGGAGTCCGTTCGAGCGGAGAGTCCGCGTGTTGGATGGGGGCAGGCTGAGGGTTGGAGAGAAGATGCGTACCTCGTGTCCTGCGGAGGAGAGCAATCGCGCGAGCCGGTCCGTCGAGATTGCCAGCCCGCCGAGGTCTGGAGTATACTTTTCAGAGAGTAAGGCGATTTTCATCCTGTCTCACGTAGAAAGCATTCTCTGAAGCCGGCGCGCAAGTGAGGGCGTTGGAACGCACGGAGAGGTTTCATGGCTGAACAATGTGAAATGATCATTGGTTTTCTCGTTCCGCATCGTTGTGAAAATCCATCGTTGGGGAGGTGCGTCAAGTGCGGACGGGGATATTGCGACGAACATACGAATCAAACCCGCGAGGGACGTGTGTGCCTCGCCTGCCAGCAGGGTTTGGATCGGCCGGTCGCCCTGCCGATTGCCGCGGCGACGTTCACCGCCGCCGAACTCGATTCTTTCAACCGCGCCAGCCTGTGGGATGACGAAGACCGCGCGGATATGTTCTCGGATTTGAGCTAGTTGTTTTCACCGCGAAGGACACGAAAGTCACGAAGGTATTAAACCAAAGGGCGCGAGCCTTTGTGGTTGAAGGGTCAATACGGTCCAATCGTCTCCCAAATCTTTTTGTTTTCTCCGATGAAATCGTCGCACCGCCGACAAACCGCCAGTGCGGGCGGGTGCATGTTCAAGCGAATCTGCCGATATGCCGCCCCTTCCCAAATTTCCTTGAACGACTGATTTCGAATATTACCGAGCGGCGGGATGCGTTCGCGCGTCATACAGCAAACGTAAACATGTCCGTTGAAGTCAATGAGACTGTGCGTCCACGGCGCATAGCAGGGATGCTGATCATAATAGCCGAACGCGTATCTGCCTGCGCGTCCCAGGCGGACCTCAGAGTCGCTCCGCCCAAAGGGGAACGCGTCCTCGTCCGAAACGATGAGTCCCAGGGCGAGGGCGCGTTCGGCAATCTTCGGCGCGATCTCCGCATTGAAGAGCGCGATATCCTTCTTTCTCATCGAAAGGATTTCGCCGCAATGATCGTCCACAGGGATTAAGTTGATTCCATCCGCGCCGAGAGCGTGAGCGAGGTCGGGGAGCGTTTCGAGGGTGTGATAATTCGTGCGGCTGACCACCGTGTTGATGCGGATGGACAACTTTCCTTTGTGCCTGTAGCGTCGGAACAGTTCGACTGCCCTGGTTGTGGCTTTGAACGCACCCTCCACGCCGCGGATTTTTTCGTGCATCTTGCGGATGGGCGAGTCAATCGAGATATTCACGCCGCGCAATCCGCCCTCGACCAGCCGCTTGGCTTTGACCTTGTCAATCAGCGTGCTGTTTGTGGTCATGGTTACTTTGACGCCGAGCGAGGCAGCCAGTTCCACGAATTCGGGAATTTGCGGTCTCAACATCGGCTCGCCGCCCGAAAGGTGAAGTTTCGTCGTGCCGAGTTCGGCGAGTTCGGCAATGACCTCCTTGAATCGCTCCGCAGAGACCGGCGGTTCGCGCTTCTCGCGCCAGTGATTGCACATCTCGCACTTGAGGTTGCATCCATAAAAGACTTTGATTTTTACATACACCGGCTTGAACGGGCGTGCGTGGAGCACGGCGTTTCGCAATTCCTCTTTGCGGGCTTGAATCTCATCGGGGTTGTACATGATGGCGGTGGGTTGCCTGGTCGGTCACCCTGTTGCGGATGTTCCCGCCTGTTGACCGAGGAACATGTGAAGTTGCGCGGCGTGTTCCTGGACATGGCGCATGGTGTAGAGCATGAGCTCGGCGTATGGCACGGTTCCCCAGGAGAAGCGGCACAGCCGTTGCGCTTTTTCCTCCGTCAGGTTTTCGATGGTCTCTTTGCATCGTTGGCGGCAGAGTTCCAGGTAGCCGAGCAGTTCTGCGCGCGTATATGTGCGCGGCAGTGTCTCGTTCACCTCCATCTCGACCAGCGCGAACGGTTCGGGAGGGGTAAACCCCTCTTCCGCGCCGGTCAGGTACAGGTCGAGCCAGAAGAGCGTGTGATAGCACAGATACCAGAACTTCGAGAAACCGGCCGCCACCCACTGATCCGCCTGATCTTCCCACAACTGCTTTTCCCACAGGCTGTCCGGGCAGTCGCGCAGGGCGCTGCCGAACGATTGGATCGCGGCTTCGAACTGACGCCATAACATCTCGTTGTTGATAATCCTCATCGCCTGCTCCTTGACAATTCTTTCAAGTTCGATCTTGAGACCGCATAGTCGGAAAACTGAGAGTGCCTATAAACGGATTTCGAGCGCGATCTCGACAACATCGCCTTCTTTGAGATTTTCCGCTTTTTGGGCGCTCATGCGGATGGGCACAAGGTATTTGCCGTCTTTAGGGAACAGGGAGGTCTTCCATTCGGTCTTGCCGATCCGCACGTGGACGGGAACCACCCCCCAGCCATATGTGACCCATCCTGATACTGCCTTGATCTGTTCGCTCTGCGCCGGCGGGACGGCGACGAAGAGATACGGAGCGGGACCGCGCCAGTGGAATATTTTTCCGCTGAATTTGGAGTTCATGTGTTGTATCTGATACTATACCGGGATGTGTGCCGCCGCACATCATCCCCGCACGGGGGGATGTTGCCCTGAAATGCGAGATGAATGACAGCACACCGTGTAACATGTGATAGTATATCAAATACCTGCCGGTTTTTATGAAATGCACTCTCCTGCCTGGACGGGTTTTTTACAGTAAAATTTACCCGTCTCATCCTCGATTGGATGCCTGATCCCTGGAAACCCTCCCCATGCGTCTCAAAGCAGACCTTACACTTCTCTTCGTCGCCGTCATCTGGGGTTCGGCGTTTGTTGCACAACGCGTGGCGGGACAGCTGGGGAGCGTATACCTGTTCAACGGGGTGCGATATATCCTGGCGGGGCTAGTGGTATTACCTTTTGTAAGAAGAAATTCGATTTCATCCCGCCCGCGTGAGCAATACAAGTGGATGTTCGTTGCGGGTTTCCTGCTTTTCGTCGCGGCGGCGTTTCAGCAGGCGGGAATGCTTTACACCACGGCTGGAAATGCGGGGTTTATTACGAGTCTGTATGTGGTTTTTGTGCCGTTTGTAGTTCTGCTCGGTTGGAAGGAAAAGCCGCACAGGCTGTCCATTATGGCGGTGATTTTGGCTGGGGCGGGGGCGTATCTCCTTTCCACAGGCGGACAGTTCGAGGTCCAGAGAGGAGACGTGCTGGAACTTGTCGGCGCGCTCTTCTGGGCGATGCATGTCGTTATGCTGGGCAAGTTTGCCTCACAGTTCGAGCCGTTGTCTTTTTCGGCAGGACAACTGCTCGTGGGCGGATTCCTGAATTTACTCCTCGGTTTTTTTGTGGAACAGCCGGTCTTCACGTGGTCTCTGGCGGGCGCGGCGGTCTATACGGCGGTCATGTCGCTGGGGCTTTGTTATACGTTACAAGTCTGGGCGCAGCGGCATACGCCGCCATCCGACGCGGCGTTGATCCTAAGTCTTGAGTCTGTGTTTGCCGTGCTGGCAGGCTGGGTGTTGTTGGGTGAAAGGCTGGGGGGCGTCCAGATCGCCGGATGTGTGTTGATTTTTGGGGCAGTGGCAGTATCGCAATTCAAGGAGTGGAGTCTTCAGGGTACAATGGACACCGACCGCCTTGTGGAGGGCAGATGACTGTCAAAGTGATTCTCAACCCCTATTCCAATCGCTGGAACGCGCAAAGACGCTGGGGCGAAGCCGCGACTGCACTGCGGCAGGCAGGCGTGAAGTTCGACCTGTCCGTATCCGAACGCCCGGGTCATCTCGTAGACCTTGCGGCGGACGCCGTGCGAAAGGGTTTTTCCACCATCGTTGTGGCTGGCGGCGACGGCTCCATTGGCGAAGTCGTCAACGGCGCGGGCAGGAACTGGAACGAGGAGAGCCCGTTTCCGGTGACGCTGGGTTTCATGCCGTTGGGAACCGCAAACGATCTGGTGTTCAATGTCGGTCTTCCCGTTGATTTGACAGAGTCCGCCAAGATTATTGCAGGCGGCAGGGTAAAGCCGCTCGATCTTTGCAGATGTAACCAAAAATATTTTGTCAACAATTCGGCTTGCGGGCTGGAACCCTATGTGACCACCAAGCACGAACGCATTCATTGGATCAAGGGGATTTTGCGGTATTTGGTGGCCGCAATCTGGGCGATTTTGGACAAACCCGAGTGGCAGGGTGAAGTCCGATGGGATGAAGGCGCGTATAAAGGTCCCTTGTCGCTGGTTTCCGTGGGGAATGGCAGGCGGACGGGCGGTTTCTTCATGACGCCGCATGCCGATCCGTTTGACGGAAAGTTGACCCTTGCCTTTGGCTATCGCGGGACCCGGCTGGGTTTGTTCCAGGCTTTGCCGCGCGCGTTCCAGGAGGGCAGGGGCAGTTATATCGAAATGGAAGGGATGCACGAACTGCATTCGACGCGTATTTCCATTCGTCTCGACCGTCCCTCCCCGGCGCATACGGATGGCGAATTGTTCGATTCATGGATCACCGATCTCGAATATCGAATCTTTCCTTCGGCGATCCGTATTCTGGTTCCATAAAGGGAGATGTCGAAGTACAACCATGAAGCAGCCGCCACAATTATCCATTCAGCCATTAAGACGAAATCTATGGAACGATTTCGAAGAACTTTTTGGGCTCCGCGGTGCCTGTGGAGGGTGCTGGTGCATGTTCTGGAAGTTACGCGGCAAAGCCTTCGACGAGGCAAAGGGCTATTCCACCCGGCAGATGCACAAATCCATCATTGATTCGGGCACCGTGACCGGCTTACTCGCCTATCTGGACGGCGAGGTCGTCGGGTGGGTGGCGGTGGAGCCGCGCCGCGCCTATGAAAAACTGGCGCACTCCCGTGTCCTCAAACCGGTGGACGACCAGGAAGTCTGGTCGGTGACCTGTCTGTTTGTTGCCAGAAAACACCGCCGCAAGGGAATCGCCATCGGGTTGTTGAAAGCCGCGGTCGAGCATGTTCGGAATCAGGGTGGTCGAATTGTGGAAGGGTATCCTGTCGACGTGAAGGAAGCGGCGGCGCCTCCGTTTATTTTTACCGGAACCGTATCGGCATTCCGGCAGGCGGGCTTCGAGGAAGTGGCTCGTCACGCGCCTACTCGCCCGATCTTTCGTTTTGTTATACAATGAATAAATGTCGTTTCAAGATATTCGCAGAACGCGTGGGCGCCTGAGCGCGAAAGAAGCGCGCCTCCTCCTGCTGGCATTCCTTCTGCTGGCGGTTTTGCTGGCACTGAACATATCCCTGGCGCGGGTTTTGCCGGGCGGAGAACAATTCTTTTTGCGTTGGAGCGGCGCGCGGGCATATCTCATTGAAGGAATTGAACCCTACAGCACCACAGTCGCACAGCGTGTCCAAATCGTCGCTTATGGCAGGCACGCATTTTCGGGCGAATACCCTTTTGTGCTGAACGACCCGTTTCCCATCGTTTTGCTCTACATCCCCCTCGTGGCGCTTCGTGAATGGCTTGTCTTTCTCCTTCCGGTTCTTGATCGGACGCTTGATTTTCCGTTCTTTCGCGGGCTTTGGATGACCTTGTCTGAAATTGCCCTGGTGGGGACGGTGCATATCTTCATCCGCTCGCTGGAATGGGAGCCGCCCCGCGGGTTGTACCTCGCGTTGATGGGAACCAGCCTGTTCGGTTATTACAGTCTGGCGGCGCTGGGGTCCGGCACACCGGCTGTCGTGATGGTGTTCCTGTTTTTCGCCGCCCTTTCCGCTTTGCGCGTTTTTTCCGATGAACTGGCTGGAGCGCTCCTGTTCCTCGTTGCCTATCAATGGGAGGTCAGCGCGTTGTTTTTTCTTTTTATGGCGGTCTTTATCGTGGCAAACCGAAGGTGGCGGGCGCTGAACGGTTTTTTGATGTCGCTTGTCGTTCTGCTTGCGGCGTCGTTCCTGGCGTATCCCGGCTGGACGCTTCCCTACGCGCGCGGCGTGCTTGCCGATGGGTATCGGAGCGGAAGCCTGACGTTTGGACATCTGGTCTCTGCCTGGTTTCCTGAAGCCGGTTTTCCCATCGGAACTTGGGCGGCGTGGCTGATGGGAATCGCCCTCGTGTTCGAATGGTTTGGCGCCGTCAACGCGCCTTACCGCCGCATCGCCTGGACCGCCTGCCTGTCGCTGGCGGTGACGCCTCTCATGGGCTTTGCCATTTTTCCCTCCAATCATGTGGTGCTGGTTCCCCCGGCGATTCTGATTACCATGCTCGTCTGGGAACGCTGGACGCGTCGACGCGCCTGGCTGATACCCCTGTTCTTGTCGTGCGTTTTTCTCGTTCCATTTTGGCTCTATTACCGTGTGATTACGGGCGCGCCGTTGATCTACTCGCAACTCCTTGCCGTTCTTCCGTCATTCACCGCCATCCTCGGCTTGTATTGGATGCGCTGGTGGGCGTTCCGTTCGCCGCGTACCTGGCTCGACCAGATTGAGGATCGCAAATGAGCCGGCAATTGTATGTGATCCTTTTCGTTATTGGATTGCTTGTTCCCTTCACCGTCTCAAGGTTTCAAAACCTGCCCGGCTACATGGATGCCGACTATTATTTCGCAGGCGGTGTGCAACTGGCAAAAGGGAACGGCTTTACCGAACCGTATCTTTGGAACTATCTGGATGACCCACAGGGGCTTCCTCATCCTTCCCACACCTATTGGATGCCGCTGGCTTCCATCGTTGCGGCTGTCGGCATGTGGATGGCTGGCGCCACCACCTATGCCGCCGGTCGCCTCCCGTTCATTCTCCTTTCAGCCTGCATCCCGCTATTGACGGCGGCTCTCGCCTTCGATGTATCCCGCCAAACGCGGCTCGCATTCGTCTCCGGCTTGCTCTCGATCTTTTCCCTTTACTACGCCCCCTTCATCCCGGTGACGGATAATTACGGGCTCTTCATGCTTCTCGGCGGGTCGTTCCTCCTGCTTGCCCCGCGTCACCAAAAATGGATTCCGTTCGCACTGGGTGTGCTTTCGGGCTTAATGACCCTCTCGCGCAGCGATGGACTGCTCTGGCTGGGGCTTGCCGGCTTTGCGACAATGTGGAAGGCGGCAAAACGGGAGGACGGTACACGCGTTCCCTTCAGGAACTGGGTTTTTGCCATTACCCCCGCGGCATTGCTCACCCTTGCCGGTTATTTGCTTGTCATGGGCGGATGGCATTACCGTAATTACACCTTGTTTGGCTCCTTCATGACTCCAGGCGGAGGTCGTCTGCTCTGGCTGGAAAACTACAATCAGACCTTTCTCTACCCTGCGGAAAAAATCACCCCTGCACGATTTCTTGCCGCTGGCTGGTCGTCCGCGCTGAACGGACGCTTATCCGCGCTCAACGCCAATCTTGGCAATGCCTTTGCCGCACAGGGCGGCATTTTCCTGTTCCCGTTCATTTTGGTGGGTTTGTGGAAACTGCGAAACGAATTTCGTACGCGCATGGCGCTCACAGGCTGGTTGATTCTGTTGTTCGTCATGACGGTGATTTTCCCCTTTGCGGGCGGGCGCGGCAGTTTCTTCCATGCAGGGGCGGCTTTTCAACCCTATTGGTGGACGGCGGCTCCCATCGGCTTGGACGTTATCATCGCCTCGCTGCGAAAACGCGGCATGTTTGCCGAAAATGCCTATGTCGTATTCCAGGGAATGCTCGTCGTCCTTGCCGCGCTGATGACATTCTATCTCGTCGATCTCCGGGTTGTCGGCGAATGGTCAACCGAGGACGGAATCTATGCCCAGGTGGAGAAAACATTCATTGAAAAGGGAGTCGACCCGCAGGTACGCGTGATCGTCCGAAATCCGCCGGGGTATTACATCGCTTCCGGACGTCCCGCCCTTGTGCTTCCCTACGGCGACGAATCGGTCATCCTGCAAGTGGCGAAGCGATACGGCGCGGGTCTGCTGGTGCTGGAAAAAGACGGCACCTTCGACGCCATACAGGCTCTCTATGACAGACCGCAAGAGTCGGATACATTTATCTATCTGGGAGAAGTGGATGAGGCAAAACTCTACCTTATCGAATTGGAAGATTGATTATCGGGTTACGCTTGCGTTCGCTTCGCTGATCGGCGTTTTATTTTTTCTGCTCGTCAGCGCGCGAACCTATCGCATTGGCTTCCCCCTCGACGATACCTGGATTCATCTCGTGTACGCGCGCAACCTTGCCCTGCATGGAGAATGGTCGTTTCGCTTGGGAGAAACCTCCGGCGGTTCCACCTCGCCCATGTGGACGGCGTTGCTTTCCATTGGATATTGGATCCGCCTCGCCCCCTACGCGTGGACGTATTTCCTCGGATGGTTGATCCTTGCGCTGATCGCCGCACGCGCTGAAAACATTGCCCGCCGCGTTCTCGCCCCCTACCCGTTCCAAATTCCCTGGGTCGGTCTGTTCGTCGCGCTTGCCTGGCATTTGACCTGGTCGGCGGCTTCGGGGATGGAAACCCTTCTGCATGGAATGCTCATTCTGATTGTCCTTGGCATGCTGATGGAACGCTCGCGTCAATACCTGACCCTTGGCTTGCTCGCGGGTCTCAGCGTTTGGGTTCGCCCCGATGGTTTAACCCTCTTGGGTCCGATTCTATTTACAGCTTATTTTCAGGAATCCACATTGAAGGCACGTCTCCGCGCCTTGTGGAAGGTGGTCATGGGTTTTGGTATCCTGTTCGGTTTTTATCTGCTCTTCAATCTCGCTCTTTCCGGCACCCCCATGCCCAACACGTTTTATGCGAAACAGGCGGAATACGGTGAGTATTGGTTGTCCAAAACGCTTTCCGAACGATTGTCCGATTACCTGCTTCCGGTGCTGGCAAGTCCCTTTGTCGTCCTGATTCCGGGAGCCGTGTTGTGGTTTTACAATTCAATCCGCGAACGGAACTGGGGCGCGATTGCCGGCTTGCTATGGTTCATCGGGTATGTAGGTATCTATTTCATGCGCCTGCCCGCCTATCAGCATGGGCGTTACATCATCCCCGCCTTTCCAACGATGTATCTGTGGGGCATGCTGGGGCTGATGGGATATGCGCTTCGACCGAACGCCAATCGCCGCTTGCTCGTCCCTTGGGGAATCACCGCCGCCCTGCTTTGCCTGTCTTTTCAGGTTGTGGGTGCCGTGCAGAATGCCAGCGATGTCATCTGGATCGAAACCCAAATGGTGCAGACGGCACAATGGGTGAACGAACACCTGACCCCGGACGACAAACTGGCGGTTCATGATATCGGTGCCATCGGCTATTTCGCCCCCAATCCGTTGATTGACCTCGCCGGCTTGATCACGCCCGAAGTGGTGCCTTTCATCCGGGATGAGGAACAGCTTGCCTCCTTTATGGATTCGGCAGGCGCGGAGTATTTAATTGTCTTCCCCGGTCTCTATCCGCGCCTGACTCGAGGCATGGAACCGGTCTATACGGCAGGCGCGGAAGTATTGGTCTTCGAGGAAAATATACAGGTGTACCGCTGGCGCTGAACCTATCATGGAATTGGCATGCATGAATAAAATGTTTAATTGCCCGTCCGGGGCGACTGTGCTATACTCCTGCCAAGACCAATTCCAGGGATCAGGCAAAAATGAAAGAACTAACACTGCTCGTTGCCGATGACCATCCGTTATTTCGCCAGGGCGTGGTGGAGGCATTATCGCTTGAGAAGGATTTTCGCATTGTCGCCCAGGCGGCGAATGGGCAGGAGGCTCTGACTCAAATTCGCTCCTTGAAACCGATGGTTGCCATTCTCGATGTGAACATGCCCGAAATGAATGGGCAACAAGTGACCCATCAGGTGACATCCGAACACTTGCCGACGCGCGTGGTTTTGTTGACCGGTTACGACGACATCGAACAGGCAATCCACGCGGTGCTGGCGGGCGCGGCGGGGTATTGCGCCAAAGAAATTCAACCCGAGGCTCTGGCGCGCACCGTGCGCGCTGTGGCAGACGGAAAATTCGCCATCGCAGGGAACATCTTCACGAAGCGTGAATTGGATGCCTGGATTGACGACCAAATGGAGGGAGCGCGCAAATCCTATAGCGAGCCGGGCTTGCCGTTCCATCCGCTTTCGGATCGTGAAATGGAAGTCCTCTCCTGTGTGGTGCGCGGCATGAGCAACAAGGAAATTGCGAACCTGCTCGGTATCAGTCACCAAACGGTCAAAAACCATGTCACCTCCATCCTGCGAAAATTTAGCGTGGAAGATCGCACACAAGCAGTCGTTTATGCCTTGAAACGCGGCTGGGTAAAACTGCAAGATTCAGCCATAAAATCTCAGGAGTGATCCATGGTCTTGGAAAATCTATCTGGCGGCGAATTGGACCTTCAGCGGGAACTGGACGAGACCGTTCGCTCCCTGCGTGAAATTACGCTGATGATCGAACAAAGCCAGGGAGAATTGGCGAAACTATCGCAGCGAAACGCCGCAATCACAACTCATCTCCAACAGGTGCAGGGACAACTCGACTCCATGCCGGCACAGGAAATTCGCAGCGCCTACGACTCCGCCCTGGACGCCCAACAACGGCTCTTCGTCATGCGCGGGCAGTTGGAGAAATTACAGGCGGAAAAAAACCATCTCGATCGTCTTAAAGCAATACTCGAAAAAACCATACCCAATACCGGCGCGGGTGCCGCTTCTGCCTCCTCGCCCGGCGCCGCAAAAGGGACGATGACAAGCGTGGAAATGCTGGTTAACGCCCAGGAAATGGAGCGCCAGCGCCTCTCGCGCCAAATGCACGATGGCCCCGCCCAGGCGCTTTCCAATTTTATCCTTCAAACCGAAATCGCCATGCGCTTGTTCGATGTCGATACCGCCCGGGCAAAGGAAGAACTCAATAATTTGAAATCGTCCGCCATGGGAACCTTTCAAAAAGTGCGGAACTTCATTTTTGAACTCCGTCCGATGATGCTGGATGATCTGGGGCTCGTGCCGACCGTCCGCCGCTACGCGGATGCGTTCAAGGAACAAGCCTCATTGGATGTAATCGTAACGGTAACAGGCAACGAACGGCGGCTGGAACCTTATCTGGAGGTGATGATGTTTCGAGCTCTTCAGGAATTATTAGGAAATGCCGCCCGTCACAGCCAGGCAACCCAGGTCAAGGTAATGCTGGACATGGGTGACGATCGGGTGCGCGTCAGCGTGGATGATAATGGACGGGGCTTCGACCCGGACGCGGTCCAGCAGGGAAACAGCCTTGGGCTCAAGTTAATTCGCGAGCGGGCGGAAATGCTGGGCGGGTCTTTCGATGTGGATAGCTCCATCGGAAGAGGCACACGAGTCACATTTACGGTTCCTGCCCGTTCGTAGGACCCGATCGCGCAAAATTGGGCACGATTTCGGCTCTGTCAGGCGGCGGAGCCTTACTTTTTTACCAAAAGGTCGTTCAAGTTTTGGGGTTATACTGTATAATAATTAACTGACACATTCGCCAGAATACCAGGCGAAGACTGTAGAAGGAGAATATCCTATGCGTCGCGGAAGAATTTTGTTGTTGCTCGTTTTGATCGTATTTGTCGGTCTCGCTTTGGTGTACTTCGCCATCGGACCTCAAATTCTGGGCGGAGGAGGAGGACCGTCGGTCATTGTCACTGAGACGGTGACCAGGCAGGTTTATTATGCCGCGCAGAACATTCCTCAAGGCACGGAAATCACCCAGGAAATGTTGAGCACCTTCTCATTACCGCCGGAGAATGTTGCGGAAGTCATGTTCGAGGTGGGCGAGGAACAAAATCTGGTCGGTCAAACCGCCCGTTTTTCGCTTGAACAAGGCACCTTGATTACCTCCTCTATGGTCGGCGCTGGTCCCGGCGACCTGCCTCCGCCGCGCTGGTCTTTGCAGGTTCCCGCGGGCATGGTGGCAGTATCCATTCCCGCCGATCGCCTTTCCACGGCGGCATATTCCATCACAACGGGCGCGCATATCAACGTGAATATCTGTATGACCTTGGTGGATGTTGATCCGGCGTATCAGACCATACTTCCCAATTACCTTTCCTCGATGAGCGACATCTTCTTCCCTGCCGACGCCCGGGCGACGATTACTATAGACCCCCTTACCCAGGAGCAGCCAGCGCGTCAAGGTCGCACCGAACTCGACCCAACTTTCCAAAAACCAATCTATGTGGTTCCCTCCGAACCCCAACGTCCCCGTTTGGTCTGTCAGATCGTTCTGCAGGATGTCGTTGTGTTGAATCTGGGGGATTTCGAACTCGATCAGCCACAGCCTGTGACCACCCAGACACAACAGGACCCGAACGCGCCTGCCGTAACCACCCAGACGAACCAAAAACCCGATATCATCACGTTGATGGTTTCGCCGCAGGACTCGATTGCCTTGAACTATTTTGTGTACAGCGGGGCAGTGTTTTCCATGGCTCTGCGTAACCCGAACGACAACTCGCGGATCGACGCGCAATCTGCCACGTTGACCAGTATCCTGACGCAATACAATATCTCCCTGCCGTCCAAACTTCCTTATGCCCAGAATAATCGCATTGATTTACTCGCCCCGCCCGTATTACCCAACGATCTGCCGCAACAATAGCATGTTTGAGGTGCTCCAATATGCCGGGTGAAAAAATTCGCGTACTGATTGTGGATGACGTCTCTGAAACGCGCGAGAACGTGAAGAAACTCCTTCAATTCGAAGGAGATGTCGAAGTGGTTGGAGTGGCTCGCACCGGTAAAGAGGCGATTCAAGCCTCACAAGACCTAAACCCGGATGTCGTCTTGATGGACATCAACATGCCGGATATGGACGGCATCGCCGCGACAGAGGCGATCCGCGCAAAGCACCAGGCTATCCAGGTGATCATTCTATCGGTGCAAAGCGACCAGAATTATATGCGTCGCGCCATGCTGGCTGGCGCGCGCGATTTTTTGACCAAGCCTCCCATGGGCGACGAGTTGATTTCTGCAATACGCCGTGCCGGACAAATGGCGCAGGTCGAAAAGTCGAAAGCCGCCCGTGTGCAAGTCGCTCCAATTCCCGGCGTGCCGGGAATCGCTGCAAGTTATGGAGGACCGAAAGGAAAAATCGTGGTGGTCTACAGCCCCAAAGGCGGTACCGGATGTACCACCCTGGCTGTAAACCTCGCTTTGTCTTTACACAACCCCGATACCCGAGTCGTTCTGGTGGACGGCAATCTTCAATTCGGCGATGTGGCGGTCTTTGTCAATGAACAAGGCAAGAATACCGTGCTGGATCTCGCTCCACGCGCCGACGAACTGGATGCCGATATTGTCGAAGAAGTCATGGTCAAACATTCGGCGTCGGGCTTGCACATTCTGGCCGCCCCCACCCGTCCCGAATATGCCGAAAAGATTACCAGCAATCAATTTTCAAAGTTGCTCGAGTATCTGACCCAATTGTATGCCTATGTGATTGTGGATACTGCGCCCATTCTTACCGACCTTACACTGGGGACCATTGACGTTAGCGATCTCATCGTGCTGGTTACCACGCAGGATATTCCCGCCATCAAAAATTGCCGCCTCTTCCTGGATGTATTGCAGAATCTTGGGGTGCCTCGCGACCGGGTCATGTTCATCATGAATCGCTTCGACAAAAAGGTCAACATCACCCCCGAACGCGTGGCGGAAAATCTGAAACAGGAGGTCGTCCTGGTCATCCCCGCCGACGACCCCACGGCGGTCAAGGCGGTCAACCGTGGCGTTCCTTTTGTCCTGGATAATAAGAGCCAGCCGATTGCGCGCGGCGTGGCATCCCTTGCCGACGCGGTTCGCACGAGAATTGCCGCACAAAATTCGGGCAACGGATAACCCGCGTTTTATTTGTACGTTTAAGGAGATGAAAAGATATGTCTCTTCTAAAGAGAATTGAACAGGGACAGGGAGGTTCTTCTTCAGGAGGGGGACAATCTTCCGGACAGGAAGGCGAGGGCTCGCGCCTGTCCTCTTTGCAATCGAGGCGAGTGAACGCGCCGATTACCTCTCCGCAAGCCGGTTCCTACTTCGACCTCAAGACGCGCGTGCAGAATAAACTTCTCTCCGAACTGGATCCCACCATGGATATTACGCGGACCGATGAGGTGCGTCGGACCATTCAAGACCTGTTCGAGCAAATACTTGCCGAAGAAAACATTGTTTTGTCGAGGCCCGAACGTGCCCGTTTGTTCGAACAAATCGCCGCAGAAATACTCGGTCTTGGTCCATTGCAGCCATTGTTGGAAGACGACACCATCACCGAAGTCATGGTGAACGGACCGAAGAACGTGTACATCGAACGAAAGGGCAAATTGCACCGCGTTCCGGTGACTTTCGAAAACAACGACCATGTCATGCGTGTCATTGATCGCATCGTCGCACCGCTGGGACGTCGTATTGACGAGTCCAGCCCGTATGTGGATGCGCGCCTGCCGGATGGTTCCCGTGTGAATGCCGTCATCCCCCCCATCTCCCTCGTCGGTCCCACCCTGACCATCCGCAAATTCTCGAAAAACCCGATTACTGTCGAACAAATCATTCAATTCGGCTCGATCACGCATGAAGCCGTCCAATTCCTGAAGGCGTGCGTGGAAGCCCGCTTGAACATCCTGATTTCCGGCGGCACAGGTTCGGGAAAAACGACCCTGTTGAATATATTGTCCGGGTTTATTCCCGACGACGAAAGAATCATCACGATCGAAAATGCCGCCGAGCTGCAGTTGCGCCAGGAACATGTCGTGACTTTGGAATCGCGTCCTCCCAACATCGAAGGGCGCGGCGAAATTACAATTCGTGACCTGGTGATCAACTCCCTGCGTATGCGTCCCGAAAGGATCATCGTGGGTGAATGCCGCGGCGGAGAGACTTTGGATATGCTCCAGGCGATGAACACGGGTCATGACGGCTCGATGACCACCGCCCACGCCAACTCGCCTCGCGATGCCCTCTCTCGTGTGGAAACCATGTGCTTGATGGCGGGCATGGATTTGCCCGTACGCGCCATTCGTGAACAGGCGGCAAGCGCCATTGATGTCATCTGCCAACAGGCTCGCATGCGCGACGGTACGCGTAAGGTGACGCATATCACCGAAGTCAGCGGCATGGAGGGCGATGTGATCACCATGACCGATCTGTTTGTATTCGAACAAACGGGCGTGGAAGCGGGCAAGGTAATCGGTCGTTTGCGCCCGACGGGGCTTAGACCGAAATTCATGGACAAGATCGAAGCGGCGGGAATTAATCTGCCGCCGTCCATCTTTGGCATCGGCGAGCGTCGTCGTTATTAGTATGCCGACGGGTTGAGGCTATGAATCTACTTTTGATTGGCGGCGTTTTGATCCTGATCCTCCTGATCATCGGCGTGGTGGTCACCATCGCCAGCGAACGATCATTGGTGGACGAACGCCTGGGTCAATTGGGCGAGGACGAAGTTTCGAAGGAGACCAGCGACGCGGCGGCTCGTTCGCTGGTTACAGAATGGATCAATCGCCGGGTCGCAAGTTCATCCATGGGCGACCGGGTGGCGCGCGAACTGGCGCGCGCAGATCTCAAATTTAAAGTCGCCGAGTATTATGCCCTGGTCTTCATCTCCACTCTCGGATTGGGCTTGATTGCGTTTATTCTCCAACCGAATGGAGGTTTGATTTCTTTTCTGATCGGTGCTGTGGTGGGTTTTTTTGTGCCGCGTTTCTATGTGAAGCGTCAGCAGGTTGCCAGAATCAGAAAGTTCGACGACCAGCTGGGCGATATGTTGAACCTTATGGTTAACGGTCTGCGCGCCGGTTATTCGACCATGCAGGCAATGGAAGCGGTCAGCCGCGAATTGCCCTCCCCGATTTCCGATGAATTTCGCCGTGTGGTGCAGGAAATGCAGATTGGAATTCCGATGGAAAAGGCGCTCGAAAACCTTTTTCGTCGTATTCCGAGCGACGACCTTGATTTTGTGATTACTGCCATTAATGTGCAGAGGGAAGTGGGTGGTAATCTTTCTGAAATTCTGGATACCATTTCCTTTACCATTCGTGAACGCGTAAGAATCAAAGGGGAAATCCGGGTAATGACCGCCAATGTTCGTGCCTCGGGTACGATTCTTTCGCTGATCCCTCTGGGATTAGGACTTGCACTTTGGTTTATCAGCCCTGAATACATTGGAACGTTCTTTGCCCCGAACCCGTTTCTTGGACAGCCCCTTTGCGGGATCATTGCGATTGCCGTCATTGTCGGGTTGATCCTCGCAGGCTATTTCGTCATGATGAAGATAGCGGATATAGAGGTGTAGTTATGAACCTGACTGCGATCTTGATTATCGCCGGTATCCTGTTTATCCTGTTGATTGTCATTGGCGTGATATCGGTGAGTCTGCGGCAAAGAGCCGAAGAGGAAGAAGACCCCCTGCAAGCCCGCCTCGCTGAATACCTTCAAAGCGGGGAAGTCGCATCGCTCGAAGAAATCGAACTTTCGCAACCGTTTTCCGAGCGTGTCATTTTTCCGATCATCAGGAAAATCGGCGAGATTTCGGCGCGTTTCACCCCTCAAAAGGCGATTCAGGATACCGCCAGGAAAATGGAACTCGCTGGGAACCCCTGGCCCATTGATGCTGCAACCTTTCTCGCTATTCGGTTTATTTTGGGCGTTGTCTTTGGCGGTTTGATCACAGCGTTGGCGATGCTGGGCGAGACCCCGAATCTCAGCGACAATGCTTTATATATCTTTGGCGCAACATTTGGCGGATTTTTCCTGCCGCATCTGATGCTGACGAGCAAGATCACCAATCGCCAGAAGGAAATTCGCAAGGCAATGCCCGACGCATTGGATCTTCTGACCATCTGTGTCGAGGCGGGGCTGGGGTTCGATGCGGCGCTGTCAAAGGTCAGTGAAAAATGGGATAACCAGCTTTCCCTGGCTTTTGCCCGTGTGATTCGCGAAATCCAGCTTGGCAAACCCCGCAGGGACGCTTTGAGAGATATGGCTGACCGTCTGGACATTACGGAAATGACAAGTTTTGTGGCGGCAATCATACAAAGTGAACAGCTCGGTGTCAGCATGGCAAAAATCCTGCGCATTCAATCCGACCAGATGCGTGTGAAACGCCGCCAGCGCGCTGAAGAAGAGGCACACAAAGCCCCGGTAAAGATGGTTCTGCCGATGGCGTTTCTGATGTTCCCAACTATCATGATCATCATTTTGACCCCGGCTGCATTACAAATCATGATTTCCCTTGGATAGCTCATTGACGTAACCTGCTTGTGTCTAAAATTCTGTGGTTGTATCGTATTTGGCGATGGACCTGGAGCGGGATTGATCTCCTTTTCCCGCCTGCTTGTGGAGGGTGCGGCAAACCCGGGTCCCGCTGGTGCCATGATTGTCAGTCACGCGTACCGCGGCTCGAAAAACCGCTCTGTGAAATTTGCGGAATACCGACGAAAGGGGCTGTCTTTTGCGATTCTTGCAGATCGAATCCTCCCGCATACCGGGCGTTGCGATCTTGGGCGGTTTTTGATTTTCCGGTGCAGAATGCTCTTCATGCTCTAAAATATCGCCGCAACATCGGAATTGGAGACGCGCTTGCGCAACAAATGGCAGGCTTTGTGCATTCATTGGGGTTTCCTGTGGAACTTCTGATTCCTGTCCCTTTGGGCAAAAAGCGTCTCAGAGAGCGAGGGTATAATCAGGTTGCCCTGGTGGCGCGGCCGCTTGCCTATGAACTTGGAATACGATACGCCCCGCACGGCTTACGGAAATCCCGCGAGACCCGCTCTCAGGTTGGCTTGAAGATTGCCCAGCGCAGGGAAAACGTCTCGAAAGCATATCAGGCGAATACGGCAATCGTGAACGGCCAGTCTGTCCTTTTGATGGATGATGTGGCGACCACCGGTTCCACGCTTCAATCCGGCGCCGAGGCTTTGTTGGCGGCTGGCGCAAAGGATGTTTATGCCCTCACCATTGCCCGTGCCCTGTCTCATCACGATCTGAATCGTGTTTGACAATGACGCCGCCGCGTCGTTGATAACCTTTTCAGGAGGTTCGCAATGTCGAACAAAATGGAAGTTCTTGCTCGTAACATGCGGCTTACCGACAATACGCGCGAATATGTTGAAAAAAAAGCCGCCAAATTGGATCGCTACCTTCAGGAAATTGACGAAGTCCGAGTCGAATTGTCTCATGTCAAAACCGCTCGAAACGCCACCGACCGGCAGGTTGCGCAAATCACCGTACGCGGAAAGGGTTTCATTTTGCGCACCGAGGAACGCTCGGATGATGTCCACTCCGCTTTCGACACCGCTCTCGACAAGATGCAAAGGCAAATCGAACGCTACAAAGGCAAACACTATCGCGGACGCGGAGACGGACGTTCGGCGGCGGAAGTGGCAGAGGAAGAATGGCCCGTGGACGAAACCGGTGAACTGCTTCCGCTGATCGCCCGGCGCAAGAAATTCGAACTGGTTCCCATGACCGAGGACGAAGCGGTGGAACAGATGAAACTGCTCGGTCACGATAATTTCTTCGTCTTCTTCAACGCCGAGCAGAATTCCATCCAGGTGTTGTATAAACGCCGCAACGGCACCTACGGTTTAATCGAGCCTGTAGTCGGTTAGGACTTTCTCATAAGGCAGAAAAACCAGTGGCGCCGCGAGCGCCACTGTGTTTCTCGAAGGAGCTCGAATGGAATTCAACGAAGACTTGGACGATATTGAAGTCACTCCCACCAACGTGGAGGTGAATATAGTTCAGGGATTGGTATATGACATGATCAAAGCGCTGGGCGAAAACCCGGAGCGCGAAGGATTGAAAAACACGCCCCATCGCGTCTCGCGCATGTTTACCGAACTGCTCAGCGGTTATGCCATGGATCCGCAAAAGGTCATTAACGGCGCTTTGTTCAATATCACCTACGACGAAATGGTGATCGTGCGCGACATCGAATTCTACAGCCTGTGCGAGCATCACATGCTTCCCTTCCTTGGGCGGGCGCATGTTGCCTATCTGCCTGCGGGCAAAGTGATTGGGCTTTCCAAAATCCCCCGCATTGTAGATATGTACGCCCGCCGTCTGCAAGTGCAGGAACGCATGACACGTCAGATCGCTGACTTCCTGCAGAAAACCCTCCAGCCGCAGGGCGTGGCGGTGGTTGTGGAAGCCATCCACCTCTGCTCGATGATGCGCGGTGTCAAAAAACACGATGCCCGCATGACGACCTCGGCGATGCACGGCGCCTTCCGCGCCAACCTGGCGACGAGACAGGAATTCTTGGACAACATCTCGCGCGGCGCCAAACCGCTTCAATTCTGACCTTCAGCCTGCTCCGGCAAAACGACTTAATACTTCGGGACGCACCTCCATCCACACTTGCGAGCGGAGGCGCGCTGCCGTTTGCAGGAGCGGCTCTCCCAACAGCGGATTTTGATACTCGGGGTAAATCTCTGCCAGCGGGACAATCACAAAGGCATACCGCCAGAATTTGTCGTTATAGGGCTGGTCATCGAACAGCACGATATCAATATCAATCGTGCGCGGAGCAAACTTATTCTCACTGCGCCGCCTTCCCAACTGCGCCTCGATGGGGCGGATCATCGTCTCTTTCAATTCGACCTGCCTCAACCCCGTTTGGAACAGCACGCAGGCATTCAAATAATTCGGTCCTTCTGCGCCCACCGACTTCGACTCCCATGCGCTGGAGACCTTCAGCACTTCGCCATAGTCATGCAGCAACTCCACAGCCCTGACCAGATGAGTCTCAGGCTGGATATTCGAACCGAGATTCAAATATGCAAAATGCAACTCACGCATCGCGGCTGCGTTCGATCTCCACGCCCACCGACTCGGCAAAGCGCACGGCCGTCGGCTTTTCCACGCGCACAATCACCCGCTGGACGTTGCTTTGCGCGAGGCAGATGCCTGCCAGGTCGTTCGCCAGCGCCTCCACGGTGAAACGACCGACACTTTCGGCGTGTTCCTGTACCTTTTTCGTGATGGCGCTGTAATCGGCGCAATCGTTGAGATCGTCCGTTTGCGCCGCGCGGCGGGTGTCGGTGAAGAGGGTGATGTTGATGAGGATGTCCTGAGGGCGTTTGCGTTCCCAGTCGCGGACGCCGATGATTCCGCGGGCGAGCAGGTTCTTGATGATGACTTTGTCCATGGTTTGAATATTCCTTTAATTTCGTATAGCCAGAAAACACGTTTACCCTGGTGAAGCGTCCCAAAGGTTTTACAAAGGGCAATGTGGGCGGTAAAGCCAACCTTCGGGACGCTTTTTCTGCTTGTCCCGCTAAACCAAATGCCTGCCTCCGTCCACGTGGATGATTTCGCCCGTGATATAGGCGGGACAGGTGAGCAGAAAAAGTAATCCCTGCTCGATCTCGCCCTCCGCCGCCCAGCGTTTCATTGGGATATTCTTCGTGATCTCTGGACTGACGTTTCCGTCTGCTGGCGGCAGGATGGCTCCCAGCGCCAGCCCGTTGACGGTTATCCTGGGCGCGAGCGCAACCGCCATGGATTTGGTCATCGCCGCCAGCGCCGACTTGCTGACGGTGTAAGGGAAATGATCCGCTCCGGGGCGCAGGGCGCGCCAATCCAGAATGTTGACGATGCGCCCGCCCGCCTCCGCCTGACGGGCGAAGGCTTGACTGAGCAGAAAGGGCGCCGTCAGGTTGAGGGCGAGGTGGCGGTTCCAGTCGTCGAGGGAGGCGGAGTCGAGGGTCAGCGGCTCGAAGATGGCGGCGTTGTTGATGAGGAAATGAATCGGGGCGATGCGGCTGATGAGGGGAATCAGGCTTTCGGTGTGGGATGAATCGGTCAAATCCGCTTTGAAAACCCAGGCTTGGCGGTCGAGCCTGTTGATTTCGGTGCGCAGGGATTCGGCGTCAAAATCCGAATGAGCATGGTGGATGACCACATCGGCTCCTGCACGGGCGCAGGCGAGGGCAAGGCGTCGTCCGATGCGGCGGGCGGCGCCGGTGATGAGGGCGGTTTTACCGCGCAGAGGTTCTTCGGGCATGCCAAGATTTTACTGCATTCTTATTCCGCCAAATCGAACGGGAATTGTCGCCTTCTTGACGCGCCCGCCTCGCGGTGATATATTCTCTTCGCAAGGTGATTTGAGTTCTCGACCCATAACCTCAGAAAGGTGAACCATGGACAGGAATCAAACTCCGATTTACACAGGGGATATTGCCGCACAACAGATTGACCCCACAAAGGAATACACAGCCGAAACGCAGGAAATTTCTTTTTCAGCCGAACAGCACGCCATTTGGGCGGATTTGTTCGCGGGCATTCACCAGCCATATTTGATGGAACATCTTTGCGCCGAGTATCATCGCGGGCTGGAATTGCTGGAGCTTGACCCGTATCATATTCCGACGGTGGCGCACCTGAACGGACACATCACACCGCGCACGGGCTGGCGCGTCGTGCGGACGGTGGTGCGCTACACGCTTGCCGACGACTGGTACAAGAAGTTTGCCCAGCGAGTCTTCCTCATCACCGATTACCTGCGCACGCGCGACCAGATGGAGTTCACTCCCGAACCCGACATGTTCCACGACATCTTCGGTCACCTGCCGTTCCTCACGCAAAAGTTTTATGCCGACATCGAAGACAAGTTTGCGCCCGCCTATATGAAGGCAACAGCAGAGGAGAAAGAAGTCATCAAACGGCTGGCATGGTACAGCACGGAGTTTGGTCTGGTGGTGCAGGGGAACCGCTTCAAAGTTTTTGGGGCGGGCATCATTTCGGGGCGCAAGGAGTTGACGCGCACGATTATGGAGTTCTACCGCCTCGGACGCGACAACGTGATTGATTACACCAAGCCCATCTACCCGCAGTTGTACGCGCACTTTGAAGCCAACAGGACCAACCTGCATCGAATCATTGACGGCGTGAACGCGCTTCACCAAAAGGGGCAGATGTCCTCCGCCGACGAAGGCTGGAATGTGGTGCTCGGCTTGTACAAGAATCTCGGCATCAAGCAGGAGGGTATGTTCGGCGGCGAGGTGATCATCGCGCCGTTCGACATCGAGACCATCGCGCGCATTCCGAAGACAGTCTATGCCTTCAACCCGATGCTTTTCGTGTGCGAGTCGCTGGCGCGGATGGACGAACTGCTCGATTCGTATTTGAAACCGATTGCGATGAGGAAGTAGGTATACGACGGGGACGTTAGCGAACGTCGGCTACGCTCTTTGAACGAAAAAGCCACCTCTCGTTCGAGGGGAGGCGGCTTTTTTAAAGCGGCTGAATGAAAAAAACGGACGGACCTATACTGCTGTATAATCAGGGCGGAAACTAATTTGGAGTTTACATGACAGGCAGTCACAACCGAAACCCCGGCACACCTCTCGACCTGGATTGGGTGGCGGGCGCGCATGTCAATAAGAGCGCAGTGGAGAGGCGCGTTGCCACCCTTGCCGCTCGCCGCACCGTGAAGAAAGATTGGCAAGCCGCCTGGCTGTTGCGCGCCATCACCTGCATTGACCTGACGACGCTTTCGGGAGACGACACGCCCGGACGTGTCCATCGCTTGTGTTCCAAAGCCAGACAGCCCATCCGCCCTGACATGCTCGAAAGACTTGGCGTGGATGGTGAGAAGATCACGGTCGGCGCGGTTTGTGTGTACCCGAACCGCGTCCGCGACGCGGTGGAGGCGTTGCGAGGCACAGATATTCCCGTCGCCTCTGTTGCAACCGGATTTCCCGCGGGACAAACGCCGCTCCCGCAACGAATCCAGGAGATCGAGCAGGCGGTGGAAGCCGGCGCGCGTGAAATTGACGTGGTCATTGCCCGCACCCATGTGCTGACAGGCGACTGGCGCGCCCTCTACGATGAACTTGTTCAATTCCGCAAAGCCTGCGGCGACGCACACATGAAAACGATTTTAGCGACGGGCGATCTCGGCACGCTCAAGCAGGTCTATCAAGCCAGCCTTGTGGCGATGATGGCAGGGTCGGATTTCATCAAGACTTCGACGGGCAAGGAATCGGTCAATGCGACGCTGGAAGTGAGTTTGGTAATGACGCGCGCCATTCGCGAATATCTCGACCGCTTTGGTTACAAGGTCGGCTTCAAACCCGCAGGCGGAATCAGTTTCGCCAAGCAGGCGATGAACTGGCAATTCCTGATGAAAGAAGAACTCGGCGACGAATGGCTGCTGCCTCATTTGTTTCGCTTCGGCGCGTCGAGCCTGTTGACCGACCTCGAGCGGCAGTTGTCTCACTACCTGACGGGGCACTACGCTGCGAAACATCACATGCCGATGGGATGAGCCGCAGAATACGCGGATTACTTGAAATTTTCGATATTCTCCGTACCCATCCGCATCCTTGCACGCCCTGAACTTGTTATGACAAAATCCATCCACCAAGCCATCTCCGAACTGGAAAAGAGCAACGAATCTGCCGCGCTGTGTACCGTGGTGAAAAGTGAAGGTTCCACGCCGCGGCATGTGGGGAGTAAGATGCTTGTTTATCCCGACGGCAGGTTCATCGGCACGGTTGGCGGCGGGGATCTGGAGCACCGGGTTCTCGATGAAGCCTGGATGGCAATCAGCGACGGTCAGCCGCGCCTGCTGCATTACACCATGGTGGACCCCAGCCGCGGCGACCCCGGTGTGTGCGGCGGAACGGTGGAGGTGTTTGTGGAACCCATTCTTCCTGCTCCCATGATCGTCGTCATCGGCGGTGGACATGTCGGCAAGGCGGTTGTTCACCTCGCCAAATGGCTCGGCTTTCGTGTGGCGGTCAGCGATGACCGCGCGGAGTTTTGCACTCCCGAAGCCGTGCCGGGTGCCGATGCTTACTATCCCTGCCCGATGGCAGAGTTGCCGAATCAACTCAAAGTGACGCGCCAGACTTATTTGGTGGTCACCAGCCGAGGGTCCAGCATTGACGCGGCGGGGTTGCCGGCTTTGCTTCAGTCGCAGGCGGCGTATATCGGCGTCATCGGCTCGAAGCGCCGCTGGCTGACGACGGTCAAAGCGCTGAAAGAACAGGGCATCCCCGACGATTGGATCCAGAAAGTCCATTCGCCGATTGGCTTGGAGTTGAACGCCGAAACACCCGAAGAGATTGCCGTCAGCATCCTGGCGGAAATTCTGATGCTGCGCAACAGGGGGACGGGAAAGATGATGAAAGAGTAACCTGCGCCCGGCAGAAGAGAGAAACCTGCCGGGGCTTTTTTCGTAGAGAAATAAGAAAAACGGTTCTTGACCAACAAGTTTGATGGGCTATAATCGAAACAACGGTCTTCAAAAAGGAGAAAAATCATGGCGAGAGTTTTTGATGTTATCGAATATGCGAGCGAGATGCAGGGTGAAATCGTCCATCGCTTTCCGGAGCAGGGCATCGGTGATTATCGCATCGGTTCGCAGTTGATCGTGCGTGAGGCGCAGGCGGCGGTGTTCTTCCGCGATGGGCAGGCGTTGGACGTGTTCCGCGGCGGACGCCACACGCTGACCACGGCAAACATCCCCCTGTTGATCAACCTGCTTGGCAAACTGTTCAACGAACGCACGCCTTTTCCGGCGGAGGTGTACTTTGTCTCGATGAAGGAGTTTGCCAACGAGAAGTGGGGCACGCCGCAGCCAATCATCGTCCGCAACCCGGGCATGGGGTTGGGCGTGGCGCTCTTGCAGGGCTTCGGCACGTTCTCGTTTCAGGTGAAGGACCCGCAGCAGTTCGTGACACAGGTTGTCGGCACGCAAGGCGCCTACCGCACGGCAGACATCGAAGACCGCTTGAAGACCATGCTGCTTTCCACGCTCCAGGATGTGCTGGGCGAAACAACCTCCGCCAAGAGCGTGGTGGAACTTATCGGGCTGACGGAAGAGGTCGGCGCGGCGGTACGGGCGAAGGCGCAGGATGATTTCGAAGCGCTCGGGCTGACGCTGAAGTCGTTCTACATCGGCAACCTCAAGCCGTCCAGCAAATCGGCGCAGGAACTGCGCGACATGGGTATGCTCGACATGGCAACCTATACCCAACTGCAAGCCGCAGATGCCATGCGCGACGCCGCCCAAAACCCCAGCGGCGGGGCGGGTCTCACGGCAGGCATCGGTGCTGGGATGGGCATTGGCAACCTGATGCAGCAGGCAACCTCCGGCGCAATGCAGCAACAGCAGGGACAGCAATCCGGCGGCAGAGGCGGTGCGGCGGCAGGTATTCCGGACGTGATGACCCCCTCCGAGGCGGCGGCTATCCTCAAAGTCTCTGAAGAAGACGTAAAAGCCGCCATCGAAGCCGGTGACCTGAAGGCAAAGAAACTCGGCAACGCGTACCGCATCAGCAAAGCGGCTCTGGAAGAATTTCTTAAGGGGTAATGGGTAAATGAAATAGGACTTACGCAAAACCTTGCGTAGAGCGCGTTCTCTAACGTGCGGATTGTGTAAGCGACGTTAGAGAACGTCTATTATGCGTAAGTCTATGAAAAGAGGAGTCTGTGGCGCAGGCTCCTCTTTTTGATTCGGGGGTGAAACGTTTGAAAGTGGGAACGTTCTAACCTGCAAACCTGCGACTGTTACTCGAGATCACTCAACACATCCGGCACCGAGTTCAAAACGTCGCTTGCCAGCACAGAAGCGGTGGTGCCCAGGTCGTCGGCAGCGTAGAGCCCGGCTTGGGCGTGGATCCAGGCTCCGGCGACGGCAGAGTCGTAGGGTTCCAAGCCCTGAGCGCGCAGTCCCACAATCAGTCCCGCCAGAACATCGCCTGTCCCAGCGCGAGCAAGGGCAGGCGTGGCAACAGGGATGAGGGTCAGGCGTCCATCGGGGGCGGCAATCAGCGTGAAAGCGCCCTTCAACACCACCACATGCCCCCATTCCTTCGCATATTTCAGCGCCACCGTTTGACGGTTCTCCTGAATTTCCTCCTTCGACAACCCCGTCAGCACAGACATTTCACCGGGGTGTGGCGTGAGGATGGAAAGCGGGGGGAGTTTCGACGCCCAGTCTTTGATTTGCGCCAGCAGCTTCAGCCCGTCTGCGTCAATCACCAGCGGCGGAAGTTTCGCTTCACTCTCAGACGTTGGGCTGTTTTCCTGATGAATGAACCCGATCCGCGCTGGAGCCTTTTTCTGCGCCGACCTGCCCGCAAGCAGGTCTTCGAGGAAGACTTTGGTGGTCGCTTCAGTTCCAAAGCCAGGACCGATCAACAGGGCGCTGGCTTTCTCGAAATTTTTTGCCAGCACATCCGAGGCAGTTTCAGAGATGCGCCCCGCTTCGTGTGGAAGCAGAACCCAGGTCGCTTCGGGGAATTGACCCGCCAGCGCCCCGTGCAGGGGAGCCGGCACCGCCAGCGTCACCAGCCCCGCGCCGACGCGGTACGCCGCCTCACCCGCCAGCAGGGCGGCTCCTGTAAAATTGACCGACCCTGCCGCGATGAGCGCCGTGCCGAACGTGCCTTTGTGCGCCTCAAGCGGACGCTCCGGCAGCAGCGCGGCAACGGACTCTTCCTCTGCAACTTCGGTGGTGACCGCCTGCAGGGAGGGCAAATCTGCAGGCAGACCGATGTCCACTGCTTTGAGTTCGCCCACATATTCGAAGGCGGGCAGTTTCACCAGCCCCTGTTTGACCGCCGCCATCGTGACAGTGATGTCGGCGGGGATGACTTCTTCCGCCACTTCGCCGCTGTCGCAGTCCACGCCGCTGGGGCAATCCACAGCCACCACAAGGGGCGCCTCCTCTTCCAGGCTGTCCAGAATATCGTTGACCTCCGCGAGCAGTTCGGCGACATCCTTTTTCAAGGGCAGTTTGACGCCCGTGCCAAGCACGCCATCGAGCAGGACTTCCGCCGTTTCGATGGCTTCCGCCAGTTTTTCGAAGGCATTTTCGCCGGCAATGACCTCGCCGCCCGCTTCGATGAAGCGTTTGACGAGCGCGTCCTTTTTGCGCTTGACGAGATATGCCTTTGCCTTCCAGCCTTCTTCGAGCAGAGCGGTCAACGCGACCAGCGTGTCGCCGCCGTTGTTACCCGGCCCCACCAAGCCGGCCGCTTCGGGTTCGGGTTCGTCAACGAACAGATTCAGGATCACATCTGCCAGCCCCTGACCGGCATTTTCCATCATCTGATCATAGGTCAAGCCGTTGGAATCGGCTTCCTTTTCGATTGCCTGCATTTGTGTGACAGTGACAAGTTTCATGGTTCTCTCCAATGAGTGCGGGAATTGTACTGCAAGGGCCGCCTCTTACCGCCTGTCTCTTACAAAAATCAAACGGTGTTTACCCCCACAAATCCCGCGCCACATCCTCCAGCCCCAAGTCGGTCAACTTCTCGCGTGTCGGTTTGCCGGTCGCCTCGTCCCAGCCGCGCACGGCATAATACGCGAAGAGCATTCCTTCGATATCCGGAACAAATCCCGCCGAGCCGCCATCGGGCATGGGAGTCAGTAACGCCTTCGGCAATATATCGTTTCGAGCGGTCAACCCCATACGGTTATTGATGGCGCGCTTCAAATTCCACGAGCGTTCACCGAACCTCATCAATTCCGCCACCGACCAGTCCAGCCCGCAGGCGGCGTTGATGAGGTCCGCCTTTTCCAGCGCACCCACATTGGCAAAGATACAAGTCACGAGGGCGTTATCCACCGAGCGCCAATTCTGATGGCGGGCGACATTAGCGGCTTTCTCTGCCTGCGCGTGACGATCCATGAACTCGATGCCGATTTCTTCGCGCGAATGACCCCAATCTACAAAGAAGTAATCGGACTGGTTGTGGCATGCCCCGCGCGGACTGGTCGCATAAGAAAGCGCCATACCCGACACCCCGCGCGGATCATGATACGCAACCTCGAGGCCGTTTACCTGCACGGCTTCCTCTTCGGCGCCGAAGTGCGCGCCGAAGCGTTTCGAGCCGAGCGCCAGCAAATCGCCAAACCCCTGGCGCGAAGCCGTCAGGCGCACAAGCTGCTCAATCGCATTCACGTCGCCCCAGTTCAACTCGATACCGCCCGTGTCCTCCTTCGTAATCACTCCCTTTTCGTACAAAGAAAACGCCAGCCCAATGGTGTTGCTCGTGCTGATCGTATCCATGCCATAGCGGTCACACAATTCGCCCAGCGCCACAATGGACGGCAGATTATCGTTCAACAGATTCGCGCCAAAGCCGACCATCGTCTCATGTTCGGGACCTTTGCGCTTCACCGACTCACCCGGCAGTTTCACCACCCGCCCGCAGGCAATCACACACCCCTGACAGGCGCTCTGCCCCACCAGAATACTTTCCGTCATTTTCGCGCCGGAAACCTCATCCACAGCCGGAAATGACCCCCTCGAAAAATACTTGACCGGCATCGCGCCGAGATATTCCGCATAATTTGCCGCGCTTGCCGTTCCCAATTCACGAAGCACTTTCGCTTCGTTATCCTCGCGCAATTTGCGGTTTGCCTCCGAACGCAACACTTTATATCGCGCCAGATCGAACACGGGGATTTCCCCTTCTCCGTGCACCGCCACCGCCTTGAGATTTTTCGATCCCATCACCGCACCTAAGCCTGTCCGCCCAGCCATGCGGCCATGGTCACACATGATCGAAGCAAACAGCACGCCCCGCTCTCCCGCCGGACCAATCACGCAGACTCGGGCAGATTTGACGCCAATCTCCTCTTTGACCTTCTCCTGCGCTGTATAGGTTTCCATCCCCCACAAATGCGCCGCCGGTCGGACCTCGAGCCTGTTCCCGTTTAACCAGAGAACCACCGGCTCGGAAGCCTTTCCCGTAATCCACAACCCGTCGTAGCCGGCTTTTCGCAGTTCGGGTCCCCAAAAGCCCCCAATGTTGGATTCCGCCCAGAGACCGGTTGCCGGGCTCTTTCCGCAGATGACGAAGCGTCCCGTTGTGGGACCGGATGTACCGGTCAGCGGACCCGTCATAAAGAGCAGAGGCGCTTCGGGTGAGAGCGGGTCCAGGTCAGGTGTCAGATATTCATACAGAATGCGGGCAGCAAGTGATGCGCCGCCCAAAAAGTCCCTTGTCCAGCGTTCGGGAACAATGTATTCTTCGGTCTGCGCCGTAGTCAGGTTAATTTTGAGGATGGGCTGCATAGGATGACATGAGGCAACAGGAAAATTGCCCTACAGGATCTCTTTTGTCACTTCCTGCGCCACGCGGACAAAGTCCAGCACGGTTGGCACGTTGCGCATCATATACCCCATACTGCCCTTGACCTTCAACTTGCTGGTCATCATGGCAGTCATGGGATTCAGTTTGCCTGAAAGGATGGCAGTGATGTTATTGTATGAAGCAGTCAAGGTAAAGGTGGGGTTGGGGTGAGAATCGGGCGCGGGCTGATATTCGACCTTTCGGCAGGCGCCATGCCACAGGTCCAGATAGAACGTGAGCCGCTCTTTGAGGTTTCCCTCCGGTTCGATGAAAAAGAACAGGTCGCCCTCCCAGTTTTTGGCAATCTCCGCATAGCGTTCATCGGAGTTCAGCCTTGTCTCCAGCGCTTCCAGCCATTCCTTACTCGGAAATACAGCCGCCATACTTTATGCCTCCAAAACAATGATGATGCTGCAATTTTACCATCCGAAAAAAGGTATCTGAACCTTGCAGAATTGTGGAAAATAGTCTATGCTTAAAACACGTCGTAAGGCAATCCAATTGCCTTAACCAATTCCATTTTTTGGAGGAGAAATGAAAAAGCTATACAATGTTCTCGTAGTGGGGATAGTTGCTGCTCTCGTGCTGACCGCCTGCGGAGGAGGACCAGCACAGGCGGAGACGCTGCTGGACGCGATCAAACAACGCGGTTACATTCTCGTCTCCACCGATCCAAACTATGAACCGCAATCCTTCCTCAACACCAACGGTCAGCGCCCTGCCGACACCAAATGCCCCGCCGACGCTCTGACCACCGCCGAAATGCAGGGCTTCGATGTGGACGTGGCGAAGGCGGTGGGCGAGGGGCTTGGCGTGGAAACCTGCTTCGCCACCCCCGACTGGGACCTCATCACCGCCGGCAACTGGGCTGACAAATGGGATGTGAGCATCGGCTCGATGACCATCACCACCGCCCGCCAGCAAGTGCTGAACTTCAGCGTGCCGTACTACTATGCGCCCGCTGTGGTGGCGGTTCGTGCCGATGCGGGAATCACCTCGCTGGCTGACCTCGAAGGACAGGCGCTGTGCGTCGGAAGCGCCACCACCTATGAGCAGTGGCTGAGCGGCGATTTCGAGGGCTTGGGCCTGCCCGAATCGTCCATTTATGCCCAGCCGCCTAAAAATGTAACCGTTGTGCCGCTCCCGACCGACCAGGAATGTGCGCAAGCCATTGCCGCGGGACGCGAGGATTTCGTCGGTTATGTAACTTCGATGACGGTGGTCAACGCCAACATTGCGGCTGACTTCCCGGTGGTTCAACTGGGTTCGCCGGTCTACTCCGAGGAACTTGCCGCGGCGTTCGACAAATCTTCCAGCCTGCCCACCGACAGTCTGCGCGAAGAGGTCAACAAAATCTTTACCGCCATGCACAGCGACGGACGCCTCTCTGCCCTGTCTATCAAGTGGCTGGGCGAAGACCTGACGCAGGCTCCCAAATAGGACCAACGCTCCATCTCGGGGAGGCGGGGTGTAACCGCCTCCCTTTTCTACGTTCCCCGGCTTCTTCGAAAGGAGCAAAGCGTCATGAGCGCCATCATGCATTCAGACCCCGCCCTGCAAAAAACGCACGCCGAACTTCTCTACGAAGCGCAATTGCGTAAATCGCGTCAGTTCAACGTGTGGGTCTCTGCCACATGGGGAGGGTTGTTCCTCATCCTGGTGTATCTCTTCAGCGGGCAAAGTATCCTCGGCATTCGCACGATTTCGCTCAACCTGGAATTCATGCAGAAAAACCTTTCGTTTATTGCAGGGGGGGTGTGGCAGACTCTTCTGGTTTCGTTTCTCTCCATTTCGATGGCGATCGTCCTTGCCCTGATTGCCGCGCTGGGACGGCTCTCCAAATTCCCGCCCTTCTACGCGCTCAGCACGTTCTACGTTTCCCTCATTCGCGGAACGCCTCTCTATCTGCAAATCTTCTTCTTCTTCCTTGCCCTGCCGCAGTTGGGCATCGTCCTGACCGGCTTGTTCGCCGGCGTGATTGCCCTGGGACTCAACTACGGCGCGTACATGAGCGAAATCTTCCGCGCCGGTCTCGCCTCCGTCGGACGCGGTCAGCGTGAAGCGGCCATGGCGCTCGGCATGACTCCCTGGCAGACGATGAAGCGCATCATCCTGCCGCAGGCGCTGCGTTTTGCCATCCCGCCCATCGGCAACGACTTCATCGCCATGACCAAGGACTCGGCACTGGTTTCCGCCACCGGCTTCGTCCACGAAATCATGTGGCGCGCCACCCGCGTCGGGCGCGCCCAGTTCAACAACCTCGAGGCGCTCATCATGGCGGCGGTCTTCTACTGGCTCATGACCATCATCCTCACCTACGTTCAAAGCATCATCGAAGCCCGTCTTGCCAAAGGAGACCGTTAATCATGGCGCCCATTGTCAAAATCTCGAATCTCGATAAATATTTTGGACTGTTGCACGTCCTGAAAGATGTGTCCATCGAGGTTCAGCCGCGTGAGGTGGTTTGCCTCATTGGACGGAGCGGTTCCGGGAAAAGCACACTCTTACGCTGTATCAATTTTCTGGAAGACCCTTCGCGCGGCGTCATTGAAGTGGATGGCATCCGCGTGGAAATTCACAACGGCACAACGCGAGAACACCGTCAGGCAGTTCACGATATCCGCCTGCGGACGGGTATGGTCTTTCAGGAGTTCAACCTCTTCCCGCACATGAGCGTGCTGGAGAATGTCATCGAGGGACCCGTCACGGTCAAAGGCATGGACCGCAAACAAGCCATCGAACTCGCCGAACAAAACCTCGACAGCGTCGGCTTGCTCTTCAAAAAGGACGAATATCCCAACCGCCTCTCCGGCGGACAAAAACAGCGCGTCGCCATCGCCCGCGCCCTGACCATGCAGCCCCGCGTCATGCTCTTCGACGAACCCACCTCCGCCCTCGACCCCGAACTGATCGGCGAAGTGCTCAACGTTATGCAAAAAGTCGCCAAAGACGGCATGACCATGCTGGTTGTCACGCACGAAATGGGCTTCGCCCGCGAAGTGGCGGATCGCGTCCTTGTGATGGCAGACGGTCAAATCATCGAAGAGGCGAAGCCCGATGTCCTCTTCAGCCAGCCCCAGGACCCGCGTACAAAGGCGCTGATCGAACGCTACCGTTCCGGGGAGCGATGAATTCATGTCAATCTGGAATGAGGATTTTCTCATTCGCTCTTTACCTTTTGCTTTTTCTCACAACTCCCTCCTCCGCACGGACCAGCCCGCCCGAAGCGACTCCCATTTGCGTGCCGTCCCCCCATTCATCCTTCATATTTCATCCTTCATCCTTTCTTTCTCCCCACACCCACGCCCGCCGAATAACAGGACGGGTTTTTTGCAACCACAAGCCAATTATTTCTTTGCCGTCAAACTCTGCAACTCGCTCCGAATGCGCTCCATCACTTTCTCATTCACCCGACCAAACGTCTTGACCACAATGGACTTGGAAATCGCGTAAATCTTGTCCACAATGACAGGCCGCCGTTTCTGCGATGAAAGGTCGGTAAATGGAATCGGTACAAGCAGAATATCCCCTTGCTCAGGCATTGTTCCAATCCTCGTCATCCAGCGGGTTGTCCCAAAAATCGAGAGTGCCTTGCGAAGCGTAGAGCAAATCGGCAAAGGTATCGCCCGCATCCACCACAAAAACCGTCACATGCGCGCCCGCAGGAAACGGGACAGTCAACTCGACCTGTCC
>JACAET010000005.1 GCA_013388685.1 Chloroflexota bacterium | reverse complement strand
TCGTCGAAGTGGACCTTGTAGGTCGGATCAATGCGGCGCAGGTCGAGGTAGTCGCTCATCTTTTCGCCGAGAGCGGCAAAGGTCTCCTCCCACACTTCAGGCATGAGGAACAGCGTCGGTCCGATGTCGAAGCGGTGACCGTCGCGGACGATCTGGTTGCAGCGTCCGCCTGGGGTGGATTCCTTTTCGAGTACGGTCACGTCATATCCGTTTTTTGCGAGGCGGGCGGCGGTGGCAATGCCGCCGATTCCTGCGCCAATCACAATGGCTGTTGGTTTGTTCATGAGTTCTTCCTTTTCACTCCCTCTTCCGTGGGGGAGAGGGGATAGGGGTGAGGGTTACTAGCATTATACGCAATGTACATAATTTGTCAATGTTTAATCAAAAATTGTATTTACAAAACCTTGACAAAATTGACAAAACCCATACAATTATCCCAACCTAACTTTGGAGGTATACCATGCAAGCACAAGCCAACTGGGAAAACCAACTCCTCGCCCTGGCAGGAAGCATCCCGCATCCGCACAAGCGCCCCTTCTTTTCCTATTGGGCGGGCGACGCTTCGCTTCGCACGGCATATAAAGAAGCCGAACGCATCACGGCTGATCACTCCAAGTCCTTTTATCTGGCTTCGGCGCTTCTCCCCGAAGAAAAACGTTCCGCCGTCCGAGCGCTGTATGCCTTCTGCCGCACCGTGGATGACATTGTGGACGAATCGACCGACGACGAGCGCGAGTCGAAACTCGATTACTGGCGCGGGATGATCGAACACGGCTCTTTCCTCGATGATGACTTGGTTGCCGCCGCATGGGCGGATACCCTTGCCCGTTACCACATCCCCCGCCACTACGCCCTGCAACTGATTGACGGCGTCAACCGCGACCTGACCCAGTCCCGTTACCAGACCTTCGAGGAACTCGCCATGTACTGCTACGGCGTCGCTTCCACGGTGGGACTGATGAGCATGTATATCGTCGGCTTCAAGAGCAGCGACGCCGTTCCCTATGCCATCAAACTCGGCGTGGCTCTGCAAATGACCAACATCCTGCGCGACATCGGCGAAGACTTCCGCAACGGACGCCTGTACCTGCCGCGCGAGGAACTCCTCTTCCACGGCATCCGCGAACAGGACATCGCCGACGGGCGCCTCACCGACAACTGGCGTCAGTTTATGAAGTTCCAGATCGAACGCACCCGCCAGATCTACGCCGAGTCGTGGGCGGGCGTGAAGATGCTCGAGCGCGAAGGTCAACTTGCCATCGGCGCCGCCTCTGTTTTCTATCAGGGCATCCTCGATGAGATTGAAAAGAACGACTACGATGTGTTTACCCAGCGCGCGAATTTGTCTGCGCTGGGTAAACTGAGCCGCATCCCTGCCCTGTGGGTGAAGATCAAGACCTTGTGAAAGTATTTCTTTGACACGGATTGACACAGACTGCCGCTGCTTGGCGCGGCATCGTCGATTTTTTAAATTCGTGGCTAAGCAGCTGGCCGAAAATCATTCGACGCGCAGGAGACGTTCTCCCCTGGTGCTTGCCTTGCCGGCGTAAGAGAACGCCGACTGTGCCAATGAACTTCTAAAAACATATGACCGACTACTTAAAAACACAAAGGAAAAATTGAATTGAAAGACACCCTACGCCAGACCGCCAACCTCGTCACCGTCCTGATCGCCCTGACGGTGAACACACTCGCCTCCGCCCTACCCCTCAATGGACAGAACACCGGCGAAATCTCTGACCGTTTCGCGGTCTATTTTGTGCCCGCTGGCTACGTTTTTGCCATCTGGTTCTTCATATTTGTCGGCTGGATAGCCTTTGCCATTTCCCAATTCCTCCCCTCCCAGAAGACCAACCCCCGCCTGCAAAAACTCGGCTATCTCTTCGCGGTCAGCAACCTCTTCAACGCCGCCTGGCTCTTCACCTGGCATTACAACTATTTTGGCCTCGGCGTTCTCGTCATGCTCTCCTTGCTGGGCCTGCTCATCGCCAGTTATCTCAAGTTGAACGTGAATCTCTCCTCCGTCTCGCGTGCGGAGTGGTGGTCGGTAGATTTGCCCTTCAGCATCTACCTCGGCTGGATCACCGTCGCCGCCGTTGCCAACATCACCGACTGGCTGTACCTTGTCGAGTGGAACGGCTTTGGCATTTCTGCTCCCCTCTGGGCGGCGATTATGATTGCGGTGGCATCCCTCCTCGGCGTATGGATGGCGGCGGCGCGGCGGGATGCGGCGTATCTGTTCGTGCTGGTCTGGTCTTTTATCGGTATCGCGGTCAAACAGGCAGATACTGCCATTGTTGCCGCCTCTGCATGGATCGGAGCAGGAGCGATGCTGGCGATGGCGCTCTATAGCCTGTCCCGCCGCCAGACGGCTTGACAGCCTCCTTTTATCGGTAGTATCAGACAAGGGCATGGTCGCATTGACCGTGCCCTTGTCGAGTTAAAGGAATATAATCCCATGAACAAAAGACTTTATCTGCTCGTCTTCCTCACCGTGTTGACCGCATGCACGGCGGTTATATCCCTCCCTGGGGAGACCCCCGCCTCCCTTTCTACGCTGGAACCTGTTGCCATGTCCCCCATCCGTTACCTCGCCCTGGGCGATTCCTACACCATCGGCGAAAGCGTTGCCGAGCGCGAACGCTGGTCGAATCAACTTGTGAAACTTCTTGAAAATGAAGGCGTCAAAGCGGAAGTCACCATCATCGCCCGCACAGGCTGGACTACCGATGAACTCTGGCAGGGGATTCAAGCCGCCAAACTTGAGCCTCCGTATGATTTCGTTTCATTGTTGATCGGGGTGAATAATCAGTATCGCGGACGCGACATCGAAGAGTATCGCCAGCAGTTTGTTTTTCTGCTGAACAAGTCCATTGAATACGCAGGCGGCGACCCGAAGCGCGTCATTGTGCTGTCCATCCCCGATTGGGGTGTGACTCCCTTCGCTTCGGGACGCGACCGGGAAAAGATTGCGCAGGAAATCGACGCGTTCAATGCGGTCAACCGCGAAGAGACGGAGAAAGCGGGCGCTCATTACGCGGATGTCACGCCCATCTCCCGCGGGGCGGCGAATGATCCGTCCCTGATCGCGCCGGATGGGCTGCATCCCTCGGGTAAAATGTATCGGATGTGGGCGGAAAAAGTCTTACCCGCTGCGCTGGAAATCTTATCGTCACAAAAAGGAAAATGACATGCCGGACATTGATTATGACAAAACGCAGAACTATCTTGCCTCCCTCGTCCCGCCGCGCGAACTTGAACTGCAAAAAATGGAAAAATATGCCGAGCAACATGGCTTCCCCATCATCGGTCCCGTCTGCGGATATTACTGTTACCAATTGGCGCGCATGAGCGGGGCAAAATCGGTCTTCGAACTTGGCTCAGGCTACGGCTATTCCACCGCGTGGTTTGCGAAGGCGGTCAGAGAGAACGGCGGAGGAGTCGTACATCACACCGTCTGGGATGAGAAACTCTCAAAAATGGCAAGAGAACACCTCTTCAACCTTGGCTTTGACGATTTGATCGAATATCACACCGCGGAAGCGGTGGAAACCCTTCGCAACGCACCAGGCAGGTTCGACCTCATCTTCAACGACATAGACAAGGAGGCGTATCCCGATTCGCTTCCCGTCATCAAAGAAAAATTGCGCTCGGGCGGATTGCTCATCATTGACAACATGCTGTGGAGCGGGTACGTCTTCGACGCGCACAATCGCGAGAAATCCACCGAAGCCATCCGCCGCTTCACGCGCGACATTACAACAGACCCCGATTGGATCGTTTCCCTCGCCCCCCTGCGCGACGGGATGATCGTGGCTTACAAAAAATAGGCTCTCCCGTAACAAACGGGAAAGAGCCTAAACACGACGGACACAAAGGGAGAAAAGGCGGCTTGATTGATGGGCATTTTTCCTTCGTGCCCTTTGTGTCCTTTGTGTTTAAAATGGGTTCCCCGTTAAAAACGGTAGAACCAAAAAATAGAAAGAAGAGACCATGACCTACAACTTTGACCGCACCCCCAACCGCCGCGACCCCAATGTTCTCAATAAATGGACGTGGTATCCCAGCGATGTCCTTCCCATGTGGGTGGCGGATATGGATTTCCCCGCCCCCAACCCCATCCTCGATCAACTTCGGAAAGCGGTTGCCCACGGCGTTCTTGGCTATGAACTGCCTTCCAACGCCTTGAAGACGACGGTTGCCGAACGCATGGAGCGGTTATACCGCTGGAAGGTCGAGCCTGAAGCGGTGATTGCGGTGACGGGCATTGTCAGCGGGTTCAGTGTGGCGGCGCGTGTCCTTTGTACGCCCAGGAAGGGCGTTCTGGTGCAAACGCCCGTGTACAACGAGTTCCATGAAATCAAAAACAATGTGGGGATTCCGCAATTGAACGCGCCCCTCGTCAAACGTGTGAAGAGCAACATCCTGACCTACGAAATAGACTGGGACGTTTTCAAGCGGCAGGCAAAGAAGGCGGGCATGTTTCTGTTGTGCAATCCGCACAACCCGCTGGGTATCGTCTTTTCACGCAAAGACCTGCGCCGTATGGCAGAGATTTGCATCGAAAACGATGTCCTGATTGTCTCCGATGAGATTCATTCGGAGTTATTGCTGGGTGGAAACTCCTTCACACCCATCGCGAAGTTGTCTACTGAAATTGCCAGCCGCACCATCACCCTGATCGCCCCTTCCAAGACATTCAATGTGCCGGGGTTGTTCTGCGGCTTTGCAATCATCCCGAACAAAGAATTGCGCGAGCGCTACAACCGCGAAGTGGAACGCCTGCGTCTGCATGTGAGCAGTATGGGGCTGCACGCCGCACACGTGGCATTTTCGGGACAATGCGACGATTGGCTGATAGAACTGCGCTCTTACCTCACCTCGAACCGCGACTTCCTCGTCGACTATGTCGCCACGTACATGCCGCAAGTCCGAACCACCGTCCCTGACGCGACCTACCTGGGCTGGCTCGATTTTACACAGACCCCCATCAAGGATTCGCCTTATGATTTCTTTTTGAACGAAGCCAAAGTTGCACTCAGCGATGGCAAAATCTTTGGCGAAGAGGGAAAAGGTCACGTGCGGATCAATTTCGGCACCTCGCGCAAAATCCTCCAGCAAGGTCTCGACCGCATGCGCCGTGCGCTTCATTCAGAGTCTATCCGAAAAATATCCTTGGGTCTCATCCAAAGCCATCTGAAGACGGCTAACACCCGGCTTTCGTACGAATAGCCCGGAGATTGATCTCCGAGTGGAGCCGGCAGGACGCGAATTTTCGGATAGGCTCTAGTCAAATAAAAAAGACGGATGAGAAACCCGTTACAGGAATACCCATCCGCCAAATGGATCGTACTATTAAGATGGCGGCAAGGAGCGGGGGATTTGCGAGCCTTCTTTTCGTTGGGGGAACGTCTGGTTCTAAAGCCGTAGTTTGCTTTTGACCAGGTTAAGGCTTCCCGGTCCTTCCGTGGGCAAAGATTTCAGGTGGAGTCTCTATGGGTACCTCCTTTCTGTTGCCACCATCATACAACGAACTGAAATGCGTTGCATTAAAAAAAACTTACAACCTTGAAATACCCGTCACAAATTTCGAGATTGCGTGTAACGCAATCCCCTCAGCGCTTGCCTGGCTCAATTTCATCTCGGTTCGATGTTTTCTGCCATCATGCCGCTTTGTTTTCGCTTGAAAAGCCTGGCGATCAACACACCAGCAGGAGCGGCAAACACAAAGGCAAGCACGGCTGCAAGGAGCAACCCAGTGACCGAAATAATCCCAACCCAGATGAAAGCGTACAGTACAGGGTCTTCCTTGACCACATTCCCGTTTGCATCCACACACTGCATCACATAGGCAGTGCTGGGCTGGGAATTACCATACTCATCCGTTGTGATTGTTGCGTACGAGCGGGATTTTGCTGTAGTACCGTCCGGACAAATCAGCGGTTCGAGAGTTTGCATGGCAAAACCCGTGACGGAGGTAAAACCGCCGATCATCATCCCCGCCGGAGCCAGACAAAAGCTGAGAACGCCAAAAACAATAAACCAGATGAGGCAACCCGACACTGCGCCCGTTTTTGCGGATTTCATTTTTTCTCCTTTTTGTGATAATTCTCTGACAATAAGGTGAAGATTGCCCCTCTTGGCGGGAGTATAATCCATTTGTTAGACAAATTCAGGAGGAACCATGACCATCATTGACTTGACCGTTCAACCCGCCCGCCGCGCCCGTGCCATCCAGCGTGCACGCGAACGCAACATCATCATCCCCACCTACACTCAAATGAAAGACCCCTCGAAAATCCCCGCCAAAATCAAGGAAGAATTGAAGGGCATCGGACTGTGGGACATTCACCCCCGCAACCTCTTCCGCATCAACTGGCACAATCAGCCCACCGCTTCTGGCGGGACCTTTGGCGGAGTCAACTACCTCGAACTTCCCTCCTCGCTGACGGGAGTCCCGGCGCGCATCATCGCGCTGGTGGGCAAATGGTTTCCCACAGGGGCGCACAAAGTCGGGGCGGCGTTCAGTTGTCTCGTGCCGCGTCTGGTTACAGGTCAGTTTGACCCGACGACACAGAAAGCAGTCTGGCCCTCCACCGGCAACTACTGTCGCGGCGGCGCATACGACTCCGCCCTGCTGGCATGCGAGTCCATTGCCATCCTGCCCGAAGGCATGTCCAAAGAACGGTTTGACTGGCTTGCCAGCGTCGCAGGAGAGGTCATTAAAACCCCCGGTTCCGAATCGAATGTCAAAGAGATATTCGATAAGTGCTGGGAGTTGCGCAAATCCGGGCAAGACCTGATGATCTTCAACCAGTTCGACGAGTTCGGCAACTACCTCTGGCACTACGAAGTGACCGGGCACGCGATGGAGGAAGTCCTGAAGCAGGTCATGGGTCCGAACGACCGCTATCGCGGCATGGCATCTGCCACCGGCTCGGCAGGGACAATCGCCAGCGGCGACTACATGAAGCAATTGTTCCCCGAGAGCAAAATCGTAGCAAGCGAGGCGCTGCAATGTCCCACCCTGCTCGAGAACGGATTCGGCGCGCATCGCATCGAAGGCATCGGCGACAAACACGTGCCGTGGATTCACAACGTCAAGAACACCGACGTCGTCGTGGCAATTGACGATAACGCTGTGGTTAACATCGCCCGTCTCTTCAACGAAGAAGCCGGCCGTGAGTATCTTTCGCAAAAAGGCATCCCTGAATCTCTAATCTCGAATCTCGATCTTCTCGGTTTTTCCGGCATTTCGAATGTCTTGTCGTGTATCAAAGCCGCCAAATATTACGAAATGGGCGAAAACGACATCCTGCTCACTGTCCTGACCGACTCAATGGACCTCTACCGCTCGCGCCTGCATGAGATGCGCCAGGAGTTCGGTCAATACACCGAGCGCGACGCCGCCGCCGACTTCGCCCGCTACCTGCACGGCCAATCTACCGACAACCTGCTCGAACTGCGTTACACCGACCGCCGCCGCGTCCACAACCTGAAATACTACACCTGGGTCGAACAGCAGGGCAAAACCTACGAAGAGATTCAGGCGCAATGGTACGAACCGAACTACTGGACCGACGTACAGAAGCAGGTAGATGAAATTGACGAGTTGATCGTCGAGTTCAACAAAGAAGTTGGGTTGCTCTAACGCCCTTGACAACCCGGCGGCAAAATTTTTAAAATTTTCTCCAACACCATGAGTTGGAGGTGCCGTATGGGATACCAGGTCCGACGCAGACATGAACTTCTGCGAAGGCGACACCGCCGCACAAAGATCGAGAAACTCAAGAAGAAACTGGCTGCGGCGGCAAAACCCGAACGGGAAAAACTGATTGCGAAAATTCACCGCATCAGCCCCTTCGAACCCGTTCCTGAAAAATGACCATTAATTTCTTGTAGAAAGTGGAAAGCGGCGAGTAAAATCCAATCGTTGCTTTCCACTTTTCGTTTCCCAAACATGACCGTTTCTCCTGCATCCCTCATCCTCGTCTGCCTGCTCCCTGCCCCGCGGGATTTGGAAATCGCCCGCCTGCTCGGCTGGTACCGTATCCCGCTTCGCACTGCCCCGAAAATTGTTGCTGTGGACTATCTGGCTTTTTACCAGCCTTCAGCCTTTGGCGAGCGCGGCGGACAAATCGAATACGTCGCCAAAGTGCGCGGACACGAACTGACCACCCGCGCCGACCTGCTCCGCGACGAAGCCGATCACCCGCGCGCCCGCGAGGAGTATTACAAAATCCAAATCGGCGGGCTGGAAAAACTGCCGCAGCCCATCAAGTCCGACAAGTGGAAGCGGCTGACCTTCCTGTACACCACCGGGGAATACCTGCTCCAAGCCAAAACCCTGAATGACCTGGTCATTGCCAGCGAGGAACGTCAACTGCTCTGGCGCTCCCTGCGCGAACGGGCGGAGAACAGTCAACTCTACAAGGTGAACCTGCCCGAAGCCGAACTTCCGCCGGAGGTGGTGATGGCGCTGTTAGGGATCAAGGAAATGCAGGAGCCATACGTGCCAGATGTTTCAGAAGAGCCAAAGGTTTAATTTATACCCACAGGAGGAGCCCATGTCTGATCAGACAGATCGAGCTGGAAAAGGCTTTCGTAAGTTACTGGTATGGCAGAGGGCACATCAGTTAGTTTTACAAGTCTACAAATTTACGGAGAAATTTCCAAAACATGAAATGTTTGGTTTGACAAGCCAGTTGCGGCGTGCAATTGTGTCTGTCTCCGCAAATGTGGCTGAGGGATACGCCGCTGGTGGGAAAAGGACAGTTCAAACGCTACCTTGATATTGCGCAGGGTTCGCTGGCAGAGGTGGAATACTATCTGATCCTTGCGCAAGACTTAACATACATTACACCATCCCAATATGAGCAAGCGGAATCCCTCCGCGCAGAAACTGGATTTTTGCTTAATCGTCTCATCGAGTCTCTCAACCGCAAATAAACCCTTTGAACTTTTGACACATCTGATACCTTTGGAGCATGAAATGGCTACTCTAATCAAAAACGCCGCCCTCATCACCGCCTCCGAAACTTTCGAGGCCGACCTGCTCATCGAAGGCGAGACGATTTCCCTCATCGGTAAAAACTTGCAGCGCCCCGGCGCACAAATCATTGACGCTTCTGGCAAGTTTATCACCCCCGGCGGTATTGACCCGCACACGCATTTCGATTTGCCCATGTTCGGCACCGTCTCCTCGGACGACCATTACACCGGTCACAAAGCCGCAGCCTTCGGCGGTACGACGACAGTCATGGACTTTGTCGTTCTCGAAGATAAGGGGTTTAGATATTCGGTTGACTTATGGATGGAAAAAGCGGAGAAAGCCGCAATTGACTATTCCTTCCACATGAATTTGACCCAGTTCAACGAGAAGATTGCAAAGGAGATTCCGTCTCTGCGCGGGATGGGCATCACCACCCTCAAGGTCTTCACCGCCTACAACGGACGCCTGCGCATTGACGACGGCAGTATCTTCAAAGCCCTGCGGATCGCCAAAGAAAACGGAATGCTGGTGATGGCGCACTGCGAGAACGGCGATGTCATCGAAACGCTGGTTACCGACGCACTGATGACCGATCACTTGACTCCCGAATGGCACGCTTTGACGAGACCGGCCTGGGGGGCGGTCGAATCCACTTTACGGGTGGCAGGCATGGCGTCCGCGGCAGATGCGGCAGTGTATATCGTCCACATGAACGCGGGTGGCGAAGTGGACATGCTCCGCTATGCCCGCGAGCGCGGCGTCAAAGTCATGGGCGAGACCTGTCCGCAATATCTCTTTTTTACGATTGACCACCTGCGCCGGCCCGATGGCGCCAAGTGGATTTGCTCGCCGCCCATGCGCACCGAAGCCGATAACGCCCGCCTCTGGCAGGGACTGGCAGACGGCACCATCCAGACCGTCGGCACTGACCACTGCCCGTTCTTCTTTGACGGGACCAGGCCCATCGTCTATGAAGGACGCGAGGTTGCCATCCCCGGCAAGGAATTGGGCGCAGATGACTTTACTAAAATTCCCAATGGACTTCCGGGCGTCCAGGATCGAATGCCGATTTTGTGGACGTACGGCGTGCGCGCGGGAAGAATCACCGCCAATCAATTCGTCGCCTACATGAGTACAAATCCCGCGAAGATATTCGGTCTCTATCCGCGCAAGGGCGCGCTGCTGCCCGGCTCCGATGCGGACCTGGTGATTTGGGACCCTGAGAAGAAAGTGAAATATGGCGTGGCGATGTCGCATCACCGCACGGACTACAACCTGTACGAAGGCTGGGAGTTGACGGGCTACCCCGAAAAGGTCTTCCTGCGCGGTCAGTTGATTGTGGACGGGGAGCAGTGGCTTGGCAAGGCGGGGGATGGACAGTTTTTGAAGCGCGGCGAGGGGAGGGTGTTGTAGTTGCGAGGAAATAGAAACAGTGGAGGTGTAAAAAGCTCCAAAGATTGTGCCGCTGGCGCTTTTGATTCTTTTGAACCCCTTTGGCTCATTCGGTATCGAGTAACTCCTTCAAGCGCGGATGCTCCGCATACACCCCGCGATACTTTTCCGGCAGCAACGCCGAGATGCGGCACATAATCTCGTCGGTGTATTTTTGCAGGGCTTCGTCGCGGTGGGTCTTGGGGAATGGCGGGACGATGAACGGTTTTCCGCCCGTCAGCGTGATTTCGGATTTTCGCACGCGCTTCACATTTGCAAGAATGACCTTGTCTTCCGTGCCTGTGATCGCCACAGGGACGACCGGGAACCCGGAGCGCGCCGCGAGGTAGGCGACACCCGGCTTGCCCTCGATCAACGAACCGACTCGTGACCGCGTCCCCTCCGGCGCAATGACGAGACATTTTCCTTCCTGCATGAGCGCAATCATTTTTCGCATGGCTTTCAGATCGGGATTGAAACGGTCCACAAACAGAAAGTTCAAATGTCTCCCCAGCCAGCGGATCCATCCGACCTTTTCCCATTTTTCGGCGACCGGGATGAATAGATCGGTGCGGTCAATCGCAAAATAGACCATGACGATGTCGAGAATGCCGATGTGATTGGAGGCGATGATCATCCCTCCGGTCAGGGGCACGTTTTCCTTCCCGCGAATCTCGAAGCGGGCAATCAGTTTGAGGAGAATGCGGATGAGGAAACGCAACAGACGAAGCATGGTCATGGGGCAGAGAGCAATTCCTTCAATCTCGGATGATCGGAATACGCTCCGCGATAGTTTTCGGGGAGCATGGCGCCGATGCGGCACATGATCTCGTCGGTTGCCTTGCGCATTGCCTCCTCGCGCCCTTTACCTTTGGGGATTTCGATGTAAAACGGCTCTCCCGCTGTGGCTGTAATCCTGGAGCGGCGCAGCCGCTTCAGGTTCTGGACGATGAGGCGGTCTTCTGTGCCGGTGACCGCCACGGGAATGACCGGATACCCGCTCTTTGCCGCCAGAAACGCAACGCCCATCTTGCCCTCCTGCAGCGCCTCGGTCTTGGACCTGGTGCCTTCCGGCGCGATGACCAGCAGTCCGCCCCGTTCCATCCTCTCCAAAATCTGCCGCAGGGCGGAGTAATCCGCCTCGAAGCGGTTGAGCCAGATGCCGTTGGCGGCGCGGCCCAACACGCCAAAAATCGGATGGTTCTTATACTTTTCGGCAATCGGCATGATGATGTCTTCGCGGTCAATCACCGTCATCAGCACCGCCGTATCCAGCCTGCCCAGATGATTTGCCGCAATGATGGCATTCCCTTTCGGCAGGTATTCCAAGCCGCGCACATCGATGCGCGCAATCCAACTCATGACAAAACGGACAATGGAACGCACGGTTCGGTATTTCATCCCGCCAATTGTACAACAAGCCTGCTTGTATGTGGACGAACAACGGGCGCTTCAGAGGCCCATTGTTCGTTTCGAACTGTTCCAGACTATTTCCACAGATAATCGTCTGTACCCTTCCTTTTGGTTGCCTGCTCCTTGCCGTATCGTTCGAAGATGCGCTGAAAGATCATCATGTCGCTGGGAGCCATATTCACGATTTCGAAACCGGCGTTGAAGGATGTAGGGTCAATGTTGTCGGGTTGGCACCATTTGCTTCGGGCGATGAAGACCATGGAGGTTTTATCCGCCACTTCGGCTGTCAGGTCTATTTGCAGGCGGAAATCCTGTCCCGGCGGGATTCTTTGCGGGCAATCCAGTTTGAAACCGCCTGTGCTGATATCTGAAAGATAGCCGATGACCTGTTTGGTCGCTTCATCCTTGACCTGCATATAGTACGCGAATTCCCGCCGGTCTTTTTTGCGTTTGTTCGCCATGGCAACTCCTTTCCGTCCAGTTCGGGCAGTATAACGAATTTTAGGGGTTCGACGCTGGAATGTGATGGAACGAAAACGGCATTGCAATCATTGTGAACCATTTGCGGAGGTGTATGCAGGATTTTACTCCGCTTTTAGAATGTGGGTAAGAATCGTCGCGCCCGAGCCGCCGATATTCTGTGCCATGCCGATCCTTGCCCCATCCACCTGCGTCTCTCCGCATTCCCCGCGCAACTGCTGAACGACCTCCACAATTTGATACATCCCCGTCGCGCCCACCGGATGCCCGCGCGCTTTTAGCCCGCCTCGCGTGCAGACAGGCACACTGCCCTTTGGACCGATTTCGCCCTCCAAACCGAGCCTCACCCCCTGACCCCGTTCCGCAAACCCGCATGCCTCCAGCGAAAGCGCCGCCATGATCGAAAACGCATCGTGCAGCTCAAACACGTCAATCTCATCCTTTGCGACGCCTGCCATCGCATACGCCTGTTTGGCTGACTCATATGCCGCAGAAAGGAACAACGGGTCTTTTCTCGAATGAACGGCAATCGTATCGGTCGCGGACGCCGAACCTGCCACCACCACCCTGGGCTTTCCCTTCACCGAAACCACCCGCTCTGCCGGCACAATGACCGCCGCCGCTGCCCCGTCACCGATGGGCGACGCATCCAACAGGTTAATCGGCGTGGCAACCATGCCCGACTTTTCGAATTTTTCCACTGTGACCCGTTCGTGCAGACGGGCAAACGGATTATGCATGGCATTCTCATGCGCGTTGATCGAAAACGGCGCAAAATCGGCGTGCTTCCAGCCGAATTCATGCATATAGCGCCGCATGATGAGCGCATTCAACCCCACGAAGGAAATGCCCTGTTCCACTTCGTAATCGGCATCTGCAGCGGTGGCAAGGGCAGAAGTAACCTCACGCCCGGGTTTGTCGGTCATCTTTTCCACTCCCACCACCAGCGCCGATTCGATGTCGCCGGCGGCAACAGCCATCAGCGCGGAACGAAACGCCGCTGCTCCCGAAGCGCAGGCGGCCTCCACTTTGACGGCTTCCTGCCTCCACAGCCCGATCCAATCCGAAAAGAAGGTGCCGAGTTGATTCTGCCCGTTGACCATCGGCGAAAGCATATTACCGACAAAAAGCGCATCCACCCTCTCCATGCCGGCGTCCTGCATGGCGGCAAAGGCGGCGTTGCCCCCAATCTCACGAAGCGAAAGTTCCCAATGCTCGTCAATTTTTGTTTGTCCGATTCCAAGAATGGCAATTTTTCTCATTTCATCTCCAAGGAGTATTTTAACCCAAGGCGCTCTCATCTTCTATCAGCTCTCCGCCTTTACCACAATTCGAAATCTAAAGCGAACTTGTTGCACCAATCCGCCTCGCCGGGGATTAAAACCCCCGGCTATTCCTGCAAAGCCGCCTAAAGGCGACTGATTAAGTAGTCGGTCGAAAATCATTCGACGCGCAGGAGACGTTCTTCCCTGACGCCTACCCGCAGGGCAAGTGTAACGTCCCTGTCGGCGCAAGAGAACGCCGACTGTGCCAATGGATTTCTAGAACTTGTCTCAAAAATACCCTGTCACGCTGAGGGAGCGGTTGTTGCGACCGAAGAGTCTCTTGTTTTTGGCCGTAGAGGCCCTTCGCTGCGCTCAGGGCGACATTTTTGAGATGACTTTGCTAAGCCATGTGTTTGCAACAGAGCAAAATGACTTGTAAAAACATACGACCGACGACTTAATCCGCTTGAGCGGGCTTGGTAAGAGTAACCCAGACATTTTACGACCTTCCAAATTATTCGAGCAATCAATCGGCTCTCAAATTTCAAGGTCAAACCACGGAGTCACGGGGACACTGAGAAAAAAAAACGTGCCTCAGTGATTCAAACCGATTGGGCGGATTGCTCGGTTTAATGGTTAATCCGCAATATCTCCGTGCGGAGTGGACTGACGTTAATTTATAATTCTGCTATTGCGATGACTCCCCTTCACCGTTCGAGATTTCTTGCCCTGTTTGGCGTCAACCTTGTATGGGGGATGGCTTTGTGGTGGAGCGTCTCCACGTTTGGGCTGGGGACCTCGCGCGACTCGGTCGAATACCTGTTCACCAGCCTGAGCCTGACGCGCGGCGATGGGTTGGTCTCCTTCCTCGGACAGCGCTACGTGCTGTGGCCCCCGCTGTACCCGGCGCTCCTCTCGATTTTTCAGCGGATTGGGGGGATGGATCCGCTCGATGCCGCCCTTGCGCTTCAACTCCTGACTTTCATCTGGATCGCCGCCCTGACCGCCTGGCTGTTCACGCGTCTCTTCCCGGGGACGTTTGTCCTGGCTTTCCTCGGCAATGCCCTCGCCCTGACCGGCGCCGGCTTGACCATGCTGTTCCAGGCGGTCGGTTCGGATTACCTGTTCATCGCCCTGACTTTGAGCATGGTGTACCTGTGCGATGCCTACATCACCGAAAACCGCCTGCCGACCATTGGCTGGATGATCGTCGTCAGCGCGCTTGCCATGCTCCAGCGCTATATCGGGGTGACTCTGCTCCTCACTGCTATGTGGGTCGTCTTCCAATATTCGCAGACGACCCTGGCTGGCAGGTTGCAACGAACAGCCCTGCTTGGCTTGTCCTTCCTCCCGGTGGGGATTTGGGTGTTGAGCCTGCCTGTCGAGGCAGTCGTCCGCACCGACCTTTCCAGTTTGTTCGAGAATTTCCACTGGTTCACCTTCTCGATCCTGTCATGGTTCGTCCCTGAGACGGAGTTGTATGATCATCCCTTCCGTACGCAGGTTGGGGGGTGGGGGCTGTGGGTAGGCATCATTGCCTGCGGGTTGGTTGTTTGGCGCTGCGGTAGACATCGTGAGGCGAACGTTTCGACGCCGTTTCCGTTGTTCCTGTTTGGGGGTGTTTACACGGTCCTGTTGCTTGTGATCGCCAGTTTGACTTCGTTCAATACGCTCGACAGCCGCTTTGCCTCGCCGGTCTTCATTCCACTGATAGCGCTGGTGTTGTCTGTCATGGAAAAAACTCTGTTTTCAGGATTCGTTCGCCTCAAACTGCCGACGGTGCTGATGTATGCGGTTGTGTTCCTTCCGCTTCTGGCTGTTCTAAGTCTGTCCGTGATGCGGTCGGTGGCGGTGCTCCAGGTTCAGCATGAAAATGGCGGCGGCTATACATCGAGGGAATGGTATGACAATGATGTGATTGCGTATTGGCTGGCGCACAAGCCGTCGGGGGCGTATCTGGTGTTCGGCAATTATCCTGCCGGGTTGGCTGTCCATACCTGGCATGTGGCGCTGTCCTCTCCGCGGCGGACCAACCATCCCAACGCCGGGGAGGCGATCATTCCGCTGGAGACGTATCTGTCGTCGTTGTTCGAGGCGGGGAAGGAATCTTATCTTGTCTGGATCGAGCCGAATGAATATACCCATGTCTATTCTGTGGAGGAGTTGCGGGCACTTGTGGATGTGGAGGTGGTGTATGAGAGCGCAGAGGGGGGCATTTACAGGATTGCGCCGTTAAGATGAGCGCAGGTTGCTGGATTTTTCCCTGTGGAAGGTGATGATGGAACACGCTGTCTGGTTGGAAAAGCTTTATCACGCAGTGGCAGGCTTGGGCAAGGAAGGACGCGCAGCGGTTGATTTCCTGCGGTCACGCCGGACGAAGGTCGGCTTTAAAAAAGTCCGACCCCATGTTGGCGCGTTTTGGACTGTGTTTGGGAATATCCGCTTGAATTCCTATTATTACAATTACCAAACGCCTCTCGATGATTTGCGCATCAAGACGCTGATTATCCATGAGGCGCGCCACCTGCAACAGGGTCTTTTCACGGCGTTGTCAGTGTATGGTGAACTGGATGCCTGGCAATTGGAGTTCGGTGTTTATCATCGTGTGAGGGGAAATTATCCGCACCCTGCCATTGCCAGGTTGATGACCCTTCCGCTGAGATTCGACAGAGGAGTGTTGCGGCAAGCTGTGAAGTTGATGCAGGAGTACGCAGGGAAAGGGTACCGGGTGGATCTGTTGCCGCTTTACCCGCTGGGCAGGGAAATCCGGTATTGGGTGGCAGGCAGGTAGGGGGAAAAGGAGGCGATTTCATCCGTGAGGGGGTTTTTCTGTCTTTCCATTAGCGGGGGTTATGACATTCAACTCCATCATATAAATTTTATGATATTCCACACTGTATGAATCCACGTTTTTGGTTAGAATAGGCTTAGAAAATTGTGATAATTTTCACAAATACAACCAAGTTTATCATGTTTTGTGTCCTAAGCGCAGACACCACTGAATAGGAGAATGAAACAATGAAGAAATTTGTACAGGACCTTGGAACACCGGTTTGGGCAACGTTTTTAGTGGTCTTTGCGATCTGTCTTGTCGTTGGGGTGGTAATGAATCCGGCAAAGCCCGTCTCTGCGGCTGCCAACCCGGCGCCTGCTCTGCAGGAAGGAACAAAGTATGTGACTTCCAACACATGTGCCGCCTGCCATGAGGAAATTCATAAGGAATGGACAGGCACACTGCATTCGCAGGCGTTTTCTTCGCCTATTTTCCAGGAGGATTGGGTCAAGCAAGGGTCATCGCCATCCTGTTTACAGTGTCATACCACCGGGTTCGATGCCAAAACAGGCGGTTATGCGGAGCAGGGGGTTGCCTGCGAGGCGTGTCATGGTCCCATGCAGGCAGGTCACCCCGAACAGCCGATGCCCATTACGCCGGATTACACGCTGTGCGCCACGTGTCACAAGACGACGACGGATGAATGGCGAGCCAGCCGTCACGGGCAGATCGATTTAAACTGTGAGGCGTGTCATAACCCGCATTCGCAACAGCCGCGCGCTGCGACCGTGACCGAGTTATGCACCAACTGTCACAAGGATACAGGGTCATCCTTTACGCATGGCACGCATGCCAATTCCGGGCTTTCGTGCAGTGATTGCCACATGTCTGCCGTATCGAATACCACCATGACGGGCGGTCTGTTTGCCACCGGTCATACGTTTGTAGTTGGTTCGGAAGCCTGTATCGGTTGCCACAAGGATACTGTTCATACCCGCGACACCATCGTTTCTCTCAGCGGTCAGCAAACTGGCGATGCGCCCAGCGCCGAGGAGTTGGAAAAACTGGTAAGCGAAAAGGAACAGACCATACAGAGTTTGGAAGCGCAAAACACCGTCCGCCTGTATACGGGACTGATTCAGGGCGCCATCGTGGGATTGATTGTCGGCGGCGCGGCGGCGTGGGTGGTCGGTCAGCGGATTCGATACGTGGAGGTCGAAGAAAATGACGACACAGAAAAAGAAAGCTAAGAAGAAAGCCGTTGTCGAGCTGACGCGCGGGGACGTGCTGAAGATTGCCGCGGCGGCGGCAGGGTCCATCATTGCCGCGCCGCTTCTGACTACGGGTCCGCTCTCGCCGTTTGGACAGTTGAAACAGGGACAATTGGAAGGGGAGAATTACGCCGGTCATGGCGCGCAGTTGGGGCAGCATCACTGGGGCATGGTCGTCAATCTCGATCAGTGCATTGGGTGTGAATATTGCATGCGCGCCTGCACGGCCACCAATGATGTCAACGCCGAAGAGCCGTGGAATATTGTCATTCCGGAAAAGACATCCGCCGGTCACACGTTCTTTCTCAGCCGCCCCTGCCTGCACTGTCAGAATGCCCCCTGTGTGGAGGTTTGCCCGGTCAAGGCAACTTATCACCGGGAGGATGGGCTGGTGGTGATGGACTATGATCGCTGCATCGGCTGCCGCTATTGTCAGATTGCCTGCCCATACGATGCGCGCCGCTTCAACTGGGAAGACCGCAGTGACGAGGAAAATCCATACGTGCCCGCCTGGGGAACGCCGGAAGTGGAGCGCCGTCCGCGCGGCGTAGTGGAAAAGTGCACATTCTGCATTCATCGCATAGACGCCGGACTGGAAAAGGGACTCAAGCCCGGCGTAGATCGCGAGGCGACGCCTGCCTGTGTCAATATTTGCCCGGTGGGAGCGCGCGTTTTTGGAGACCTGAACGATCCCGACAGTCGGGTTTCCCAACTCATCGCCTCCAACCCGACCTTTCGTCTGCGCGATGAACTAGGGACGAATGCCAGCGTGTATTACATCCCGCCCAGAGAGGGACTCTAGTATGACCACGTCAACCTTACCCCGCAAATTGTTTCAACTTCCCTTCAGCAGGGCATTCCTGTTGTGGATGGGATTTTTGGCTGTTCTGCTGGTGATCGGTTTTTATGCCGCGATACAGGTTTTGCTCAAAGGGCTTGTCATCACAAACCTGAGCGACGCGGTGCCGTGGGGTTTGTGGATCACCATTGACCTTTCTGCCATCGCGTTGGGGGCGGGCGCCTTCACCCTTTCGGCGATTGTGTACATTTTTGGAATCAAGCGCCTGCAGCCGGTCATTCGGCTGGCGGTATTGATTGGCTTTGCCGGCTACACCTCCGCCATGGTGACTTTGCTCATGGACATCGGGCGCCCCGACCGTTTTTGGCATCCGTGGGTTTTTTGGAACGTGCACTCGGTGCTTTGGGAAGTGACCATGTGCATCACCATTTATCTGCTGATCCTGATCACGGAATTTGCGCCGGTAATTGTGGATGCCAAATTCTTCGACGGCTGGACCCGCCTGCGCGCCTTTGGACATGCCTTGCACAAATTCACGCCGTTTCTTGCTGTGCTGGGATTGGTGATTTCCCTGCTCCATCAATCCTCTCTGGGCGCAACCTACGGCGTCATCAAATCCCGCCCCATTTGGTTCAAGCCGAGCATGCCCATCATGTTTGTTTTGTCTGCCATCGCGGCAGGTCCGGCTGTGACGGTGGGTGTGGCGTATGTCTTGGAGTGGATTCTCGGCAGGCGAACCATTCCACATGATGTTCTGCGGATCATCACCCGCTTCAGCGGCGTCGGTTTACTGGCATATGGCTACATCAAGTTCTGGGATATGGCGGCAGTGACCTATTACGGCAGTACGCCCGGTGTCAGCAAGGCGTTTTCACTCCTGCAGCAGCACACTCCCTACACGTTCAGTTTTTGGGTTGGGGAGGTGATCCTGGGAATCCTGGTGCCCGCCATCTTGTTCCTCGTGCCGCGCTTCAACAAGAATCCCGCCGCGGCGGTGGTGGGAGCGCTTTCGGCAATGATTGGCATCATCGTTCATCGCTGGAATGTGACAGTTGGCGGTTTGTTCGTTCCACTTTCGTATTCTCCGGGCACGGTGTTCGAACTGCCCATCGGCAGTTACACCCCTGCTCCCATCGAATGGGGAGTGGCGGTTCTGGTGATTGGCTATGCTTTGACCGTCATCACCCTGGCGGTGCGTTTCCTGCCTCTCTTCGAGAAACGGGAACATTGAGCAGGTTGTTTGTCTTGGCAAGCGGCGAACGGCGGAATCATCAGGTTCCGCCATTCGTCTTAAGCGAACAATTCCATTCGCTCATCGTATTGAAATCTCAATGGACCTCTTGCATAAGTCAGCCGATGTTACACGTATCCTCCCGCTCCGCTTCGCTTCGGGGATGCTTCGCAATGGCGGGCAAGCGCCAGGAGAGAACGTCTTATGCGAAGGCATAATGTGCGCCCTCTGGCGCACTTTTGCAAGAGGTCTACTTAATAAGTTATACTTATTTTTGTCAATTCCACGCTTATCTTGGGAGAATGCAATGACCAGTCCATGCGTTACGGGCGGCTGGAAGAATCCGCCATGGAGGGCAAAACGATGAACGAACCGTCAGCCAGTCCATTGTTTGTGGCTTTGCTGTTCATCCTGCGTTGTCTGGTGCCGCTGGCAATTCTGTTTGGCATATCCTACCTGCTCCGTAAACTGGGACTGGTGGCTGAACCCCCCGAACCGCCCAGCGACTACGAAGAAAACGAAGAGCACCAGCCCCCACCCGCCGGAAAAAAGAAAAAGAAGAAGGAGCGCTGACACATGGCAACGCGTACCATCCATCGTCAGGCATTCTGGTTCCTGTTGGCCGGAATTTTTATCCTGTTATTGAGTTTGTTAGCGGCTTCGCCGGTGAGCGCCGTGCCTTCGGCGCAGGAGACCGAAAAGTATTGTCTTTCCTGCCACGGCGACCCCACCCTGAGCCTCGCGCTTCCCAGCGGTGAGACGCTTTCCTTGTATATCTCCCAGGATGACCTGGATCACTCTGTGCATAGTACCGTTGGGATCGAATGTGAAGCCTGTCATACCGACATCAAGGAATACCCTCATCCGGAGTTGAAATACCAAACGGCGCGCGAACTGTCCCGTGCGTATTACCAAACCTGTGAGAAATGTCATTCGGTGAACTATGAAAAAGCGCAGGACAGCATGCACGCCAAAGCGGCAGAGGCAGGCAATCTCGATGCGCCGATCTGTACTGACTGTCACGGCGCGCACGACGTCCGCCTGCCGGATGAGCCGCGCTCGCGCATTTCCGAAACCTGTCGTCAGTGTCATACGGACATCGTGGATACTTACCGCCAGAGCGTCCACGGTGCTGCATTGATGTTGGAAGAGAATCCCGATGTTCCCGTCTGTACCGATTGCCACGGCGTGCACAATATTCAAGACCCGCGTACAGCCCAGTTCCGCGTGGCGGAGCCGGAGTTGTGCGCCGACTGTCATGCCAATGAAGAATTGATGAGCAAATATGGCTTGTCTGCCGATGTCTATAGCATCTACAAGCGTTCCTGGCATGGCGTGGATGTGTCGGTTTACAAGGCAAAGTGGCCCACCATCTGGCATGACAGCGCCGTTTGCTCTGATTGTCACGGCATTCACGACATCCGTTCGACGGATGACCCGCAATCGAAAGTGAATCCGAACAATCTGCTTGCCACTTGTCAGCAGTGTCACCCGGGGGCGGGTCCAAACTGGACCGATGCCTGGACGGGTCACAACGAAATCAGCCTGGAGCGTACCCCTTTCCTTTTCTACGTGGACAGGTTCTACAAATTGTTCGTGCCGTTCGTCTTGTGGGGATGCATCATCTATGTTGTCTTACAGATCATTCGCGCAACCGTTGACCGCGTGAGGAGGAACCTGCCATGAGTGGAAACGTCATCCCCCCTCTTTCATCCGTCCGTCACGAACGAACCTTCCCGCGTTTTACGGCTGCTCAACGCTGGGAACATGCGCTCTTGCTGTTGAGCGGTTTCGTCCTGCTTCTGACGGGACTGCCACAAAAATACCGTGAACTCTCCATCAGCCAGGATTTGCTCTCCACACCTGAGCGCGTGGAATTGATTCGTCAGATTCACCACATTGCGGCGATTGTTCTGGCGCTGGAGGCGCTCTATCACTTTGGGCGCATTCTCTATTTGTTATCGAAGCGCCGCCTGCCTGGCGACCTGCTGCCCACCTGGCAGGATGTGCGCGACGCGGGTCACATGCTTCAATATCTGCTGTTTCTGTGTAATGACAAGCCAAAGTTTGGACGCTACAACTTCGAGCAAAAGGTGACCTATTGGTTCGTCTTCTTTGGGGTGTTGATTATGGGAGTCAGCGGCTTCATCATCTGGTTCCCGGTGTTTTTCACCCAATTCCTGCCGGGCGGGGTGGTGCCAGCCGCCAAACTGGCGCACAGCACCGAGGCGGTAGTCATTGCCATCTTTATCCTTGTTTGGCATGTGTATCATGTCCACATCGAGCGGACAAATTTGAGTATGTTTACGGGCCGCTTGAGCGAAGATGAAATGCGCACCTTCCATGAGAAGGAATATGAACGTCTGACCGCTGGATCGGTTAAAGTCAAACCGGGAGCGAAGAAGTGAAGCGGTTACGAATTTACCTTATTGTTACAGGCGTGGCGGTTCTCCTTGTCAGCGGTGGGTTTGCTGTTTCGGAAGCCGCGGCAGGTTCAAGGTCCAAAAGCGATGCGGCGATTTGGCAAAACCCCTCTTTTCAGGCGGAGAATGATGCCTGTCTGGCGTGCCATTCCCAGGCGGATTTCAGCGTTCAGTTGGAGAGCGGCGAACCTCTGCCATTGACGATTGACCCGCAGGCGTATGCGGAGAGCACGCACGGTTTCAATGCTGTGACCTGCGTGACCTGTCACTCCGATATCGAAGGCTTCCCTCACCCCGAACGAACGGCAAAGTCGCTGCGCGAGTTCAGACTGGACTATTACACGGTTTGCCAGAATTGCCATGAGGAGCAGTTCAACCTGACGCTCGATAGCGTTCATCAGGATGCGCTTGCCGCCGGGAACACGGACGCCGCCGTTTGCACCGATTGCCATAACCCGCATACGCAAAAGCGGCTGACGAACCCAGAAACAGGTAAGTTGCTTGGCTATGCCCGCCTGCACATTCCGCAGACATGCGCCCAGTGCCATAGCGCAATTTACGACCAGTATAAGGAGAGTGTGCATGGCAAGGCGCTGACAGAGGACGGGAATCTCGACGTGCCAACCTGCACGGACTGTCATGGGGTTCACAACATTTCCAGCCCCACAACCGCCTCCTTCCGCAACAGCATCCCCTTCCTGTGCGCGGAATGTCATACGAATAACGCCATCATGCAGAAGTATGGGCTTTCCACAGACGTATTGAACACCTATGTGGCAGATTTTCATGGCACAACCGTTGTGCTGTTCGACAAGACCTTTCCCGACCAGCCCACCAACAAGCCAGTTTGCACTGACTGTCACGGCGTGCATGATATTGTGCGTGCGGAGGATCCGAACAAAGGGCTGGCAGTGCGGGAGAATTTGCTGGCGCGCTGTCAGGTTTGCCATCCGGGGGCGACGGCGAATTTCCCCGAAGCATGGATGTCGCATTACATCCCCTCGCCGGAAAAATACCCGCTCGTCTATTACGTGAACCTGTTTTACAAGTTTTTTATTCCCGCTGTGCTTGGACCGATGCTCCTGCTCGTCGTCATGGATGTTAGCCGCGCGATGATCAACCGCTACAGGAAGAAAACGCCGCCTGCTGAAAGCGCCGGGGAGCTTTCGCAGCCGGAACCGCAAGAAGCGCCTGCGCCCAAACGAACCGAACCAATATCGCTGAGCGAGGAAAACATGCCAGAAGAGCCGCTGACGGAAGAAACGCCCATGCCAGAAGCGCAGGAAGAACTGCCGGCGGAGGAACCGCCCTCGGCTGAGTCGGAAGCGGCGGACGATTCGAAATCATCGGATTCGGATAAAGAGGAAACCTCCCATGACTGACACCCCTCGCACATCCGAACCGCAGAAATACGTCCGCTTCGATGCCCTTCAGCGCTTCCAGCACATCGTCTTCCTGATTTCCTTCACACTCCTGGCGCTTACGGGGCTGACCCAAAAATATGCCCTTGCACCTTTCAGCCTCTGGTTCTTCAACCTGATTAACGGCATTGAAACGGCGCGCCGCATCCATCATGCCTCTGCCATTGTGATGATGATCATCAGCGTGGTGCACGTGTTGGATGTGACCTACCGCGTGCTGGTTTTGCGCAACCCCATCAGCATGATTCCATGGATTGACGATCTCCAGCATGTCATCCACGACATTCAATACTATCTTGGGCGCAAAAAGCACAAAGCGTATTACGGGCGTTATTCCTACGCCGAAAAGATGGAATACCTCGCGCTCATTTGGGGAACCATCGTGATGGGGCTGACCGGCTTCATTATGTGGAACCCGATTTCTGCGCTGCGTTTCCTGCCGGGCGAAGCAGTTCCCGCCGCCAAAGCCGCTCACGGCGGCGAAGCCTTGCTGGCAGTGCTGGCGATCCTCATCTGGCACTTCTACCACGTGCATATCAAGACCTTCAACAAGAGTATGTTCACCGGCACGCTCACCCGCGAGGAAATGGAACATGAACATCCCGCCGAACTGGCGCTGATTGAATCCGGCAAATATCACAAACCCATTCCAGCGGAAGTCATCAAAAAACGCCAGCGGGTTTATACTCCCATCGCCGCCGCCATCCTGATTTTCTTTGGCTTTGGCTTTTACTACTTTGTCGGTTACGAAACCACCGCCGTTTTTCCGGTGGTCAGTGAAACAGTGCCGGTCTTTTTGCGACAGACAGCCACCCCTACCCTGACTCCCACCTCGACGCCCACTTCCACCCCTACCCTCCCGCCGACAGAAACCCCGCTTCCCACCGTTACCGAACCTGTCTCTGCTTCCGAAGCGCCTTCTCCAACCCCTCAGCCGGCAGTCTCTGCCCCCAGTTGGGATGGGCAAATCGGTGCACTCTTTGCCGGCAAATGTCTCACCTGTCACGGAGCGGCGGCATCGGGCGGGTTGAACCTCTCCACGTATGCCGATGCCCTCAAAGGCGGAGTGAACGGACCGTTCTTCATCCCCGGCGACGCTGCCAACAGCCTGATTATCACCAAATTCGAGAGCGGCGCTCATCCCTATGCTCAACTGATGCCCGATGAACTCACCCTCATCAAGGAGTGGATCAACGCCGGCGGACTGGAAAAATAACAGGTGTTTTGACGAACAAAATAACTTAGCGGGCAACCCCGCAGGGGATATACTGAAATTACCTGCAAGCGCATATTGGAGCGCTCTCTACCGCCTGTTGGGCGTGTTACGCACAGAGCGCTCACTACACAGAGTTTTCGTAAGATGACAGGTTGCCTGTGGACATCATAACGGTCTACTTCTTCTACGGTCTGTCCTTTTTCAGTATGGGGCTGGCTGTATTGTTGGAAGTAGACCGTTCTTCTGAGCTGGACTTTGCGCGCGCCCTGCGTTTGCTGGCTGGCTTTGGGCTGATCCATGGGGGGCACGAGTGGGTCGAGATGTTTCTTCTTATCCATCCCAATCTTCAACACACGCTGGTTTTTCAATATATTGGCGAAGGGCGGGTGGCGCTCCTGGCTGTTTCCTTCCTCTTTCTCATTTCCTTTGGGGCGCGGCTGATTGCCGGTCCCGAGCGCAGGCGGCTTTCCCGTCGGTTGATCGGAGTCGCTGCGGGTGTCTGGATGATTGGGCTGGTCTGGCTGTATTTGACCGAGCCGGCGTATGACCGGCTGGTGGCGCTGGATGTGTACACACGATATTCGCTGGCAATCCCGGGCGCGGCGCTGACCGCCTGGGGCTTGATCTTGCAGCGGCAGAAATTCCTTCAGGCGGGGATGAAAGGCTACGGCAGGGATGTGCTGGCGGCGGCGGTTGCCTTTGGGCTTTACGGCGGCATTGGGCAGTTGTTTGCATCTCCAAGTAATGTGTTTCCATCTTCTTTTCTCAATTCGGAGGTCTTCCTCGATTGGTTCGGATTCCCTGTCCAGTTATTTCGCTCGATGATGGCATGTGTTGCTGCTATTGGCATCATCAGTTCTCTGCGGGCGTTCGAGGAGGAAACGCGGCGGCGCATCGAAAGTCTGCGGCAGGCACAGCAAAGGGGACACAAGCGCCTTGATGAGTTGCGCAACGAACTGCTACGCCGTACGGTCCGCGCGCAGGAATCGGAACGTCAGCGCATTGCGCAGGAATTGCACGACGAACTTGGCCAGACCCTCACCGCGCTGGGGATGGGGTTGAGCGCCATTTCGAGCAATGCCTCGAAGCCGGAGAAAGTGAGCGCCCAGGCACGCCAGTTGCAGGGGGTCGTCCGCGAGGGCCTGGCAGGGTTGCAAAACCTGGTCAGCGGGCTGCATCCTCCGCAGTTGAACGATTTGGGACTCCTGCCCACCCTGCGCTGGTATGCGGAAGAGGTGAGGGAAAGGTTTGGGCTGGCGGTGACGGTCTCCAGTCGGGGCGAAGAGGCGGCTTTGGCGGTGGATGTCCGCACGGTGTTATTCCGAATCGTCCAGGAGGGGCTGACGAATGTCATCCGTCATGCGGGAACGAACAAGGCAGATGTGCTGGTAGTCTTCGATGGGGACGAAGTGCGCATCCGTGTGGAGGATTTCGGGTGCGGCTTCAATGTGGAGGAAACGCTTCAAAGCGGACGCCCGTGCTGGGGGGTGCTGGGGATGATCGAGCGCGCTGCCCTTCTTGGGGGGGGATGTCATATCTCCTCTCTGCCGGGCGTGGGCACGCTGGTGGAAGTGATGGTACCTTTGAAGGAGCACAAGAATGATGGAAATTCGTCTGCTGTTGGTGGATGATCATGAAGTGGTGCGAAGCGGTTTGCGGATGCTCTTGGAAAACGAAGCCGATATGGAGATTGTGGGAGAGGCGAATACCGGGCGACAGGCGCTGGAACTGGTCGAGACGCTCAAACCGCATGTCGTCATCATGGATATTACCCTGCCGGATGTTTCCGGTATTGAAGTGACTCGGCGCATCAAGGAAAGTCATCCTGACATTGCAGTGGTAGCGCTGACCATTCATGAGGACCAGCAATATTTCTTCGAGATGCTTCAGGCGGGCGCTTCGGGGTATGTTCCCAAGCGCGCCGCTCCCGATGACCTGATTACTGCCATTCGTGCCGCGCACCGCGGGGAGGTGTACATTTATCCTTCTCTGGCAAAACTCCTGGTGAGCGATTTTCTCTCGCGCGGCGGGGAGGGAGAGGCAAGAGAAACCATCAACGGCTTGACGCCCCGTGAGAGCGAGGTTCTCTTTTTACTGGCGGAAGGGAAAACCAACGATGAGATTGCCCAGATTTTGGGCATCAGCGTTCATACAGTGGCGCGTCATCGCGAAAATCTGATGGGCAAACTGGGCTTGCACAGCCGCAGTGAACTGGTCAAATACGCAATTCGCAAAGGGTTGATCAATCCATAAGTAGGGTTAATCTACTAGGATAAAAATAACTTATACATCCTATTGAAACGGACGCCTCCTTCAACTATCCTGTAAGTGGATGATAACCCGAAAGGAGGTTGCCATGCGTAAGGTACCGTTTGTAGGGGTGTTCTGGGTGTTCGCCCTTGCCCTGCCGTTCACGGTCATTGCCCTGGCGGGCGTGGCGTATGTGGACCTCCACTTCAGCCAGATCGTGCGGTCCCTCGTGGAATTTGGGCAGAGCGTCACTGCCGGCGGGCGCGGGCTGATCGCCGAGACCGCGCAACGCCTTCCCGAAGCGCTGGGCATGCTCATCGGCTTGATCGTCATGCTCACCATCTATGCCTTTGTGCGCCAGCCCGCCGAAGCATTCAACAAAAATCATAAATGATCATGAGCGCGGGGACGAATACCCCAGCCGCTTGGAGGACAGGACATCTACTCTGAGGAGGCGTGTTCTGTCCTCGCTCTTTTTTAGGCCAAACGCCGGTTTCACCTGCACAAGCCTGTCCTCTTCTATCAGTGGGGAAGACTCTATGACCGCTTATCCGCTTTTGACTTCTTGAAGGCTTCAAATTCTCCTGCAAAAATCTAGGATTTGTGTAATTTTTGTAATTTTCCTTATTTTTGTAGCATTGCTGATTGAGTTAAATCAATTACTTTCATCTATTTGCTGAATGACATCTATTCTTATCTATAGTAGCATCTTATATTAAAATGAGTTTCAGATTAAAACAACTAATTGTCATTGTTCACAAAAGGAGGTGTATTCAGGGTCAATACGATATACCATGTTTCTAACAAACCCACTGAAAGGAGAAATGCAAATTCGATGAAAAAGACTTTAATGCTTCTCGGTTCTCTGCTTTTGGCGGCTGTCATCATTACCGCTTGCGGCGCTGAACCCACTGAAGCCCCCGTTCCCCCCACACAGCCCCCTGCTCCCGCCCCGACAGAGGAAGTTGTGGTCAAACCCACTGTCGAGGTGCCCTACCTCGCCGCCTGGGAAGGATCCGCTCATAATGCCAGCGATACCGAAGCGTTCCGTCACTGGGATGGGGATGATCCCGCAGAAGTGCCCACAGCATGTGCGAAATGCCATAGCACGCAAGGGTATCAGGATTTTCTTGGCTTGGATGGTTCTGAAGCGGGTAAAGTGGATGCCGCAGTACCAGCCAAGGAAGTTTTCGGCATTCAGTGCGCGGCGTGTCACAACTCTGTCACCCTGACCAAGACCGAAGTGACCTTCCCCTCCGGCGTGACCATCACTGCCGGTGACGACAGCCGCTGTATGGAATGCCACCAGGGACGCGAATCCAAGGTCAGCGTGGATAAGGCAATTGCAGACTACAACGCCGTAGACGCCCCCGATGCCGTTCCCGCTCCAGTCAATGACCGTCCCTTCGGCTTCCGCAACGTGCACTACTACCCGGCAGCCGCCACCCTCTACGGCGGCGTTGTCCAGGGCGGTTACCAGTATGACGGCAAAACCTATGACGGCAAGTTCCGCCACGTGGAAGGCTACGACTCCTGCACCGGTTGTCATGACCCACACACCCTGCAGGTCAAAATTGATCAGTGCGCCTTCTGCCATGAAGGCGTTGCCAGCGTGGACGACCTGAAGAACATCCGCATGGTTTCCTCCGCCTCGGATTACGACGGCGATGGCGACACACAAGAAGGCGTGTACTACGAACTTCAGGGTTTGCAGGAGATGTTGCTGGCTGAAATTCAAAAATATGCCGTCAATACAGCCGGCGCCGAGATCAAATACAACCCGGAGGCCTACCCCTACTGGTTCGGTGCAGACGACAAGGCGTATCCCAACTGGACCCCGCGCCTGCTCAAAGCCGCCTATAACTATCAACTCGCCCAGAAAGACCCGGGCAAGTTTGCCCATGGCGGCAAATACGTCATCCAACTGCTGATCGACTCCATTGAGGACCTCGGCGGTGACGTGAGCGCGCTCAATCGCAACGACCCCGGTCACTTTGCCGGTAACACCGAACCATTCCGCCACTGGGATGCCGAAGGCGAAGTGCCCGCCGCATGCACCAAATGCCATACCGCAGAAGGTATTCCCTTCTTTGTGAAGAACGGTCTCAACATTGCGGCTGAGCCGTCCAATGGCTTCATGTGCTCCACCTGTCACAACGAAGAAGCCTGGCCCGAACGCTACGCGGTTGCTTCTGTGAAATTCCCCTCCGGCGCCGAAGTCAGTTTCGGCGGCAAGGATGCGGAAGGTAAATTCGTAGCCGATGACGGCAACCTGTGTCTGCTGTGCCACCAGGGACGCTCCTCCAAGGTCACGGTGGATGGCGCGATCAAGAGTTCCGGCGCGGCAGACGTGGACTCCGGTCCTGCGGAAGGCAAACGCCTCGGCTTCAGCAACATCCACTACTTTGCCGCTGGCGCCACCCTGTTTGGTTCGGAAGTCCAGGGCGCGTACATGTATGACGGCAAGGAATACGTCGGTGCCTTCACTGCCCACCCACTCAACAAGTGCCAGGACTGCCACAACGTCCACGCGCTCGAGCCCAAAGTCGAAGCCTGCGCCGGTTGTCATGGCAACAGCACCGAGGTTGAGACCTATCGCATCGGCGACCACGACTATGACGGCGATGGCGACGTCACCGAAGGCGTGAAGGCGGAACTTGATACCCTGGCTGAGGCGCTGTATGCCCAGATTCAGGCGTATGCCGATGGCAAGGGCACGCCCATCACCTACAACCCATCTGCCTACCCGTATTTCTTTGGCGCAGATGGCAAGGGCTTCGCCGCATGGACGCCCCGCCTGCTCAAAGCCGCCTTCAACTATCAGTATTATCAGAAGGATCCGGGCGCCTTCGTGCATAACGGAAAATTTATCGCCCAAATTTTGATCGACTCGATTGCCGATCTCGGCGGTGACGTGTCAACCTATAAACGTCCGTAAGGACGAATTTCACCCATGGGGGAAGAAAACACGATGACGGGCGCATCGCGCCCGTCATCTGTTATTGACTGCCTGGCATCAACCAATTTTCAAACGGATTGCCCGACTGGCTTCCTGCACTGTCTCACCTCAACTTACTCCCGCATACCCGGCAGAAACGGTCGCCCGGCTGTGAGCGCGTGCCGCATTCGGGACAGTATGCCGGCGCGCTTGACTCCTCCTGCCTTTGCGAACGCCTGCGCGGTTTGGCAGAACGCGCCGAAGCGGATTGCCCTCGAAAGAAATACACCAGTGCGGCAATCATCAAGGCAACGCCAAAACCGCCGAGAACCATCGGCAGGTTTTCGAGCGTTGCGCGTCCATCGGTGTCTTCATTTACCGGGCTGAGCGGTTCAACCTGCTGAGAAACAGGGGTCGCCAGGGGGATTTCGCTCGAACGGGAGTATTCCAGTTGCAGCTGGTAGGTTTGCCCCTGCGCCAGAGAACTCATTCTCGCGCCGCCGCTTAAAGAGCCCTGACTTTGCATCAGCGGAATGACCGGCGTGGTTTTGGCGCCTTTGCTGTCGGCTGGCACCTGCACTTCAATATCAAACGCATTGACCGCATAATCGCCCGTCCACTGATACGTGAACGACCGCTTCTCCCCGCTGCGTTTGAGCGGCTGATAATACTCGATGTGGTATGTCGTGCGCTCCGTAAGGAAAATCTGAATTGCCTGCCAGTTCCCATCTTCCACAGCGAGAGATTTATACTGCGCAAGCAGCAACTCGCCCCCGCTCTGGTATGCCACCGCCGTGATGTTCGCATCGGCGGGAAAACGCAAATCCACTGTCCCGGGGACGGTCGTATCCTCCGTGACCGTGAAATTGTAAATGACCAGCATGCTGGGCTGATCATACTCTGACCACAACATGACACTCAACGTATCCAGTGTAACCGTCCCGCCTTCCTGCGCCTGTGCAGGCGAGGGCGTCAGCAGAACAACCAGCGCCAGAAGAATAAGCCATTTGCGCATGAAACACCTCCAAGCCGTGAGGATGGACTTTATCTTACCATGTGTTCTGCAGGCTGGAAAAACCCTCCTCTTTCCTACCCGCAGCATGGAGCGCCTTCACCAACCGCCAGCACGTCCAGTTGACCGGCGCGGCGATGCCGTGTTTTTTTGCAGCCTGTGCCACCGCGCCGCAAATGGCGTCAATCTCCGTCGGCGCGCCGCGCAACACATCCTGCAACATGGAAGACGTGTTGGCGGCGGTCTTCTGCGCCACCTCCTCCACCTTTGCAATCGGGTCATCGAACGGCAGAGGGATGTTTTCCGCGCGGGCGGTTTCGGCGGTTTCGCGCGCCAGAGCATGCATCATCTCACGCGCAAACGGATTTTCCAGCAGTTCGCCGTTCTTCACACGCAAAAGCGCCGTCAGCGGGTTGATCGCCGCATTGATGACCAGTTTGCCCCAGATCAGCGACTCGGGATTCTCCACCCTTTGCACATGGAACCCTGCCGACCTCAACGCCGCCTCCAACCGACCGAGAGCCGGATTCCGTTCCAACGAAACGACTCCCTCCCCCCCAGCCTTAACCAGCCCCGGTCCCAGCAAAGTGGCTCCAGCGGTGGTACTGCCCAGGGCAACGCGCCCCAGCCCCAGGTCACGGATGAGCGTTTCGCGGTTGCCGAGTCCGTTTTGGAGGGTGAGGGCAAGTCCGTCGTCTGCCAGGCAGTCCCGCAATTGACGCGCGGCGCGCTCCGTTTGCCAGGCTTTGACCAGCACAAGGGCATATTTCACCTTGCCGCACTCGCGCGGATCGTCCGTTGCGTGGACCGGAAAACTTGACTGCCTGCCTTGCGCATCTACCAGTCGCACGCCTTCGCGCTTCAATGCTTCGATGCCTTCCCGCCATGTACCCAGCAGGATTACCCGATACTTCGCCTGCGCCAGACGCGCGGCAAACAAGCAGGCGAGCGCGCCGCTGCCAACGATGAGAATGTTCATGGGATTCCGCGAAGGGCGTGTCAGCCCAATTCTTTCAACAGACCTTCCCACTCACGGTCATCCATCTCCACCGTGTGTTCTGCGGCGGGGAAGCGGCGGGTTTCCACATCTTCGATGTAATCGGCGAACGCCTTTTGCATTTCGGCGTGGAAGTTGGCGTATTGTTTGACGAACTTCGGCGTGAAGCGGTCGAACAGACCGAGCAGGTCGTGCGTGACCAGCACCTGCCCGTCGCAGCCGTTGCCCGCGCCGATGCCAATGGTGGGGATGGTTAGCCGCTTCGAGATGAGGTCTGCCAGCCGCGCCGGCACCGACTCCAGCACAATGCTGAAACAGCCGGCTTCTTCGAGAAGCAGGGCGTCTTCCACGAGGCGTTTGGCGGCGGAGGCGGTTTTCCCCTGTGCGCGGAAACCGCCCAGTTGATGGATGGATTGAGGCGTCAGCCCAAGATGACCCATCACCGGGATGCCTGCGCCGGTAATGGCGCGGATGGCGTCTGCGCGTTCGCGCCCGCCCTCCAGTTTAACCGCATCCATACCGCCTTCTTGCAGGAAGCGCCCGGCGTTGCGTACTGCCTGCTCGATGGAAACCTGATACGACATGAACGGCATATCGCCGACCAGAAGCGCAGTCTTTGCGCCGCGCGCCACCGCCCGGCAATGGTGGAGCATCTCCTCCATGGTAACCGGCAGGGTGTTTTCGTAACCCAGCACAACCATCCCCAGCGAATCGCCAACCAGGATGGAATCGACCCCGGCTTTGTCCATCGCCAGCGCGGTGGGATAGTCGTAGGCGGTGAGCATGGTAATCACCTCGCCGCGCTCCTTCTTCTGGCGGAAGGTAAGCGTGGTCACTTTTTTTCGCGCCGCAGCAGGCGCAGGGGTGGAAACAGGAACAGGTGTGGACATGGTATCCTCCAATCATGTGGTAGGAGCCGTCATATGGTTGCGGTCATCCCCTGAATTGCCGCGCGCCGTGAACAGCCTTGGGAATAATGCCGTGGCGTTCCGAAAGGGATACACCCGGCAGGCTGATTATTCCACAAAAACCGGATTTCATCTATAATCAATAAATCACGAAAACCTCGCGTAGTAGTGTGCGCTCTCTAGCGCAAGACTGGCGTTAGACGCCTTCGGCAGCGCCAATTACGCGCTTTCGTGAAGTGCTAATAATTTGCATAAAATGCTCTGTTGCAAAGATGCTCAAAGGTATGGATGATCGCCTTGTCCCTCACCCCAACCCCTCTCCCAGCAGGAGAGGGGCGAGGGGGAGGGCGAAAAAGGGTTCTGCCACAGTTAAACCATGTGTTTGTAACAAAGCATGCATACAATTTTATGTTATTGCAGGAGGAGTGGAATGACGGCAAAGCAATCCCCTCCTTGAACGGGAGATTGCTTCGCTATCCTCGCAATGACAAAAAGAGGAGAATTCATCATGAGAAGAATGTTCGGCTTTTTGATTGGCATCCTGGTGGGGGGGCTGGTTGGCGCGGTGATTGCCCTCCTGCTCACGCCCGAACCGGGCGAAGAACTGCGCGCCCAACTCCGCGAACGAGGGCAAAAATTCATCGAAGAAATCCGTCACGCCGCCGACGAGCGCAAAATCGAACTGCGCCAGCGGCTCGACGAAATGCGCGCCCCGCGCGAAGGGTGATGCGCCCGGTCATCCCCTCTTGCCAATGACCGCTTTATAAAACTCCTCCGCCCTCTGCATATTCGTCTTATACTCCGCCCGTGCGGCGATGATGTCCCGATTCAAACCTGCGGCTTTCTCCCGCAGGTTTTTGTTTTCGATGGCATGAATGATTGCTTCGGCGATGGAGTGCGTGTCATTCGAATCGAACAGCAGCCCGTTTTCGTCTGGCGTAATCCACTCGCGGATGGACTCCAAATCGCCGGCTGCGGGAAAACACCCGCACGCCATACCTTCGAGCAGGGTGTTTGGGGTTCCATCGTGGATGCTGGGTGAGACCAGAATTTGCGCCCGGCGGTACACTTTTGCCATCTCCATATTCGGCATGGGCGCAAGCAATTCCACGGCGTGTTCGATTTTCAGTTCTCGAATCCATTGTTGCGCCTGCCCGTCGCCTGCCATCGCCGCGCACAGAAACTTCGCAGTCGGATGTTTCTGCAACACCAGCGGAATCGCCCGAAAAAAACAATCATTGCGGACGTACTGACGCACCCCGCGCGGATTCAGGATGACCGGCGCTTCCACCGCCTGGGCAGGCGGATAAAAAACATCGCTTCGGATTCCCCCGTTGCCTGGCGCCACCAAACTGAGCCGCCTCCCCCCGAAACCCCACTCGTGCGCCAGCCGCACGTCGCGATGACAGTCGGCGTGAAGCGCGTCCGCAACCTGCATCGTCCAGCGCGTGTAATGAGCCATCAGCGGCGTGGACGGCGCATGCAGGGTGAAATCATTGCCCCAGATCGAAACAGCCAGCGGAATGTCGGTCGTGTACGCGTCTGCGGCGAGCATGCCCTCGAAAGGAACTCGCATGGCGTGTACCAAATCGGGTTGCGTATTCTCGATGAACGCCCGCAGCCGCTGTGCCGGACGGTGGAGAGTCAAGGGACCGAGCCACTGTCGTATTTTGGTTCGCAATTTCACCGTCCGCGCAGACCCGAATCGTGTTGTCCTGACCGAGGAAGCCGTGTATGGTGACGCATTCGCTTTTTTGATCGCGGAAAAGGCAACCGGAATGATCTCCAGCCGCCTGGCAGAAAGATCGGCACTGACGGGAAACGTGGAGGCAACGTACACCTCATCTCTCCCGCCTTCCACAAAATGGCGGATCCAGTTCATGGCGATGGGGGAACGGGCATCTACGACAAATAACAGGCGCATACCCGGATTATACGTTATTGCCCATATGCGGGAGACGCGGTATATTTGGTTTCAATGAGCAAGGGACGCATTCTAATCGTGGAAGACAATATGGATAATTACGAAATCGTGCGCCTTGTGTTGGAACGCGCCGGGTACGATGTGTTCCTTGCCGTAAACGGGCGGGATGGTGTGGACGCGGCGCGCGCCCAAAAACCGGACCTCATCCTGATGGACCTGGGATTGCCTGAAATGGACGGGTGGAAAGCGGCAAAGACCCTGAAATCCAGCGAAGAAACAAAATCCATTCCTCTTTACGCTTTAACCGCCCATACCCTGCCTCATGAACGAAAACGCGCCCTCCTGGCAGGGTGCGATGGGTATGTTGCCAAGCCCATTCACATGAAGGGATTTTTGGAGATTGTGGAACAAGCCCTGTTTGCCGCCCGTCTCAAGAGAGATGCCGGTTCACTTCAGGACTTGTAAACTAATGTAGCCAATCGGGGATTTTCCCGTCTCGTAATCGGTCTGTTCCGTGCTCACATCAGCGTTATATTAACGCCTAAGGCGTTTTCAACCCTGCGGGTAGCCTCATTGGCGTTCTCTAACGCCCAAAAATCATACACCAAGAGGATTCGCACCATGAAACAAATTTGTGTTGTTGGCGTGGGCTATGTCGGTCTTGTGACTGCCGCCTGTTTTGCCGATCTGGGAAACCGTGTTGTCGCCCTCGATGTGGACGAAAAACGCGTTGAAAATCTCAAAAAGGGCATCATGCCCATCTATGAACCGGGTCTCGAAGAATTGGTCAATCGCAATGTGAAGGGAGGCAGGTTATCCTTCACCACCTCCTATGGCGAGGCGCTGAAAGGGGCGGAGTTTGCCTTCATCGCGGTGGGTACACCCGAGGGTGTGGATGGCGCGGCAGATCTGCAATACGTACAGGCGGCGGCCACATCCATCGCCAAACACATGACCGCGCCGCTCATCATCATCAACAAATCCACCGTTCCCATCGGAACCGGGGACTGGGTGGCCGACATTGTCAAAAACGCCCAACCCAAACCGATTGACTTCGCGGTGGTCTCCTGCCCCGAGTTTTTGCGCGAAGGCTCTGCTATTGCCGATTTCATGAACCCGCACCGCAATGTCATCGGCTCGCTCGACAAGGACGCCGCCAACAAGGTCGCTCAACTGCATCTGCCCCTGCGCGCTCCCATCGTCATCACCGACCTGCGTACAGCGGAAATGATCAAATACGCCAGCAACGCCTTCCTTGCCACCAAAATCTCCTTCATCAACGAACTTGCCGACCTGTGCGAACTCGTCGGCGCGGACGTGAAAGAAGTCGCGGCGGGCATGGGTTACGATGCCCGCATCGGTCGGCATTTCCTCGATGCCGGTCTGGGCTGGGGCGGCTCGTGCTTTCCCAAGGACGTGCAGGCGCTCGCCTACATGGCAAAGGAAAAGGGACTCAACCCCCGCATCCTCAACGAAGTCATGAACGTCAACTATGACCGTCGCAAGGAAGTCGCCCGGCATGTGGAGTCCATGCTTGGCGGTTTGAAAGGCAAAACGGTCGGCATGCTTGGTCTGGCATTCAAACCCAACACCGACGATATGCGCGACGCGCCATCAATTGATATTTCCAACGCACTTGTGGCAGGCGGCGCGAAAGTACGCGGCTACGACCCCGTAGCCCGCGAGACCGCCGCACCGCTGATGCCCGCTGTCGAAATTTTCGACAACGTGTATCAGATGGCGGAAGGTTGCGACGCTCTGATCGTAGTGACGGAATGGAACGAATTCAAGCAGCTCGACCTGGAAAAAGTAAAAGACCTGATGAAATCCCCCGTCATCTTCGATGGCCGCAATATCTACGATCCCGCTCGCATGAGGGAAATGGGTTTCACCTATCGTGCCATCGGACGAGGTTTCAACGGAGTTGAGTCAAATAGTTGAATAATCAAATAATCCTGTTGGTCACAAGGTCGGGTGGTCGGGTACAATACCCACTGCCCGACCTTTCATTTCACCACTCCCCATCAGACTCCCGACTATCAGACTATCAGACTCATGACTCACCCTCCCGTTTGCAACTACGAAGGTTCCGACTACCAGACCTCCTTTTGGGACAAAGGCGGGCGCGAATATGAGGACCGTACCGAAGCCATCGCCATCCAGCGCCTGCTTCCCGCCGGCGGACGCCTCCTTCTTGAACTGGGAGCGGGCGCCGGACGAAACACCCCCCGCTACCTCGGCTTTGACCGCATCGTCCTGCTCGATTATTCCCGCACCCAACTGGAGCAGGCACAGGCGCGCCTCGGCACCTCAGACAAGTACATGTACGTCGCGGCAGATGCCTACCGCCTGCCCTTCGTGGATGGCGCGTTCGACGCGGCGACCATGATCCGCGTCCTGCACCACATGGCGGATGCCCCCCGCGCCCTGACTCAGGTGAGAAACGCCCTCGCCTCCGGCGGGACCTTTATCCTGGAATTTGCCAACAAGCGGAATCTCAAGGCAATTTTCCGCTACCTGCTCGGCAGGCAAAAGTGGAGTCCGTTCACGCAGGAACCGGTGGAGTTTGTGAGGTTGAATTTCGATTTTCATCCGAAAGCCGTCCGCAAGTGGCTGGAGGAACTGGGATTCACCATCGAACGGACGCTTACGCTTTCGCATTTTCGAGTGGGCATCCTGAAGCGCCTCCTCCCGACCGGGGTTCTGGTCTTCTTCGATTCGCTCCTGCAGTGGACGGGCGCATGGTGGCAGTGGACGCCGTCGGTGTTTGTGAAGGCTGTTTTGGAGAAGCAGGCGAAGGGGAGTCCGAAGCGGGAGTCCTCCGTCCTGGAGTTGTTCAAATGTCCCGATTGCGGAATGTCTCCATTGAGGAATGAATCCGTTTCTCTCGAATGTCCGGCTTGCAAGAAGCATTGGGGGGTGAAGGACGGGATTTACGATTTTCGGGAGCCGCTACCCTTCCCGTAAATCAGCCAAGGCGGGTTTTTATCATCCCGGCGGGTGATGGTTCACTCCCGTCGGTTGAGAGACGGGTCAGCCCATCAATGGGGTCTTTGATACACGCGCACGTAATCCACCGTCAGGAACTGCGGGAAGACCGTTGTGGAATCGGGGTATCCGGGCCAGCGCCCGCCGACCGCCACGTTCAGGATGATAAAGAACTCATGATCGAAGATCCACTCGGCGGGGACATCGGCTGGTGTCAATTTGAAATATTCCTGGTCGTCGAAATACCAGCGAATCTCGTTCTCCTCCCACTCGATGGCGTAAACATGAAAATCGTCGTATAAAGTTCCCGCTGGCACCGCAAGATTCGTCCCCACGCCTTCGCCGCCCGAATATCCCGGCGCATGGACGGTGGCGTAAATTTTATCGGGTTCGCGCCCGATATGTTCGAGAATGTCGATCTCACCCGAAGCGGGCCAGCCTCGATTGTTGGCGCCCAGCATCCAAAAGGCGGGCCAAATACCCTGCCCATACGGGAGTTTCATGCGCGCTTCGATGCGTCCATACTGCCAGGCATGCAGTCCCTGCGTCTTGATGCGCGCCGAGGAATACGGACGTCCCGCGGGAAGCGTCGGGTCTTCACGCGCCTCGATGACCAGCATCCCCTCCTTCACGCGGATGTTTTCGGGCTGGTCGGTGTATGCCTGCCATTCGGCGTTGCCCCAGCCGTTACCGCCGATATCGAAATTCCAGTTGGTTCGGTCCAATTCGGGACCGTCGAATTCATCGTGCCAGACGATCTTCCAGCCTTCACGATCCCATGCCGCGGGGGTTGGCGATGGGACGGGGGTGGGAAGCGGTGTTGGTTCCGGTGTGGATGCGGCGCACGCTCCAAGGATGAATGGGATGCAAAGGAAGAGAAGTTTTTTATCCATATTGACCTTTTGTCTTTGTCTGCCGGCGTGGCGATGCCAACCCATTAAACAGCCAATACCGGCAGGCGTCAAGAATCACGGCATCCGAAGTCTCGCCGGTTTCGGCAGTTTTATTCCCTGTTTGACAGCCCTCCATTCTCGGTTATAATTCAGTCGCTGAATTTTGAACCGACAGACCTATGGAAACTGCCAACGAAGAACTCCGCGAATTGACGCTGCTCGAACAAATCGAAAACAACCCCGATGTTAACCAATCCACACTTGCCACCCAGTTGGGCGTTGCGGTCGGAACGGTCAACTGGCACCTCAAACGCCTCATCGCCAAGGGCTATGTCAAAGCCCTGCGCGCCGAGCGCAAGAAACTGCGTTACATCATCACGCCCGAAGGCATCGCCCTGCGCGCCCGCCTCGCTGTGGATTACGTCGAGCGGTCGTTCTCCATTTATCGCAAGACCCGCCAGCGCGTGAAGGAACACCTCTCCAAAGTACGCGAGGCGGGTTATGACCGCGTCCGCATTCTCGGCAAAGGCGACGTGGTAGATATTTGCCGCCTGACCTGCATCGAACAGGGCATCGCGGTCGTCACCGACAAAGACGCCCCCGCCTTGCAGGTGGACGGATTCAAAGTGAAATTACAGATGGAGGATCCTGAATGACAGACCGCCATATTCTCATCACAGGTGGCGCGGGATATATCGGCTCACTCCTGACCTCGGAACTGCTCCGCCTCAATAACCGCGTCACCGTCCTCGACTCGCTCCTCTTCGGCGGGGAGTCGCTTGTGCCTTTCCTCCACCATCCCAACTTCCATTTCGTCAAAGCGGACGTGACCGAACCGCGTGCCATCAAAGACGCGGCAAAGGACGGCTGGCAAAAGCCGGACGCCATCGTCCATCTGGCGGCGATTGTGGGATTCCCGGCCTGTCAGGCGGTGGGGAGGCAGGTCGCCTGGAAGTACAATGTCGAGGCGACGAAAATGGCGTTCGAGCAGGCGGCAGAATTGGGCGTGGAACGATTCGTTTTTTCGTCCACCTACAGCAACTACGGCTTGAGCCCCGACGGCAAGCCCGTCACCGAAGAGTCGCCGTTGAATCCCCAGTCGTTGTATGCCGAGACGAAGATTGCCGCCGAGGAGTATCTGCTCTCTCAAAAAGACGCCCCGGTGGCGCCGCTGTTGTTCCGCTTCGCCACGCTGTACGGCCTCTCGCCGCGCACCCGCTTCGACCTGATTGTCAACCAGTTTGTGCTGGAGGCGTTCACCAAGCGTATGCTCATCATTTACCAGCGCGGCTATTCGCGTTCGTTCGTTCATGTGCGCGACGCGGTCCGCGGTATCCTCATGGGGCTGGAGGCAGAGCGCGAAAAAATTCGCGGGCAGGTTTTCAATCTCGGCACCGAGAAAGGTAATTATTCGAAGGACGATATCGTGCAACTGGTCCTGCGGCGCATGCCGGAAACGATCGTGGAGTATAAAGACCTGACCTTCGGTGGCGATATGCGCGATATCACCGTATCGTTTGCCAAGATCAGGAGGGTGCTTGGCTTTGAAACCACCCTCGATGTGGATGCCGGCATTCGCGAATTGCTGTTTGCGTTGAAGACCGGCTTGATTCAAAACCCGAGCGATGCACATTATCGCAACGCACAGTTTATCGTGCAATAACGTATAGGTCGTTGCGAGGAGCGGCCATCAGGAGCGACCGGGCAATCTCCTCCTGCGTGGGAAGACTGCTTTGCAAAGGGCGCTCGCAGCGACATAAATCCAGGAGAAACCATGTCTGAAAATTTCTGGCAGAGCAAACGGGTCATCGTCACCGGCGGAGCGGGCTTTCTCGGCTCATTCGTTGTGGAAAGACTCAGGGAACGCGGCGCAACCGATTTGTTCGTTCCGCGCATCGAAAATTACAACCTTGTGGAGCCAAACGACATCCGCCGTTTGTATAGCGATACCTTGAACGGTGTTGACCCCAAGAATGTAATCGTCATCCATCTCGCCGCGAATGTGGGCGGCATTGGCGCCAACCGCGAACATCCCGCCGAGTTCTTCTACGACAACCTGATAATGGGCGTGGAGTTGATGCACCAGGCATGGAAGAACGGGATTGGCAAATTCGTCGCCATTGGCACGGTTTGCGCCTACCCAAAATTCACGCCTGTCCCTTTCAAGGAAGACGACTTGTGGAATGGCTACCCCGAAGAGACCAACGCCCCCTACGGGCTTGCCAAAAAAATGATGCTGGTGCAGGCGCAGGCATACCGCCAGCAATACGGCTTCAACGCCATTTTCCTCCTGCCTGTCAACCTTTACGGTCCGCGTGACAACTTCAATTTGCAGTCGTCGCACGTCATTCCGGCGTTGATTCGCAAAGCGGTGGAGGCGCAGGAGCGCGGCGAGAAGGAACTCCCCGTGTGGGGCGACGGTTCTCCGACGCGCGAATTCCTCTACGTGGAAGACGCCGCCGACGGCATCGTCACTGCCGCCGAAAAATACGACGGCGAACTGCCCGTCAACCTCGGCTCGGGCTACGAAATCTCCATCAAGGATCTGGCGGAGATGATCGTCCGCATGACGGGCTTCGAGGGCAAACTCGTCTGGCAGACGGACAAGCCCAACGGTCAGCCCCGCCGCGGACTCGACGTCAGCCGCGCAAAAGCCTTGTTCGGCTGGAGCGCTCAGGTCCCGTTCGAGGAAGGGATGCGGCGCACCATCGAGTGGTTCAAGGCGAATCGGGAGAAGATCCGTTAGAAGGTCTCAGGGTTGAACGGTCAAACGTTCCAACCTGGCAACTGGAAACCCAGAGAATGACCGAAATCGTAAAGCACGAACCCACCACCATCTACATCAAGCCCTCCACGGGTTTTGCCGCGTTGAATCTCAAAGACCTGTGGACGTACCGCGAACTGGTCTATTTCATGATCTGGCGCGACGTGAAAGTGCGCTACAAACAGACCATGCTCGGCGCGGCGTGGGCGATCATCCAGCCGGTGCTGACGATGATCGTCTTCACCTTCCTCTTCGGGCGCATCGCCAAACTGCCCACCGACAATAACATTCCCTACCCGATTTTTTCCTACGCGGCGCTCCTGCCCTGGGGAATGTTCGTCGGCGCGCTCAATCAGGCTTCGCGCTCGCTGACCTCTAACCAGAACATGGTGACGAAAATCTACTTCCCGCGCCTCGTCCTGCCGCTGGCATCCATCCTTTCGGGGCTGGTAGATTTTGTCATTGCCTTCGTCATCCTGATTGGCTTGATGATTTACTATGGTCTGACCCCCTCCCCCAACGCCATCTGGGCGCTGCCCCTCTTCCTGCTGTTGACCGTCGTGACGGCGCTGGGCGTGGCGTTATGGCTCTCTGCCATCAACGTGCAGTACCGCGACGTGAACTATGCGCTTCCCTTCCTGACCCAATTCTGGCTCTTCATCACGCCTGTCGCCTACTCCTCGAACTTGATCTCCGAAAAGTGGCAGTTGGTTTACTCGCTCAACCCCATGGCAGGTGTGGTGAACGGATTCCGCTGGGCATTGCTCGGTACCAATACCGGCCCCGGACCCGAAATGGCGGTCTCCGTGTTGATTTCCGTCGTCATCCTCATCGGCGGGTTGTTCTACTTCCGCAACATGGAAAAGACCTTTGCGGATACGATCTGATCATGTAATATGCGCCCTCTGGCGCACAAACGGCATTAACGCCTGCCACACAGGAAAGAACGAATGACCATCGCCATATCGGTTAACAACCTCAGCAAACGATACAAAATCGGCGCTGCGCAGCAAAAGTTCCAGTACAACATGTTCCGCGACGTGCTGATGGATACTTTGATGACCCCTGTGCGCGTCTACCGCGCCCTGCGTGGACAGGGCATGCGCGGCACAACCGCCACCTCCACCATCTGGGCGCTCAAAGACATCTCCTTCGACCTCGAAGAGGGGAAAGTGCTGGGCATCGTTGGGCGCAACGGCGCCGGTAAAAGCACCCTGCTCAAAATCCTCTCGCGCATCACCGAACCCACCGAAGGGACCGTCACCGTGCGCGGACGGGTTGGCTCGCTGCTCGAAGTGGGCACCGGCTTTCACCCCGAACTGACCGGGCGCGAAAACATCTACATGAACGGCGCCATCCTCGGCATGAAACGCGCCGAAATAGACCGCAAATTCGATGAAATCGTCGAATTCTCCGAAGTGGCGCAATTCATAGACACACCCGTCAAACGCTACTCCTCCGGCATGTACCTGCGGCTTGCCTTTGCCGTCGCCGCGCACCTCGAACCCGAAATCCTCGTCGTGGACGAAGTCCTTGCCGTGGGCGATGCCGACTTTCAGAAAAAATGCCTCGGCAAAATGGGCGACGTGGCACAGCAGGGACGCACCGTCCTCTTCGTCAGCCACAACATGTCCGCCATTCTACGCCTCACCCAGGAAGCCATCGTCCTCAAAAAGGGACAACTCATCAAACGCGCCCCCACCCCCGAAGCCGTAGACTTCTACCTCTCCTCCGGGCAGGCAGAATCGGGTCAGCGGATTTGGGAGGCGGAGGAGGTTCCGGCGGCGAGTCAGCCCTTTAGACCGCTGGCAATTCGAATTAAAGACCGAAGCGGAAACGTCGTGGATACCATTCGCTCCACCGAACCGCTCACCGTCGAGTGGGAATATCAACTCGATGCTCCCATCACCGCTTTACGGGTGGGCATTTACCTCAGCACCATGCGCGGCGAATACGTCTTCACCTCCTTCGACACCGACGACGCCAGACAATACGAGCAATTCGGCGCGCGCGCAGCCGGACGTTACATCAGCCGCTGCGAAATCCCCGCCGACTTCTTCAACGAAGGACGCTACGCCCTGGGCGTGAACGCCAGTTCGTTCGGCGTGAAGCGTTACTTCATGGACGAAAACGCCCTCTCCTTCAACGTGGATATTTCCGGCGCGCCCGGCACACAATGGCCCGAGCCGCGCGTCGGACCGGTACGACCAAGACTTGACTGGAAGATCGAGAAGATTGATTAACAGAGTCCACTGCAAAAACCTTGAAGTTTCACCACGAAGACACAGAGTCACGGAGATTTCTTTCATTAAACTCGGTGTCTCCGTGTCTCAGTGGTTCGATTTTTACCCTTTTGCAGTGGACTCTTAACAATAAACGGTAATTGGTAAATGGTAATTTCCGTATCCCAATTACCTGTCGCCAATGACCATTTACCAACATGAACAAAACCACCCTCCGCAACTTCCTGGGCGAACTGCCCCTCGCCGCCGAACTCGATTACACCCTTCGGTATGCCTGGCGAAACCGCATCCGCAAAGACCACTACAATCTTTCGCGCCTCCAAAAATCTCTGCCTCATGCGGTTGCGCAGGCAAAGCCTTTCATCGAAAAAGCACAGCCCGCCAAAAACATCCTTTTTTTCGCCACCCTTCATTACTGGATCGAGCAAGCCGCCCACATCTCCCTTGTCCTTGCCGGGTTGGGACACAACGTCACACTGTTGACACTGCCCTACGCCGAATGGCACAAAGAAAAAGACAAACTGACTCAGCGGCAGCGCAGCCTGCACACGCGCGACGCCCTCAAACCGCTTGCTCCGTACGTGACACACGCTTCACTTCTCGACCTCCAGCCTGCTCCCGACTTACCCGCCTCCCTCCACGCCGACATCGCTGAGGTCTCCTTGTGGGACGCGCAATACACCCTCATGCGCGAAGAAGTGGACATGACCCACCCAGACGACAAAGCCCTTTACGACCTGCGCCTCAAGCGCAACACCTTTGCCGCCCGCGCCGCCCTCGCATGGATGCAAACGAACAAACCCGATGTTGTCCTTGTGCCCAACGGCTTGATTTTAGAAATGGGCATCGTCTTCCGTGTGGCGCGATATTTGCACATCCCTGCCGTCACCTTCGAATTCAACGACCAGCGCGAACAAATCTGGCTGGCGCAGAACACCTCCATCATGCAGCAAGATACCGATTACCTCGTGCAGGAACGCTGTTCTCTGCCAATGACCGATGAAATGTACGAGCGCCTCGCCGATTTGGAAAACGCCCGCCGCGGCGCGCGCGTGTGGGGCAAGTCGAAACGGTTGTGGCAATACGTCTCAGCGCAGGGGGCTGAGACGACGAAAAAAGCTCTGGGTTTGGATGACCGCCCCGTCGTCCTGCTTGCCGCGAACGTGCTGGGCGACAGCCTCACCCTGGGACGCAACCTCTTCGCCTCGTCCATGTCCGAGTGGATTACGAAAACCGTCCAATATTTTGCCAACCGCACCGACGTGCAACTCGTCATCCGCGTGCACCCCGGCGAAAAACTCGTCCCTCAGGCAAAATCCATGGGGACGGTAGTGCGCGAGGCGCTGCCCGAAATCCCCCGTCACATTCACGTCATCGGCGCGCTCGACCCCGTCAACACCTACGACCTCATCGAAATCGCCAATCTCGGTCTGGCATACACAACCACCGTCGGCGTCGAGACTGCCATGAACGGCATCCCCGTGATTGTGTGCGGCAAGACGCACTATCGCGGGCGCGGCTTCACCCTTGACCCAAACACCTGGGACGAGTATTTTGCCCTTCTCGAACAGGTATTGTTTGATTTGCCCGCCCACCGCTTGACCGATGAACAAACCGCCAAAGCCTGGAACTACGCCTACCGCTTCTTCTTCGAGTACCCGCGTCCCTTCCCGTGGCGTCTGATGAACTTTTGGGATGACCTTGAAGTGTGGTCGCTTGAGAAAGTATTGAGCGACGAAGGGATGAGTCAATTTGGTGATACGTTCAAATTCCTGGTCGGCGAGCCGTTTACGTGGAAGTGACCCTCGCTTCCATGCTGCCGCGTAGCGCAAGTCTCTGACTTGCGCGGACAAGTCGGAGACTTGTCCTACACGCGCCCGGTTTCGAATATTCGTGGACGGTTTGCCAACACGCAAATCAACTTTGCGGTGTAATACTAGGGTCTGTATGCAAAATACTTTTTGAAGGTGGTCGAGCAGGCGGCGAGGTCTCGGTACGCCCTTACGGGCTACTCGACCGCCGCCGTATCAAGACCACGGAATTTGCATACACACTCTAACATCTACGAAAAAAAATCTGTGAGATCAATGGCTAAAGTTTCGGATGAGCGAAAACACCAAACAACAAGTACGCGAGTTCTATGACCAGATCGGCTGGTCGCAAGTCGGTGACGGGTTGTACCAGAACGCCCGCTACGAAGATCTGCGCCCGGTTTCGCGCGAGTACATCCACAACTGTCACATGCGCGTGAAGCGGCATCTTGCTCCCAGCGGTGACATCCTGCTCGATGCGGGTTCAGGTCCCGTGCAGTGGCCCGAATATCTGACGTATTCCGAGGGGTACAAGTATCGCCTGTGTGCCGACATTTCCATCACCGCCCTGAAAGAAGCCCGCAATCGCCTCGGTGAAAAGGGACTCTTCATCGTCGCGGACATCGCCAACCTGCCCTTCAAGCCTGACACTTTCGACGGTGTGGTTTCGATGCACGCCATCCATCACCTGCCGCTGAGCGAACACAAACGCGCCTACCTGGAACTGCTCCGCGTGCTGAAGCCCGGCAGGAGCGGGGTGGTGGTCAATGGCTGGCATAATCCCCTGCTGATGCGGCTAGCGGAACCGCTCATTGCATTGGGACGTTTGTTCACGGGTCGTTCTGCCAAAAAGAAAAAAAAGGACTGGTCTGCGGCTGAAGAGCAGACTGGCACGTTCGTCGAAAAGATGACGCCGCGCTGGCTGAAGAATGAGTTGAAGGATGTAGTGAAGTTCGAGATTTATCCGTGGCGCAGTTTGAGTCCGCGCTTCATGCGCTGGTTTGTACGTTCGCAGTTGGGCGGCAAAGCCTTTTTGCGTTTTGTCTTCCGGTTCGAAGAGACCTTCCCTGGCTTCTTCGGCGAGAACGGGCAGTATCCAATGATCGTGATCAAAAAATAAGATGTCCAAATTCACCGACCAGCATTACCTCAAGACTGATCAATACAAGGACTCGTCCAACCTCGACGCGCGGGTGGAACTCCACAAACGCTTCAGCACCAATCCGTATGGCTGGCTGACGTGGGTCTTTGACCGAATTCTCAAACTGCCTGCAAATGCCAAGATTCTGGAACTGGGATGCGGTCCGGGATATTTGTGGAAGGAGAACGCCTCACGCGTCCCCTCCGGCTGGGACATCACCCTCTCGGATCTTTCTCCGGGGATGCTCGATGCAGCGTGGAGAAATCTCGTCGTCACGGGACGCACTTACAAGTTCAAAGAAATTGATGCGCAGAACATTCCATTTGAAGATGAAACGTTTGATGCAGTCATCGCCAATCACATGCTGTATCATGTCCCCGATAAACAAAAGGCGCTTGGTGAAATCAGACGTGTCTTGAAAACAGGCGGGCGCTTCTTCGCTACGACAGTTGGAGAGAAACACATGCAAGAGATGAACGACTGGCTCGATGTTGCGGGCGGCGGTCATTACGTCAGCACGGTTGTCAATTCATTCCTGCTCGAGAATGGAATGAAACTGTTAAAGTCGTTCTTTTCGCAAGTGACAGTCTCAGGGTATGAAGATGATTTACACGTCACCGAATTGGAGCCGCTGCTTGCCTATATCCGCTCGGCGGTTCCCGCTTCCAATCTGCGGGAAGATAAACTTGAGAAACTGAAACTGGAATTACAGGATACGTTGAATCATAAAGGTAAAATATTGATCTCGAAGAATTCCGGCTTGTTCGAAGCGATAAAGTAAAGAATGTCATTGCGACCTTCGGGAAGCAATCTCTTTTACAGGTGAGGATTGCTGCGCTCCCCATTGGTTGCTCGCAACACTTGCACCTGGCGCAAGTGCAGGTGTGACATGAGGAGAAATTATGGACTGGAAAAATCAAGTCGTACTCATTACCGGCGGCACGGGTTCGTTCGGCAAGAAGTTCACGCAGACCCTGCTCGAGGAAAAACAGCCGAGGAAGATCATCATCTTCAGCCGCGACGAGTTGAAGCAGCACGAAATGCGGATGCACGGGTTCGATCATCCGTCCCTGCGCTACTTCATTGGCGATGTGCGCGACCGTGAGCGGCTCGTCCGCGCCATGCACGGTGTGGATATTGTCATCCATGCGGCGGCATTGAAACAGGTGCCCGCCTGTGAATACAACCCCATGGAAGCCATTAAAACCAACATCATCGGCACGGCAAACGTGCTGGAAGCCGCGCTGGATGCGGGCGTGAAAAAGGTTATGACCATCAGTACCGATAAAGCCGTCAGCCCGGCGAATTTATACGGTGCGACCAAACTCGCCGCCGAAAAATTGACCGTGCAAAGCAACGCCTACGCCGCAGGCACCGCCACCCGCTACTCGTGCGTCCGATACGGGAATGTCGTCGGCTCGCGCGGATCGGTCGTGCCGTTGTTCCTCAAACAGCGCGCGAACGGCACGGTCACCATCACGGATGAACGTATGACGCGCTTCTGGCTTTCGCTGGAGCAGGGAGTCAGGTTCGTCATCGAGTGCGTCGAGCAAATGGAGGGAGGGGAGGTGTTCGTGCCGAAGATTCCCAGCACCAAAGTCATAGACCTGGCGCGCGCCATCGTGCCGAATGCGAAGATCGAAATTATCGGCATCCGCCCCGGCGAGAAACTGCACGAGGATTTGATCTCCGAAGACGAAGCCCGTCACACCGTGGAACTCGAGCGCATGTACGTCATCCAGCCTGCGGAGGCGTCGTGGTTCGGTTACTCGTGGAAGGACAGGGGCAAGCCGCTCCCCGAAGGATTCACTTATACCAGCGACAACAACACCGAATGGCTCGACATCGAAGGAATCAAGAAATTTGTGGAGCCGTTCGAGGAGTTGTTCAGGCAGGGGAAGTTGGAAGGATAATTCTTTATTATGTCATTCTGAGCCGCGAAGCGGCGAAGAATCTCTACCACGACATAAGAGACCCTTCGCTGGCGCTCACATCGTCCCGATGTTCTTCGGGAGGGTGACATACCAAAGGACACATGAAACTATTGATCACCGGCGCAAGCGGACTGCTCGGAATCAACCTCGCGATGGAAACCATGCGCGAGCATGAAGTCATTGGCGTGGACAGGGGCAGGCTGCGATCCGCTCCGTTTCAGGTGATCGAAACGAATTTCTTCAATACCGAAGCCTTCACACCCATGCTGGATTCAACCGAGCCCGATTGGGTCATCAACTGCGCGGCAATGGCGAACCTCGACGAGTGCGAGAAATATCCCGACCAGGCGAAAATCCTCAACACAGACCTGCCGCGTGAACTGGCAGCGACATGCGCCGAACGGAAAATCAAATTCGTCCATCTCTCCACCGATGCAGTGTTCGATGGCACGAAGCAAGGCGCATACACCGAAGAGGACGCCCCCAACCCCCAAAGCGTGTATGCGCAAACCAAATTCGAAGGCGAGTGTGCCGTTCAATCGGTCAATCCGCAAGCCATCATTGCGCGAGTCAACTTTTACGGCTGGTCACTGGGCGGATGGCGCAGTCTCGGCGAGTTCTTCGTCAACAACCTGAGCGAGGGGAAACCCGTTTACGGATTTACCGATGTCATCTTTTGCCCGATGTGGGTCAATCATCTCGCGCGGACGCTCATCGCCATGCTCGAGAAAGATCTGCATGGTTTGTATCATGTGGTGGGGGCGCAGCCGATGAGCAAGTATCAGTTCGGGGTGGAGGTGGCGCGCAAGTTTGGGCTGAGAGAAAGCCTCATCGAGCCGCAGTCCGTCGAACGATCGGGGTTGACCGCCAAACGATCCCACAATTTATGGCTGTCTGTCCACAAACTGTCCACAGATCTGGGGCGCCCTCTCCCCGATTTCTCCACTGGTTTGGAGGGGTTTTATGCCCAGTTTCAGCAAGGTTATCCACAGAAAATCAGGAGTTATCAACAGTCATGATCGAATTCAAATCGCCCGAACGCTCATAATAAAAGGAGAATCCTATGGAATTCAGAATTCAAGACCGCTGGATCGGACCCGATCACCCGACATACTTTATCGCCGATATCGCCGCAAACCACGACGGCGACCTGAATCGCGCAAAACTGCTCATCCGCCTTGCCAAGGAAGCCGGGGCGGATGCGGCGAAGTTCCAGCACTTTCAGGCTCCCAAGATTGTTTCGGAATATGGTTTCAATCACATGAATTCCAAAGTCAGCCATCAGGCAAAGTGGAAGAAATCGGTGACGGAAGTGTATGCCGCCGCTTCGCTTCCGCAGGACTGGACGCCCATCCTGAAAGAGGAATGCGACAAAGTCGGCATCCACTTTTTCACCTCGCCCTACGACTATGACTCCATCGAACACGTAGACCCGTATATCCCTGCCTACAAGGCTGGCTCGGGCGAAATTGACTGGATCGAAACGCTGGAGCATATGGCATCCAAGGGCAAGCCGATGATCATCGCCAGCGGCGCGGCGGATATTGCCGACGTGCAGCGCGCCGTTCATGCGATTCTCAAAATCAACAAGCAGTTGTGTCTGATGCAGTGCAATACCAATTACACCGCCAGCCCTGAAAACTTCGACCACATCCATTTGAACGTGTTGAAGACGTACGCGGCCATGTTCCCGGATGTGGTGCTGGGTCTCTCCGACCATACGCACGGCAACGCGACGGTTCTGGGCGCAGTGACGCTGGGCGCGCGCGTCATCGAGCGTCACTTCACGGACAACAACGACCGCGAAGGACCCGACCACAAGTTTGCGTTGAACCCCGCAGACTGGGCACACATGGTGGAAGAAACGCGTCAGCTCGAACGGGCGCTGGGCTCCTCCGACAAATTCATCGCCGGCAACGAGCAGGAGACGAAGATCGTGCAGAGGCGTTGTCTGCGGGCGGCGCGCGACATCAAAGCGGGCGAAGTCTTCACGCGCGAGATGATTGACGTGCTGCGTCCCGCCACGCCGGGCGCAATCAAACCGCATGAGATTCCGAATGTCGTTGGTACCAGGGCATTGACCGATTTGCCGAAAGGCAAGGAACTGCGCTGGACGGATTTAGGAGCGTAAAAGTTATCTGCAAAGGACACGAAGGGCATAAAGTTTCTGATTCGTTACAAAGAATCCTTCGTGACCTTTGTGTCCTTCGTGGTCGAATCACTTCATGCGTATTTTATATTTTTCTCGAAACTACACCCCTCACGATTTTCGGTTCTTGAACTCGTTGTCGAAGACGGGGCACGAGATTTTTTATTTGAAACTCGAAGCAAACCATCGCCAGATGGAAGACCGCCCCGTCCCTGAAAACGTGCGGCAGATTCTTTGGGCGGGCGGGCGGAGCGAGTTCCGCTGGCGCGACGTTCCCCGCCTGACCTTCGACCTGCGCCGCGTGATTCGAGAGATTCAACCCGACCTCATCCACGCGGGACCGATACAGAATTGTGCGTTCCTTGTTGCCTTGAGCGGATTCCGCCGCCTGTTGTCCATGTCGTGGGGGTATGATCTGGTAATGGAGGCGGATAAAAGCGTATGGATGCGATGGGTGACGCGTTACACCTTACAGCGCAGCGCGTATTTCACGAGCGACGCCAATGTGACGCGCGAGAAGGCGGTTGCGTTTGGGATGAAGCCTGAAAACACGGTGGTGTTTCCGTGGGGAATTGATTTGGATCATTTTCATCCGAAGACTGACCACAGACGGAAGACCGCAGACGGTAAAGCGCGGTTCGCGGTTCGTGGTCGGCGGTCAAAAGCAATCACGCTCTTCTGCAGCCGGACCTGGGAACCCATTTATGGCATGGATGTGCTGGCGAAGGCGTTTGTGAAAGTGGCGGCGGTTAACCCAAACGTGAACCTTATTTTGCTGGGCGGCGGATCACAGGGAGCCTATCTTCGTCAGATTCTGATGAACGGCGGGGTGATGGAATGGGTCCATTTTGGAGGGCAGGTTGGATATAAAGATCTGCCGCGCTGGTATCACATGGCAGATTTATACATTTCCCCCTCGCACGTGGACGGCACCTCGGTCACGCTGCTGGAGGCGCTGGCAAGCGGACTGCCATGCCTGGTGTCGGATATTCCCGGCAACAGGGAATGGATCGAGCACGGCGTCAACGGCTGGTTGTTCCGCGATGGGGATGTGGATGATTTGGCAGAGAAGATTTTATACGCGATAAATAATCAACGAGAGTTCAGGAAGATGGGAGAACGGGCGCGAAAGACGGCAGAAGAACGGGCGGATTGGCAGAAGAATTTTGGTAAACTTCTCGAGGCGTATGAGAAGGTTGTCAGCCGCCGGGACGCAGAGACGCTGAGAAAAGAATAAGAGGAGAGAAGGATTGTTGAGGAGAAGCAGGCGTCGGTTAAGAGTGAGGCGTGCGTTAGGGTAGATAAAGGTTGCAGAGTTGGAATTCTGGAGAATAGATCATGTTAACGTTCGAACAATTGGTTGATGGATTTCGTGGATTGGGCGTGAATGAGGGGGATACGCTGCTCGTGCATAGTTCATATAAATCATTGGGCGAAGTGGACGGCGGACCGCAGACGGTCATCCGCGCGCTGGAGGCGGCGCTCGACACCGACAGGGACGGGACGCTGATCATGCCAACCTTCAACTTCGGCTTCAACAAGGGCGAACCCTGGGATGTGCGCACGACGCCCTCGAAGATGGGCGTGCTGACCGAACTGGTGCGGACCGACCCGCGCGCGAAGCGGGTGTTTCATCCGTTCTATTCGTTTGCAGTGCTGGGGAAACAGGCCGAGATGCTCGGTAGTTTGCGTTACAAGAGCGCCTACGAGCGGAACTCGGTCTTCGGCAAACTGCGCGACCTGGACGGGAAGATTATGATCATTGGGCTTTCGTACACCAATAGCATGACCTTCTTCCATCACATCGAACAAATGGAAGGCGTGGATTACCGCTTCCTCAAGCAGTTCACGGGTCAGGTGACGGATGAAAACGGCAACACGTATGTAGATACGTTCGAGATGCTCGTGCGTGACATTGATAAAGGCGTCATCACCGAAGTGGATCCGATGGGCGCGTTGATGGAGCAGGCGGGGATCGTGAAGATCCGCAAGATTGGCGAGGCGGATGTGAAACTGATGAAGGCGAACGAAGTCTATGCGTTCACGGCGCGCGAGATGAGGCGCGATCCGCATTTGTTGTATTACATCAAGAAAGATTGAGAAAGAGCTTTAGCCACGGATTGACACAGATTTACACGGATTCTTCTTTGATGTTTTTAAAGGCTCAAAGCTCTAACCACGGAGACACTGAGTCACGGAGTTTTAAATTTTCTCAGTGTCTTCGTGACTGAGCGGTTAAAAAATGGTTTTTCCGTGATAATCCGTGAAATCCGTGGCAAAATGATTTTATGAAACCCTACACCTCCCTCAAATCTATCCTCGCAGAATTCTTCCCCCTGCATCGCACCCTCGCCTCAGACGGTCAGGACAAAACATTGGAGATCGTCGGCTCGTACATGCCCGACTCGTCCAACTACACCATCGAAACCTACGCCCCGCTGACTCCCGTCTGGACGTGGAAAGTGCCGGAGCGTTACGTTGTCCATGAGGCGTATCTGGAAACGGAAGCTAGCACTGAGCAAGGTCGAGGTAACGGCGAACGGATCGTGGACTTCAAGGACAATCCGCTGCACATTGTTTCGTATTCGTTGCCTATAGATAAAGTCTTGACCTTTGAAGAACTCCAACCGCACCTCCATTTCAACGAGAAACGTCCGCATGCCGTGCCATGGGTCTTCAAATATTACGAACGCGACTGGGGCTTCTGCCTGCCGAAGAATCTTTTCGATAAACTTCCACGCGATAAAAAGTATCATGCGGTCATCAAATCGGAGTTTCTCACCGATCCCGCGCAGGGATTCAAAGTCGCCACTGCAGTGATCCATCCGCAAGGTGGACCCAACTCCGCCGCGGGCGAGTTCCTCGTCCAGGCGCATACCTGTCACCCTATGCAAGCCAATGACGACGGCGCGGGCGTGGTCAGCGCCATCGAGTTAGCGCGGCGGCTCGCCAAAAAGCCTTTGCCGCCCGGCTCAATGAGCGTCCGCTTTTGGTTCGGACCTGAGACCATCGGCACGATCGCCTGGCTCGCGCACAATGAGTCGCTGATCCCGAATCTGCGCGGCGGCATTTTCATGGAGATGACGGGTAATCGCAACAAAATTGCCTGGCATCATACCCGTCAGCATAACCACTTGCTCGACCGAATTACCAATTACCAATTACGCAACGTCGAGCACGAAGAACGCGACTTCGCCGCCGCGCCCGCCAACGACGAGCGCGTCATCAACGGACCGGGCGTCAACGTGCCCTGTATCTCGCTGAATCGTTATCCTTATGATGAATACCACACCACCGACGACAATCTCGACATCATCCACGAAGACATGCTCGTCGGCGCGGCGCAGATTGCCGAAGAAATCATCCGCATCTATGCCAGCAACTACATCCCCAAGCGCACCTTCCGCGGTCCCGTCTTTCTCAGCGGTTACGGTCTGTGGGTAGATTGGCGCGAAAACTGGGTGCTCAACCGCGCCATCGAAAAAATTATGATGCGCTTCGAGGGCGAACATACCATCTTCGACATCGCCGAACAGGTCGGTCTCGATTATTGGATCGTGCGCGAGTATGTCGAAAAATTTAGAGTTAAGGGATTCGTGATTCCGCTTCCAATTCCATCGGAGGCTCGAGATTCTTGACCACCGTCCACCGTCGGTCGTCCGCGGTCATTTTATCCAGGACAAATTCGACAAAGTGACACCATGACAAAAAACGTAGTCGCCATCATTCAGGGACGCATGTCCTCCTCACGTTTGCCCGGAAAGATTCTTGCCGACATCGCGGGGCAACCGATGTTACAACGCGTCTTCATCCGGACCTCGCGGTCTGCTTCCGTTTCCCAAACCATCTTCGCCACCACGACCGATCCCTCCGACGACCCCGTGGCCGAATACTGCGACTTCAGCGGAATCCCCTTCACGCGCGGCAGTCTCTACGATGTGCTGGACCGCTACCACCAGTCCGCGAAAGAAGCGAAGGCAGATGTTGTTGTCCGCATCACAGCGGATTGTCCCGTCATTGACCCGGCCTTGATTGACGATTGCGTCAACACACTGCTCGATGGCGGATATGATTTTGCCGCTAACCGCCTCCCGCCGCCATGGGGACGGACGTATCCGATTGGGCTGGATACCGAAGTCTGCACCTTTGCCGCGTTGGAACGTGCCTGGAAAGAAGCCGCAGAGCCCCACCAACGCGAACACGTCATGCCGTATTTCTACGAAGGTGTTGAACTGATTACTGATAACAGATTACTTCATACTGGAATTTCCCCGCGCGGCTTTCGCATCGCCCTGCTCCATCACACCACCGACTTCGGCGACTATCGCTGGACGGTGGACACCCCCGAAGATTTGGAATTCATGCGCCAGGTCTATGCTCGCTTCGATGGGCGCGATGATTTTTCATGGAAAGAAGTACTCGATTTAGTTCACGATAACCCCAACTTGATGAGGATCAACGCCGGTGTGCAACACAAAACCCTCAAAGATATTGATCAACGCGCGCTTGAGTAATCACGTCAGTTCGGGATAAGGAAAAAGACATGCTGTCCAACGCTAGAGAGCGTCTTTTACGCAGGCGTAGGGGGATGTTCTCTAACGTCCGCCCGCTTATACCGAATTCATGTTAATCAGTACCGCAAGAGTTATCTTGCGCCCGTGAGGGCAACATGAATGTTGCGGTACTGAACACTGATGACTGATGACTTTGATAACTTTATTCTCCGCTCCCAAACCCTTCACCAATCCGCACATCGCGATGATTCAACGCAACGCGATCCGTTCATGGACCCTGCTTCCCGATGTCGAAGTCATCCTGCTTGGCGAGGAAGAGGGTCTAACTGAAGCCGCCCGCGACCTGGGCGTGAAGCATATCCGAAACGTAGAACGTAACGAGAACGGCACACCGCTCATCTCGTCCATGTTCCAACTGGCGCGTGAAAACTCAAACAGCGGATTGCTCTGCATCATCAACGCAGACATGATCCTCATGCCCGATTTTGTGGAAGCGGCGCGACAGTCACATATGTTGCGGGACAAATACATTCTCGTCAGCCAGCGCTGGGACCTGGACGTGACAGAACCGCTCGATTTCTCGCCCGGCTGGCAAAATCGTCTATCGTCCATTGTCCATCGTCAGGGTACACTCCACCGTCCCGCAGGCAGCGACTTCTTCCTCTTCCCTCCATCCTGCTACACCGACATCCCCGACTTCACCATCGGCCGCGCCGGCTGGGACAACTGGATGATCTACAAAGCCCGCAGGGAAGGCTGGGCGGTGATTGACTGCACGCCGTCGGTGATGATCGTCCACCAGAACCACGATTACTCCCATTTGCCCGAAGGTAAACCGCACTACGGACATCCTGAGACAAACGAAAACATCCGCCTTGCGGGCGGACAGGCGAACATTCGTTACACGATTTTAGATGCAACGCACCAACTGGTCGGTGATAAACTTATTCGCCCAAAGATGACGGCTGCCCGCTCCGCGCGAAAATTCGAGCTGTTCCTGCGTGCCGTATTCTTTTTCCTCCCCGAAAACGTAGTCGAAAACCTCGTCCGCCCCAAGCGATGGCGGAAGCGAATCCAAAAAATCGTAAATCGAAAATGAGAAAAGGCCAAAACCCCGCCAAGTTCGTCAAAACCGTAGCCAAACCCGAGCGGATCACGGTTGCGCTTTTGAATTACATCCCCTTCCTGAGCGGATTCTACGCCGAGACCCTCGACGTGCTGAAAGTGTGTCTGGATTCCATGAGGAACGATGCAGGACTGCCTTTCGACCTGATGGTCTTCGATAACGGCTCGTGCGCTGAAGTGCGCGATTACCTTGTGCGCGAAAAGGAAGAGGGGCGAATCCAATATTTGATTCTCTCCGAGAAGAACGTAGGCAAGGGCGGCGCATGGAATGTCATCTTCGGCGGCGCGCCGGGCGAGATCATTTCGTACACGGACAGCGATGTGCTGTTCTCGCCGAAGTGGCTTTCGCGCTCGGTGGAAATTCTCGAAACCTTCCCCAACGTCGGCATGGTCACGACGCGCCCCTTCCGCACGCCGCCGGAGTTTTACACCGCCACACTCGACTGGGCGCGTGAAAATGCGACGCTCGAAGAGGGTCAATTCATCCCCTGGGAAACTTTTCTGGAGTTCAATCTCTCGCTTGGGCAAACCGAGGAAGAGAACAAAAAAGTGTACGCAGAGACCAGAGATTGGAGAATAGTGTATAAAAGCGTGACTGCGATGGCGGGCGCTTCACACTGGCAATTCACTGCCTACAAATCCACGCTTCAGCAATTCCTGCCCTTCGACATGGACAAGCCGATGGGACAGGTGCGCCAATTGGACAAGCGCATGAATGACGCCGGCTTGCTGCGCCTGATGGTCTCTGACCCGCTGGCGATGAACATGTCCAATACGCTGGGATATTTGAGGGGAGAGTTGAAAGCGCAAAATAAAAAACACAAGGCAGGTTTGGGCAAGCGTTTCCTGGAAGTTGGATTTATCAAGAAGATTTTACTGGCGGTGTATAACAAGATTTTCAGTTGGTATTATTCGTAGACGGCTCCCCGGCCATCACGCTATCAGATTATCAGACTATCAAACTACATGACCAAACGCATCTTCATCTCCGCCGACCACGGCATGGCAATCATCTACTTCCTGCAAAGCGACGTCGTCCCGACTCTGCTCGAGGCGGGCGTCGAAGTCGTCCTCCTCACCGACGACGACACCAAAGACAAAATCGCAGAACGTTTCGCAAGACCTGGCTTAACGTTCGAAGGCTTGCGCCTCAAACAGGCAAACGACTACGCCAGAAAAGTCAACCCGCGCCTGCAATGGCTGCTCGCCTACCTGCGCCGCGTCGGCGGCTCGCGCCGCATCAACACCGAAGCCATGGACAGCCACCTCTGGGAAGTCTGGGCGGAGAACTCGTGGAAGTTTCGCCTCGGCATTTGGATTCCCTCCGCGCTGGCGATTCTCCTCCTGCGGAATTTTGCCTGGGCGCGCAAACTCCTCGTGCGGATTCAAAACCGCTTCACCCCCGACCCCGGACTCTACACCGACCTCTTCGAGCGTTACCCACCCGATTTGGTCATCGCCTCCACCCCCGGCTGGCGCATGGACCGCTACCTCCTGCGCGAATCTGCCCGCCGCGGCATCCCCAACATGACCGTCATCGTCGGCTGGGATAATCCATCCTCGTACAGCGTCTCAGGCGCGGACGTGCAGTGGGCAACCTGTTGGTCTCAATTGCAAAAAGACGAATTGGTCTTCGGCTCAGACTGGAACCCAGACCGCGTCCACATCGGCGGCATCCCCTCGTATGACGGCTACTTCCGCAAACAGTGGCTCATGCCGCGTGAAGAGTATTTCAAACTACACAACCTTGACCCGAACCGCAAGTTGATTTCCTACGCCAGCAGTTTCGTCCACTTTGCGCCCAACTTCCCGAACATCGAAGCGCTGGCGAAACTGGTTTCCTCTGACTCACTGGCCGAACCTTCACAGTTGTTGATTCGCCTGCACCCGAGTCATTTTCAAGACAAGCCCAAAATCTTCGCCGAGGAACGCCGGCGCGTGTTCGAGCTGGAGAAGAAATATCCGCACGTTCACGTCGTCCAGCCCAAGCCGCTGGGCGGCTCGCTCGGCTACTATGGCGGCGAAGACATGGACGAAAAAGCCTCCATGCTGGCGTATTCCGACGTGTTCGTCACCGTCTACTCCACAATGGTGGTCGAAGCCGCCGTGCACGACACGCCCATCGTCGCCGCGGTCATCGATTCACCCAACGGCTGGAATCATCCAAAGAAATTTTCGCTCTCTCTCAAAGAAATCGGCGACTGGCCCACCCACAAGCGATTCAGAGACGCCAAAGCCGGACTCGTTGTAACGCATGAAACTGAACTGCGCAATGCCCTGAATTCGTATCTGAAAGACCGCACAATTGATTCTGCCCAACGCCTCAATTTCATCGCAAACGAAATCACCTTCACCGATGGCACATCCGGCAGACGAACGGCGGAGTTTATTCTGAAGGTGTTGGAAGAAACCGGGCGCGGCAATTGATGTGCACACACCGCGGCGTGACGACCCCGGTCGTCGGCTTCGGATTCTTTTCTTACATCCAATCGTATCGCATTTCGCGGGCAGCAATCATTTAATTCATCTCACCAGCGCCTCATCGGGCGGGCAAGCCTCCTGCGCCGCCGCAACCATGGCAGGAGCGGACGCGGCTTGCGGATACCACTTCTTTTGCAGCCAGAATGCCACATTGACCAGCCCGATCATCACAGGCACTTCCACCAGCGGACCAATCACCGCCGCAAACGCCGCACCGCTGTTGATGCCAAAGACCGCCACTGCTACCGCAATCGCCAATTCGAAGTTGTTGCTGGCGGCGGTGAAGGAGAGCGTGGTCGTCTTGGAGTAGTCCGCGCCGAGACGATGTCCCATGAAGAACGAAATCAGGAACATCAGCACGAAGTAAAACAGGAGTGGGACGGCGATTCGTACCACGTCCATCGGGATCTGCACGATCAGATTGCCCTTGAGCGAGAACATTGTCACAATCGTGAAGAGCAGGGCAATGAGCGTGAGCGGGCTGACCTTCGGCACGAAGTTCTTGTAGTACCAGTCTCTGCCTTTGGCGCGCATCAAAAACAAGCGGGTGAGGAAGCCCGCCAGGAACGGAATGCCCAGGTAGATGAATACGCTTTTCGCGATCTCGCCGATGGTAATGTCCACCACTGTGCCGCTCATACCAAACAGCGGCGGCAGCTTGGTAATGAAAATCCACGCGTATACGCTGTAGAACAAAACCTGAAAAATACTGTTGAACGCCACCAGACCCGCCGCGTATTCGGTATCGCCGTGCGCCAATTCGTTCCAGACGATGACCATCGCAATACAGCGCGCCAAGCCAATCATAATCAGCCCGGCGGCGTATTCCGGGTAGCCGCGCAGGAAAATGATCGCCAGGGCGAACATCAGAATGGGTCCAATCACCCAGTTCTGAATCAGCGAGAGCGTCAACACCTTCTTGTTGCGGAAGACATCGCCCAGTTCTTCATATTTGACTTTGGTGAAGGGCGGGTACATCATCAAAATCAAGCCAATCGCAATCGGGACGTTGGTCGTGCCGACTGAGACCACCTCGTTGAACTTTACGACCCCCTGCGGGAATAAGAATCCAATCCCCACGCCCACCGCCATTGCCAGGAAAATCCACAGCGTCAGATAGCGGTCGAGGAAGGAGAGTTGTTTGCTCAGGCTTGGCGTTGCTGCTTTGGTTACTGCAAGTTCAGACATGAGAGACCTCCGCACTCAAAATTTGCCCAACCTGCATTCACAGGTGGGGGATTTCACACCCGATATCATCGCGCACCTTGCGAAAATCATCCATGTCATCGGTCAGCGCGGGATCGGGAAAACTGTAGCAGTGCATCCTGGCTGCGATGTTCACTTTTACCATATCCGGGGAATTGAGATGTGATCAAATGGTTAAAGCTCACATCGCGGGTGTTTCGATGACGATTTCCTCCAGCGCAGCGCGTTTTTCGGCGTACTGCGGCTCGGAGAGCGGCGGACAGTCGGCAAGTTTCTTTTGAGAGGCTGCCAGTTTCAGGGCAAAGGTGTAACAGGTCGGCTCGCCGCATTGCTTACAGTTGGTGTTGGGAAGGAGTTTATAAATCGCCATCGGCGTCGGACGCTGGCGTGTGGTGGTATCGGGTGTGATTTCGGCGCGGCGTTCCCAGGTGCGGTTGACCAGTTTGATCAGTCCGCGCAGTTCCTTTTCCGCGCCGTCGCGATCCTCCACATTGGAAGTGGCGATTTCGTAGGCATGAAAGGCGATGTTATGTCCGCCCTTCTTCCACGTCAGGGCTTTGGCTTCGGGCAGATAGATCGCGCCGCGCAACGTGGCGTTGAGATACGGCAGGACGTCGGAGATGTCAACGGTCAAGCGCGCCACCGCCGAGAACCGTTCCGCACCTGGCTCGCAAGGCGGGGTGAAGACTTCGACTTCATAGGTTTCGATGAGCATGATGGGCTACGCCATTCCCGGTTCAGAGACGCCAGAAAGCCATTTCGCCAGCGTTTCGCGTGCGGGAAGTTCGCGCGTGCTTGCCAGCACACCGTCAATGACCAGACCGGGGATTTCATCCAGCGGCATGTAGTGACGGATGCGCTTCTCGTCGTCCACGCGCACCACCTCCACGTCGGTTCTGCCGAGTTCTTTGAGAACATCGGCAATCAACATATCCAGTTCGACGCAATTGTAACAGCCGGTTCCCAGAATTTCGATTTTCATGGCGTCCTCCTTTCAGGACATTTTTTGCACTACAGTTCAAGCCATTTTTACGCTTCCTGCATGGCGGCATCTGACAGCCAGGTGGTCACTTCGGCGGGCGTGGGGATGCGTCCGGCGCAGACCAGTTTTTCATTGATGACCAGCCCGGGCGTGGACAGAACGTTGTATGCCATGATGTCCTTGTAGTCGGTGACTTTGACAATTTCGGCTTGAAAGCCCATTTCGGCAACAACCTTTTGGGCGATTTGTTCCACGCGCTTGCAATTGGCACAGCCGGAACCAAGAACTTTGATGGTGAGCATAAGAGAATTTCTCCTTTCGGTGGGTGAGTTGTAGCGTGTAATTGGCGATTGGTAAGCGGTAATTAGTCGGCAGAAAGAGCAGCGGCTCTTCGTTCGTTATGGCGGTTGACCAACCATAGGGCAAATCCCAGCATGACAAGCATTCCAGCCAGATACAGGGCAAGCAACCCTAGCGGCATGCCGTCTACCCACGCGCCGTAGATGAGACCCGCCAGTGTGCTGAAGAGCGCCACCCACGCTACATACATCCAAGCCTTGAGCCGCCCGATGATGACCGAAATCATCAGGATGCTCTGCAGGCTGAGTTCGGGATCAGCCATTAGGTATGCCAACAGGGGACCGGGATGCATGCCCAGGTTGAGGAACATTTTGGCAATCGGCACTTCGACCAGCGTGGGGAAGTACATGAAGACGCCGAAGAGAACGCCCGCCAGGTTGCCGAGAAGGGTGTTCTGACCCGCCAGAGTTTGAATCCACTCGGGCTGGATGAGGACGCGGATCACGCCGACCGCGAACACGCCGCCGACCAGCAGGGGGAAGATTTGCTTGACGAAGCGCCATGATTCCCACAGCCAATCGCGCAGTTCATCTTCGCTCAGGCGTTTGAACATCAGCCAGACCAGCGCGGCGATGGCGATCAGTACGCCGAAGAAACGACCGGTGAATTGCACGTCCAGCCCGCCCGCGTGCGGCGACATGCCGACTGCGGCGGTGAGCAGGGTCAGCGCGACCAGCCCCATGGCAATCCACGTCCAGGCGGTGAAGCCCTCGTGGATGTTATCGAGACCTTTCCACGAAGCCAGCCCGATGAGGATCAGCAAGCCGATGAGGATTGCGCCCTGGGCGGTGACGCCCTCCTGCCCTTTGCTGGCGTCGTAGGGGACGAGACGGTAAAGGAAGTCCTGGAAGCGATCCATGCCCGCGATGGGCAGCGTGACCTGCCCGTAGGAATGGATCAGCAAGCCAATCTTGAACGTGCCAGCCAACAGCAGGGCGACCAAAATCAGCAGGACGACCAGCGCGGCGCGGCGCATCTTGCCCTGACCTGCGAACAGGACGTCGGTTTCTTTGTCGTGGGCGATGTCTTCCCGCGAAAAAATGAGCGCCATCATCATGCCAATGCCGATGCCGAATACCAGCGAGAGGAACAGGCGGGCAAACGCCAGATCCACGCCGATGATGCCGCCCGTATAGACCAGCGCCAGGATGTTGGCGGCGGGGGCAAAGAACAGGAAGGTGATGGCGGGACCGATGCCTGCGCCTTTTTTGTAGATGCCCGCGAAAAGCGGAACGATGGTGCAGGAGCAAACCGCCAGCACGGATCCCGCCAATGCCGCGGCGGGGTAGGCAAGCCATTTGGGGGTATTGCGCCCCAAAAAGCGTGTAACCGATTCTTTGGGGATGAGCGCGGTCATCGCCCCCGCAATGTAGAAGGCAGGCAACAGGCATAACAAAACATGCGCGGCGAGATAGGCAGCCAGGTTGCCAAGTCCGCCATTGAGCATTTGAGTGAGGAAGGAAAGAATGTTCATGTGGGCATTTCTTCGGTACTGCAGGATTGATCGCGCGCGGATTTGTGAAGTGAAGTCCGCGTTACAACGACGCGGCGGGAATGAACGCAGGTGTGCAATGCGGACATTCGCAGGCGGGGTGCGTCTGCGTGTTGGTGAGGGCGGAGACGGTTTCGGCGGAGAGTCCGCTCAGGGAGGCGGCGGCAGTGATGAGGTCTAGAAGAGAGGCGTTCTTCAGTCGGTAGTAAACATAACGGCCTTCGCGTCGGTCGGCGAGGATGTCGGCTTTACGGAGGAACATCAGGTGTTGGGAGATGTAAGCCTGCCGCCAGCCAAGTACCGCTTCGAGGTGGCAAACGCAGGCTTCGCCGCGCCCGATGGCAAGCAGGATGGCGACGCGCGGCGGCGATGCGATGGCGGTAAGCGGTGCAGCAATTTGTTCGGAGATTTGGGAAATGTCCTGATTTTTCATATTCGTAAACTTGAATGTATTATAGCATCATATTCGGTATCTTGAATGTAACGATTGTCCTCCAAGTAGTAGGTCGAAAATCATTCGACGCGCAGCGGACGTTCTCCCCTGGCGCTTGCCCGGCAGGGCAAGTGTAACGTCCCCGTCGGCGTGAGAAAACGCCGACTGTGCCAATGGATTTCTAAAAACATGCGATTGGATACTTTAGAGTCTATCCGAAAAATATTCTTGCGCCTCTCTCATCCCAGCCGTCTGCAGACGGCTAAGTCCTGACAGAAAAATAACTTTTCGGATACGTAGTATGCTTGCAAAGCAGGTCAGATAAGACCGAGTTTACCGTAGAATTGCGAGCCATGAGAACAAGAAAGCAGAAACCAATCC